>JAIYCH010000012.1 GCA_027488135.1 Saprospiraceae bacterium | reverse complement strand
CCCCATTTTTGAAGAAAAATGTGTGTCATGTCATGGAAAAACAAAACAAAAAGGTAAGTTAAAATTAGACCAAATTGAACAGGTATTAAAAGGAGGTAAAAACGGATTTTATCATGGCAACGAGGAGGGCAAAATAGCCTTAATGTCGCATAGGATGAAGCTCCCTCTGTCTGATAAGCAGCACATGCCCCCAAAAGGAAAAACACAACTTACTGAAAAGGAAATAGTTATCATTGAAAAATGGTTATCCTTGGGTGCAAGCCCTAAGTTATTACTTAAAGACTTACAGTTAACGGAAGAGGTCGTTTCATCTTCATTGGAAGAAAAAAATTTAGCTAAAACAGCTGATTGGCCCTCTGTCCCTGACTTAGTTACTGTGTCAGAAAGCGTGCTAACTCCGTTAAGAGACCGGGGTATAGTGGTGTTACCTTTAGCCAGTGGTCATCCGCTCCTTCAGATAAATTGCCAGGCTATTTCTGATTTTAGCGACAAAGATGGGGAACTATTTAAAGGATTAGAAAAAAATATTGCTTCTATCAGACTGAGTGGTACCAGAATTTCCGATAAAAGCCTGAAATGGATAAGTGCATTACCTAACCTCTCCAAACTTTATCTGGATAACACATTGATTACAGATGAGGGCATAGCCTTATTAAAGAATGCCAATGAACTAAGATATTTAAATTTAGTGGGAACGGGCATCACTGAAAAAGGATTACGTGCTTTAGGTTCATTACCCCATTTAAAATCCGTTTATTTATATCAAAGCGAAGTTAAAATGGAAGCCATAGCTGAAATACAGCAGCGAATGCCTAAGGTTTATTTTGATTTGGGTGGGTATAAAATAGATACCTTAACGATGGAGGTTAGCACCGAAGAAAAATAAGAATCCCTTCGGTGCTAAGTCTTTTTACCAGCCAATGCCGTAATCTTCTCCAAAATGACTGCTTCCACCCCAGAAGGAACCATGTTTATGATCAAAATAAATGGCATTAATTGGGCCTGAGGTTTTTCTATCAAACTCCAGCAAGTAACCCAGTTTTTTGAGTTCCCTTCTTGTCCAGTCAGGCGTTTGTTCGTTAACTAACAAGCGCCCTGGTTCCGAAAGATGTTTATCGAAAGAACTTTTCATTTGAAAAGAATTAACATTAGGCGCTTCACAAGCCTCTTGAACATTCATGTCAAACTCTACCATATTCAAGAAAAACTGCAATAGGTTTTGGTCTTGAGAATCACCGCCCTGAACGGCAAAAGAAACAAAAGGAATATTATTACGCAAGGCCAGGGTTGGCGTAAGGGTAACGCGGGGACGCTTACCGGGTTCTAACACATTAAACGGATTATCAGCAACATCTAACACAAAAGCCTGCATTCTCTGGCTTAATCCAATTCCTGTATTTCCTGCAACGCAGGCGGGAATCCAACCACCACTTGGGGTAACACTGACCACCCAGCCCTCAGCATCGGCCGTTTCAATAGACGTTGTTCCGGCAAAAAATCCCTCCCTATGTTCCTCCGACATTAAAGAAGAATGCGAATTTTTATATTTTTCCAGTAAAGACTTAAACGGATTAACTTTTTGTTCAAAAGGATATGGATCACCCGGACCTGTCAGAGTATCATTTCGTTCATATTGAATGCTTTTCGCTCTTTCCTTTGCATAAGCTTTTGAAAGTAATCCATTGATAGGTTCCGATGGTAAAAAATCAGGATCGCCATAATAAAAATCTCTGTCAGCGAAAGCGAGATGCATGGCCTGACAGATCGTATGAATATATCTGGAGGAATTATAACCCATAGATTTCAAGTCGAAATTTTCCAGAATGTTCAGGGCCTGGAGCATAACAGGCCCCTGAGTCCAGGTAGTTAATTTATAAACATCAATACCTCTATAATTTACAGAAACGGGTTCTTCCAGTTTTACTTTCCATTTTGCAAGGTCCTCTAAAGTTATCAATCCACCTTGTTCTTGCACGCCTCTTACGAATTCCACGGCAATATCGCCTCGATAAAATCTATCATAAGCAGCCTGAATAGCTTCCTTTCTCGATTTCCCCTGTTTTAATGCAGAAGATTCAGCATCTACCAATTTTGAGAGCATTTGAAAAAGATCTTTTTGAACAAAAATCTCCCCACCCTCAGGTGCTTCCCTGTTTTCATTCAAATGAGGAAGAAAAATCTTTTTTGAATAAGGCCAGTTTTTAATTCTCCCCTTATTTTTTTCAATCATATCAGCGGTAGAAGTTTCCATGGGATAACCTTCAGCCATTTGCATGGCTGGTTTCAACACTTGTGCCAAAGACATGGTACCAAATTCGCTCAACATAGTAAATAATCCACCTGGAGTGCCTGGGGTAACGGCTGCGAGTGGACCATAAGCGGGAGGGATATCATAACCTTTCGACTTGTAAAATGCGGGAGTGGCACCCGTCGGTGCAACACCTAAAGCATTAACGCCCATCACCTTACCAGTATGTGGATTATAAATTAGGGCTTGTGTTTCTCCACCCCAACTTAGAACATCCCACATGGTAGCTGTTGCGGCAAGCATGGCACAAGCAGCATCCACGGCATTTCCCCCTTGTTGAAAAACCGTTGCTCCAGCCGTTGCAGCTAAAGGTTTACCCGTAATGGCCATCCAGTGTTTACCATGAATGACAGGTTTTTGTGTGGTCTGCGCTTGTACAAAACCTATTTGAACCAGGTAGAGGGTAGAAAAGAAAAAAATAATTTTTTTAAGTGCCATCATAGTTATTTGTTAATTTTAGAGCGTTCCTTAATTACTTTTTGCTAAATCATTAATATAATTTAAATGAACATCTGCTGTAATGAAATATTTTTTCAGTGATCCATTTTCATCTGCGCAAAGCAAATAATCTACTCCATTTTTATTTTCCTGAATAGATATATCCCAAATCCAACTATTATTTTCAACCAATTTAACTACGAAAGAGTTAGGATTTGGTAAAGAAAGATCTACGAATTGAACTGATTTGTCCAAACTAGCAGAAAAAAGGTTTCCTTTAAACAACTTCATTTTTGTAATTTCAGCATTGTGATATACAAATTTTTGAGAAGGAAATATTTCAGGATTCTGCAGGAAAGCATTTAAAGGAAAGAGAAGGATTTTCCCATTTTTAAATCCAAGGGACACCATATTTTCTGAAATTTCAATAGCAGAAACAGGGTAAGCGAACTCGCCTTTTCCTATGGAAAGTAACTGATTAACTTCGTCCCCTGGCTTCCATGTGTAAAGTCCTTTACGAGTTGATATCAAAAACTCACTCCGACCATTTATTGGAAAAATAGCCAGTAAATCATCTTTTAATAAAGATTTTGCAAGCACTCCTTTTTCCAAAGAAAAGAGCGTTAATTCATTTTGCCCGGCCAATAAATAGGTTCCATTTTGAAAAGAATTCAGCAGAGAAACTACGGGCTTTACCGAGGAAGAACTGACAATCTTTAAAGGAGACTTACCTGGATAGATAGCATACACGGCGCCATCGAACGCACCCAGTAAGGTTCCACTTTCTCCTTTTAAAGGCAAAATGGTTCTTACACGTTGCCCTATACCTGACACATTTTGCTGGGTATTTTTAAACATTTTGCCTTCATCACCAGCACATAGGAAACCGCCGTTATTGACTACAACGGATCTAAGTCCGGCATTAGATTTTATTAATTGAGACGTTATATTTTTCTTTACTTCTAATTTCCTGGAAGCCAGATTTAATAATTTGAAAAGGCTGTTATTAGGTAATACAACGCCTTCAACTTTAAGAGAAAACGCCTCGTAATTAGTAACTACAGTATTTAATTTTGCAATGAGTTCCAATGGATTTTCAGAGGCTGCCATTTCGCCGGTAAGTACAAAAAGATCATTTTTGATATTGCTAAATTTTTCCCGATCTGTTGCCTTATTGGTGGCAATTATTTCCTTTTCCCTTGCTGCTTCCGCTTTAGATTTTGCTACTTCGGTTTCCTTAATTTTAGTTATAAGTGATTGATTTTGCGTTTTAATTGTGCTTGCAGATTTTTCTAACTGAGACCCTTTACGAATTAAATCAACATTTTGAATTTTAATGGTTTTTTCCTTAGTCAATAATTCGCTGACAACCTTATTTCTTTGAACTATTGTTCCATTCAGACTATCCTGTGTCTCTTGCAAAGACGAATTTAGTTTATCAATTCGCTTTTTCTCCTTAGCTAAATTTGCATTCGCCCTTTCTGTTTCTTTTCTTTCCTCGACGGCTTTTAAATATAAGGAAGACACCACCGCAAGAATTACCAATGCAAGAATAACACCAATCAACATATTGCGTCGATACCTTTTTATTTCATTTTTTCTGGCATTTTCCTTTAAAACCATTTCATTTTTATAGGTAGAATGGCTTAAAATAAGATAATCGATCGCGTTCTGATATCCAGGAACAAGAAATTCACCCCAAATTTTTGTAGGTTGAATATGTTGATACCATTGCCAGATAAAATCAAGATCGGGAGGTCTGAGCAAAGATGTTTTGCCTTCATCATACCTTAATTGATCGGTAATAAGACCTCTATAAATATCTCTGGATTCCTTTTCCTCTTCAAGCCAGGTTCTAAATCTATCCCAGTGTATAAATATATTTTCATTTTTCAAAAAAATAAGACTATTCCTGTGGTAGATTTTTGTAGAATTTCCTTGTAACAGAGATACATCGGGGGGTAAAATATCCAAAAAATTACGTTCACCTTCAAAAATATCATTTAATAAATACGAAATTTCATCTACAGAAGCCTCACAGATAGAACTTAAATGAGTTAATGTCTTGGGCTGAGTAAGCTTGCCAAGAGAATCATCGGACAGCATGGCTTTAAACAATTTTTCAAAAACAAGCTTTTGCCTTGTATCAAGGCTGTCGTAATGATTTTCCAAATGTACAGCAAAACAATGTTGCAAATTTCCCACTTCAGCCAAATCTAATGGTTGAATGACTATTTCCCCATCGGCAGAATGCTGAAAAGTCGTCCAGATTTTAAACATTAGGAACTGAAGATTTGGTAAGAGGCGCATATCGGAACCAAACTGAGCAAGAAGGGAGTCCATTGATTCCGGGCTAATACTCAAGTTTGTGCCTGACAACGGATTGAGGATCAAACGTTTTACATCGATACCATTTATTCGTGGTAATAGATATTGACCTTGGTTCATCAAGTCTTGTAAACGTCGGTAAGGAGAGATGTCAATAATATTTTCTGCCCCCAAAGCAATAACGACATATACAGCAATATCTTCTGCAAAATTAGCCCCCGTAATGGCATTAATATATTGATTGGTTTCTTCGTTAAGAACAGCGGCATTATTAAACCGATCGGTATGCAAAAACAAATCTTCAAACTGATCGATAATGATAATTAGATTTTTCTTTCCAAAAATTTCTGACCGACGATATATAGATTCTAGTCCCGAAATACCCTCTTTTAGGTTCTTCTCTACCCATAAACGTTGCTCTGGTGTGGATTTAATGGAGGGGTTTAACAAATTATTTTCTGATAAGGCGTGGGCAAGATTTTTAATGGGAGCCAATCCTGGTCTGGTATTACATATCACCCATTCCTTCCCGGCAAGACCGTTATGGCCCTTTTTTAGGGCCGGAATGAGGCCAGATTGTAAAAACGAAGACTTTCCTGAACCAATCTGACCTGTTAAGGCTATAAATTTGTGTTTATGTAATAATAAAAGAACATCATCCACTTGTTTCATTCTTCCATAAAAAGAAGATTGTTCAGATTCATAAAATGATCTGCAACCAGGAAAAGGTTTAAGTGAATTGCCTATTAATGCCATATTTAGATTTTATTTAAAAAAACAACAATTTAATATTACTTCATCACAATAATTAAAACTAACGAAAAAAAATAAGTAAATTTCCATTTCTAACCCTTTAGTTAGGAAAGCATTCATAATTATGCTCGAAGTTTATAACAATAAAATAAAGATAGCCTTACGTTCTTGCCAATTTCATATTGTCGGTATAATCCCTTATGCGGTACTGGAAGAAATTTCAACAAACATTTATAACCTTCAAAGCAAGGGAATCTTTGTTGAATTCATCGTTATTATGGAAAATGGGAATAAATCAATTAAAACAACAAACACCCTCATGCGCATGTCCGCTGCAGGTGGTGAACTATATTGTACAGAAGACGCTGAACAGGATGTCGCCTGTTTCGTTCATATAGATAAACGAATTGCTCTGAATTCAAATGGGGTTGATTACCACAATGACACTGATATTCAAGCCCATTTAAGGCGAGATGAGGCTATATACCATCAGATTAAAGAAAAAGCAAAACGGTTAGTCCATCAAAGCGGTAGTCCGGAGATAGTAGGTTATGCTTCCCAGGAGTGGGTTAAAAAAGGAGAAAAAGCACAAATATTTTGGGAAGTTGAAAAAGCTCAATCGGTCATTTTATATCCCCAAAAAATAGAATTACCCCTAAAAGGGAGTATGGAAATACAGATAAACAACGATTGTTTGTTTAGCATCCAGGCTAAAAATGACAATATAATAACGGAAAAAAGAATTTTTATCAAGGCTTTAACCTCTTTAGGATTAACCTTTTCTGTTTTTATAGCCACAGACCCTTCGCAGGAATTTATTCCCTTGAGCGGCCATCCTGACATTCCATTTCACTTTGCTATTCCTCCAGCTTGTACCCTTCGACTATATTGGGAGGCTGAACAAATGGGTATTTTAAATGAAGATACCTGGGGAGAAATACCATCAAATGGCTTCAGAGATATGCAATGTAACGAAAATACATCGTTACATTTTAAATGGAAAACGGTATTTGATATAAAAAATATAGATCTTCATTTTTATATTTTAGAAGAAGATATAAAGGAAGAAATGCCTAAAACAGAAAAAGCTGCACGTTCAATTTTCAGCTTCTTTAAAAGAAGAACACTACTTTTTTGATTAATAATTGATACCTTTATTTTATTTAGATTATTGAATTTTTTTTAAATGTCCAGAATATTTCATTTTGCTGCAGGCGTCAGTAAGGACATTATGGCAGAATGTCCGGAATCGGAAAAAATAAAATATGCAGGCATTGGTGCCAGTGTATATTTTACCACTTTAATGGCAGGTCTGTCGGCCTATTTTGCATTTTATCTTATTTTAGAACAAGTTTTATCCTCTGTTTTTTTATCATTACTCTGGGCCGCATTGATTTTTAATTTGGACCGTTTTTTAGTCTCCAGTTTCCGCAAAAAAGGAAGGCCCTTAGCTGAATTTTTACAAGCATTGCCGAGAATATTAATGGCTGTTTTTATTGCTTTGGTTATTTCTAAACCACTTGAATTAAAATTATTCCAATCAGAAATAGATTTTAAATTATTAGAGATAAAAAGAGAAAAAGCCCTTCTTATAGATGAGCAATATGAACTAAAATTCAGACAAATTGAACGTAATGAAAATAAATACCAAGCTGAATTAAATAAAAGTTTCCAATTAAAAGAATCATATTATGCTCAATATAAATGCGAATGTGATGGCACCTGTGGCACAGGTAATTCAGGCAGAGGCAGTGAATGTGTAAGAAAACAACAGAAATATGAATCGTACACAAAAGAACATCAGATCATTGAATCTAAAATAAATACCAGATTATCTTTATTGTCTAAAGAAAAAGCAAAGTTGAACGACGAAAAAAATGAAGAAAACCAGGAGCTAAGTAAACATTTTTCCAAAGGATTATTAGCCAGATTGGAGGCTTTGTCTGCCCTATCAGGAAATACTTCTTTTGCAATTTTATTGCTCTTTATTTTCCTAGAAACTGCCCCTATTTTATCTAAATTATTTGCGCCCATTGGCCCTTATGATCATTTACTTCAAGGGAAAGAATACCCATATAAAATGGCTTATTTTGGGCAGATTCAAGAATCAAAATCACCTCCAGATTCTTCCTTGAAACGAGCTAAAGAAGTGAATGCCTCTTATAAAAAAGAACAAGAAAAACCAACAGCTGAAAGGTCAAAAAAAGAAGAAACAGCCATTCAGTTAGCTCAACTTCAAGAAAAGTTGGTTAAGCAACTTTTAAATAAAAAATAATAATGAAAGCACTATGATACCATTGACTTCTAAAATATCACCATTCCTATTTGTTATATGCCTTTTATTTTGTTTAACAAATGGTATAGCTCAAATAAAACAAGCTGATTTACTCGATAAACTTACAGATAAAGCTGAAAAAGCTGTTTCTACCATTATTAAAGATAAATCTCTACCAAAGACATCATTTATTGATAGCCTTCAAGAAAAATTAAAATTAGGTGATACTTTAATATTAAATTATACCTTAAGTGAGATTAAGTCAATGATTAAAAATCCTAAAAAAGATTCCGTTACTCATGCTACTGTTCAAGTATTAGTGCCAAAAAAAGATAAACTGGAATATACTTATCCAGTAAATAAAGGAGATACATTACAAATATATATTAAACATTCATCCTTTTTTAAATTAAGTTCTGTAGAGGTATCTTTCGGAAAAATACCCGTATATTCAAAATTAAAGTTGGCAAAAAAAGAAAAGGTTTATGTAAAAATACCTGCTATGGAAACGGGGGAAATAACCGTTAAACTGAATAACAGGAATTATTTTCCTCTCAAAACGAAGTTATTTGTGCGAAATTTAATAAAGGAAAAGAAAATAGTAATTAAGGAGGCTGTAGATACTTTATTTACCCTCGATACCGCCATGATCACCAGGGAAGAATTGCAGTACCTGCCTTTAGCAGAACAATCATTCAGCATTGGAGCCACCTTAGATCTTACAAAAACACCTTATTTTATGTTTCCTATACCCTTTAATGAGGCAAAAAACGGGAAAGGCTGGGTTTATTGGATTGGATATCAGCAAAAAAATATCACTGAATTTAAGTCCGTGATAGCCGAAAAGGATGCACTTACAGATTATGCGTCCGGGAAAATTCATTTTCTACCTAATTCCGAACCTAAAGGCCTGACCTGTGCCTTTGTTAATGAATCTAATGCGTTAAAATTGACCCGTAACGAAAAATATTCTCCATCCACCTTAACTTTTGCACCCAATAACGGTCCAAATTATGGTAAGATAATAGAGCCCACTTCAAAATACAACAAAAAATTATTATATTTGGCTTGCCTCAATACCAATGGAATAGTAGAACAATCCATTTTTTTTAAAAGTATTTATCTGGAAGGAAAGCCATTTACAGAACAAGTTGTAAACAAAATACCGGAATTGGTTCGATATTTTAAAATATATACAGAATGATCAAGCAAATCCTACCCTTTAGATTTGTCATTTATTTTATCGTGTTAAGTCTTCTGTTTTATTCTTGTGAGGCAAAAGATGCCTATTTTAAAGCTAAAAGAAGTAGCAGACAGACCGAATCCACGTTGCGATATATATATAAGGACGCGTCAAAAATTCAAAAGGCGCTGGGTATGGGCGACGAAGAATTATCTTCTGAGGATCAAAAAAAAATGAAAGAAAGTCTGGCTACCCCCGAACAGCAAAACATGCTAAACAGGTATGCTTATTTATATGATTTTTTAAATCCAAATAACCCAAATAAATTAAAAGCTAATAATTTTTACTGGGATTCCGTACAACAGATATATTTTATCAAAAGTCCAACGAACAGAAAATTAAATAAAAAATATGAAGTGTTTGGCTGGCATCCGCATTGGATGGGATCAGCCTGGGAATCGTATGATTTTTCGTTATTGAGTACCGTTGCCTATTTTGCTTATATCGTTGATCCAGAGACAGGTTCTTATACTAATCCTGCACAAATGCAAGAGTGGAGAACGACCTCCATGATCGATTCTGCGAAGGCTCATGGAACCCGGGTGCTGCTAAGCATGGCGAGTCATGGTGTCTCTGAAAATGACCGATTTTTATCGAACCCAGCGTCATGGAATACCTTTTCTGATAGTATTGCCAGCTTAATCCTTGCGAGAAATGCAGATGGCGTCGATTTAAATTTTGAGAATGTACCGGAGAAGCACAAAGAATCTTTAGTCAATTTTGTAACCTTACTTCGATCAAATCTTTCTAATAAAATGCCTTCAGGTAAGGTTTTTCTCTCCATAACCTTACCTTCATACAGTACACGGGAAGCATTTGACAATGTAAAATTAGGCGAATTGGTAGATTTAATGGTTATTATGGGTTATGATTATCATAAAGGTAAAGGAATTACCGGCGCTGTATCACCCTTAAGAACGACCAATAGGAATGGGATAAGTTTACAAAGCACCTTAGATTATTATGCAAAAAATCAGCTGAATATGGGTAAAACCGTTTTGGCCCTCCCCTATTACGGCGCTCAATGGAAAGGTAAAATCAATAGTAAAGGAGTATATGACACCTATTATGACAAGGATATCCCTTATCGGGAAGTAATGAATCTTTACGGAGCAAATTATACACCCCAATATGATTTTGTTAGTATGACCAATTATTTTTTCCTGGAGTTTGGCGACAGCACATCGGTGGAATGTTGGTTCGATAATGCAGCCTCCTTAGAGAAAAAGTATAATTTAGCCTTGAGCTATGGACTAAAAGGAGTAGGCATTTGGGCTTTGGGCTACGATAATGGCTATACAGATTTATGGCAATTACTTGACAACCAATTTACTACTGACACAACAGCGGTTGTCAATCCAATAAATGAAGCCGATGGTTTCCCCGTTTCAATGGGTAGTTTTATGATGAGATACCGAGATATCTTAACTTTAACTTACCTGCTTTTTGCCCTTTCTGTGGTAATTGGATGGGTTATAGCCTTTGCAGACTGGCGTGTAAGAACAGGCATTTTAGGCCAACAATTCTTCAGATATCTTTTTATGCTTATTATGACACTGCTCATAGTTCCCTTGCTCAGTGTGATGAACTGGTTTACCGATCAAAGAATTTCCCTTTTGATAGCTTTCCTTTTTGGTGCGTTTGTATTTTACTTTATCCAAAAATTACAAGTAAATATCAATATAAAAAGACCCTGACCATCTCTATGAAAAAAACAATTTTAAAAGAACTCATGTGGTTTATTATAGCTTCGGTACTTGCCGTTCCCCTTTCATTTGTTTTCCTGGGATTGCTAAAATTAACCAGCGCAAATCCAGGTTTAAACGAAGTGGAAAAGGTATTTACCGTCCAGCTTTTTATGATTGGGTGGCTGGTGATGTTTATTTGTGTTTACATTGTTAGAATTGTCGTTAAAGCATTATTAAAATTAGTTGGTGTACATGATGCCACCTCAGGAAACCCATAACCATGATACAAAACGTTCTGCCTATTATTGGAAGCCAATTGAATGAATATTTAAAAAATTCCTTTGGCGAAATGGATGACCGCGTAATAGTTACCTCTATTGGGAATAGTTCTGGTGCCTCAACGATGGACTCTGAAAACAAAATATCTATTACACTGATCAATGTCGAAGAAGAAAAACTCATCAGAAACACGGGGTATAATCAATTTAGTGGCTCAAACCCATCCATTTATATCAATCTATATGTATTATTCGCCGCAAATTTTCCTGAAAACAACTATCGGGAAGGATTAAGATTTCTCTCTGCCGTAATCTATTTTTTTCAGGGACAGCATACTTTTAACCCGCAAAATACCCCATCTCTTCCTGCTGAAGTAGATAAAATAACCGTAGAAATAATCAACCTGGAATTTCCTGTTTTAAGTAATATATGGAGTATGTTAGGCGGAAAATATTTACCTTCCATTGTATATAAATTTAGAATGTTAAATTTCAATCAATATGCAATGAATGAAGAAATTATACCTTTATTATTTACACCTAAATAAAAGGCAGCCATCCTAATGCAAATAAATTACACCGTTCAATTTCAGGAACTTTTATCCATTTCTATATTTCATGGGTACTACATCCATAACAAATGTGGAGATTTTTCATTTGAGATGAGTAAGGAAACCTCACAGTTATTGGGAGAATATGGTGTGGTTACAAAGCAAGAAACAAATAAAATTATATTAATAATAGATGCAAATAAAGACTTCAATCATTTTTGTTATGGCGGAGCATTGACTTTAACATTTTACTTGAAAAATAAAAATCCTCAATTTTTAAATTTTACTGAACTCCCATTTAGTTCAAATCAGCAGATTGATTTTGAGCATATTCCAGGAAGGGAATTATTACATACTACTGATTTAGTGTCTATTGATATTTGCCGAGAGTCCTCCGAAGCGGGAATAATTGGTAAAATAAGTTTATGTATTAATAAAGAAAATGAACTATTTGGTCTCGATTCAGCGCAAAGAAATAAACTATTACCTATTAAACATTCTATTCAATTTAAAGAAAGAAACGTTTTTTGGAAATATTTTATTTACGGCCCGAGCAGGTACATGGAAGAAGCTGATTATCTTTACATTTACGAAAAAAACCAAAAAGACAGTATTTCATTTAATTCAAAAGGGATGGTAAAATTACCTAATGGAAAAGATGGATTATTATTTATCTCCGAAAATAGTTTACCGCTAAAAGAGAGACCAACGAAAATACTCGGTCTTTATCTAAACAAAAATAAAAATACTGAAAATCAACTCATTAAAAGTTTACCATGTCCTAATCCCACCTCGGTACATTACGACAAAAAGGAAGATAAGTTTTTCGTTCAGGAATTTATTTTTATATAAAATAAATGGTTGATATATAATTATTACTAAATAATTATTAGTTTTAAGGAATTATTCTAAAAACACCATTAAATTAATTAAAACGGCATGGCAAAAGTATTAGCAACGCCTGGAGTCTATATTGAAGAAAAGAGTGCTTTTTCTTCGTCTGTGGTTCCAGTATCAACCGCAGTACCCGCGTTTATTGGTTACACTTCACGTGCGGCAAGAGGCAACAAACCACTTACTAACGTACCAACCAGAATTACCTCATTAGCTGAATACGAAGAAATGTTTGGTGGTGCACCAAAAACAAAATTCAGTATTGAGCCAAATGACAATACTGGTTACACCTTGACGGTTGACCAGGGCACAAGGTATCTTTTGCATAGTGCGCTACGTCATTTTTATTCAAATGGTGGGGGTGATTGTTATGTGGTATCTATAGGAAATTATGGAAGTGGAATCAAAGCTATTGACTTTAACGATCCTGCTAACGGAAGAGGTCTAGTTACTCTTTTGAAATATATGGAACCTACCTTATTGGTAATTCCAGAGGCTATTTTACTTGAAGAAGCAGATTGCGCTTCCCTTCAACAAGCCATGTTGTTACATTGTGGTTACACCATGAAGAACCGGTTTGCTATTTTGGATATTTTTAATGGTGACAAAGAAAGAACATTTGACGACGAAGATATTATAAATAAGTTCAGAGAAGGAGTAGGCGCCAATTTCCTTCAATGGGGTGCAGCTTATTATCCATTCTTGCAAACAACAGTAGTTCAGGCAGGCGATGTTGATTTTACGAATATCAGCAATAAAGATGGTCTTATCGAAATACTAACTAAAGAAGTTGTAGATGGTGTGTCTGCTGGATTAGTCAGAGATGCCCGGGCAGAATTGATTAAATTGGAAATCGCAAAAATTGCCACTGCAGCAACCTCTGTAGAAATTTTGTTGTTAAGTGATACTTTAAAAGTAATAAGCCCAACATTTAAAAGCATATTAGCTGATATGCGCGAAATTTTGAATATATTACCTCCAAGTGCTGCTATGGCTGGCGTATATGCCATGGTAGATAATTCTATAAATATTGCAAAATCACCAGCTAATGTTAGTGTTGGTAACGTAATATCTCCGGTAGTTAATATCACCAATGAAGCACAAGAAGAGTTAAACCTTCCATTGAACGGTAAAGCAATTAATGCCATCAGATCCTTTACAGGAAAAGGAACCATTGTCTGGGGAGCACGAACCCTGGATGGTAATAGTCAGGATTGGAGATATATTTCAGTGAGAAGGACGATGACATTCCTGGAGCAAAGCATTAAAATTGCATCTGAAAGATACGTTTTTGAACCAAATACAGCCACTACATGGATATCCATTAAGGCAACCATTGAGAATTTCCTTAATAACCAGTGGCAGGGGGGTCTTCTTGCGGGAAGTACGCCAACCGATGCATTTTCTGTTGAAATTGGATTAGGTTCAACAATGACAGCCAATGATATCTTAGACGGTATGTTAAAACTTACAGTAAAAGTAGCGATTGTTCGTCCGGCAGAATTTATCGTCATCACGTTCCAACAACAACAACAAAAATCATAATCCTAATTAACTAACAATAAATACTTAATTATATGGCAGCTCCAACGCCAGGCACTGGTGCAGATCAAGACCAAAATTGGCCTCTACCAAAATTTTACTTTTCTGTTGACATAGGTGATCAAACAGATCTTCCTTTTCAGGAAGTTTCAGGTTTAGATATTGAAACCGATGTAGTAGAATATCGTCACGGAAATAGCCCTGTTCACTCAACGATCAAGATGCCAGGTCTAATGAAATATGGTGATATTACCCTCAAAAAAGGAGTATTTACCACTGACAATTCTTTCTATGACTGGCTCATAAAAATTCAGTTGAATACTTATGAGAGGCTTACCTTAGTTATAAAATTATTGGATGAAGACGCTTCTCCAAAAATGACATGGACGGTAACTGGTGCATTTCCAAAGAAAATAACGCCTACTGATATGAATTCTCAAACAAGTGATGCAGCGATTGAATCTATTGTATTTGCTTGTGAAGGAATTACCATTGAAGCCGCTTAATAACATTCCCAACAAAATGGGGTAAAGTATATTATAAAAATCCTAGAGGAGGTTTCCCTCCCTGGGGTTTTTCTTTTTAATATATTTTTTTTAATACCTGAAAAATACATTAAATGGCAGGCGTCCCGAATCCAAGATTACAGCCTCTACCAGGGTATAACTTTTCAGTTAATATTGTTACTACTGCTTTTGGTGTTCCCGTTCCATTAGTTGGCGATAATTATTTTAGTAAAGTGTCTGGTATTTCAACCACCAGAAATACGAGTGCTGTTCAGGCGGGTGCTGGAAATATGACAACTTACCATCTGCCGACAGATATAAACTATACTCCCCTCGTACTTGAACGTGGTATAGTAGCTGGTTTTTCACCATTAACGCTCTGGTGCACCAGTTCTATGTCTATGTTAATGGGCGGCATTCAAACGGCAACCATTATAGTATATTTGATTGAACCAACCACTTCCGCTCCTGCAATGGCTTGGGCATTTTACAACGCTTATCCGACAAAATGGACGATAAGTGACTTTGACGCGCAGGATTCAAAATACGCTTTTGAATCTATTGAATTTAGTTATTCCTATTACACCAGAATATATTGAATTATGCCAGTAGAAATTAGACAATTAGTGGTCAAAGCCAATGTGAAAGATACTGATGCTGGCTCAAAACCCAAGCAGGGTGTCAACAAAAGCCAGGGTAAAAAATCAAAAGATACTTTAGGGTTTTACGAAAAAGAGGAACTTATAAACGAGGTAGTTTCCAGAGTTATGGAACAAATTAAAGCACAAACCAATCTATAATGCTTTCATTTTTCAATCTTTCTATTACTGCCTTCGAAACATATGAGGATATCTCTTGGGGATATTTTTGGAGTGTCGATTCCTATCAACTTCAGATTAATCCAAGCAGCGTTTCTTGTAGTTTTGGAAAAAATGAAGGGGATGACGAACCAGCAAGCGCCAACGGCGGTGCCATTCCACAAAAATCACCTACTTATTTTAAGGAAACGGTGTCCTTTAAATTTACGCTCGATTTAACAGGTGTTATTCCAAGTGTGCCCGACGGAGATTGGTATTGGATGTTGCCTTCTGAAATAAGTTATTTCATGGGATTAGATGATTCCATTGAAAAATTGAAAGGTGTTACTATATATCCTTTGCGTTCTACTCATGCACCACCCTTTGTTCATTTGGTATGGGGAGACATTTCTTTGAAAGGAGTAGTTACCGAATTAGGTATTGAATACACCTATTTCAACTCGACGGGCAGTGCTGTTAGGGCTGAAATTTCTATCACCATAGAGGAATTTATCAATAGAGATGTCGAAGAATCTAAATATCAAAGTCCGGATATAACGAGAATACCAACTATAAAGTCTGGTGACACCCTTCCTGCTCTTTGTAAAGAATTTTATAGCGACAAAAAATACTATGTGAAAATTGCAGAAATAAATGGTCTTCCTTCTTTTAGAAGACTTAAACTTGGAGAAAAATTATTATTTCCACCTTTGGAAAAATAAAAAGTACTTATGTTTGGAATATCCCCTTTAGATTCTGCTGGCAAACCCACCTCTTACACCATTACTTTTAATGGTTCAGAGTTGTCCGATGATTTAATGGTTTACAAAATATCTACCTGTGAAGAGGTAAATAAAATAGCGCGAGCAAGGATTGAAATTATTGGGGGAGATACTTCCTTACATCTTTTTCCAGAAAGTGAAGAAGTTGCCTTTAAACCAGGGTCTGAGGTTGAAATTAGTCTTGGATTTGACCAGCTTAATGAAGTCGTTTTTAGTGGCATCATTATAAAACACAATATTTCTGTTAAGTCGGGCTATCAAAATGCTTATTACAAAAACCTTATTGTATTGGAATGTGCTGATAATGCCATTCAAATGACATATCAGAAGAAATCAGAAATATTTGAAAAAAAAACAGATAGCGCTATTTTTACTACGCTCATTTCAGCAACTGGCGTTACTAAAACGATAACAAGCACCACCTATACCCATCCATTTCTTATTCAACATGAAATGACCGATTGGGATTTCTTGTTATTACGTGCCAAAGCAAATGGCTATGTTGTTTTCAATAGTCAGGGAAAGTTAACCGTTGGAAAGCCTGTTCCAGCGTTGATGGCATTTTCAAAAACTACCTTAATCTATGGCGACAATATTTCAGGTTTTGAAGGAGAAATAGATGCGTCAACCCAATTACAAGGGGTTTCATCTGCAACTTATAATCCATACAGTAACGCAGCGGTGACCCAAACGGGGTCAGAACCCAGTGGATTCCCCGTTCAGGGTGATTTAACAGGAAAAGTATTGGGCGCTGTTGCCAGCCCAGCCACCCTAGATTTAAACTATAATTCACCGATGTTGTCTGCTGAATTAAAAGTATATGCTGATGCTTTACTCGTTTTATCAAGAATACAAAGAATTAGAGGAAGCGTTACCTTCAGAGGTTTAAATAGTTTTTCTTTGGGAGATATTATCACCTTAGAAGGCTTTGGAAGCCATTTTGATGGTGAAACTTTAGTTACAGGCATAGAACACAACATGGCAGATGGTGTGTATTTTACTAAAATACAATTTGGATTACATCCAAGTCTTTTACAAAGTGAAAAAATCCCTAATCAATTGCCAATTTATAATCCTGTCAAAGGATTACATATAGGAAAAGTTACCAAAATTGATGCAGATCCAGCGGGGGAGTATAAAATTCAAGTGCTCATTCCCACATTAAAACAAACTGGACTAGGTATTTGGGCTCGATTGAGTCATCTTTATGCCACCGCTAGTGCAGGAAGTTTTTTCATTCCCGAAGTTGGCTCTTCGGTAGTCATTGGTTTTTTAAATGAGGACCCCCGATTCCCTGTCGTTTTAGGCAGCTTATACAATAGTACCAATGCGCCTCCTGAAACCATTAGTGCTGCTAATCCTAAAAAGGCGATTATTTCGAAATCTCTTTTGAAACTGGAATTTGACGACACAGACAAAATCATCACCTTATTGACTCCAGGGGGAAATACGCTTATTATCTCTGATAAAGATAAAGGAATTACCCTGGAAGATCTAAATGGGAATAAAATAAAAACATCGACCTCCGGCATTGAAATCACCAGTGATTTTAATATTACCATTAAAAGTGGGCAAAAAGTCGCCATTTCTGGCACGACTGGAGTGGATATAGCTTGTTCTGGGGGCGATGTTGGACTAAAGGGATTAAATGTGGCCGCTGAGGCTCAAATAAAAGCTTCCATCAAAGGAACTGCCCAGGCAGAACTTGTGGCCTCGGGTCAAACCGTTGTCAAAGGAGGTGTTGTTATGATAAACTAAAAAAAAAGTTATGCCATTTGCAGCCCGAATTACTGATTTACACGTGTGCCCAATGACTACCGGCCCTGTCCCTCATGTCGGAGGCCCAATCATTGGTCCTGGCTCGCCAACCGTGCTTATTGCTTTTTTACCCGCTGCGATTATGGGTGATTCCGCTATCTGCGTAGGTCCCCCAGATTCTATCATGAAGGGTTCAGCTACTGTGCTTATTGGTGGAAAACCCGCGGCACGCATGGGTGATACCTGTGCTCATGGAGGAAGTATTGTATTAGGTTGTCCAACAGTAATAATAGGAGGATAATTATGTCTGTAGAAAAATCATTTCTTGGCACCGGATGGAGCTTCCCACCCACCTTTCATGTGGAAATAAAAGGTATTCAGATGGTTAGTGATGAAGAGGATATCAAACAAAGTATTGATATTTTTCTGGGCACCAGACTTGGGGAACGAGATATGAGACCAGAATATGGTAATCCACTGTTTCAACATGTATTCGAAATGTCCACCGAGAAAAATATCGATTGGATTTTAAAGGATTTAGCCATTGCTCTGCGCATCAATGAACCGCGTATTTTTATACATAGTATATCAGCGAACAAGGACAAAATAATGGAAGGTATTTTACATATTGCCATTGATTATGAAATTGAAAGTACCAATGTTAGAAATAACATAGTGTATCCATATTATTTTGCTGAAGGAACCAAGATCACTTAAAAAATATAGCTACTTTGAATACATTGTCCTCCTATCAGGGTTCGTCGAGAAAAAATCGCTTAAATAAAGCCCTTCATAGTCAGTATTTTTTGACCGATGAGCGCACTACCGGTGATTTTCTTCGATTTATACACCAACAAGCCCATCTGTTAAAATTCTATTCGGTGCAAGGGGATGAAACGGGATCCTGGCAACCATTTTTCGAAGGGGATGATTCTTTTTTACTTGCCGAAATTGCTGGCTTTCCCATTGATAACATTGAAAAAGAAAAAATTAATATCTTAAATTCTTTCGACGGTTACGATGAACTTCTTTCAAAAATTGGACAATATGAACGCTTTTTTATTTTTTGTCTAAACTTATTAAAACAATTAAATACCTGGTATAAAAGGGCTTCCGAGACCAATAAAGGCATTCAATCTACAACCATAGAAAATGAACTTTATACTGCGATATCAGCTGAGGGTACTACCCTACTTTCAAAGCTTTTAGCTTATGATATGGCTAAAATGTCCAGCGATTTGCCCATTACCATGCAAAATGATTATTCCTCCTTTTTATCTATATGGAGAATTGAAGAAACGGAGCCTATATCCATTTACCATAATGGAAATAATGAATTAGAACAGATTAGTCATGCCATTAAGGAGGTCATTTTACTCTATCCTCCCATTATTTCCCTATTGAGAGGTCTGCATTTTAAAGCTCCAGGGTTGTTCAATAAATCTTATGCCGAAAAGGATGACCACCCGCCGCACAATGGTTTGCTTTTTACTTTCCTGGAACTTTATTCCGTTTTAAAGGAAGATTTAAATAAATTAACCCACAAACATTTAGACTTTTTTTATTCGAAAATACTGGGTCAACAACCTAAAAATGGCCGACCAGATACCTTATTTGTATATGCCATTCTGAATCCTGAGTATAATGATGTTTTTTTAGATCAAAATACCCTTTTGCATGCGGGTCAAAACGCCTTAGGCCATGCCGAAAAGTACAAAATGGATCAAACTATACAATTAACCCAGGCTAGTGTTTCTAAACTTTTAACCCTTTACGTAAGTCGAAATCCGTTAATCGATGTTTACTCACAATTCAGATTAGTTTCTGGTATATATGGTAAAGAAATTTCAGATTTATCCTCGATGGAACCTACTGCTTCCCTTGGATCAGAACAACTTTTTTTAACAGAGGAGGAAAAGACCATGTCTGCATTACAAGTTGGCTTTGCATTGTCATCTCCAACTTTAAGGCTTTGTGGCGGCCATCGAAGCGTTACTTTATGTCTTTATTTTTCTGCAGAATCAATAGATAATCTTACTTTTTTACTTGTTGATATAGCAAACAAAAGGGCTATCAAGCCCGAGGAGGTTTTTCATGAAGTTTTTGCCTACTCCTTTTCAATATCATTGACGGGCGAAAATGATTGGATTTCGCCAAATACTTATCAGATTATACCGCCTGATGATTGGACTAAAGATCCTATTAGGCTTACTTTTGAGCTCAATGAATCGTTTTCAGTTATTATGCCATATAATACGGCGATTCATGGTGGGAATTACCATACGGAACACCCGGTGCTCCGCATTTTAATGAGTGGAGGTTTAACAACCCACCCTTATTCTTATTTGGAAAAAATGCGTATTAATGAAATTGAATTAAATGTTGAGGTTGATAAACTAAAAAATCTACATTTTTTTAATCACTTAGGCGCCATTGATTCTTCAAATCCATTTCCAGTATTAGGACCAATTCCAGGTATTGGCTCCTATTTTGTCATTGGAAGTGCCGAATTATTTTCAAAAGATTTAACAGATGTGGTCATTAATTTATCCTATCAACCCATGGCATTAGATGGTGGAAATTTCAGCACTCATTATGAAGGTTACCGAAAAGATATTCAAGCCCAATCGTTTAAAGTGAGTCTTTCCGCCCTGTCAAATTTTCAGTTTAATCCCATAAAAAAGTCCGAGGCACAAGACTTTTGCCTATTCAAAATAGAGCCAGATCAAGGTGTTCCTGAAAATACTACCTTTGATGATATTGATATATCGAAACTTCAAATTCAGCCAAATTACCTGCTTTCTGATGAATCAATAATTCAATATAACAAAGATAAACAAACTGGATTTCTAAAATTTACCTTAACAAATCCCCCCATGGGCTTTGGTTTTGAACTTTATCCTAAAATATTCGTAAGTACGGTAACCGAAAATGCAAAGCCAAATTCTCTCCTTTCCGGTGATAAACCTCAACAGACTCTTCCAAATAATCCCATTTATCCCATAGTCTCTGATGTAAAAATCACCTACAAAGCAACCAGTAAATTTCAGTTTGATGAAAGAAAGTTGTTCGAAAATAATCCGTTGAAGGAAGAAAAATGCTATCATCTGCATCCCTTTGGCATTGAAAATATTTTTACTGAAGGTAAACCGAAAAAGAAAAATTTTATCCCTGAGTTATCAGATGAGGGATATTTATTTATTGGCTTGGAAAATCTAAAACTTCCCCAGGAATTACATCTATTATTTCATACAAAAAGAAGTGAACAATGGGAAATCGGTCACAACCCGGAGGTTAAATGGCAATATTTATCAAGGGAAGAATGGATTGATTTTGAAGCGGAGGGAATTCTAAATGATGGCACCAGAAATTTAATGGTAACTGGCATTATTAGTTTTGAATTACCTTCCAATATGACACAGCAAAGTGATATTCTACCTGGAAATAATTATTGGATTAGGGCCAAAACTCGTCAAAAAGCAGATTTACATAGTGAAATAATCAATATATACACTAATGCGGGTTCGGCAACGTACCATTATGACGAAAATTCAACAGATCACCCAACCAGTTTGCCCGCGTTTAGTATAAGTGAACTGGCTGAACCTATTGAAGGCATACTGAATATTTTACAGCCACTGGATTCAAATAACGGTTCCGGGCACGAATTAGAAACAATTTTTCACACCAGAGTAGCCGAAAGAATTAGGCATAAAAATCGCTGCCTTACCCGATGGGATATAGAACACATGCTTCTAAACAGATTTGATGAATTAAATCAGGTAAAATGTATAGGTTATAACGGACATGAGAATTTTATATCTAAAGGCGAGATTGTTATTGTGGCCATTCCAAAAGTTTTTGGAGAAAAACAATTTTTTGAGCCTAAGTTAAGTCCCGAACTTATTGAGGAAATAAGAGATTATTTAGGAAAGCATACGAGTCCATTTTTAAAATTGGAGATAAGAAATCCCAGCTATGAATATATCCGGCTAAAGGCTAAAATTATATTTAACGGTAAATCAACAGGTCGATATATTAGAGAATTACAAAAAGATTTACTCCAGTTTATTTGCCCCTGGTTTTTTAATGATAATGTTGATGCCTCATTAGGTGGGTCCATTAAAAAATCTGCTCTTATTCAATTTGTAGAATCCAGACCTTACGTTGCCTTTTTAACTGGCCTGTCCGTTATTCAATTACAGATGAATGACAACGGTTTATATCTTTTAAAAGATACTGCAGCAGATACTGAATCCACAGATAGTTTATTGAAAGGTGGAACTCCTTGGTCTGTTTTAATACCTAGTTTTTCAAATGATATTGACATACTGGATAAACCCAAATTTTATGCACCCGTCCCAGCTGATTTATCCGATTTTAGAATTGGTAATACCCTGGTAATTGCTTCAGATATTCCCGAAGTCGGTGAAGAAATCAAATTGGAAGCAAAAATTTTGGAAGATTATGAAAATCAAACACCCATTTTATTTACCCTTAATTTTTAATCTGTCATGGCTATACTAAATAGGATAACCTTGAAAAATTTCTTTAGGAAAGGCAGCGTTCCTACCGAAACTAATTTTGCTGACTTAATTGACTCCTCTATAAATATTGTAGAAGACGGCATTGGAAGAAGCATTGATGATGGATTTAGAATCGCGCCTATGGGCTATTCCAAAAGACTTCTCTCTTTTTATGAAAATTCTCAAAAGGTAAAACCTGACTGGTTTATCAGTTTAAATGACGGAAATACTAAAGGTTTATCCTTTCACGAATCGGATAACGATAACCGATTGGTCTTAAAAGGTGGCGGAAATATTGGGATAGGTATTTCAAATCCTACCTCAAAACTGGAAGTAAAAGGTTGTATTGGAATGGATGCCAGAAAAGGTACTTTCAAAATGGGACAAGTACCCGGCGATGCCAAATGGCACAATATCCTTGATGAGTTGGACGGTGTAAATGCTTTCGAAATTATGGCTCAGATAAGTGGAAAAAAAGGAAGTGGTCGTTATGCCATAGCCCATGCTTTGGCATTGGCTACCTTTGGAGGCTATTTATCAAGATGGTCGATCCGAAAAACAGCTGCAAATTATGGTGGCTTTTTAAATCAACTTCAGTTCAGATGGACTGGGCAAGTAAATAATTACGCTTTACAGGTCAGAACCAGAAGACATTATGGTTTGAATGATCAAAACGCTGAACCTTACCCTATTCGTTTTAATGTCACCCAACTTTGGTCAGACGCAGAATAAATATCCATGAAAAAAGCACAAACGGTAAGCAAAGCTAAATATGATATTCAATCCATTGACTATGAATGGTTAAGAGAAAAAGCCATGGCCTTTGCCCAGCAATTTTCAGGTAATACCTGGACCGATTATAATTATCACGACCCCGGGGTTACTTTTCTTGAGCAATTGTGCTACGCCATTACCGATTTGTCTTACCGAACCCAATTTCCTATTACTGATTTACTTTATATAAAAAATGATAAAGACCATGTAAAATCTGATAATCTTTTATTTCCACCCTCTAAGTTATTCCCATCAAGTCCTATAATTATCAATGATTATCGAAAATTACTCATTGGAAAAATACCTGAAATAAAAAATTGCTGGGTCGATCCAGTTAAAGATGATGCCGCTGGTTATCAGGGGCTGATCGATATTTTAGTCCAATCGGGAAAAGAACTGAATGAAAATGAAAAAAAGGAGTTAATTGCAAAAATTAAAAATGAATTTAATGCCAATAGATTAATTGGTTTTGATATTAATAAGGTGGTCATAATGACTGGAGTAAAAATAAGCCTCCGGGGAAAAATACAGATAGACCCTGATGTGGTTGGAGAATTATTACTCGCTCAGATTTTTTCAAAAATAAATGATTTTTTAAATCCAGAAATCAGATTTCAACACCCCGATGATATATTAAATGATGGCATTGATCCCAATATTGTTTTCCAGGGTCCCTCTCTTCCTTTTGGTTATATTTCAGATGCTGAATTAAAACCTTCAATAAAAGGAATTTATCTGTCAAGGGTTAAAGAATTAATCGCTGAAGTACCAGGAGTAAAATTTGTGGAGGAGTTAATTTTAATGAAAAACGAGGTGCGAAGCCATGAAAATCTTATCACTTTTGAAAATGATGAATTTCCGATTTTAGATAAAAATTTAATTCAAGACGAAAATGCAGGAAACTATTTAATTATTCTTAAAAATAATATTCAATATAAAACGGATTCCCTTACTACACAACAATTTTTTAATGCTCAAATGGCCGATAGTTTACAAAACTATAAAACACCCAAAATAGCTACGCAAGAAATTATACAAGGACGATTTACCGCTGAGGAAATTGAAACCTATTTTTCTATTCAAAATGAATTACCCGATATCTATGGACTAAAAGATAGTTCACTGCCTTCAACAGCCACTCC
Source organism: Saprospiraceae bacterium (assembly GCA_027488135.1). Lineage (GTDB taxonomy): Bacteria > Bacteroidota > Bacteroidia > Chitinophagales > Saprospiraceae > BJGN01. Next base: position 7,942 of record JAIYCH010000012.1, on the reverse strand, counting down.
ACAAAGGAGAGCGCAGGCATATCAACTGAAAGCATACCTAACTTTCTTTGAGCAAATACTGGCTAATTATCTTTCACAATTAGTGAATACAAAAAAACTGTTCTCAATAAATCCAGAGCTGAATCAAACCTATTTCTATCAAGTTCCTTATGACATCCCTCAACTTAAAAAGGTATTAAAGGAAGAAAATATCGATGTTTATAAAGAAAATCTGGGCAAAATCAATCAAGAAATAGATCCATATATTGACCGGCGCAACAGAATTTTAGATCATTTATTAGCTCGCTTTGGCGAAACTTTTCCAGACGATATATTGAAAAAATTTGAAAATTTGCGTGGATTAACCACCAAAAATCAAATTGAATTGGAAATGATCCAGGCAAAAATTCGCTTTTTAAAGCAAATTTTACCTCTCGGCTACACCCGTGGACTCGGCTTTAATTACCAAATTCTCTCCTGGGATACTCAAAATAATGCTGGCCTAGCAAATAAATTAAGTTTATTGTTAAATATCAAAAATCAGGGCACAAGATCATTTGTAAAACCACTCCTTCAACAAGCCAATATTCAAAAAAATGACTCACTAAAAAATGAGTGGATACTTGATACATTAACACTGGAAAACAACGAAAAATTAGAGGTATTAAGGCTAAAGGACAGAGCTTATGAACCTGACAAAGTATCTTTCTATTCCATTCAAAGTAATGTAATACAGGACTTATTTTTACATGGTATATCCAGCCCATTTTATAATATAATTAGAACAGGCCAATATCCAGGCTACCTCTATCATCTAATATATAAAAGTCCGCAATCGTTTACGGCAACTGTTATATTTGAATCTTTGGATGAAAATGCCTGTCTTGAAAAATTAACTCAAGCCATTCAGCGATTTATTACACTGAATCAAGCCTGTGAAGGGTTCCACTTAATAGAACACATTTTACTTAGACCCCTTGAATCCGTTCAATATACCCTACATTTATTTGATACCAAAGGGGAAATTTATATCGTCGGTAACACCTTGAATAATATGGTCAAACTTAAAAATCAAGTAGAAGATTATCCGTTTATTGGCGTAAAAAAAGAAAATTATGGCCTAATAGAAATAGAACAAAATGCAAAATATCAAGTAGTTATATATAACAATAAAAATGAAATTATTGGAAAAATCCAAAAAGAATTTTACTCAACATTTGTTGCAGAAAAGGAAATGGATGCAGCTATACATTTATTTCAGGAAATATTAGATGGACAGCGAGACCTGGAATCTTCTTTTGAAATTATTCAGCAATCTTCGCCGGCAACAATGTTTCCCCTCGCATTTGAATTTTCAAATGCCGGAAGTTTAATATTCCCCAAATGGCCCGCGCGTTTTCAAAATGATGATTTCAAAAGTTTGTTAAAAGAAACCGTAGATCATTTGATACCCGCCCATTTTAATTTTAAAATCTTTTTTATTGATATTGAAGAAATGAGCCTGTTTGAAACAGTTTATCAAAAATGGCTGGAAGAAAAACAAAAACCTAATCCTGACTTTAACTACCTGGATAATCTTTCGCTGCAAATAGTTCAGCTAATTCTTTCTTACGAGTAAGGCATGAAAAATGGCAAAGAAGAACATACTATTGATACACTGACTTTTGACATTCAACTTCCTACGGAAAAAGATTATCAGCAGGTAGCTGATATGATTTCAAGTATCACAGAGGTCGAACTTCCCCTATTTTTACAAGAGCTTTTAGATACCTACCAAATTAAAGATCAAACGATCCAAATAGATAAAATTGAATTGGATTTAGGTGACATTTCTTTGGCGCACTCACGTAGTCAACTCATTTCTCAATTTAAAAATTCCTTAAATAAATGGTTTAAAGAAACATTTTCGTCAGAAACTTTAGAAAAGTCACCAGAAATAAAGACATATACTTTAAAGGAAAGAGATTTTACTTTACTAAAATACTTCATTTCCTATGGAAAAATACCCTGGTGGGGATTAAATCCAACCTTTATTCCGGACGAATCGTTGAAAAAATATATTCGTGAAGCTTCAGTGAAAACAAAAAATCTTGTTTTCGAAGTAGGACAAGAAAAATCTACTAGAAAAAGAATTATTTATCAATTTAAAGAAGATACACTTTATCAGCTTTTTGGCATTCTTAGCCCAAGGCCATCCTCTTTTTTCAAACAATATGCCACCGAATTAACCTATATTCATCAGCAGCAAAGAATAGTTGAGGAAGAAGATTTAGCCTTTAAAAAGGTGATACAGGAACTCATATTAACCTATTTAATCTCTCATAAAGCCACCAGTATTGACCAAACTGCCTTTTTTAGAAAGCAATTATTAATGCTTTCCAAGCAGTATGGTATTGATTACAAAACTATTTTAGATAGAATAAATGAGGTTATTGTAAAATCACCTAATCAATTTACAAGTCAATCCACGCTAAAGCAAATAGTTAAAAAATTACTAAAACAAGACTTTGAACCCTTGTCAATACCTCAAAATATTTCCACTTATTCTTTCACTGATTATGAAGAGATACTGGAAATGTTTTACCAAAATAAACCTGAACAGATATCTGGTAAATATAAATCAAAACGCGAACGAGACCGATTTATAAGGCAAATGCTCCGGCAGAATAAGCAAAAAACCATTTTATTGCTTAAAAAGATTCACAGGAAATTTCATTTAAATAAAGAGCAAACCGCTTTACTTTTTTCTGAAAATGTATTATTGGAATTACTTCATATCGGAAGCCCAATCGCCGATGAAACTATTCATTCCCTGATTGAACCATTACAGAAAGTCCAACAAAAATTCTTTGTGTTTTCTTCAAGCCCATTAAGTATTAAAAGTATCGTATATACTCAATTTTTATTTCACACTTTTACTGAAACCCATCCATCTGAAGAAATTATCTTGCAAGTATTAAAAAATATTGCAAAAATTTATCGCCTGCCACTAAAAAATTTAATCACTCATATTCCTGCATTTTCCATCAATAAGCTAACTAAATTAAAGCTGCAAGAGCAAGAAATCAACAAAGTTAAAAATACAAATAAATCAGAGCTAAAGAAAATTCTCTTTGGTTTGTTAAAAAATAATCAGGCGCTGTTTGAGGAATTTCTTAAAAAAGTCAAGTTTGTTCACCCCAAACTAGGTTCATATATTCAGTCAGAGGCCTTTTATATTTTTGCTATTCAGCTATTATCAGAAAAATCTACAACAAGACCTGAATTTCATCACTTTGTCCAAGAAATAGCACCCGTTTTAAGTAAAAATATACCGTTAAACACCTTAGATTTTCAAAAAAGTCTGCTCATTACTAAAGATTCAATATCGTCAAAACTTAGAAATCAATTAGTTAAATCCTTAAAAGGAAATATAGATCTTTCAACGCCGGGACTAAAGCAATTTGGCACGCTTTCCAAGCCATTAGACAACCTCAATATGGAGGCATTAAGAAATATTTTACATGGTTTGTTAAAAAATAATCAGGCGCTGTTTGAGGAATTTCTTAAAAAAGTCAAGCTTCTTCACCCCACCCTCGGTTCATATATTCAGACAGAGGCCTTTTATATTTTTGCCATTCAGTTATTCCTAATCAACCCGTCTGATGTGAATAAAACAGACAAATGGCTTTTAACATTTATATTAAAACTTTCACAAAAAGCAAAAATCCCAGTAAAAACATTCTTGTACCCCCTCTTAGGCAAGGATATATTGATACCCAGTAGATTAATCAAAGAATTAAGACAGATTTATGCATTTATAATAGAAAAAAGTCCAACCTATTCCGATACGGTAGATCCCATTTTTAAGTCAGATGAATCTATGGAGAAGTTGATCCAGATATTGGGAGCAAAGTTATTTGAAGACGACAGTTTACCAGCAGATATCGACAAAGCAACCCTTTTCCTTGAAATTCTATGGTTAAAAGAAAAAGATATTCTTTCAAAAATTGAAAATAATAGATTTAACCCGTTGTTATCCATTCTTTTAGTAACTGGTTTATCGGAAGAAGCCATTCAGTTTTTACAAATGAAAATGGCAGGAGAATCTTATCCTCTTTTTATTGAAGGAATACATAAAATAAACAAATGGGTTCAGCAATACAATATCGTCAAATTGCCTAAAAACAAATTAAATCTATGGCTAAAGCAAAATGCTATGCTATTTTTAATTCAATTTGGGAAAAAGCCGTGGAAGATTGAAGATTATTACTATTTTATTTTAGAAAAACTGCAGAAAGAAAGGCTGCTACAATGGAAAGAATTAGAACAAACCATTCAAAATATACCTGAAAATTTACAGATTGAAATCCTTTATTTTATCTCTGACCAAAATCAATTACCAACCCCTACATCTTGGAGAGATCAGCAATTTTTTACTGACCTTATCGTGCATTATATCACAACGGGCGTCATTCAACCTTGGTTAAATAAACCTTATATAGAGCTAAACGAGCTAATTTATTTGTTTAGTGACGCTTTAAAGTCAGAAAATGCCCATTTTATAAAAGCCATTCTGTCTATTCCGTTGAACCAGACAAGACTAAAAAGAATTTTTCAATTATTAGACAAAACAGATCCGCTATATTTCATACGAGTCATAGATAACTTACAACCGCAAAAAAGTTTGGTTGCATTTTATGAATCCCTTACCGTTCTCGCCAAAAAATATATCTCTTCTACTACTATAGAAACCGTTATCATCGAACTATTTCTGGAGAAAAAAATATGGAATATATCCAGTGAAATGATCCGTTATGAAATAATGATAGATAATTTACAACTAATATATAATGTAAGCATAGAAAATGAACGAATAAATATAAAAGAAAAACCGTTTCAACTTGAATGGTTGTCCTACTATGTAGAAACAGGAATGTGGCCCCAAGGATTTAACGAAACGACAAAGGAAGCTTATTATCAATTTATTCATGATACGCTAACTGAAAGACCTGATGCTATTATTAAGATCACAGAATCAATACCCCATTATTCGTTTCTACAAACCTTATTTCGTGAAATATTCACTCTAAGAGAAATAGGTTTACTTTTGAATACGGTAATGAAAATTAAAAATATTGACTCCGTTTTTTTAAAAAACATTATTAATAAATATTTAATTCAATCGAACACTTTCATCTTAGAAAGCAACGTAAATATTTTATTAGACGTATTAATATCGTCCCTATTATTTAAAGTAAATAAGGGTATTAACATAGAAGATTTGATACAAAAAGCATTGGAAGGTGTCATTCCGGAAGTAAAAGAAAAGGACAAAAAACTAAAAACAATATCCAATATTACCTTGTGGGAAATAGATCTTGAGCTGATTGATTATTACCTAACGTATGGTTCTATTCCCATTGAATCTATCAAAAAAGTTCCCATAGATTGGGAAATTATGATATCACGGATAATTAAAAATTCCCCAAGAGTACTTCTTTTTAAACTGCACTTCTGGTCAAAATCTCCCAAAAAAATAAATAGATTATTTGATTTATTAAAAATACAAACGCTTCTTTCCATTGTCTCATTAATTCACCCAGAATTAGTGGACCATTATTTCTTACTTGAAAAATCAATAGATGCTGCAACAGGTGAAAAAATCAGCCTCAAACTTGGTTTTAAGAATGATACAGATACGCTAAAAGGAATATTATTAATTTGGAGTAAAATGTCAAAACTTCAACCAGATACAACACCTATAACTTTTAAATTATTTTCAATGTACGTTGAAAAAAAGAGAATTCAACCCAACGTATTATTGTCTCTGGTTATTGAAAAAGTAAAAAATGTTTCGTCCAAACAAATAAATATTATCAAAGAGATACAAAAATTTGCAAAAGATAGCCAAGTAGAAAAGCCCGTAAAAAAGGAAATACCACCTATCCCTGAGGGACTTCCTCCCGAATCAATTTACATTGCAAACGCCGGATTAATATTATTATGGCCATTTTTAGGTCGTTTTTTTCGAAGATTAAATTTAGTAGGCGCTAAAGAATTTATTGATGAAAGCTGTAGAATGAGAGCTATTTTATTGATTCAATATTTGGTAACCGGTAAAAAGGAGGCACCTGAATATGAATTAGCTTTGAATAAATTACTTTGTGGAGCCAATATGGACATGGATATAGATATGGAAATAGATATGGAAATAGATATCACAGAAGAAGAAATCAATCTATCCAATTCACTTTTAACGGGCGCTATAACCAATTGGGAGAAACTTAAAGGAACCAGAATTGGCACCTTCCGCGAGACATTTTTACAACGAAATGGTTCTCTCTATTACATGAATAATCGGTGGGAATTAAAAGTTGAAAAAAAGGCTTACGATGTATTATTGGAAACGCTTCCGTGGGGCATTCAAATGATTCAAATGAGCTGGATGAAAGAAAGGCTCGTTGTTCTTTGGCGTTAATGTTAACTTCCCCCAATATTAATCAGCATTCGAAGCGATATTTGCCTGCCTCTTTGCGGAAAGAAGGGAACTAAACTATTAAAGCTACCCGGTTGAGGAGCTCCACTCGCTGTCCTGATTCCCGGATGAAAATAGGTTTTGTTTTTAGTATCCAAAAGATTAGTATCTAATAAATTATTCAAAATCAAAGAAAACATAGTCCCTTTCAGTAACGAATTAGAATAATTAATGGTAGTATTAAAAATTAAATAGGCAGGAATATTTTCCCCGTATAACCCAAGATTATTTGGCGCGGTTGTTCCTGGGCCTACTTGTCTTTCACCTACAAAATTGGCATAAAAATGGGTAGATAAAAGAAAGTTTTTTTTATTTAAACGATGTGTAAGACCCAAATTAGCGCTATGGGAACTAATATCAGCCACTCTGATAAATTTATCACCAACATTGAGGGGTTGTTGGTAGGGTAAATTGAAGGTATGATTAAAAAAAACAGACCACTTTCTATCTATAAACGAATAATTAAAATCTAATAATGAACCAATAACGCGGTAAACACCTACATTTTGATTTTGATTATTGAAAGGAGGTTCATTGATTGCTACCGAGGCAACAGCGTCTCTAATAAAATAATTAAATAAAACAAGCGTCCACCTTACCCTATTGCTTTTATGCGCTCCGTTTAGAGATAAATCAAAATAGTCAATTTTTTCCGTTTTAAGATGTGGATTTGGTTTACGATTACTTCCGGTAGAATATTTATGAAATTGTGAAACATTTTGGATTCCATGAGAAAAAATCAGTTTACCTGATATTTCTTTTCCTAAATAAACCAGAGCCAATCGGGGGGAAAACTCTAAACCAAAGCCTCCAGATCCACGAATAGTATTGTTGTCAATCCTATTTCCAAAAGAAACATTGAGTTTTGATGGAATAATTTTGTAAGTCCCCGAAAAATATAGCGCCACATCAAAAATATTATAAATATTTCCACCTGGACTTTCTGTTAATGTGGACCCTAATTCTTGTGCTTTATGTAGTTCATTTTGCAACAATCCATCATTTCCTAACGGAAAATCTAAGTAATAAAGATAGTCACCATACTGCTGACTAAATCTAATTTCTAAACCACTGGTAATATTGAATCTGTCATTTTGATAAAAAAATCTAAAATCATTCCTGAATAACTGAGCATCATAATAATAAAACAAATTACCATAACCTTGTCTGGCAGGAGCGTTAGTGAAGGTGGGGAGCAAGGAATCGGGATATAAGAAATGAGCAAGGTGAAGAGGTTGTGATTTATTACCCAGTAAAAAGTAATTTACTCTGGTTGTCGATTTATCGAGTTTGTTATTTGTAAAAGAAGTAATGTTCGAAAAAGAAAAACGATTATACGTTTTATTAAACATGGAGTAAAACGTAGCATTTGAAACGGCCCATTTATTCCCATTTTTTGTGCCAGCATTGTAAATATCCTGATAATAGCCAAATGATTCAGATGTT
>JAIYCH010000144.1 GCA_027488135.1 Saprospiraceae bacterium | reverse complement strand
CCCAGGGAGAAAGCAGCTAATCCGACTTCGTCAGCGGTTCCTGGTTCTACTATAACCAAATTATGGGTCATGTCATCATCTAAGTTATTGAAAGTAAGTTTCACCTTAGTTCCTGCTTTGACCTCAAGTTCTGTTACATCATATTTCATACCTGGGATAGTTCCTATGACCAGTGTTTTATCGGGGGCTGCCCAATCGGAAGGCATGGTTGTCAGGTGTTTATTACTGGCTTTGTTATTTTTCTTTGCTGTTGGTTCCACTTTTTCTTCCATTTGGACAGCATGTTGGTGACTTTCTGAAGGAGCGGGAGTGACTGCTGCCATTTTATTTTTAGACAAATCTGCCGTCATTCCCACTGGAATATTATTGAGGGTATAATACCCCACGTCGTGTAAAAGCAATTCTCCATTAACGGCTTTAACCCCTTTAGGTTTAATTTCATGAATAAAGAACCTCCTGGCTTCATCGAGTACTACGCGCACTTTTGTATGATCATCAGAAATCAGAATGGCTTTGATCGCGTGGGTTTTATTTTCAATTACGGGGCTGCCATAAAAGTGATGATATTGGTAATTAAAGCTGTTTATATCATAGTTTGCTGCTTGTGTGGCAGTTGCAACATCGACAGGTTTAGTAAAAGTGATTTCAAATCCATCGGACATAGCGTGTACTTCAGCCATTTCGAAAGGGGTTTCTCCACTCCACAGCATTCTTTGAAGGCCGAATAAATCTTTACCGGTAGAGCCCCATCCTCTTGAGGTCATTCCTCCAAACATGGAACCGTCATTTCCCCAGGACAAACGAAGTAAACCCGATTGCCAGCCCTCACGGAAGGGGAAACAAATACCCTGATATTGACCATTTATTTTTTCCAGCATCATACGCATCACTTTTGAATGTCCCTGATCAGAGACAAAGTATTGACCTTTGAAAAAGGGCCCCATGTTTCCATGAACATCCTCAATCATATCAGCCGTAGAAATACCCATCAACGTGTGAGGATACCAAACAGCGGGTAGTTTCAGATTTTTCACTTTTTCAGCAGCTTTGTACATAGGCTCACTATTATCGGGGACATCAGCAATTTGAGTAGTCATTGGTGAACCTGGCTCATTTGACCAAACCAGACTGCTTGCGTGACCAGCAAAATCACCTTTTTCCAAATGGGTAATTCTACCTGAACCAACCCAATCTCCTTGATTTTCAGTATAAAAAATATCACCAGCGCTATTCATCATAATACCTGCCGGAGATCTTAAGCCGGAAGCAACGGGAGATAAGGTTCCGTCAGGAGAAACTTTTACCATCCAACCTCTCCATTTTGATAATTTAGCTTCACCGAAACCCACCCAAGCCACGTTGAAGGTAAGATACATATTGTCCTCAGCATCAAAAACGGGGCCGTATGAATATTCATGATAATTTCCGGCTAATTCCCAATGGGCTATATTTTGATAGTGGTCAGCGGAACCATCTCCGTTTTGGTCGGTTAATTTCGTTAATTCACCCCGCTGAACGGCATACAAGGAACCCTTATGGAAGTTCAAGCCGAGCACTTCGTGCATGCCACTGGCAAAAAGCTTATAAAAAGGAGTAGCGGAATATGGATTTTCAACCATCCATATTTCTCCCCGACGGGTACTTACCGCCAGTCTCCCATCGGGAATGGTGGCCATTCCGCCAACCTCCAATTCTATATTATGGGGGATTGGTAAAGTTCTTAGCGGATAAAATTCTGCTTCAGCCACCGCTTTTTGAGCATCAAGGGCTTGAATAGTAAATATGGATAAACAAGCTATAAGAAATATATTTTTCATTGTCATTCGTTTTTTAAAATACAATCTGATAGGTGAAAGTGGTGTTTTTAATATCTGAAATCAACCATTGTTGCCCTTCCTTTTCAATGATAAGGGGTACATTGGGGGAGCTGACTTTTATAAAATAAGCGGCATCATCCACAGAAAATAATCCGTCAGCTACTTTTTTTATCCCTTTTTTTGAGGTCGCCAGCAGAAAATGTTTGTCAGCGGGTAGAGAGGAAAATGAAATAAAGCGGGTAAGCCCTTGACCGTTTGTGGAAGGTTGTAACCAATCTTTCAGCGTTATGTCTCCCATTTTCATAACATATTGGGGTGTTTTTTGCCCATCAACCTCAGTAAATTGCATTCCTTCATATCGGAAAGCCGAAGGTGAGACAAGTTGTTGACTCATTTTGTCTATAAATGGGAAGAGGCCAGTCATTTGTTGAGACATTCCTAGAGGTTCAGCGGTTTGTTCGTTACCACGGTCATGCCACATTTCAGTGGTATTTAAAAATCGGCCACGCCATACATTCAATATCGCTCCAGCTTTAGTATCATAACTGTAGTGGACAGCCTGTGGAAAACCTACGTTGATAGCATGTGTTCTTTTTGAGCCGTCAAAGACGACAAAAGATCGTTGAAAAACAGGTTGGTTAGATAGGTAAACCTCGTTCATCACTGTTTTAGAAAACTCCATCTCCGATTTTTTATCATGTAGGGTTTGCCATCCTTCACTTTCTCCCTCTGATTTAACAGATAATCCGAAAGCACGTAAACTTCTTTCCCAATCTCTGTGGGTGTATCCAATCCGAAAGGTATGTTTGCCAGCTTCCAGCGTTTTTTTTCCGAGAACTTCCTCATTAAAACTCATTCCATACCAGGGAACATCGATATCTGATAATACCAGCTCATTGTCAATCAATACGTTGGCATATCCATGATAATTTCCTTTGAACAAATAAACGTTAGATTTTGATACTTCAAAAGAACCTGTGATAACGTAATACTGGGTTCCTCTTCTTGAAACGGAAACGTCTATTAACTCAGTTTCTCCAACCTTGACGGGTGTTAAGGTGCTTAAATCTTTTTCTTTTGGAACCGTTTGTATATCCCCTTTCTTTTCACGCGTGAAAGCATTTTCATATATTTTATATTGAACAGGCGGGACAATCTTTACACTGGCATTTCCCATTTTCGTCATTCTGATATTTCTAAAGGCAATGGGTCCATGGTCACCTTGAAACATAAGGGGTCCTATTGTTTTTTCATCTTGAAAAGCAGCTGCTCTGGTTGGACCGAACAGTTCAACGTTCTGATGTACGACTATGCCATTCCAGGCTACTTTTAACATTTTGGCATTCGATATCTTTAGCCCGCTGGCATCAAATTTTGGCGCTTGAAAACTTATTTCAACACGATTCCATAATCCGGGAGCTTTTACGGCATTAAAACGGGGTGGATGACCCTCAAATCCTTCGTTATTTTTGCCCCTTTTTTCATCCCATCGTTGATAAATTCCCCCTGCATCGTCAAATGATGGCGTGGTCTTCCCCCAACTGTCAAATACCTGAACCTCATACCTGCCTTGTAGATAAATACCTGAATTAGAACCTTTTGGAATCATAACTTCCAGCGATAAATCAAGGTCGCCATGTTCCATTAGGGTAATAAGATTATCGCTTGGTTTAAAAGAACCATTCTTTAATTCACAAACCAAGACGCCTTTTCCCTGTTTTGAAATAAGCGATTTTTCATTGGGTTGACCAGTAACCTCACTTGCTTCCTGCCAGTTTGTTGAAGGATTTTTAAATAAGGAAAGGTTATCCAATGATTCATAGGATTGGCCATGAAGGAACATTGGAAAAAATAAAATGGGACATAGCCGAATCAGCAGCCCACGGTGCATACCAGTAAAGAACATAGGGATAGGTTTGTAAATGTATTTTAATAGGTTCTTATCTCATGTTAAATATATGGATTAAAATCGGATTATTACTTTAGGTATTTGTATTTAAATGATAAGACCTATTTAAATTTTAACTAATTTTCCGAGATAATATGAATTATGATTTTGAATGCCAGTCAAATTCGCGCCTGGGACGCATTTACTATCGAGCATGAACCCATTAAATCAATAGACTTAATGGAACGCGCCGCTTCAGCTTGCTTTAAATGGTTGGAAAAAAGGGATTTAACTTCAAGATATTTTCAAATTTTTTGTGGAAAAGGTAATAACGGGGGCGATGGACTGGCACTCGGTAGAATCCTTCTTCAGGCTGGTGCTATGGTTGATCTTTATATTCTGTCCTCAGAAAATAGGGGAACTGCTGGTTTTCAATGTAATCTCCTTAGATGGAAGGATTATTCGAAAAGGGAAATCAATTGGTTGAAAGAATCTAATGACTTTCCAGCATTGACCTCAAATAGCCTGGTTATTGATGCATTATTCGGTTCGGGCTTAAGCAGACCTCTGGATGGTATCAACGCTCTGTTAATCCATTATCTGAATGAAAATGCAAAGGAAATTATCTCCATAGACCTTCCATCGGGTATAATGTGTGACACATTGGAAATAGGTGTTCCTGCCATTCAGGCTAACTATACGCTGAGTTTTCAGTCTCCTAAACTTGGTTTTTATTTTCCGGAAAATGAAAAATTCATAGGAGAAATTCATCTGCTGGATATTGGTTTATCTCCTGGTTTTTTACATCAGGTATTTCCTGAAATTAGCCTAATTAACCAGGGTTTAGTCGAAAAAATATATAAACCAAGGCAAAAATTTTCGCATAAAGGTACCTTCGGACACGCCCTTATACTCGCGGGCAGTTATGGTAAAACAGGCGCCGCATTACTTGCTGCAAAGGCTTGTATGCATAGCGGTGTCGGACTACTTACAATGGGCGTACCTCAATGCGCTTACCTTGTTTTACAAGTGGGACTCCCTGAAGCTATGGTTACGTCCGACGAAAAAAAGAATAAATTAGCCACTATTATGCCTAATTATTCTACTTATCAGGCGGTGGGTATCGGTCCGGGAATAGGTACGGAGAAAAGTACCAGGCAATGGCTTTTACATCAACTTTTAGTCATACAATGTCCGTTGGTTTTAGACGCCGATGCGTTAAATGCTATAGCTTATGAAGAAAAATGGCAATCTATCCCTAAAAATTCCATTTTAACGCCACATCCGAAAGAATTTGACAGGCTGTTTGGCTTATGTCAAAATAGTCAGGAAAGAATGCTTAAGGCCATTCAAAAAGCAAAAGAGTTGTCTTGTATTGTGGTTTTAAAAGGTCATCACACGCTCATTGCTACGGCAGAAGGCGAGGTTTGGTTTAACACAACAGGTAATGCCGGCATGGCAACAGGGGGTAGTGGCGATGTACTGACTGGAATCATTACTGGTTTGCTGGCACAGGGGTATGTCCCAAAAGAGGCTGCATTAATGGGGGTTTGGTTGCATGGACAGACAGGCGATATAGCTTCAAAAAGGCATGGACAAGAGGCTCTGGTAGCAAGCCATATTATTGAATTTTTAGGTGATGCCTTTCTCTTAATGGCTAAAGGATGAATCATAAATATGGCAGGTGGATTTTTATCATTCTTAGCCTTTCTTTTATTCTAAAGTTTTATGCAGATGAAAATTTTTGGCGATCGATAAAAGATTTTCCAACATTAAATACCTGGTCGCTTCCTTTATTTTGTATTATTATAGCACTCATACCGTTCAATTGGTTTTTGGAAGGTTTAAAGTGGCGTGTATTTTTATCAAAGGATAAAAAACCCAGTTACGCGGTAATGTTGAAGATTATTTTAGCAGGGGTCAGTTGTGCTATTTTAACACCCAACAGGATGGGTGATTTTATTGGAAGAGGCTTGGTTTCCCCTGTGGAAATACGGGAAGAAACCGTTTTAGCGACCTTTATGGGCAATTTTTGTCAGTTTTTTATCCTGTTACTTTTTGGGATTCCTGCTTTAGTTTTTTTATTTCCATTATTGGCGGACCATAGCGCTCAACAGACCCATTTTCCTATTGGAGTAGTTATATTCTGGTTAATCGTTTGTTTCGTTTTTCTTTTTGTATATCCACCCATTTTTCAATTTTTTGCTAGGTTATCTAAGCGTTGGCAATGGACCAATTCATGGGAGGAGAAATTTTTATCTCTCAGTAATATAACTTACGCATCCTTACTAAAAGGATTGTTTTATGCAGGATTGCGTTATCTGGTTTTTAGCATCCAATACTATTTGGTACTTAACCTATGGGGGGTGTACCTGCCTCTTTTTCCTATGTATGTAGGGCTCGCAGGTTTATATCTCTTTCAAACCATCATTCCGCTCCCTCCGATATATAGCTTAATCGTTCGAGGGGAAACCTCTGTGCTGGTCTGGGGCATTTGGGGCGTTGCTCCCATAACGGCAATGACGGCTAGTTATATGTTATTTATATTTAATTTATTTATACCTGCTGTTATCGGTTTTGTTATCTTATTACCCATCAGGGCATCAAAAAAATAAGACGGCATTTTTTTATTTGCATTTTATTTGTTAATTTCATGTTTACCTAAAACCTTCATGACAATGAATAAATTAAACTGGTGCCTGCCTCTCGGCATGTTACTTTTGACGGGAGTCTTTCTCTCTGCACAAAACAAAGAGCATTCTCTTTCTTTATCATCCCGTTCTTTTATCTATGAGGAAGCTCCCTTTAAGGAATGTCATGCTTCAAGTTTGGTAGAAGTAAATGAAGGTAAAATATTAGCAACCTGGTTTGGTGGAACGAGAGAAAAAAATCCGGATGTTACTATATGGCTTGCAGCATTTTCTAAAGGGAAATGGGGAGAAATCAGAGAAGTTGCCACGGGTATTCAAAATGATAAATTGAGATATCCATGCTGGAATCCTGTGTTATTTAATCATTCTTCTGGCATTTTATATCTTTTTTACAAGGTAGGACCCTCCCCAACTACCTGGTGGGGAGAAAGTATTCAATCTAAAGACAATGGATTGACCTGGTCGAAACCCATCAGAATACCCGACGGATTTTTTGGACCAATACGAGCAAAACCCCTTGAACTACCTGATGGTAATATACTTTGCCCATCCAGTCTGGAAGTTCCCGAAGGAAAATGGTCAGTTCATTTTGAGCTTTTTAATCCCAGAGCAAATACCTGGAATAGAATAGAGGTCGATGATAATTCAGCGTATGATATTATTCAACCTACTTTATTAGTTCACAATGACCCAAATACACTTCAAATTTTATGTCGGAGCAGGCAAAATAAAATTATCGAATCTTGGTCTGTCGATGGAGGTAAAACATGGTCTAAAACAGCGGAAACATCATTGCCCAACCCAAGTGCGGGCATAGATGCAGTATCCATAGCTAATGTTGGACATTATTTGATTTACAATCCTACAGAAAAAGGGCCAAATGATAGGGCTAAACTAGCTGTTGCCTTTTCTAAAGATGGGAAAAACTGGGATTCAATGCTCCATTTAGAAGATGAAAAATCTGGAGAGTTTAGCTACCCCGCGATGATTTTGGGTAAAGATGGCCAATTAAAAGCTACCTATACCTGGAAAAGAAGAAAGATTCGATTTGCAGAAATAAAAATTAATTAGTTTACCGTAATATGTTGCCAACAAAACTTTTTGGAATTATTCCACCAGTAGTGTCACCATTAATTGACACAAACACTTTAGATGTTGATGGGCTGGAACTTGTTTTAAGCAGGCTTATTGAACATCAGGTTCACGGAATTTTTATTTTGGGAACCACAGGGGAAGGACCTAATTTAAGCCATAGAATCAGGAAGGAAATAATTAAGCATACTACGTCTTTTGTTCAGGAAAGGAAACCCGTTTTTGTATGTGTTACCGATACAAGTCCAGAGGAATTATTGGAAATAGCTGCTTATGCTGCAGACAACGGTGCCGATGCCCTTGTTTTTGCACCACCTTATTACTCACCTATAAACCAACAGGAGTTATTAGCCTACTCCGAGTGGTTAATTCCTCAATTGCCTTTGCCTACCTTACTTTACAACATGCCCTCTCATTGTAAGGTAACTTTTTCATTGGAGGCAGTGAAAAAATTATCTTTATCAGAAAAAATAATAGGCATCAAGGATAGTTCGGGAGACATGAGTTATCTGAATAATCTGATGGGCAGTGTTGAAAATCCAGATTTTTGTTTTTTTACCGGTCCGGAGATATTGTTGGCGGAAACTTTATTTATTGGTGGAAATGGAGGAGTCAGCGGTGGAGCCAATCTTTATCCACAAATTTTTGTCGGTTTATTCGAAGCCTTTCAACAGGGAGATTTGATTAAAGTAATGGAATTTCAGAAAATAGTGAAAGAGCTGGACAGAGCGGTATATTTTGATGGATTTATGAAGGGGATAAAAGCAGCCCTCGCTTTGAAAGGTATTTGCCAAAATAAGGCTATGCCGCCTCTTTTTCCAATGGCAAAAGATGGATTAAAAAGGCTGGAATCTTCCATACATTATTTAGAGGATAAATATCCATTCTTAAAGAAATAGTTTTATTAAAATATTGACAATGGGAAACTTAGCTTTTTTCGACTACCTTATTCTTGCTTTATACGGCATTATTTTATTGGGAATGGGTTTTTATTTTGCCAGGAAAATGAAAACGGCAGGTCAGTTTATGACGGCAAATGGAAAAATACCTGGATGGGCAGCAGGTTTGGCCGTGATGAGTGCCTACACCAGCAGTATTTCATACATCGCCACCCCAGGAAAAGCTTTTGACTCTGACTGGCACCCCATTATTTTTGCCCTCTGTATGATACCGGTAAGTTGGTTGGCCGTCGTTAAAATTATTCCATTGTATAGAAAATTAAATCTTATCTCTGTTTATTCTTTTTTAGAGGAACGTCTTGGTTCCTGGGCCAGATTATATGCTGCATTTTCTTTTTTATTGTTTATGGTGGGTCGCATGGCCGTTATTCTATATTTGGTGGCTTTACTCATGCAGCCATTCGTTGGTGGAAATCTAATATGGATCATTATAGTCATTGGTTTTATCACCATCCTATATACACTCATGGGTGGGGTAGAGGCAGTTATCTGGACTGATGTTATGCAATCGATTGTTATGGTTGCCGGTATTATTTATACTGCAGTGTTTTTAGGAAATATGGTGTTTTTGTCTTCTCCGGAACTTTTTTCTCAAGCTTACGAAACGGGTAAATTTTCCTGGGGATTGTCTGATTTTTCATTTGACAAAAGAACGATCTGGGTGATGGTCATCTATGGTTTAACGGAAAACCTTAGGAATCTTTTAGCAGACCAGAATTATGTTCAAAAATATGCCACGGTTAAGAACACTGAGGAAGCAGCAAAATCTATGAAACTGGCGACCATCATCTACTTGTTTCTTACCGTTTGCTTTCTCTTTATCGGAACAGCATTGTTTTATTTTTATCAGATACAGGATTCCCTACCTTCCAATATTACCAAAGGAGACCAGGTTTTTCCTTATTTTATAGCTACACAAATGCCTGTGGGACTCAAAGGGCTCATTCTTGCAGCCATTATTGCTGCGGCAATGAGTACCGTTGATTCTGCATTAAATTGCTCAGCTACGGTTATTTGGATTGATTTTTTAAAAGGAAGATTTGATGAAAATATAAGTGAAAAGAAACAAATGTTCATCCTTCAAACAGCTACTTGGGTTTGGGGCATCCTTGGAACTTTATTTGCCATTTGGATGATTCAAGCCAAAAGTGCACTAGATGTTTGGTGGCAATTATCCGGTATTTTTGGAGGAGGCATACTTGGGCTGTTTTTACTCGCTTTACTCAAAATAAAATTATCCTATTTCCATGGATTGGTGGCTATTTCTTTAAGTATTATAGTCATTTCATGGAGTACTTTTTCCCGAAATTTACCCGAGTCAATCAGTTGGTTAAATAGTACGATTGATCCCATTCTGTCAGGGGTATTAGGTACTATAGCCTTATTATTTTACGGAATAATAATACATCTGGTCAACAGAAAAACATCAGTATAGCGAGGCAACCTATTTTTGCTCCTTACCGTTAAAGGAAATAGATAGAATGGTTCTCAATGATTGATGAAAAATTAGAGAAAGTACTAAATAGTTGCAGGGTTGATAATAGAGCCGCTCAAAAAGAAATTTATGAGTTCTATTATGGTTTTGTTTTTTCTATTGTAAGGCGTTATGTTGGATCTTTTGAGGAATCAAAGGAGGTCACAAACGATGTATTTTTCAAAATTTTCACTAAACTAAATCTTTATCAACAGGGTACTAATTTTAAGGGTTGGATAACTCAACTGGCAAAAAGAGTGGCGATTGATAAGTATAGAGCCGATTTGAATAAAATCAAAACCAGTGAAAAGGATGAAATTCCTGATACATCAGAACGGTTTGATATACAATGGCTTAATAAAATGGATATTGAGGAGAAGATACTGCTTATTCAAAAACTTTCTCCTGCATATCGCCTCGTTTTCAATCTTTATGTGATTGAACAATTTTCTCATGAGGAAATTGCCCAACTGCTAAATATCTCAACGGGAACCTCTAAATCTAACCTTGCGAAAGCAAGAATGCAACTGAAAGCATTAATGATTAAATATCAATATGTGTAGAAAAACTGACAATCCTGACAAACCATGAGCGATAACGAATTCGATCATATATTTTCTGAAAATTTGAAAAATGCACGTTCAATCATTGATCCGGAGAATGATGACTGGCAGGATTTGGCTTCCAAATTAGATCATTTTCAATCAAAGAGACGGAATTGGCTGAGAGTTCTACCATGGATTTTATTACCTTTTGTAACGGGTTATGCCGTTTGGAGTGGCTTTGCCTTACATCATTTGAAACAGGAAAAATCTATTGCCGGTATTACCCTAAGTAATCAATCCATATTACGGGATACCATTATTGTTGAGAAAGAAAAATACATCCATGATACGCTTTACAAAGTAGCTTATGTCAATCGTGTATCTAAGGAAAGGGTAGTTCCGTCTGTTGTGGATAAAAATATTTTGGCTGTTCCGTCGGAAGCTTTGACTCAGCAAGAGGAAATTATAACAGAGGTGAAAAAGATAGATGAAAAGCAAGGCAATATTTTACAAATTGTGGATACAATGAGTGCCACCCTGGTTGAAAAAAAAGAAGAAGTAAAAATACCAGATGAAAATAAAAAGGAATCAAAAACCAGGGCAAAAGTAGGCCTTTCAGCGGGAGCATTTATACCCTTAAGTTTAGACGAGATAAAAAATCCAATAGCATTGCAATGGTCCACAGAATGGATAATCTCTCCAAGATTTATCTTAGTACCTTCCCTTATTTTCACCCAACATTTTTTTGAAACAGAAGATTTGAGCAGTAGCAAAGTCATTCTTTCTAACAGTAGTAATCCTCTGGGTACATTTACTTTACATGAAATAAAAGGAAAAGAGAGAAATATTATACCATCTTTTTCAACGAACTATTATCTTTTGAATAAGAATAAAATCAGGTTATATTTGGGTATTGGATTAGGTGCTAAAATAAAAATGCCTGCTCAAATTACTTATGAATTTATTGAACTTTCCAATAACAGTAGCTATAAATATAATCAAGTAAGTAACAAGATTTCTACTGAAATTTTGATAATGGGGAATTTAGGTGCATCTCTGCAGGTTACTTCAAGATTATCTCTTTTTGCCGAAGCCAAAATGGGGGTATCAAAAGGGAATACGGTAAATCCAAGCTCATTTATGGCCACTTTTCTAGGTATCGGATATCAATTTTAAGGATGAATAATAAATGAAAATTTGATTTTTATTTATTTAAAACGCATTTTGGGTAATTAATTTAAATCAACATATTATAATTATAATTATTATAGAATTTAATTAATTTGATTATATTTGTATCTACTTCCTTAAATTTCAGTTTAATACAGTTTAATAGTTTTAAATACAACTACGATAGTGATGTATAAACACCTTCCAATTTTTTTATTAGTCGCTCTGTTTGTTGGCATTGGACTAAACAATGTGGTGAACGGACAGGACAGTATTCCTTTTATACCAGCATCGGGGGGGAATGGTGTCGTTAATGAGGTAAATGGCTCAGCACAGGTTACCATTGGGCAGGTCTTTTTTTGGAATGAAAAAAGTGCTGATTTTAATATTAACCAAGGCATCCAGCAACCCTCTGTTTATGAACTTGTATCTAAAGTAGAGGAATTAACTTGTGGTGGGTTCGTTTTAGACAATAAAGAGATATACAAAGGGGAAGTTTATAATGGGGTTATGATATTACCTTATTTGACGGGTAATGGGGCTTATTTTTTAGGGCTGAATTTACCATCATCTGGCGTTTCAGGGCTGATCCTTAGTTTACAACCGGGAAAATTAGCAAATGGGAATGGCTCTGTTGAATTGGTAATTAAGGGTACACCTGCTGACACAGGCCTTGCTATTTTTAACCTGACATTTGGTGCAAAAACATGCACATTTAATCTGCCAGTGACCATATTGGAACCTAAAATTTCCACTTTGAATTGTGCTAGTATTGTGGTTAGTCCAAAGGATGTAGGTTCAAAATTAGATTATTCCGGAGTGGTAACCGTCAGTTATCAGGGAGGGAATAATAAGAAATCATATCCTGTTAATATTACATCTTCCGTTGTCAAGGGATTAACCCTGAAAGCCGATTCTATCCTATTAAATAGAACCGGGGGCACTTTATCTTTCAACTTAACGGGTAAACCTGACACAGCTGGAATAGCTCTTTTCCCACTTACCATAGGGGAGAAATCTTGTAATGTTATGGTTAAAGTGATTGATAGTGAAGTAAAAATACCCAATGTATTTACTCCCAACGAGGATGGCAAAAATGATTTATGGTCTGTTCCCGCACTTGCTTTTAAACCAGAATCAAAGGTATTTATTTTTGACAGATTAGGAAGATTGTTAATTGAATATCCCGGATCATCGCCTGGCTGGAATGGAATGATTAATAATTATCCCGCTACTGCGGGTGACTATTGGTATGTCATTCAGATATCAAAAGACGCAGTTCCGTTGAAAGGGAATTTCACCTTACTAAGATAAAAAGTGTATGAAAAAATTATTGACTGTCCTTTTAGTTATCTATAGTATCATTGGAAATGGACAAAATTATATCTTCCAAAACCAGCATTTTTTTAAACCTTATTTGACTAACCCTGCCTTGGCGGGCGCTCAAAATAATGGTAACATAGCCTTAATCTATAAGAGACAATTGGTAGGTTTTGAAAATTCGCCAAACTCGCAAGTGATTTCCATGGATTATCCATTTTCTAAAAGTAGAATAGGCGTAGGAATTAACGGCTTTAAAGATCAGAATGGTGCCACTGGATTTTCTGGGTTAGAATCGACTTTTGCCTATCATATTAGTGGTGGGAAAAAAGGGAAAAATCCATTGACAGGTTTTTCCTTTGGTTTATCAGCAACCTATAACCAATATAGTGTTGATAATTCAAATTTCAAACCAGAAGAATCAGATGATTTAACTATAAATAATCCAGATAAATGGTCGGATTCATACCCTAATGCTAATTTCGGGTTCAATTTCTATTCAAGTGGCTTTAATTTGGGTGTTTCAGCCTATAATATCATACCAAGAGTAAGTACTATTTTTACGAATGAAGATGATATTCAAAATGCATTTACTGTTTTTATCAATTCGGGTATAGATTTAAAAGCGAAAGAAAATTTTGTAATAAGACCTAATGTATTAATTCGGACGCAAAGAAACTCGGATTATCAATTTGATATGATGTTAGATTTTAAATTCATTTCGTCAACAAGTTCTTTTTTTACTGTTTCTCCTGTGTTCAGGAATTATGGCTATGCAACCCTAACTGGAAGGCAATCAATGGGTCTAAATGCCTTAATTACCTGGCATCCATTTGTGGTTGGCTATCAGTTTGAAATACCACTTTCTGCTATTAACGATTATTCAAGAGGAGGGAATCATGTAATTTTTTTAGCCTTTAAATTAACGTCTAAACCTGAAGCTATCAAGCAGTATAAAGCTGATGACAAAAAGGATGAAGGCACATCAGCAAAAAGTACAAAAAATTAAAACTATGAAAGGAGTAATGAAAGGAAGTATTCTCTTCTTATTTTTTAGTATGATTAGTATTGTCGGCTTTTCTCAAGCCCCTGATCTGATCAGTTATCAGACTATTATCAGAAATAGTAATAATGAATTAGTTTCTAATGTACCTGTTGGGGTTCGAATTAGCATACTCAGTGGATCAGCTGCCGATGTCTTGTGGTATCAAGAAGAGCATAAAGTATCTACAAATTTGAACGGATTAGCTTATTTGAATATAGGTTCAGGTGCCATTTTATTTGGATCAATGTCAGGAATAGACTGGTCAAAAGGTCCATTCTACATAAAATCAGAGACAGATCCATCGGGAGGAAAAAATTATTCACTGGTGGTTGTTTCCAGACTTCTCAGTGTACCATATACTATTTATGCTAAAACAGCAGAAAAACTGACGGGTCCAATTACTGAATTAGATCCACTTTTTAATGCGAGTATTGCAAAGGGGATTACCGCAGCGGATACCGCGTTATGGAATTCAGAATCAGATCCTTTTTTTAGTGCCAGTATTTCGAAAGGCATTACAGCGGTTGATACGGCTTATTGGAATAAAAAATTGAGTAGTTTCACAGAAAAAGATCCTTTTTTTATTGCGAGTATTGCGAAAGGCATTACAGCGGTAGATACGGCCTATTGGAATAAGAAATTGAGTAGTTTCACAGAAAAAGATCCTTTGTTTAGTGCCAGTATTTCGAAGGGTATCACAGCGGTAGATACGGCCTATTGGAATAAGAAATTGAGTAGTTTCACAGAATCTGATCCATTTTTTAATGCTAGTATTTCGAAAGGCATTACAGCGGTAGATACAGCCTATTGGAATGATAAATTGGATAGTTTTACAGAAATGGACCCACTTTATAATGCCAGTGTAGCGAAAGGAATTACTTCAGTGGATACTGCGAGCTGGAATCAAAAGGTAGGACTTCCTCAGACTGGGAATACTGCAGGTGATGTTTTATTTTGGAATGGAACGGCATGGGTGAAAATTCAACAAGGTCTTCCAGGTCAGGGATTATTTCTATCACAAACTGGCGTTCCAATGTGGTCTGGACCAGCCTTTGCCACATTATCAACAAATGCAGCTACTTCAGTGACTAATATTATGGCTATAAGTGGGGGTAATATAACTTCTGACGGAGGAACGCCGGTAACAGCAAGAGGAATTTGCTGGAGTACTTCTCCTAATCCAACCATTGCTAATGATACAACGCGTAATGGTGTGGGTGTCGGTCTTTTTACAAGCAATATATCAAATCTTTTAGGTAGTACTACTTATTACATTAGGGCTTATGCGATAAATACCACTGGAATAGGTTATGGCAATCAGATAACCTTTACTACGCCTGTGCCAACGGCACCGTCCCTCACAACCACAACACTTTCATCTATTACCAGTGTAAGTGTTGCAACAGGTGGATCTATTGTGAATAATGGGGGTGCACTAATTACAGCAAAAGGTGTAGTTTGGGATACCTTAACGAATCCTCTTGTAACTAAAAACAGGTCAATCAATGGTTCATTAAATAATATTTTTCTTGATACCATTAGAGGCTTAGCAGGATCAAGAGTTTATTATGTTCGTTCTTATGCAACGAATAGTGCAGGAACAGCCTATGGAAATGAGCTGACTTTTACCACTTTGACCCCAGTGGTGCCCACGGTTACCATTAATCCAATAGGTTTAATAACTAATGTTTCAGCAAGAAGTGGCGGGGCAATCACTTCTGATGGAGGTGCTGCTATTTTAAGTAAAGGTGTCGTTTGGAGTACTTTCCCTAATCCAACGATTTCGAATGCAAAAACAACGGATAGCTCAGGGTTAGCACCCTTTATTAGTCAATTGACAGGATTGTTAGGTGATTCTGTTTATTACGTCCGAGCTTATGCTACTAATGCCACCGGCACAGGTTATAGCGCACAACTTTCCTTTAAAGCTACTCCTGCCATTTTAGCAACTATTACAACAACTTCAGTTTCTGGAATAACCAGCAGTAAAGCTTTCTCTGGGGGTAATATATCCTCAAATGGAGGAGGTATTATTAGTGCAAGAGGCTTAGTTTGGAATACTGCTACGGGGCCAACGCTTTCTAATTTCAAAACGACAGCTTCTGGCAGTGTGGGAATTTTTACGGATTCTCTGTTAGGATTGAATCCAGGAACAACCTATTATGTTAAAGCTTATGTTACCAACGATAAAGGAACTGCTTATGGCAATGAGGTAACCTTTAAATCTCTTGATACATTACCTGCGGTTACCACTAAAGCGGTAACTGGTATTACACAGACGGCTGCTACCAGTGGGGGCACAATTACATCTACTGGTGGAGCACCTCATTCAGAGAAAGGGTTGGTTTATGCAACCACAACAAATCCAACGATACTGAATAATAAATTGATTGATACTATTTCTGGATTAACCTGGAATTCTACTTTAACAGGATTAATTGGGAACACAAAGTATTATATCAGGGCTTACGCAACGAATATCATGGGAACGGCTTATGGCATGCTTGATAGTTTCGTTACATTGCCTATCATTCCAACAATTACTACTAACCCAGTCACAACCATAACCAGAACTACTGCTGTAAGTGGCGGAAATATTTCTTCAAACGGAGGTTCTGTTATTTTGGCAAGGGGTATCGTTTGGAATAAAACGGGTAATCCTGCAGTTGGTACAGATAGTATTCGCACGGATGCTTCTATGACAACGGGATCATACACCCTCAATGTAGGTAATCTTAATTCGGGAATTACTTATTATGTTCGTGCTTATGCTACAAATGCTATTGGAACTTCTTATGGTAATCAACTAACTTTCACCACTCAGCCTGTTTTAGATACTATTGGAAATCAATATACTACGATCACAATTAACGGAAAGGAGTGGTTTAAAGAAAATCTCAAGACAACAAAATATGCTAATGGTACAGATATTTCAAATGTAACAGATAATGGTTCATGGAATAATTTAAGTACTGGAGCCTGGGCTTATTATGATAACAATAATACCAATGATGCTTTATACGGGAAATTATATAACTGGTATGCTGTTTCTGATGTTAGAGGTCTTTGCCCTACTGGCTGGCATGTTGCTGACGATTTAGATTGGACCTCTTTAACAGCAATTTATGGAACAGATGCTGCAGCTGGAAATGAGTTGAAATCTACAACTTTGTGGACAACAGGAAATGCAAATACCAATTTTTCAGGATTCGGAGCAACGCCTGGTGGAGGTCGTGGAGCTGGATTGTTCGGAGATCTTACGAATAAAGGATTTTGGTGGACTTCCACTTTATTTGACTCAAGTAATTCTTACGCTAGAAGATTAGAATATGATTTGGATACAGTAGTAAGATATTATGAAAGTAACAAATCCGGTTTCTCTGTACGATGTGTAAAAAATTAATTTTTAATTAATTTTTGAAAAAAACCCTTTGGTGAAAACCAAAGGGTTTTTTCGTTTTACGAAGAGGAATACCTACTTTTACATGCATTTAATCCTTACTTATGACTTTTTTCACTCGTATTTTAAACCTGGGTACTTATTTTTCTCTTTTTCTTGCTGTACCATTAATGTGTCAGGATGCTGAAATATTTCCACCAGGCAAGGTTAAAAGAGTTATTGAATCAAAAAAAATTGAAAAACCGATTCGTATTGATGGAATGCTGAATGAGGAAGAATGGAAAAATACACCGACAACTTCCTCATTTCTTCAAATTGAACCTAATCAGGGCGAACTTGCTAACCAACAAACTTTCTTAAGTGTCCTTTACAATAAACAGTATTTATATTTTGGCATTTTTGCAGCAGATTCTTTAGGTAAAAAGGCCATTCGTGCTACAGATTTTAAAAGGGACTTCAATTTCAATTCTCATGACCTGGTTGCCTTAGCTTTTGATGGATTTAATGACAATAGGAATGCTATGGCACTTACCATGAACGCTTATGGAGTGCAACGTGACTTGTTGTCTTTTGACGACCTTTATTATGATTCAGACTGGGATGGTTTGTGGCGTGTTCGCACCAATAGAACCGATTCAGGATGGTATGCTGAGGTAGCCGTTCCCTGGCAAACTTTGAGATATCCAAAATTAACAGATTCCATTCAACAATGGGGGTTCAATATGATTAGAGTCAGACGTTCAACGAACGAAACTTCTGCATTTTCACCCTTTCCACGCTCTTTTAGTGCCTTAAGAATGGCTTACGCGGGTTTACTGACTAATCTTCAACCTCCACCCCCAAAATCAAATATTCGCTTTCAACCTTATTTGTTAGGAGCATTGGATCGATATAGTCCTGAAATAGCCGGTACAAAGGAACAATCCGCGAAGATTGGGGGAGAAATGAAATGGGCTATTAACCCAAATACCGTTTTCGACCTTACGTTAAATACTGATTTCGCTCAGGCTGATGTCGATAGACAAATAAATAATATTACCCGATTTTCTATTCTTTTTCCCGAAAGACGGCAATTTTTCCTTGAAAATGCTTCTCTCTTTGGTGTCGGTGGTGGTCCATCTCCCGATTTTTCTGGCGGATTTATGCGTATTCAACCCTTTTTTAGCAGAAGAATTGGTCTTGATGATAATGGAAATCCTATTCCAATAGATATAGGAAGTCGTTTTGTTTACCGTTCCTTAAAGAGAAATGCAGGTGTGATGGCCATTCAACAACGGGGTTTAAACGGAGATGATCCTACGCGTTTTTTTGTAGGTAGATTTTCAGAAAATCTTGGGGAACAACATAGGGTAGGTGGGTTGGTTGCCTTAAAAAATGGACCTAAAGGTACCCATGCAACCAGTATGATAGATGGCTTTTTTCGTCTGGGTCAATCTCATTCGCTCAATACGATGTTTATTAATACCACTCAGACAGATGGAAAAAAATCGGGACTTGCTGGGTATGCTCAATATTTCTATGCAACCAATCAATTAAAATTTTGGTGGACACAGTCCATCGTTAATAAAGATTTTAACCCTGAATTAGGTTTTGTTTCCCGAACCGATGTGATTGGTACAACCCCTGGGGTAAATATTTATTATAGAGGAAATAAATTACCTTTTAAAAAATACATTCGGGCCTTTGAGCCTGGTTTAAATATTGAAATATATCATCAGGCGTCAACAGGAAAATTGATCGAACGGCAGTTTATTGTATGGCCGCTGTTTTTAAATCTTCAGAACGGCGGATTTATTGGATATGGTGCCAATATTGCATATCAAAATTTAACAGAGGCATTCGAACCTCTTGGGGTTCGCATTCCAGCTGGTTCATTCAATTATGTTAGAAATCAGATTTATCTAAGTTCTGACCCTTCAAAAATATTAAATGTATTTGCTGATTATAGCTGGGGGAACTATTTTGACGGAAAGTTGAATGCTCTTGATATGACCCTTCAGTTTGCACCCTCTCCCCATTTTTCTTTATTAGGAAGGATGAATAGAAATAGGGTGAAGTCTTTGGGGGAAAATAATTCTACAGAAACCATCGATTTATTTAGCATTGAGGGTAGGTTTGCTTTAAATCCGAGGTTGCAGCTCATTGGTTTTTATCAACAAAATGCAGAGAACAAGTTGAAAAATTATAACATTCGTGTTTCATGGGAATACAGACCTCTTTCCTTCATTTATCTGGTGTTAAACAAACGAGGATTTGAACGTTTAGATGGTAGATATCAAAACGAACAGCACGCCATTCTAAAATTAAGTTACCTGCGGCAATTATAAAAGCAGCACGATAACTAATCCTGACGTGTTACTTGTTCAGTAATTATACCTGTTTCCTTATTTTTTAATATCACTTTTTTATCTCCATTAGGTAGAATTTCCTCCTTGATGAACCAGTGTTGTGCATCAAAATCAACATAAACAGAGGGTTTTGTAAGACCCGTCTGGCCTCTCCAAATTGGAAGCTCTACGGGTTCCCATAATTTGGTTTTGGCCGATTTATACGCTGCGTCAATAATGGCATTCACCACATAACCATCGTAAAAGGTTTCGCGGGGCGGTATGCCTTTTTCAAAGGAATCAAACATATCATTAAACATGTTAGGATAACCTAATTCGTGTGCTTCATCACCCACAGGGAATTGCCACCCAGAGGTACTTTCTGCCTTTTCAGCGACATAAGCATTTCCTGCTCCGCTTGTGTACATTTCGAAACCAGTCCTGAGAAAGGAATTTAACCAGATCGTTCCCTCTGTACCCATCACCTCATCTCTTAAATCCATACCTCCTCTAAAAGTC
This sequence comes from Saprospiraceae bacterium, assembly GCA_027488135.1. Taxonomy (GTDB): domain Bacteria; phylum Bacteroidota; class Bacteroidia; order Chitinophagales; family Saprospiraceae; genus BJGN01. The sequence goes on along the minus strand of JAIYCH010000144.1, from coordinate 104 downwards.
CAGGAAACTTCAAACTGGCCGATGGCTCCATTTTCATATTTCACAAGGCCAATAGCATGGTCTTCTGCATCTATGGGCTTAACTTGCGTGTCGGCCCAACACAT
>JAIYCH010000013.1 GCA_027488135.1 Saprospiraceae bacterium | reverse complement strand
TATTCTGTTCATGCGTTTAATAGTTTTGTCCTCAGTTCTGGAAATCGATAAAAGGCTACCAGAAATAGGATTGTTTGGATGATACAAGGTGCAATAATGGATTGCCCATGTTCCAAATGTGTGGCAATAGCACCGCCCATATAGGCTGCTAATAATAAGGTTCCAAGGATTCCTGTTCTGGGAATCACAAAAAGAATTAAGCTTAGTAATTCAACAATGCCCAGTATGGTATTTGTTTTTGCATCTAAACCAAAACTAGCCGCCATTTTTAAGGCTTCTTCATTGGCAAAAAATTTACCAGAGGCACTTCCAATAAAAATAAGGGACACCAAACCTGTCAGTACCCAGTAAATGAGGTTGCTCGATTTTTTACTCATAATATTAGTTGTTTTTAAATTCATTTGCAAATGTAAACTTAATACTTTACTTTTGAAAGTTGTTACACTTATGTATAGTAGTACCCCAGGGTAAAGTAATACTTAAAATCAATATGTTATGGAAAATAATAATCGGAATAAATCGCAAAAGCGTTGCAGTATTAAAGATGTGTTAGACATTATTGGCGGGAAATGGGCAATGCCTATCATTTATAATTTATCGAAAGGCAAACTGCGATTTATGGAAATTGAACGCACCGTTACTGGAATAAACAGCAGAATGTTGGTGAAAGAATTAAAGAATCTGGAAGCTAATGGTATCATTACCAGGACGGTTTTTGCTAAGGTGCCTCCAACCGTTGAATATGAACTTACTAGAAAAGGTGAAAAATTATTGCCAAGTATAAGATCCCTTCACGAATGGGGGCAGGAATATGCGGTTAAAGAATTGAGTGAATAACTAAGCAAGGCACCTTAATATTTGTGGGTTAATGCTTTATATTTAATAACATACAGCTCCTACAAGTCAAAGATGAAAATTTGGATAAAAAGGATCCATAATCAATTCAAATATTTTATTTATTAATGTTATTTTGTTCTATAATGAAAAACAATCTTGTTAAATACGATTTTGCAGGATATTTTAATTTATCATATTTAACATTTTATGGATACCAAGCCTATCATTTTGCGAACTTTTGAAAACTTTGAATGGACAGATTTTTGTAATCCAAACAAAGATGAACTTGAGGAAATTGCTGAAAAATACCAGTTGGATTTTCATCAAATAAAAGATAGTCTCGAACCAGGTCATTTGCCTAAATTTGAAAAAGAATCTAATTATCAATTTCTAATTTTAAGAGCATTTACTTCGAGCATGGGGCAAAGAGGAACGACCATCACTGAATTTTCGAGTAAGATCGCCTTCTTTTATAATGAAAAAAAGTTGATTACTATTCATAGGATTCCGTTTGATTTTATTGATTCCTTTAATTTACAGTTCGATCAGGTTGAAGACCTATTATTATTTCTCATTCACAAGATGCTTCATACCTATCAACCGCCATTAAATGAATTTGATAAGCGGATTGAAGAATTTGAAAATACTATTTTTCTAAAAAATGATGCAAAAATCTCCATGGAGGATCTTTATTATTTGAAGATGCAAACGCGGATCACTAAAAAACTTTTGATCATTTTCCAAAATGTGATGGATCAACTTGAAGTTGGCCGAAAAAACAAATCGGCCTTACAAGATTTGAAGGATAGGTTATTGCAATTGATTCTTAAATATGATGAAGTACTTGAAAATGCAAATAATCTATTGAATAGTTATCATTCTGTAAATTCAAAAAAAACCAATGATACTATTAAACTGCTGACTGTTTTTTCTGCCTTTTTTCTGCCCCTTACCTTCATTGTCGGAATTTACGGGATGAATTTTGAAAATATGCCTGAATTAACATGGAAATATGGCTATTTCATAGCACTTTTCATGATGGTTTTCATTTCGGTGTTTATATTTATCTGGTTTAGAAAAAGAAAAATCATTTAGAAGATGGTTTTTTGGCATTTTCAATGCTATTTTTCAATCATAGACCAGCGAATGATTATTTCGCTGAAAAGAATTTCTTTTCAGTGGAAAATGCTTATTTTTCTTAAAAATATTAAATGTCTTTACCTAAATCTTCTAATGCTAATAATGATGTTCAACTTTGGCAGCAGTTGAAACAAGGAAGTGAGTTAGCTTTAGGTAAACTTATTAAATTATATTTTAATTTATTGATTAATTATGGTTTTAAATTTGTCAAAGATGAAGCCTTTGTGAAGGATTGTGTTCAAGATGTTTTTATTTCAATCTGGACACACCGCGATACGATTCTTACTCCCAATAGTATTCATGCTTATTTGCTAAGTTCTGTACGTCGCCGAATATTGCGTGAAAAAGTAAGGCAACGAATGGAGGATCATTCTACTATAAATAACTTGGACAATGAAGCAGAATTGTTTGATTTTTCACACGAATGGCTTTTGATTGAACAAGATAGTCTAAATGAAATGACCTTGAAAGTGAGTGAATTATTAAACAAATTACCTAAAAGGCAGCGAGAAGTTTTGTATTTAAGGTTTTATCAAAATCTTGAAAGGACTGAAATAGCAGAGATCATGGGGGTCAATGAACAATCTGTTTCCAATCATTTACAGTCAGCTTTCAAGAATTTCAAGGATAATTGGCAATACTTTTCCATTTTATTTGGCTTTATCTTAAAAATTTATCTTTAAAAACAAGTATCTGATAATAAAAATGGCTATCTAATGAACGAGTGTTAACAGGAGGCGTTTAAATACGGATTATAACAAAAAAAAGACTTTTAGTAAAAAAGTAAAATGAGTAACATCGATTATACCAAATTTAATTTTGAAGACTTTTCAAAAGACACCTCGTTTCGCCGTTGGGTTTTTCATAAGGATGAACAAGCAGAGGAGTTTTGGCACGATTGGCTTATGGCAAATCCTGATTTTTCTCAAAAAATTCAATTGGCGAAAGCATTTTTATATGCTTTGGAAGAAAAAGATACAGATTTAGATATGGTTTCTTTAGAAACGATTACAGATGAGGTAGCTGTTCATCCAAAGAAATTTATACCTGTATGGAAAAGACCTGTTTGGCGGATTGCAGTGGCAGTATGCTTGGTTTTTGGTTCAGGTATTTGGTATTATAACACAAATAAAATTCGAGTCCCAAAGAAAATATTTGAAACTGCCCCTGTTTTTTCCAATGCCAGTAATGAATTTATTGAAAAACGAAATTTAAATAAGGTAAACCAAAGTATAACCTTGAACGATGGAAGTATAGTGGTTTTATATCCTAACAGTATCTTGCGTTATCCCCGGGAATTTGAGAAATCAAGAAGAGAAGTTTATTTAGCCGGGAAGGCGTTTTTTGATGTGGTTAAAAATCCACAAAAACCATTCTGGGTTTACACAGATCATATTTCAACGCAAGTATTAGGCACGAGTTTTTTAGTCAATGCTGCAAAAAATAAAGACATTTTCGTTGAAGTGAAATCAGGTAAAGTATCCGTTTATACAAGAAAGGATCAGGAACGGGCGAAACAAAATTTATTCAATGAATCCATTGGTGTTATTTTGACACCAAATCAAAAGGTAGCATATTCAGCAAATGAGGAACGCCTATTAAAAACGATTGTTGATCAGCCAGTTGTTTTAGTTAACCTTCCACCCCAGGATTTTATTTTTGATGAAAAGCCTGTTTCAGAGGTGTTTTCTATCTTAGAAAAAATATATGGAATTACCGTAATATATGATGGGCATGTAATGGAGAATTGTTTTCTAACTGCAAATTTGTCGGATGAATCCTTATTTAAAAAATTAGACCTTATCTGCAAAATCACCCATTCCAGCTATGAAAAAACAGATGCTCAAATTGTTATTCATAGTAAAGGATGCTTGAAATAATTTTTCTGTTATGTAAATTTCGGTTGTAAAAGAGAAGATTCATATTTTTTATTAAAAAGTTGTAATCAAACGAGTATCTGAAATAAAGTTCTGCTATCTGTAAGAAAAGTCAATTTTAATATTAACTAAACACCTTACAATAGTATGAAAACGAAAACAGATTTTCTTTTCAAAGTGATGAAAATTACATTTACACAAATTTTGGTTTTGGTGGCCACTGCTGGAATGATCCATGCCAATAATCTCAATGGTCAAGGAGTTTTAGATGAAAAACTGACCATCAAGCTTACGAATGAAAACCTGAAAACGGTTTTATCAACCATTGAGCAACGGACAAAGGCTCGGTTTATTTATAACCACAGGGAAATTCAACCTACCAATAAGGTTTCTGTTGAGGCAAACAATCGGAGATTGGCGGAAGTATTATCAGACATGCTTAAGCCATTAGGTATTGTTTATGAAGCCGATGCACAGCAAATTATTCTCAGTCGATTGAGAAATGCCAATGTCACGGGTTTCTCCATATTAGAAAGGCAAAAAGACAATAATATAAGGATTCGTCCGCCCGTTTTTACGATTTCGGGCCTAATCACAGACGAGAATAAGGAACCTCTTATTGGAGCAACGGTCATGTTAGAAGGAACCTCTAAAGGGGTTTCTACAGATTTAGACGGAAAATTTTCCCTGGAATTAGAGGACAATGAAGCGAAGGGCAATCTGGTTGTCAGTTTTATTGGCTATCAAACCCAGACCATTCCCATAGATGGCCGAAATACCATTAATGTTCAACTTAAAGAAGGCAGGGAGCTGGAAGAGGTGGTAGTTACTGCTCTGGGGGTTAAAAAACAATCCAAGAGTTTAGGTTATGCGACTGCAACTATAGGAGGAGAGGATGTTTCAGTGAATCGCAGTGTTAATTTTATGAATGCCTTACAGGGAAAAATGGCAGGTGTGAATATCACCTCCATGGGATCAGGTGCGGCAGGAACAAGTAAAATTCGTATCAGGGGGCAGTCTTCCTTTGGTGGTAATAATTCTCCTTTGATTGTTGTGAATGGCGTTCCTATTGATAACACAAATAATGGCGCAAGGGGTGATGTTTCAGAACGAGGATCGAACAGAACGTCTGATGGTGGAGATGGTCTGAGTAGTATAAATCCTGATGATATTGAAAATATGACCGTGTTGAAAGGAGCTGCGGCTTCTGCTCTTTATGGCTCCAGGGCTAAGGATGGGGTAATTATGATTACAACCAAATCTGGGGCAAAAGGACAAGGGGTAAGCATAACTTATAACGCCAATTATACGAATGAAAAACCTTTGGATTATACTGATTATCAGTATGAATATGGTCAAGGGGAAAACGGACTTCGACCTACAACGGCCTTTCCAACATCAGGACAGTGGAGTTTTGGGGAAAAGTTTCAGCCAGGTATGACTCATACTTTATTTAATAATATAACAGCTCCATACGAACCTCAAAGAGGAATTATCAACCAGTTTTACAGGATAGGCAGTACCTTAACGAATACCTTAACCATTTCATCTGGTGGTCAGAACGGAGGTTTCAGTCTTTCAGGTTCTCAATTGGGGAATACTTCGATTTTAGAGGGTTCTGGCTATAATCGTAAAACAGTCAATTTAGGATTCAGTCAGACGTTTGCTAAAAAATTAGTATTCTCTGGAAATATAAATTATTCTAATGAAAACCGTATAAATCCGCCTAATATCGCTGAACAGGATTTCAGTCCTGTTATTATTTTTAGCATGGCTAACTCCATGCCGCTTTCTTTATTAAGAGAAAATGCTTCGGATGAAAATGGAAATGAAACAGTTTGGTCTCGTTTCACCAACAGGACGAATCCTTATTTTGCCCTTAAAAGATTTGACAGAATAGCTAATGACCGTATTTTTGGAAATCTAACGAGTCGTTATAATATAACAGACTGGTTATTTGTTCAGGCGCGTGTAGGTCAAGATTATTATGCCAGAGAACAAGAATATAACTTGCCAACAGGAACGCAGCGGCAAGTAGCAGCTCCGGCGGGTTTTGTCAACGGTCAATATGTACAGGATTCCAGAACGGTCAGAGAATTAAATGCTGATTTTTTAATTGGAGCAAATAAAAATTTCGGCAAAGTCGGGGTGAATGTTTCAGCTGGGGGTAATCAAATGTACCGTAAAATAAGTCGTCATAATGTTCTGGTACAAGACTTTTTTGTCCGTGATTTATATTCATTGAGTAATGGACGTGCAAAAGATCCCGTTTATGATTTTTCAGAACGCCAGGTAAATTCACTGTATGGATCGGCAGAAGTATCTTATAATGATGTATTATTTATAAATGGAACGGCTCGAAATGATTGGTTTTCAACTCTGTCTCCGGCCAATAGAAGCATTCTATACCCATCGGTAACCGTAAGCTATGTATTATCTCAAGCTCTCAGAGACCATTTACCCAATTGGCTGAGTTTTGCCAAGATTAGAGCTGCTTATGCTGAAGTGGGAAGTGATACAGATGTGCAGCCATATTCAAATAACTTGTTTTATAACATTAATACCCAATTATTTGGTACCTCACCATTGGGAAGTATTGCAGGATCTGTTGTACCGAATGCCAATTTACGTCCTATGCGGGTTTCCGAGAAAGAAGCAGGATTAGAATTGAAATTATTTGATTATCGTTTAGGCATTGATATATCTTATTACGACAAACTTTCTTCTGATCAGATATTACGTAAACAAGCATCCAATGCGGGTGGATTTTTAACAGAATTGGTTAATGTTGGAGAAAGCAGAAACCAGGGTGTTGAAATATTATTAGATGTAGATGCTGTGAATACTACAAATTTCAAATGGAATTCTGTTTTCAATTTTGCTTACAATAAATCCGAAGTGTTAGACCTAGGTGGATTGACTGAAATTACGGTAGGAACGGGAGAATTCACAGGCGAGTTACGTCAGGTAGTTGGGAAACCACTTGGGCAGCTATACGGTTTTGGTTATCTCCGGGATGCCTCAGGTAAACAGATTTTTGACGCTGGAAATGGTCGACCTTTAAGAACTGCCACTCAGGTAGCTTTTGGAAGTGCTGTACCTATTTATGTAGGCGGTTTTACCAATATTTTCAATTACAAAAATTTTGACCTTTCCGTTTTAATTGATTTTAAATTAGGTCATAAAATGATTTCTGGGACGAATTTTAATGCCTGGAGGCACGGTTTACACAAAGGTACGTTGGTTGGAAGGGCTGAAAATTTTGTTATTGGCGATGGTGTAAATAGCAAAGGTGAAGTTAACACTGTAAAGTCAGGGGTTCAAGCGTTTTATGAAACGGTTCGAGCATCAAATATAGCAGAAGAATTTGTAGCTAATGCCGGACTTTGGCAATTACGCCAAATTACATTTGGATATAATTTTAGCAAATTAGTTAAAAATGTTAAATTTATTAAAGGCGCAAAATTAAGTATTGTGGCTAACAACATAGCTGTGTTGAAAAAATGGGTCGATAATATTCATCCAGAACAATTTGGTTTTCCTTCCGATAACCTTGTTGGCTTAGAAGCCACTGGTTTACCTGTAACCCGTAACATCGGGGTAAATTTGAATGTTAAATTTTAACCCTGGTCTCCTCTTATTTTTAAAAACAAACAGACGAAAAACAATGAAAATGAAAAATATAACACCTTATTTTCTCATTCTTGCATGTTATCTTTTTGCCACTTCGTGTGACAAAGGTTTCGATGAAATGAATATCAATCCAACGGCTTTAACCAAGATTGATCCTGCATTACAACTTAATTTTGCCATTGTTAACAGTGCCCCCGTTTATAATAATCTGAATTATGAAACAACCATAGTTAAACAGATGATAACTCCTTTTACAGGTTCGGGAGCAGGTGCAAATTTTAATCAAGACAACAGGAGTCTGTCTTCATCAAACTGGGATCGTTATTATCAATCTGTTATCAAAGGATTAGTTGACGGTATTGCCCAGGCTCAGGATGTTCCTGCTCGTTCCAATTTGTATAATATGATCCGTATATGGAAAGCACATGCTTTTATGGTTTTGACTGATTCCTACGGTGATGTGCCTTATACAGAGGCAGGTCAAAATTTTTTAAAGGGTATTTCAGCACCCATTTATGATTCACAGGAAGCCATTTACACAGATTTGTTAAATGAACTGGAAAAGGCCTCAATAGCCTTGGATGCAACAAAACCAAGAGTTACCAATGATGTCTTATATGCTGGGGATATTGTTAAATGGAGGAGACTAGGTAATTCACTTTTATTGCGTGCTGCAATGAGATTGTCAAAAGTGAACCCTGCCAGAGCTTCCGAATTTGTAAAAAAAGCGGTTTCAGGTGGATTAATGACTGCTAACAGTGATAATGCCATACTGATTCATAATGCTAATTATGCTAATCCTGTAGGGGCTCAGCTAAATGGAGGACAATCGGCTTTCTTCTATTTGTCAGATGATTTTGTAAAACATCTTAGAGCCAACAAAGACCCACGCCTTGCGGCAATAGCAGTGCGTTATGTGGGTGCAACCAGTGGTGCTCAACAAGTTGAGACCAGAGCAAACCGAGATACATCTGTTCAAATAGGCGCTCCTCAAGGGTTTGATAATACGACAATAACTCCCGTTGCAAGAGCAAGTGGTTTACAAAGTTTATGGGATTATAGCCAACTTGACCGTACCCGTATGGCTGGCCTTAATGCGCCAAGTTTTATTATAACTTATGCTCAAACGCAATTATTACTGGCTGAAGCAGTATTTAGAGGCTGGACAACTGGAGACGCTAAAGCATTATATACAAATGGAATTAGAGCCAATATGGAACAATATGCAGCTTATGGAACAAGTTCAACGATACCTGCTGCGTCCATAACTGCTTTTATTTCGGCCAATACTTTGACGGCTGGAAAGGAACTGGAACAGATTAATACCCAATATTGGATTGCCTCTTTTCTAAATGGGCCTGAAGCATGGGCAAATTTCCGCCGTAGTGATTTTCCTGTTTTATCACCTAATAATTTCCCAGGAAAAGATCTTAAAACGGAGTCCTTCATTCGCAGGTTAACCTATACGGACGCAGAATTAAATGTGAATAAAAAGAATGTTGAAGCCGCAATAGCTAAACAGGGTCCAAATGTTATGGATACACGCGTTTGGTGGGACAAAAAATAAATGGAGTCCTCAATTGACGATGAAGCGTTTTTACATACCTTTTAGAATCAACTTATTTTAACGTTAATGATAATTATACCAAACCAGAAGGGGCCCAGAATTAAGGAATTTAACATCACACCCATTGCTGTAGTGGATCCACCTTTACTTAATGCAGCAGGACTACATGCTCCTTACGCCTTAAGGACTGTTGTGGAGCTAGTGACCGATGATAATATTGTCGGTATTAGTGAAATTCCGGGTAATATAGACATTGACAAGGCCCTGGAACGCAGTAAACGTTTGATCATTGGACAAGATCCTTTTCAGCTTAATCATATCAAAGATCTTTTACAAGCGGAATTTGGCATGGAAAAACCTGCAGACAGAGGATTCACTCCCTGGGATCAACGCACGGTGGTGCATGTATTTAGTTCCATCGAAGTAGCCTGCATGGACATTATCGGTAAAATAGTTAATCGTCCCATTGTGGATTTATTAGGTGGTAAACGTAGGGAAATGGTTCCCTTTTCAGCTTATTTGTTCTATAAATATGAAGGAGCAGGTGGCCTCTTTGAATTTGGCCTCGACCCGAATGCCTCCGGTTGGGCAGCTGCCCGGCAGGCAACTGCATTGACACCTGAGGAAATGGTTGTACAGGCAAAAGCGATGTGTAATGAGTTTGGATTTAAATCAATTAAACTGAAAGGGGGTGTTTTTAGCCCCCGGGTTGAAGTTGATACCATTTTTGCTTTGCATAAAGCATTTGGATCAGATGTTCCTTTGCGACTTGATCCAAATGCTTTGTGGAAGGTAAGTACCTCCATTAAATATGGTAAAGAAATGGAAGGGATATTGGAATATCTGGAAGATCCTACCAGGGGGCAAAAAAATATGGCTAAAGTAAGAAAAGCATTGAAAACACCTTTAGCTACTAACATGTGTACGACCTCCTTTCAGGATATTCCAGGGAGTATCAGGATTGGCGCGGAAGATATCATTTTAAGTGACCATCATTTTTGGGGAGGCCTAAGGTCTTCCATGGAATTGACAACCGTTTGTGCCACTTTCGGTCGGGATTTATCCATGCATTCCAATAGTCATTTAGGTATTTCTCTGGCTGCCATGGTGCATCTTGGGGCAGCTATTCCAAATTTAAAATATGCCTTGGATACCCATTATCCCTGGCAATCTGATGAGGTGATTTTAGGAGGTCGTTTAAAATTTGAGGAAGGTTCTGTAGCGGTTCCAAGTGGTCCTGGACTTGGTGTTGAACTCGACAGACAGGCTTTAGCGCAGTTACATCAAAATTATCTCCGTTGCGGTTTGACAAAACGGGATGATGAGCCTGAAATGCAGAAAAAAATACCGAATTGGAAATTTAAACCGGTTCGCTGGTAATATTTCATTGAATTGACTATACAGGCCTTTAGAAAAGAAAAATTTAAATAACCAGCAGCTGATTTTATTCCTGTTTTATTAAATGTCTAAAGGATTGAAAAGAATGGTCAAAAGATGCTTTTTAACCTAAAACCCATTGTTAATCTAAATGATTTTTGAATGATGCAAGGATAATGAACTGATTTTACCTGATAATATTAGGCTGAGTTTATTCATTGACTTACAAAAATCTAAAAATCCCAAAACGAAAATCTAAAATGACAGACCCAATTCTTATTTTATTAGTCGGTATCGTAATTGTAGTAGGTGGAATTATTGGATTAAAATTACACCCTTTTTTAGCCCTGTTGTTAGCAGCCGTTGCAGTAGCGTTATTAACCCCAGTGATAGCTGTTGAACAGTTTTATCTGGCAAAAGGAACAGCAGCAGCTGAAGCTTTGAAGTTATCTCAAAAAAGTATAGGGGAACGGATAGGTACGGAATTTGGGAATACTTGTGCTAAAATTGGTATTCTGATTGCTATGGCCGCCATAATTGGTAAATCTATGCTTGATAGTGGTTCAGCAGAAAAAATAATCAGGGCTATGTTAAAAGTAACCGGAGAAAAAAATGCTGCTGTTGGTTTTATTTTAAGTAGTTTCTTCTTAACTATTCCTGTTTTTGTAGATACCGTTATTTTCTTAATGATGCCATTAGCTAAAGCGATGAGTATGCGTTTAGGAAAAAACTATTTGCTGCTGGCTTTATCGGTTATTGCAGGAGGAGTTATGGCAAATTCATTTGTACCGCCATCCCCGGGACCTTTATTTTTGGTCGGAGCCTTAAATGTTCCTATTGGATTAATGATGATTTGTGGAACACTTTTAGGTTTATGTACCATTACGGTTGGTTATTTTGTTGCAAAATGGCTTAACAGGAGAACGTCAATTACTTTAAGAGATGCACCAGACGCCCGGCTGGAAGATATTGCAGCTATTGCCAATAAAAGCGACAAAGATTTACCTGCCTTAGGATTTGCCCTTTTACCGGCCGTTTTTCCTTTGGTGACAATATGTATCCGTTCTGCTGTGGAAGCATTTCATACATCTGATGCTCCTTTAACCTCTTTTGGTTTTTTAAATAGTATACTGGAAGTTGTCTTATTCTTTGGAGATAAAAATATTGCCCTGTTCACGGGTGCCGTATTCGCCCTTTTGGTTTTAGCTTATCAAAAAAAGAGCGATAAATCTGCTATGACAGCATTTACTCAAAATGCATTGATGACCGGTGGAGGCATTATTTTGATAACTGCAGCTGGCGGTGCATTTGGAGGAATGTTACAGCAAACGGGGATTAGTAGTCGCATTGCGGATATGACAAAGGACTATCAAATGGCTTTGATCCCTCTCGCTTTTTTCATCACTGCGATTGTTAGAACGGCACAAGGCTCAGCAACTGTAGCCTTAATTACTGCCGCAGGTATTTTATCGGGAATGGCTCAAAATGCAAATCTGGGTTTCCATCCTGTTTACCTGTGTTTGGCTATTGGTGCAGGTGCGAAATTAATTCCCTGGATGAATGACGCAGGTTTTTGGATAATGTGTAAAACGAGTAATCTCACGGAACAGGAAGCGATGAAAACCATTGCTCCAATGCAAACCATTATGGGATTATCTGGGCTTGTCATAACTATGATTGCAGCTCATTTTTATCCCATGGCATAACTTCGAAAACGAAGTTTTTTAATGAAAACCATTTTATTCATAATTAAATTTTATATGTTATGAAACGTAGGAATGTAATAAAAACCATGACGTTAGGTGCTATCTTACCGTCTGTTTTTAGCTTTAATCAAAGTAAGGCGGCAAATACTGATAAGGGTTTAAATTTACCTAAACAAAAGATTTTGATGAAAGCAGGCTGTCAGTCAGGCGGCACTACAGTTGAAAATCTGGAGTTTAAAGCCCGTCATGGAATTTTTAATATTGATGGTGGAATGCCCAAATTTGTAGAAGGTAAAGGATGGGATTTAGAAGATTCCCTGGCCAAACGGGATGCTTGTGAAAAATATGGTATTAGTCTCGATGCCTATCACTGGCCGCTTACTTCTGCGGGTATTGATAAACAACTGCTACCAAATATCATGTTGGGTAAAAATCCAGAACGAGATCGTGAAATTGAAATGCTTCAACAAATGATACAGGTGGCGGGAAAATCAGGTATTAAAGTTTTGAATTATAATACCACTATTTTACCCGTTTTAAGAACAGGTAAAACCTTGGATGCTAAAAGGGGAAATGCAGAATATTCAACATGGAATTATGCAGAGGCGCTAAAAAGAGAACAACCGAAAACGATTGCAGGCGATGTTTCTATAGATCAAATATTCGAACGTATCAGTTATATGCTGGAGCGTTGTTTGCCAGTTGCAAAAGAATACAAGGTAAAATTGGCCAATCATATTGCAGATCCTCCTGTTCCAGCGCCATACAGAGGTATCATGCGTTGGAATAGTCCAGACGTTTTCGAGGGAATGAAACGTTTTGCTAATCTTTCCAAAAGCCCTTATCATGGCTTTAATTTTTGTATCGGTTCCATTGCAGAAGGTTTAAAAGACCCCAAAAATGAAATTTTCCCAATCATAAAATATTTTGGGGAGCGTAAACAAATTTTTAATGTTCACCTGCGAAATATCAAAGGTGCTTACAATAATTTTATGGAGGTTTATCCCGATAACGGCGAAATGAATTTCTTTCAGGTGATTCGTGCCTTACGCGATGTTGGTTTTGATGGAATGATAATGCCAGATCATGTGCCTCATCATCATGCAGAAGGTTCTCAAGACCAGGCCTTCTCCTTTTGTTATGGCTATATTAAAGCGATGCTTCAAGCGTTGTCGGATGAAGGGTCCAATTGAAAATAAATGTAAATCCTAAAATAATTATGGAATTATCAAAAATCAAATCAGCCCTCGAAGACGGCTTATTATCATTTCCAGTCACCGATTTTGATGAAAAAGGAGTATTTAGTGCTGATTCCTTTGCAAATCGGGTCGATTGGTTCGTAAATAACGATGTTTCTTCTATTTTCGTAGCAGGAGGAACTGGCGAGTTTTTTTCTTTGTCTGCAGCAGAATATGAGAAAATTATTAAAGTTTCAGTAGAAACAACGGCTGGGCGTGTTCCTGTTATTTCAAGTGTTGGAAGAAGTATCCCGGAAGCCATTTCATTTGCAAAAATGGCAGAAAATGCAGGTATAGATGCCCTTTTGTTTTTTCCCCCATATTTAACAGAATGTCCTCAGGAAGGTGTTTTTGAGTATGCTAAAACTATTATCAGCAATACCTCCCTGCCTGTTATTTACTACAACCGTGGAAATGGTATTTTATCAACGGAATATATTTCAAAACTAGCTGATGCTTGTCCAAATTTGATTGGATTGAAAGATGGTACGGGAAATATGCAGGATCTGAACGATATCATTAAAACGATAGGTAACCGTCTTTCCTACATTGGCGGTGTTCCAACGGCTGAAATCATATCGGAAGCCTATTTATCCATTGGTGTAAATACGTATTCCTCAGCAGCTTTTAATTTTGTCCCAGAATTAGCCATTAAATTTTATAAAGCCTTGCGTGCAGGTGATAAAGAACTGGTAAAAGAGATTACCCAGAAATTTTATATCCCCTTGGTGCGTTTAAGGGGAAAAAAGAATGGTTATGCTGTCAGTTTAATTAAAGCAGGTGCCAAAATTATAGGTAGAAGTGCGGGTGACGTTCGGGCTCCTTTGGTTATGCCTACGCCAGAACATGTGGCGGAGTTAGCTAAAATAATTAATGCAAATTAAGAAAAGAGAAAGGAATATTACGGTTTTGGAAGATTAGAAATGTATCATTTTTAATGACCAAAACCGTTTATTTCATTTCTCAAAACATAATTACAGGTTCACAAAAATTGGAAACCAAGACCTTCATGATCATTTCTTTGGTTCCTTGCCTTGAGCTAAAAAGTTTTCAAATGTTACCACCTTTTTACCAAGGAAGCATTCTAATACTACTTATTTAACATATAAATAAAATGAGAATAAAAACAATTAAAAAAGTTATATCTTTAGCAACTTACTAATAACGTGTATTTTAACCTAAACGGTCTGCCTTTTATCTTTTATTATGGGTGCAAATGCTGCTAAACTGGAAACTGGAAAGGATCAGACTACCCCAAAAAGTTTGATTCAACAGGATAGCATTTCTCAAAATAAAAATCTGGAAGTTAATCAGGAGAATCCTCGCTTGAAGCAATTAAAAGCATTACAGCAAATGGCTGATGCAAGTCCACAAACCGAGAAGTTAAGGACTTATCAAGCAATGGCTTCCCAGCAGGCTGCGCAAAGGAAAAAGCAGATTCCTGTAAATGATGAACAACATTTGGAAAATGAGGCCGATGCAATGGGGGCAAGGGCTTTAAGTATTGGAGAAAATGAAAAGGTTGAGGGTAACTTGAATAATTCGCCCACTCAACTTATTACACCTTCTCCTATTCCAGTTCAGAAGGTCGAAAATGAAAATGCTACGGATATTCAAGAGGAGGCGGTGAAGCCGGAAATGGATTTAGAGAAAAAACCAGAACTTTCTGATGCTATTGAAACCGTAGCATCTGATACAGCTGCCGCCAATACAAATCCAGATGAAAACCAAGATAAACCACCTGAAGAAAAGGGAGAGGAAATTGACAATTCCTACAATAAATCAGGATTTATTACCGAGAAAGCTTCCTTGAGGAAAACGGATGTGGTTAATACCATTATTGAATCCAATAAAAAAGATAAAAAGAATGCGGCTAAAATAATTAAATCTGGCGCTCTTCCAAAGGATAAAGGTTGGTTTGGCCTCGGAATTTTAGGGGTTAAAACTGAAAAATTTGAATTATCAGATAATTTCGATCCTAAAAAACTGAAATATTTAATTCCAGTTAAGATTGACCAGGCAAATGAAGATAAAGAGATTGGTTGGACCCCTGTCCAAATTAATTATGACTTTAATGATACAGCTAAACAAAAATTAAGTGTTTACAAGGATGAGGAGGGGTATGTTGATTCCAAAAAGTTAATCAAAAGTGAGCTGGACCTGAATGAAAAGGGAACTGCGCTGACCGGAAAAGATAATGCACTGGGTGCAGCAATGAATGACTCTCTGTTAGGGAAAATAGCTGGATTTGCAGTTAATAATTCCAAAACAGTCAGGGGAATGGCCAATGATGCCGTTGATGGTGCATTTGATATGTTTAACAAAGGAGCAGCTTTTATTCAGGAAAATGCCTTGGATAAAGTAGAAATTTTAAAAGGATTGTCTTTCGGCCTAGATAAGGAGGCTTCAAAAATAACCACCCAAGGCAGTTTTATAACAGGTAAAGTAGCCAAAGATAAATGGGTTTTCAGTGCTACTTTTAAAGTAAATACCCAAGGAGATTATTCCGCAGAGTACATGGGTTCTGTTATTGAAAATCCTCCTGAATTGAATCTCGAAGGTGAAAAAGCTGGCTTTAAACTGAATTTTGGCTCTATGGTCAAACATCAGGCAAATGCTGCTGATCCATCTATAATAAGTAAAGGAGGAAATGCCTCTTTTCAAATCATGGGTCAGGAAGTATTTGCCAAATGGAATCAACTTGATTTTAACTTAAATGAAAAAAAGGTAACTTCAGCTGATTTCGCTGAGGTCGGCCTGAATTTAAATTTTTCTGTTGGAGAAGCTATTAAGGTGGAAAACTTAGTCGCTTTAGTTAAAGACCTCGTAATATCAAATAATACCCTTACTCATGGGGATATTACCCTCAGTATTGCCTCAATCAATCTCTTTGGGGTAGCCACTTTTAGTGATATTAAAGGAAGTATTGGTCAAAAGACCGGTTTTTCAGGGGAAGGTAATTTTGATGTAAACAAAGAAGGTCTGGCAGGTGCAAAAGGAAAAGTTTCGGTAAATAAAGGACCTGATGATAAAGTCACTAAATATAAATTGCAAGATGGCGAATTTAGTGCGATTATCATGGGTCAGGAGGTTTCCTTTAAAGGAGTGAATTATGATTCCGTAAATCCAAATGAAATTTCAGCCGATTCCAGTAGTTTAAAACTGAATTTTTCATTAGGGGATGTCCTTAAGGTGGATGAGTTTGACGCGACGGTGTCCAATGCCAAGCTAGCTAAAGATAAAGGATTTACTTATGAAAATATTTCTGTGAATATTGCTTCTATCAGCGTATTTGATGACGTGGCAAAATTTAGTAATATTTCTGGAAATGTCAATCCTAAAGAAGGATTTAACGCAGAAGGTGATTTTTTAGTTACCGCACCAAATCTGGCAAATGCATCGGGAAAGGTGTCTGTTAAAAAAGGTCCTGCAGACTTAACAACCCATTATAAATTGGATGATGGCTCATTTAACGCCACTATTTTGGGCCAGGAAGTGTCTATTACAGGCGTTACTTATGATTCCTTGAATCCTCATGAAATATCAGCAGCTTCCAGTAATTTGAAGTTGAACTTCTCTGCTGGAAATATTTTGAAAGTGGAGGCTTTTGATGCTACCTTAACCGATGCTAAGTTAACTGGAGCTGGTTTTTCATACCAGGATATAACTGTAAATATTGCTTCCGTTAATGTGATGGATATTGCGGCATTTTCAGATATAAATGGAAATGTGACTGCCGATGGAGGCTTTAATGGATCAGGTAATTTTAACGTTACCCTACCTGGTTTAGGTAGCGGTCAAGGCAAGGTTTCTGTAAAAAAAGGCGCAAAAGATGAAAAAACCCAATATACGCTTAAAGATGGTGCATTTAATGCCGAGATGGTCGGTCAAAAAGCTAGTGTCACTGGGGTTAGTTATGATTCTGCAACGAATATTTTTTCTATTCAAAAAGGAGAACTTGATGTAAACATAATGGGTGTCAATCTGAATATTGTTATCCAAAATCCTTCCTTTACTAAGGCTAATGGTTTTGATTTTGCCAGTGCCACAGCAACTATTCCTGAGTTAGTCTTTGCCGATCAGGCCAAAATGGCCAATATTGTCGTTAATGTAGTCAAAGATGGGGATAAATACACTTATGACGGTTCTTCAGATTTTAATCTTAGTGGAGAAATAGATGGAGCCTCTGCTTCCGCAAATGGAAATGTAGGCATTTCAAAAGAAGAAGGGGAAGGACCAAGTCTTTCATTTTCAAATGCCAACGTTACTTTAATCATCTATGGTCAAAGTCTGGAACTAAAAAACATGAGTTATAAGGATGGAGAATTTAAGGCAGAAAAAACAGTGGCCATAATAACTCCCCCTTTCCTAAAAAATAATCTTCAAATTACGGTGAGTGATTTGAGCATAAATAAAGAGGGGTATTCTATGTCTAAATCAGAACTGGAAACCCAACTTGAAGTAGATTTTGGCATTCTTAAAGGTAATTTAGCCAAATTGGCTCTTGAAAAAACAAGCGATAGCTGGATTGTTTCCGGAGAGGGGGGATTAGCAGCGGGAGGTACCGATTTTTTTGGATATAAAATACCTAAAGTTGAAGGTTCAGGTGCTTTATCTCATGATTTTGGGAAAAAGGAAACAAAAAAAGAATTAAATGGAGTCTCAGCAACTTTACCAGATTTAGAATTTCCAGGCTCCCTTTTCCCAGGTTCAATTGGGGTAGATGCTGAAATTCCCGTTTTGCCAGGTCTAAATGTGGTAGCTTCAGCTGGCATGGAAGGTAAAGTGACTATTCCCGGCTTACAATTAAGGGTAAATAAAAAAGAAGATCAGGTTTATGTTATTTCTGCAGGTACACAGAATGAAAAACCCGCTAAGGGCGGAGTGAAATTATTTGTTGCTATAGGCGTTGGAACAGGTATTCCCTTGATTGCTACCGTTTCACTCAGTATCAGAGCGGAAGGAGGACCTGAAGTTAATTTTACTTTCAATGTGTCTAAGGAAATATCTTTGAATGACAATTCAAATGGGTTGAATCTTGATATGAAATCAATGGAAACAACCTATAAAATGACTGGTGACCTTTCCCTGGCTGCATTCCTTGAATTAAAAGCTACTGCTTTTTACTTCTTTAAAAAATCATATAAAAAGAAACTTGTAGATAAAAGTTTTGGGGGATTTGAAGTATCTGATGAAGAAAAGTTCAAATGGATTACCCCTTCTGAACCCCTAGAAACTGATGAAGAAATAGAATCAGATATGAAAGATGGTTTGAAAATTAATCTGAATTTTGTAGAAGAAAATATTTGGACTAAAGCAAAATTTGTTGACGTTTCTTCAGGTTTCTTTAAAGGTGATAGAAAGAGAGTTTTGGTCGTTGATAGCGCGCTTGCTGCATTTGATAAAGTAAGGGGTAAATCAATTTCTCCAGATGTAAAAGTTCATGCTTTGAAAAAGTTAGAGATCGAAATAGGTCATTATCTTGATAAGACAAAGGGAACTTCAAGCAGAACTAAAGAAGTTCAAACATTACATAAACAGGTTAAAGATGCAATAAAATCGTTGCGGGCTAAAATTGACAAAAAACTAATTGATGTCCCAACCTAATGACCTAAAATTATTAATTATATGATGGATTCCAACGATATCCGTTTTGACAAATCCGGGCTACCAAATATTAGTTACTCAAATTTTTATGCTAATCCTTCTTATGTAAGAACGCTCTCAAGGTTGGTTGGTGTGGATGCAGCATCTTTAGCAACTGCCAAAATTTTGGAACTTGGTTGTGCTTCAGGGGGGAATATCCTGCCTTTTGCACTAAAATATCCTGAGTCACATAGCATTGGAATTGATTTGTCAAATAATCTCATCGCTTTGGGTAATGAAATGAAATTGTCATTGAATTTGACAAATATCGATTTGATTTGCTGTGATATTCTGGATGTTGATACTTCCTTTGGCACCTTTGATTATATCATTGTTCATGATGTTTTTTCCCTTGTTTCTGACGAGGTTCGTAATAAAATATTAGCTATTTGTAAAGAAAATCTAAATGAAAATGGATTAGCTTACATCAGTTATAATACCTTGCCTGGATGGAATAATTTGGCAACTATTAGAGAATTGGCCCTTTATCACAGCAATAATTTTGAAGAAATACCAGAAAAAATAAATCAAATCAGGTTTTTATTTGATTTTGTAAAGGAGGCCGTCAAAGAATCTGATAGTGCTTATGCAAAGCTAATGTTAGAAACCAGTGAATTACTCAATGATAAACCTGATTTTAGTATTACCCATGATTTTTTACAAACCCATAACAAGGCTTTTTATTTTTCTGCTTTTATGGAGGAAGCAACCAAAGTTGGGTTACAATATGTTGTTGATGCTGAAATTACAAAAATGTATATTCCTAATTATTCTAAATTAATCAGTGATAAATTGGGAGGTATTGAAGAGGTGGTGCGTATGGAACAATATCTCGATTTTATCACAAACAGAGCATTTCGACAAACTATTCTGTGTCATAATCATCGACTCATTCAAAGGAAAATCCCCATGGACAGATTGGTGGATTATTATTTTAAGATGAATTTAGTCAGCCCGCCTGAGGAGGATATTTTAGCGGAGGAATTGAATCAGGAGGCAATATTTTATCTAAATAATGATCCAGAAGATACCGTTTCAACCAAAAATCCAATGCTTAAAGCTATTTTTGAGGTATTTAGTGAAAATAATAAATATCTATCTTTTCATGACCTGGTATCTTTATCAGCCATTAAGCTAACTGAAGTTAATCTTTCAGAACTCGAAGCACAAGCAAAAGTAAGTCTGATGGATCTTTTTTTAAAAGGAAAAATAGACATCAGGGCCGATTTTATGCCCATAAATTCCTATGAAATGGACACGCCAAAAGTTTGGGAATATGTGGCCGCTCAAACCTTATATTTGAAACAAAAAGTGGTGACCAATTTATATTATGAGTCCATTCAGCTAAGTCTTTTTGAGTATTATATGGTAAGATATCTAGATGGAAATAATACAAAGGAGGTTGTCATTTCAAAAATGTTAACTCATTTTAAAAATGGGGAATTAATTTCCAGTTATAAGGGCACCAAAGTTACCTCGGATGAAAAACTAAGGGGAATTATTTCACTGGCCTATTTAGATGCTCTTGAAAAATTTCGGGATCAAGCACTTTTAGTTTGATATCCAGATAATTAACTATCTGTTTCTACCACTTTTTTCATTTTAATCAATCCTGTTTTTGCCACCTCCAGCGGATCTTGTTTCCAATAATCTTTATTAAATAGTTCCAGGGAAAGTACTTTTGGGGTTCCCATTTCCTTCAGTATTTGCATGATTTTTGACCAAGGTGCTATGCCATCTCCTGGATAAACGCGATCATTATCTGTTTGTTTTTCTTGTGGAATATGGGCAACATAATCATTGAAATGAAATATTTCAATGGTAGGACCTGATAACATAGTTAAAGCATCAAAACCCGACCCTCCGCGAAATAAATGATATACATCAGGTAATATTCTTGCGTCAGCATCATTGGCAGCAGAGGCCACAGCTAAAGCCTGACTAATATGAAACATAGTTCCTGAGGCGCCCCAAAATTCAAGTTGAGGCATGACGCCTGTTTTTCTGCCAAGTTCTAAGGCCGCCTTATACCGACGGCCCGCTTGTAACCAGTCGATGGGTTCATCTCTGCCAACCCCTGCCGGAGGAGCAGCGATTCGTTTCCCCCCCAGAGCGGCCAGCCAGTTCATCTCTTCTTCCAATTGAATTAATCCAAGCTTGCGTTTTTCATTATCATCTACCATCCAGGGAGCAAATCCAATCGCATTTTCAACTTTGAGACCAGATGAATCAATTATTTTAGCTAAGTCACTTAGTTTATTTCCATTTTTCAGATATTCTTTTATGTCATTTATCCAAAGTTCTATACCATCATAACCTGCTTTTGCGGCAATATCAATATATTTAATAATACCCGGTTTTTGTCCACTTATGGTGCTGGTATTCAAGCAATACGTAAAAGCGGGTCTTTTTTTTACCAAAACATTGGCTTGAAGGGTATTAGGTATGGCTGACGCTGCGCCTATTGAACCTAGGGTGAGGATTGCATTTCTTCTTTTCATTTTCAGGTGCTTTTAAAAATAATCAATAAGATACCCATTTTTTAATGATTCTATCCCATTTCCCCTCAAAAATAATCAGATACATACCAGGTTTTGGTAAGGAATTTAAATTAAAACATAAGGAGTATTCTCCCTTCTCGTATTTTTTCTTATTTAATAAGTTGGCTAAATGATGGCCTGTTAAGGAGTAAATATTTATGCTAACCTCCTGATCCTTAATAATATTATACGATAAATTCAATTCGCCATCGGACGGATTCGGAAATGGGTCTTCCAGCGTTAGGGTCATATTACTTAATTCTCTGATAGAGGTTACCTGACGAGATAATTGAAAAGATTCGCTTTGTATGGAGTTAGGACTTATGGCTGTAATAAAAAATTCATTTTTATCTCTATCCATCTTCAATGGAAGATGAATGAAGGTATCGGAAGTAATCCTTATCAATTGAGCATTTGTCAGCAAAGGACGTTCATTTTGTAACAAGCTATCTTTAGGGATTTCGTACAGTCCGTAGAACCTGGGGAGTACTTCATTTTCCGATGTGGCTATAGATTTTTGCCATTTTACCAAATAACCATTTTGTTGCAGGACAATATTTCCTGATTTTATGGCACTTGGTTTTTGCTGGTTTTTCCAGTGCATGCTTGGTGTAAGACAAAGATATCTATTCATGTCATTTGCCAGTCTGCCGGGCAATCCTTGTGTGGCTGTCTGACTTATATTTGCTGCACGGAATAAGATCCATCCAGGTATTTGCCTGTCGCGAAGATGCTCAATTTGCTTGGGTATTTCGTCTGCTTTGTAAAGAGATGCTAAAGCAGTCATGGAAGGTTCGGCTTTATAGGCGGCAATTCCCGGATACAAATGTCTGCCATTTAACTGTAAGGACCACCAATTACTTAAAGATATAAAATCCTGGCTTCCACCAATGGCCCAGTATAGTTGAGGTGCAATGTAATCGACCCATTTTTCTGAAAGCCATTTTAGGGCATTTCCATAAGTTACGCTGGCACCTGATAAACCTATTATACCTGAAGGCGTGCCACTTTTCCAAATACCAAAGGGACTTATTCCCCATTTTATCGTTGGGAATTCGGTACTTAACAGATAGCTGACGTCTCTAACCATCTGATTAATATTATCTTCTCGCCATTCATGTATGGTTTTTCCCGCTCCGTATTTTTCAAAAGTGGCAGCATCCTCGTTCGTCATGCCCTCATAAGGATAAAAATAATCATCCAGATGAATACCGTCAGGTTGGTATTTAAGAGCGAGTTGAGCTATTAACTGGGTAAAGTAGGATCGGGCTTCGGGTAATCCCGGGTTTAATAGTAAAGTATTTTTCACAGGCATCATCCAATCGGGGTGCTTTACGGACAAATGCGTGCTATCTTTTGGATAAGTGCTTGAAATGCTTCTGACCACACGATATGGGTTCAACCACAAGTGTAATTCCATGCCTCTTTTGTGAGCCTCTTGTTTCGCAAAAATGATTGGATCCCAAAATGGTTCGGGCGCTTGACCTTGTTTACCTGTCAGATAATAGGACCATGGTTCGTAATCACTCTGATAAAAGGCATCAGCTTCACATCTTATTTGAAAAAATATAGTATTTATGCCACTTATTTGAAGGCGGTCTAAAATAAATAATAATTCTTTTTGTTGCTTTTCTGTAGTCGCTCCCCTGGTTGGCCAGTCCAGATTAATTACCGTGGCAATCCAGGCACCCCTTAATTCCTGTACTTGAGCCAAAGCTTTAGGAGAAATGAAGGAGGCTATCATAATGCCAATGTAAATGAATTTTTTCATGAGTCCAGGTTGATTTTTATACATTCTCCTTCTTAAAGATAGCTGATTTTAGTATTTTTATAAAGGTAAGTTTTGTTACCATATTCTTTTATTAAAATTTAAAATGGTGAATGAGGAGCTTTTAATTATAGATGCACATCAACATTTTTGGAATTACGATGCGCAGGAATATCCCTGGATTTCAGACCAGCTTGCTCCGTTGAAAAGAGATTTTTTACCTGAAGAATTGCTTCAGCTATTAAATAAGGAAAAAATTTCAGGAGCTATCAGTGTTCAAGCCAGGCAATCAGAAAAGGAAAATGATTTTTTATTACAACATGCAGAAAATAATTCCTTTATTAAGGGAGTGGTTGGGTGGATAGACCTGAGGTCTGAAAAGGTGGAGGAAAGACTGCGTTATTACCAGAAATTTCCTAAAATGAAGGGCTTTAGACATGTTGTTCAGGATGAAAGTGACCCCTCTTTCATGTTACATCCTGCATTTCTTCATGGAATAAATGCATTAATTCTGTCTGAATTTACTTATGATATCTTGGTTTATGCGAGACAACTTCCTCAGGTTTTAGCTTTTTTACAGCATTTTCCTGACACCCCATTTATTTTAGACCATTTAGCAAAACCTGACATAAAACAGGGTGGATTCACATCATGGCAGGCTGATATCCGGAAATTAGCGGCTTTTCCAAAGGTTAATGTAAAAATATCAGGAATGATTACAGAGGCAGATTGGCATCATTGGAAAAAAGAGGATTTTTATCCCTATTTAGATGAATTGGTTCTTTCTTTTGGGGTAGAAAGGTTATGCTATGGTTCAGATTGGCCAGTTTGCAATCTTGCTGGAAGTTATTCCTTGCAATGGGATATTGTCAAATCCTATTTTAGTACCTTCGATCCATCAGATATTAATAAGGTAATGGGAGGGAATACCCAACGTTTTTATCATTTAAATGAAAAATAATATGAGATATTGTTTAGCGCTTGATTTGGTGAATGAAGAAGAAAAAATAGCTGCTTATGAGGCCTATCATGAAGAAGTATGGCCTGAAATTATTGACAGCATAAAATTGTCAGGCATTCAATCTATGGAAATATATCGGGTTGAAAACAGATTGTTTATGATCATGGAAACGGACGCCTCCTTTTCATTTGAAGCAAAATCTTTAGCTGATACCAATAATCCTAAGGTGCAGGAATGGGAAAAACTGATGTGGAATTATCAACAAGCGCTACCTTCATCCAAGCCGGGTGAAAAATGGAGGTTAATGGACAAAATTTTTAGTGTATAAACATGCGACCCCTCTGGGGTCGATTTTAGAATAGCCTGACCCCTTTGGGGTCACATGTCTATAAAAAAGAGGCTGTTTTTTTAAACAGCCTCTTCATAAAATACTCAAAACGGTCATATAAATTGAAGAGGCAAGACATCATGATTTCGCTGCCTACCTGTAAAAATCAGGGTAAATAAAATCCTTTGCCTATCTGTTTTCTAAAACCAATAAATAACCCGCCGTACCAGATTTTTTGTTCTAACACATAATCTTCTGAGGAAATAGAAGGTATTCTGGATCTTACATAAGGTTCGGCAATAAACTCAAGGCTATTTCCGATGGGGATAGAAAGGGAAATTCCTGAGTATAAACTGGCTCCCAGTCTATTTTTAAAAGCGGGGTAAGCTCCCGGTTTGGAAGAAGTAAATTCAATGAGGGTGCCACTTGGGCTATAAAAACTACCTTTTTGGTTAAAGGCCATGTTCAGATAAGTTCCTAATGAGAGCCCAGCCCTTAGTTTTCCAAAAGATTGTTCTTTGGTTAAAATTAAGGGAATGTCAATGGTTTCAAAAGTGTTTTTACTTGTCGTGCGCTGAGTAGCGTCGGGAAAATTCAGGGTTAAGGTTTGACTCATTCTGCTGTACTGAATGCCACTTCTTAAGCCCCAGCCTTTTAAGGTAGAAATACCCATTCTTACAGCGAAGCTGTTTGAAACTTTTAAATCTTCCTGATTATTTCTTGAGGTTGAGTAATTTTCAAAAAGCGGTGTTTTAGCCGTTAAGGAACTGTGTACAAAGTCTTGAGAGAGTAGGAAATCAATTTTTGCAAACCACAGTTTCTTTTTGAAAGGAACGGGTAATAATTCTGAATACATAGACAATTCATGAGGTAGGGTAGCGTCAAGGGTGGCAATATTTGGAAATGATGTAAAAGTACTTTCTGTCGGCTGTTCGGTTTGATCTGTTATATTCGTTGTATTTGTAACTTGTTCAAGGTCATTAGAGGGAATTATGAAAGCAGCCTGAGTTGGTAAAGAATTATCAAAAACAGGAGCTACATTTTTAAATTGAGCACGAGGTTTTTCATAAGTATTATCAATGTGCACTTCCGACTCAGCTGTAAGTACAAAATTTGATTTATAAGGTTTTTCTTGCTTTGCTGTTGATTCAATAGGTTTTTGAAATAGAAAATCTTGAGAAAAGTAGGTAAGTGTTGCCAGGCAGACTGATGTAATGATCCATGGAGCCCAAAAAGGAAGGCGCGGTGTTGATTTTTTTGCCCTTGCCAACTGAATATTACCCCACAAGTCATCGGAGGGAGGAACCTCATAATGGGCAAGTTTTCTCCGAAAAAGTTCATCTAAGGGTGATTTTGGGTTCATACGGCTACTTTTTGAATCTCTAAAATCTGGGATTGCAACATCTTTCTTGCTTTAACTAATTGAGAGCGAGACGTACTTTCCTGAATACCTAAAAGTGCTGAAATTTCAGCGTGGCTATAACCTTCAATGGCATACATGTTGAAAACAATACGGTAACCATCGGGTAACTGTTGAATAAGTTGTAAAAGTTCCTCTTCGTGAAGTTGTGAAAACACAGAAGGTAAAGCACCTGAAGTATCCTCAGCAGTCGTTTCTAATCCAATGATTTCGTTGGAAAAACTTTTTTTATCTATATTTTTTAATGCCGTATTTACAACAATACGGCGCATCCAACCTTCGAGAGAACCCTTACCCTGGAATTGGTCAATATGATCAAAAATCCTTATAAAGGCATCTTGAAGAATATCTTCAGCTTCCATACGATGTCTTGCATATCGCAAAGAAACTACCATCAATTTCCCGACATAACGTCGAAAAACGGCTTCCTGATACTTTCGGTCTTGTCGCAAGCATCCTTGGATTAGTTCATTGTCTTCCACAGGACTGGCAATATTTAAATAGCGCATAAATATTATGAGCCATCAATAGATTAAAATGCTGCCTGAAAAATAAATAAATATTATCTATTTCCCATAATTTGGGGAATTAAAATATCTCAAAAGAGCATTCACTGAATGAGGATGCTCAATTTCACCT
Source organism: Saprospiraceae bacterium (assembly GCA_027488135.1). Lineage (GTDB taxonomy): Bacteria > Bacteroidota > Bacteroidia > Chitinophagales > Saprospiraceae > BJGN01. Next base: position 56,093 of record JAIYCH010000013.1, on the reverse strand, counting down.
TTTTGCCATCTGAATTTTAATTCCTCTAAGGGCATTAGGATTACTTCAATATTTTCACCATCATCCAATGTTTGTTGTTTGGTCAGTTTCACGTCCAGGGCTAGAAAATGGTGAACATAACTGTCCATAAAAACAGGATTTTGGCCTATTTTGCCTAATGGAATCAGTTTTTCAACACATGTATAACCAGTTTCCTCTTCCAATTCCCTTTCTGCGGCTTTGACAAGGCTTTCATCTGGATCTACGAGTCCACCAGGTAATTCCAGCGTGTAGGAAGCCGTACCAAACCGGTATTGGCGTACCATAACAATTTCATTGGAGGAAGTCAACGCAATGACGTTTACAGCGTTTCCTCCACTAAGAATGACCTTTTTTTCTGTAATTCCGTTTCTGGGATTTTTTATAAAATCGAAACGAGCTTCAAATAATTTTAAGTCAGGTCCATGTTCACTTTTTTCGATAAACCAGATCTGGTTGTTGTCCATTGTTTGGACGTTGGTTAATAATTTCTTCATTTGTGGGAGTATTAATATTTAACGAATCGAATCTAAGAAGTTCCAAGCGGAACAGGCTATCCTGCGCAAGGGAATCAGCGTATATTTCTTCAGCAGATTTAATGCGTAAAGGACAGTCCAATAGTGATGCAATGGAGGGGTCGAGAAGGGGAAATTGTCCCAAATTATAATCAGTTAAGGTAGAGTCTGCGTAAATTCGTTGCATAAATTTACCCCAAACGGGTAGGGCGGTAGCCGCTCCCTGACCCCATTCAAAATTCCTGAATCTAACGAGTCTTGAGTCTCCGCCTACCCAGGCACCAGCGATGAGTTTCGGGTTGAAGCCAATGAACCAACCATCGGCATGAAACTGAGAAGTACCTGTTTTTCCTGCAATGGGTTTATTTTCCAGTCCGTATTGCCATCTTAAACGACTGGCGGTGCCAAAAGTAGCTACAGATTGTAGCATATTGAGCACGATTAGGGCCGTATCAGATGAAATAACCCTGTTTCCATTGCTTGTTTGAGCCTGATATATCGTTTTTCCCTTCCCGTCAACTATTTTTTTAATGCCCCGTGGAGCATGTCTGGTTCCTAAATTTGGATAAACAGAGAAAGCAGAAACCATTTCCAATAATGAAATTTCAGCAGCTCCCAGCCCAATAGAAGGTTCATTTGGTATTTCACTGGTTATCCCTAATTTTTTTGCAAGCTGAATAACCGCTTTAACGCCTACTTCAAAAACTAACTTTACCGTAATGGAATTTATACTATTTGTTAAGGCACCTGCCATCGAATATGAACCGCCATATTTTCCATCGGCATTTTGTGGTAACCAATCATCTTCGTCTTTTCCGTTAGGCAATATATGAGGTTCGGGATCTACCCTCCCATATTGCTTTTTATCCCATTCATGTTTTTTATATTCATGATACATCTGCAGTTGATTGGGGATTTGTTCACATGGATCTCTTCCATTTAGAAGTGCAGCTGTATATACTAAAGGTTTGAAAACTGAACCCGTTTGTCTGCGCGACATAACATGGTCATATTTAAAATGGGTAAAGTCGACACCTCCAATCCACGATTTTATATTTCCATTGGAAGGGTCTAAAGCTACAAAGCCAACTTGTAAAATACGGAAGTAATAGCGAAGGGAGTCCAGCGGCGACATCATTACTTGATTTTCTTCGCCATCATAGTTAAATAAAACCATGGGAATAGGCGTTTCAAAATCCTTTTTAATCGCTTTTTCAGAATATCCCTTTATTTTTAACTGCTTATACCTTAGAGATTGAGTTTTCATTAATTCAATAGCTTCATCCTCTCCTTGAATGGGTTGATTTTTCCATTGACTGGTATAATTTTTTTGTAAATAAGATAAATGCTCTATCATGGCTTCTTCAGCATGCCTCTGTAAACGGGTATCTAAAGTGGTGAACACTTTTAATCCGTCAATATCAATGTTATATGGTTGACCATTATCTTTTTTCAGTTTACTTAAAATGGCATCCAGTTCTTTTTTTACATGTATTTGAAAATAAGGAGCAATGCCTTCATTTTTAATGATTGGATTGTAACGGATGATAAGAGGGGATTGAAGAAGCGCGGAAAGATTAGTTTTCGATATATTTCCTATATTCTTTTTGTGAACCGGACTTAACCTGATTATTTCCTCTTTTATTTGTTTGTTTTCAACCATTTGTTGCAAAACTAAGTTCCTCCGTAATCTAACCTTTTCCGTGGCTTTTCTTGGATTGTATAAAGTATTTGCCTTTAAAGTGCCCATCAAAGCGGCTGCCTCGTGTATCGTTAAATCAATGGGAGATTTACTAAAAAATCTTTTACTGGCCACCTCGATACCATATACATTTTCGCTAAATGGCACGGTATTCAAGTAAAGCGTCAATAACTCCATTTTGGTGTAAACCCTTTCCAAACGGTTGGCAATGACAATTTCCTTTAATTTATTTCTTATGAGGGAGAGGAACAGAAACTTTTCTCTGGGAAATAGATTTTTTGCTAATTGCTGACTTAAGGTACTACCTCCACCGCCTGATTCATCGCCTCCAATGACGGTTCTAACTAAAACGCGCCCCCAACTTTTTAAATCAACGCCTTGATGTGAAAAAAAACGTTTGTCTTCTATGGCAACCAGGGCGTGAAAAACAAATCCAGGGATAGAATCAGCGGGTATAGACGTTCTGGCCTGAATAAAATATCTTCCCATTAAAATATTATCATCGGAGTAAATTTCCGTTGCATTTCGGGTTTCCAGCTCTTTTATAATAGAAACGGTTGGTATGGGCCTTAGAAATACAAGCCAAAGTAAGAAATAGGCTAAAATCAGGTATGAGAAGCGCTTTCCCCACGTTTTAATTAATGACGCGTTTTTGGGATTTTCATCTTCATATTTCTGCCAAAGCACATTTATAGGTTGTAGCTGCTTTATCAAGGAAGAAACAATATTTTGGATAACCAAGGGCATCTTGGGTAAATTCATACGTAGGAGCTTATTTGAGAGGATAATTTTTTTATCATCTTCACAAATTTAATTAAGTCCGCTTAAATAGATGATTAATTACCTCTTAATTTTGGGAAAAGACAGACTATTCTAATGTTTTCTTTTTTGCATTGAACGATTTATGTTTTGGGGGATAAGATTTTTTGCGTTGATCTGATCTGTCCGGCCTATTATCGGAAGATGGATTGGCAGAAGAAGCCCCTTTATTTGCAATAGGAATTTCCCTTCCCATCATTTTTTCAATGGAAAATATTTTGGGTCTGTCTTTATAATTTACGAAAGTAATAGCTATTCCTTCGGCCTCTGCTCTGCCCGTTCTACCGATTCTATGCACATAATCTTCTGGATCGCCTGGCACATCATAATTAATAACCAGATCAATACCTTTTATATCAATTCCTCTGGAAAGAACGTCTGTGGCGACCACTATTTTTAATTTTCCGTTTCTAAAGGCTGATAATCTATCTTCTCTTTCTGCCTGCTCTAAATCGGAATGTATGGCTGCGACATCAAAGCCAGCTTTGAGTAGACGATCAGAAACCTGTCTAACTTTTATCTTAGTCCCGGCAAAAATGAGTATTTTTTCCATTTCTTTGAAACCGGAAAGAATTTGTTCTGCCAAGGCAGGTTTTTGCTCATCTTCGACGCCATACATAGACTGAATAATTTTTTCAGCGGGCTTTGAAATAGAGATACTTACCTCTTTGGGATTATTTAAAAGTTGTTGGGAAAATTTTCGAATCGGTGCAGGCATGGTAGCAGAAAACAATAAGGTTTGCCTTTTTTTGGGAAGCATGTTTACTATTTTCATGATGTCAGGGGCAAAACCCATATCTAACATTCTATCTGCCTCATCAAGAACCAAATATCTAAGGCTATCGAAATTAACGTAGCCCATATCAATATGGGCGATAAGACGACCTGGGGTAGCCACAACAATGGGGGCGCCTCCTTTCAACGCTTTCTTTTCGAGGTCGAGCGACTGCCCGTCTCTTCCACCATAAACTGCAATGGCACTAATTGGAGTAAAATAGGAGAAGCCTTCCAGTTGCTGATCAATTTGAACGGCAAGTTCCCTGGTTGGAACAATTATTAGTGTAGCTATCTTTTCAGATGGATTTACCGTAAGGCTATGTAAAATGGGTAGGAGAAAAGCAGCCGTTTTACCCGTTCCTGTTTGCGCGCATCCCAAAACATCATGTCCGTCCATAATGAGCGGAATAGTCTGGGTTTGAATAGGTGTAGGTTCTTTAAAAGACATGGCGTTTAGCCCGTCCATTAATGAAGGATGAAGATTAAAATCAGTGAATTTCAAAGTATAATTTTAAAAATTTATTTGCAAAGATGATTAATAATTCATTAACAATGGTTTATTTCTCAATGATAGCATCTTCAATGAGATCATCTGAATCATTTCGGTCATTTTTTGACGCTTGTTTTTGCTGTGTATCGCCAGGTATAATGGTTGGTTTTGTTGAGTTTGTGCCATACTCACTATTTGCATATTTAGCCGCTTTGGTAAAAAAGTCATCTGTCAAATTACTCTTTTTTGCCTCCCTGAGACTATCCTGAAAAGTACGCTGGGAATCATTCGCCTTTTCATCATATTCTTTACCTTTTCTATGCGCTTTTTCGAAAAAACTCTCTTTCTCATTTTTCTTTTCCTTAGCAGCTTCCGCTTCTGCTTTCTGCATTAGCGCCTCTGCTTTTTCTCCGAGAATATCTCCAAATGCTATGGCTTTTTCCTTCCATTCCCGTCCTTTTTCAATGACTTGTTCACCTAACTTTTCCGTTTTCTCTTGTAGAATATCCTTTACTGTACTACTCTTTGGGTCATTGTGGGTTTGGCCAATAGTTTCAGGCGCCTGAGTTTGGAAAGCTTCTTGCTCAAATTTTCTGAAATCTAAAGTGCTTTCTTGTTTTTTTTCGATGGGCGGAGGTGTCTTTGCTTTTTGTCCAAAAATTTTCTCCTTCAAATTATCTAATAGTCCCATAAATGATGAATTTTGCCTCAATTTACGTTAAAAATCAGTTTATACTTATAAAGTTAATTGCTTTATAAAATATTAAACATTTTTAGCGACTTTTGGATTATGTTTTCTTTATTTTAATAAAAATTACTTTTTTGTCCTTTAAATTCAGTTGAATGGAATACAGTTTATTGGGTAGGTCTGAACAACTTGTAAGCAAAATTTGCCTTGGTACCATGACTTTTGGGGAGCAGAATACGGAAGCTGAGGCACATTTGCAGTTAGATTACGCCGTAAATGAAGGTGTAAATTTTATTGATACTGCTGAAATGTATCCCATTCCTGCCAGTAAAGATACTTATGGCAGAACAGAGGAAATAGTAGGTTCCTGGTTGAAGGATAGAGGAAATAGAGACAAAGTGGTTATTGCATCAAAAATAATAGGCCCAGGTGCTTTCAATTATATCAGGCCCTCTTTGAATTTTTCAGCAGATAGTATTAAAATAGCTCTGGAAAATAGTCTAAAAAGGTTGAAAACAGACTATATTGACCTGTTTCAGCTCCATTGGCCAGAGAGGAAAACGAATATGTTCGGTGTACGTGGTTTTCCTGATGATGGTTCCGATCCGTGGGAGGATAACTTACTTGAGATTCTTGAAACTATGCAGTCTCTTATTTTGGCAGGAAAAATCAGGTTCTTTGGTGTGTCTAACGAAACTCCCTGGGGTTTACAACGTTTTATTCACCTGGCAGAGATGCATCACTTACCCATTTGTGTGAGTATTCAAAATCCGTACAACTTGGTGAATCGACTATTTGAAGTTGGATTAGCTGAAATTTCTATAAGAGAAAAAGCCGGTTTACTTGCTTATTCTCCGCTGGCTTTTGGCACGCTTTCAGGAAAATATCTCGATGGTACCGCAGATAGCTCCTCTCGATTGGTAAAATACGCGAGTAGCCCAAGATTGGTTCGGTACAATAGTGATTTTAGCCAGGGTGCCATTAAAAAATATGTTGAACTGGCAAAGGAAGCAAATCTACCTCCAGGTTTAATGGCTCTTTCATTTGTCAATTCCCGGCCATTCCTAACCAGTAATATCATAGGTGCTACCAATATTTCTCAGTTGAAAGAAAATATCGATAGCATTCATTTAAAGCTTCCAAGTGATTTATTGGATAGAATTGAACTTATTCACAAATCAATGCCAGATCCGGCACCCTAGTTTAAATTTCTTACATGCAGTTAAAATCTATCATTTTACTCCTGAAAATTTATCGCCAGTATATAGAAAATGAAGAGCGATACAAAAGATCCTATATTTGGGAATCTCAACAGGTTTTTGTTCAAAAATGGGACATTAATGCTGTAGATATGAAGGCTATGTACCTGGCGAGCCTGGATAATTCCCGGTCCAGAAGATTATGGAACAGGGAAAACTTTGAACCAAGAAAAGTGATGGCTGAAATATTAGGACATCAGCCTGATTATGGAAGGATGTTGTTTTCAGATTTACTGAATGAAGAACGTGATTTAACAGGTAGATTGCATCGTTTTGTCTATGGATGTAACGAATTGTTTAGTGATTACCTCGATAGCCATGTAGGTTCCCGCTTACAAAGTCATTTTCATACAGATAATTTTGAAATGGCCTTCTTATACCTCGCCTTCCGTTATCCTGAAAAATATAGCTTCTACCACCCGGAGTCGTTCAAATATTTCCTGGAAGAAACAAAGGCCAGAGATATTCCGGAGGGAAATGATCCTGACCGATTTGTAAAAGTGGTGAATATGGTTAATGTCTGGATGCAAAAAGAACCCAATTTGTGGGAAATTCACCTTAAAAGGTTGAATCCAACGACAGATTATATGGATAACAATCTGCTTTGGGTATATGATTTTTTCTTATACGTTCAAGAAAAAAATATAAATGTCCAAAGCCTTATAACTACCTAAACGATTTCTATGACTGCGAAATTGAAAATCCTTTTTCCTGTTTTCATTTTATTGATGGTTCAAAGCTTTGCCCAAAAGGTAGAACTTAAATCTGGTCCAATGCTTGGTTATTCTGAAATGAGAGAGGTTATCGTCTGGTTGCAAACCACAGCAAAAGGTAAAATTCAACTTAATTATTGGGACCAAACTCTTCCTAATCAAATTTTTAAGTCGGAAATAGTGGAAACGGATATTTCCACTGCTTTTACTGCCAAAATTATCCTTTCCCTCCTGGAACCGGGAAAAAAATATGGCTATCAGGTCTTATTGAATGAAAAACCATTACTATTTCCATATCCTCTTGAATTTCAAACCCAGTCATTATGGCAATGGAGAACTGATCCACCTGCCTTTTCCATTGCTTTAGGAAGTTGTGCCTATATTAATGATACACCTTATGACAGGCCAGGTAAACCCTATGGATCAAATTACCACATTTTTGAATCTATTTTGGCTAAAAAACCTGATGCAATGTTATGGTTAGGTGATAATACCTATCTGCGCGAAACTGACTGGAATAGTAGATCGGGTATTTTATATAGATACACCCATACTCGTGCCACTCCAGAATTACAGGGGTTGTTAGGCAGTGTTCACCATTATGCGATCTGGGATGATCATGATTTTGGACCTGATAATAGTGACAGAGGATTTATTCATAAAGAAGCTACCTTAGAGGCTTTTCGTTTATTTTGGGGAAATCCCACCTCAGGATTACCCGAACAGGATGGTATAACTTCCCAATTTCAATGGGCAGATATTGATTTCTTTTTATTAGATAACAGATTTTCAAGAGCACCTGATGAAAGAAAAACAGGTGAAAGAACACAATTTGGAAAAGCGCAAATTGAATGGCTTTTAGATGCATTAAAAACGAGTAAAGCTCCCTTTAAAATGGTAGCAACAGGAGGGCAATTTCTCAGCGCTTCGGCTATAGCTGAAAATCATATAAAATTATATCCAGAGGAAAGGGAATATTTAATAAAACGAATTGAAGAAGAAGGATTAACTAATATTATTTTTCTAACAGGTGACAGACATTTAACTGAATTGACAGAATTGAAACTCCGAAATGGGAAGTTTATCTATGATTTGACGGTTTCTCCCCTTACAAGTGGTGTAAATACTAATCCAGATGTAAATGTGCTTAGGGTACCTGGAACTTTAGTGACAGAGCATAATTTTGGATTATTGACTTTTAGTGGTAAAAGGCTTGAACGAAAATTAACTATAAAAATCTTTGATGCATTAGGAAATGAAAAATGGAAGAAGGAAATTCTTTCAGAATGAGTAGTCAAAAAATACTCGTTGTTCGGTTTTCAGCGATGGGCGATATCGTCCTTACTTCGCCTGTTGTCAGATTATTAAAAGTTCAGTTAAACGCAGAAGTACATTTTCTTACAAAAGACATTTTTACTGATTTATGGAGGGAGAATCCATACCTTTCAAAAATTTGGACTATTAAAAAAGATCTGAATGAGGTCATTTCTGCATTGAAAAAGGAGAAATTCGACGCTGTTATAGATTTGCATGCCAATCTGCGAACTTTAAGCTTGCGCTTTTACTTGTGGGATATTCCATTTTACCATTGTAACAAAGGATCTTTTCTCCGTTGGTTTTATGTTCAGACTGGGTTAAAACCTGTTCTCCAAAAACATATTGTAACTAGATATTTAGAAACTTTACATTCATTTCCAGTAAGTTATGATGGAAAAGGATTAGATTTTTTTGTTTCTGATAAAGAAACTATGCTTCAGCAGAAACCTTATATAGTCCTGGTTTTAGGTGCTGCTCATTTTACAAAAAGATTACCATTTGAAAAATGGAAACAGATTATATCCTCTTTTCATTCCCATTCTTTGGTTTTAATTGGCGGAAAAGACGATGTTAATCTGGGTAAAGCGTTGGAAGGATCCTTTGAAAATAAGTTGATTAACAAATGTGGCGAAACAGATGTATTGACATCAGCTTTTTTAATGAAAAATGCAGAACTGGTAATTACCGGGGATACGGGCATGATGCATATTGCCGCCGCCTTGAGAAAACCGGTAGTCAGTATTTGGGGCGGAACCATTCCTGAGTTTGGGTGGCTTCCTTTTTATCCTGAAGGAATGAATAGAAACAAGACTATTCAGGTGGAAAATCTTTCATGCAGGCCATGTAGCCGGTTTGGCAGATCAGAATGCCCCAAAAAACATTTTCGTTGTATGAACGAAATTTCCGCCAGTTCCGTTTATGAACAAGGACAAATATTACTTAAACATAATTATGGTTAATGCCTATTTAGGTATATTCTTTAATTTTTGATGAACTAATCTGTTCTTTTTGCTTAAAGTCTATTAAATTGCAGACAATCTTTAAAAGCTGATTAGTCAAATATACGGATTATGAATAACTGCAATGTACAAATTTTGCCAAATGACCACCTGATTTTTGTTAAAATTAAGTATCTTATTCGATCCTTTTTTTTACTTAGTTGTTTGTTCGTCAATACTTTAAATAGTCAGGATATACATTTTTCCCAGTTTAATTTTTCACCTTTAACGCTTAATCCAGCGTTAACAGGTGCTTATGAAGGGACGGCTAGAATAGGTGGTATTTATCGTGATCAGTGGAGAACCGTTTTAGCTAATCCCTATAAGACGCCTTCTTTTTATATTGATGCTCCTATTATAAAAGGCCTTCGTTCAAAAGATTGGGTAGGGGTTGGTATGACAGTGGTTAGTGATGAAGCGGGTAGTACAGAACTAAAAACAGGGGGATCCTATCTTTCAGCTGCCTATCACCTGGCATTGGATGATAAAAGAAATAAAATGTTAACCATTGGATTTCAGGGAGGTAGGTTTCAACGAAGCGTGAATATGAATAGTCAGGAATTGCGCTTTGCCGATGAGTTACCTAAAGAAATTGGTGGTGGTGGTCTGGGTATTGGCGCCGGAGCAAATAGAGATATTCAAGATGAAGTAAACTTTTTCGATTCAAGTATTGGTCTTCTTTATAGAACAAAACTTGCGGAGGGAAATTCCCTCGATGTGGGTTTCTCAGCTTATCATGTTATTGGAGGTAGATATGGACTTATTCAAAATACAAAGGATGTTGTAGATCCTCCAAAACCAGGGGGTAAAATTAAAAATACGAATACCAAAAGACCAATGAGGTTAACTTTACACGGAACATATCTGCGTAATTTGTCGGAAAGTTTATTTGTAGAGCCATCTTTTATGATGCAAAGTACAGGAGGAGCCACAGAATTGGCTTTGCAATTGCTGTTTGGAATGCCCATCAAAGAAAATATTAAACTACGGTTTGGTCCAGGGTATAGACTGGGCGATGCAGGGCAATTATTTCTGGGCTTAGATTACGATCAGTTTAGAGCGGGAATTAGCTACGATATAAATGTTTCTTCTCTAAGGAGTGCCTCAAAATATCAGGGAGGTTTTGAAATAGGGGGTTATTATATTATTAAAATTTATTCCAAAAAGGAAGTGCCTACCAGAATTTTATGTCCTCATTTATAATGTTATGTACAAAAAATTAAAAGGATTCATGCAATCTATCCCAACCAATAGCCTTATTTCTTTTGGCGTAATACTGCTTATCATCGTAGCTGTCAATCCCTCTTTTTCCCAGCCAATCAGAGGGGCATCTTATGATAGAACATTGCAAGTAGCACGTGAAAAATGGGCTGAACAAGATTATGTAAATGCGCTGGATTATTTTGAAATGGCTTTTGAAGCCAAAAAAGATGAAAGCCTTTTGCCTGATATGGCCGAGCTTTATCTGCAAATACGCGATTACGCATCAGCCTCCAAAACGTATGCCAGAATTCTGAAAAAAGATAAAGAGAAAAAATGGGATCAGCTTCGTTTTAATTATGCAAAGGCTTTAAAAATGTCCGGTAATTATGAAGAGGCTATCGTCGAGTTCCAAAAATTTCTAGCCGTCGTTTCGAGTGATACGTTAAGAAAATTTACTGAAAATGAAATAACAGGGGCAGAATTTGGAAGAGAACTTGCTGAAAAAGAGGATGTTATTGAATTGACCAGACTTTCAGCCGTTATTAATACGCCTTTTTCAGACTATTCGCCAGCTTTTAGTAGGGAAGGGAATTTGTATATTTCTAGTTTTATGGCTAAAGATGTTATTGTTTTAGATTCATCGGCTAAAGATTTTCATGCAAAAATTTATTATGCTAAAAAAAATGAAGAAACAGGGGTTTGGGGGAAACCCGAAGCCTTAAAAGCAAACATAAATAGACCTGAATTTCATAATGTTAACGTCAGTATTTCTCCGGATGGCAATAAACTTTATTTCAATAGGCAAGTATTGCAAGGAAATGAAGTGGTAGAAAGTCAGTTGTTTTATAGCGTTGGCGGTGACGGTGCATGGAAAGGAGCAAAGGAAATTGTTGGTATTGATCCGGAATATAGAGCAAGACACCCTTTTCCAGGGGAACTTTTTGGAAGGGAAGTGCTTTTCTTTTCTTCTGATATTCCAGGAGGTTTCGGTGGCGCAGATTTATATTATGCTCCCCAAAAATCAGAGGGTGTTTATGGAGATCCAGTAAATCTGGGACCTAAAATAAATACTTTAGGTGATGAGGTAACTCCTTACTACTATAATGGTACCCTTTATTTTAGTTCAAATATGCATCCAGGGTTAGGTGGGTATGATATATTTTATTCCTTTTGGAATGGCCAGAATTGGAGCGATCCATTGAATATGTCTAAAGGGTTTAATTCTCCCCAGGACGATCAATATTTTAGACTGGATGCCGATGGTTATAATGGTCTTCTTACCTCCAATAGACCAGGTGGAAAATCAGTAAGGGCAAAAACCTGTTGTGAGGATATTTATTCATTTACCATAGAAAAAATCAAGGCTGACTTAGTAGTTGGAACCTTTAATAGCGGTAGGCAGGCACTGAAAGGAGTGACGGTAATGATTATTCCTAAGCCTGGTGGAGATCCCCAAACCATTCAGAATGATAAGGGAAATAAATTCGATTTTAAACTGGAATTGGAGAAATCCTATAGAATTATTGCTACCCACCCCAGTCATTTTCCTGATACTGCCGTTATAAATACGCTAAACCTAAAAGCAAATAAATCCTTTACCCAGAGGTTATATCTAAAACCTATACCTATTCCTGTTCCTGAATATGATACCATACTTTCCGAAAAGGCTATCGTAATGGAAAATATCTTGTATGAATATGGTGATGATAAAATTTTACCTACCGCAGAGCCTGATTTAAATTTCCTCCTCGAAATAATGAATCAATATCCCGATTTAATCATTGAGCTGAGTTCACATACGGATAATAGAGGAAATGATGAATTTAACAAAGGGTTATCTCAAAGAAGAGCAGAGTCTGCCAAACAGTGGTTGCTTCAAAAGGGAATAAATCAAACCAGAATCAAAGCGGTTGGTAACGGAGAGAATGTGCCTAAAGTTGTAGACGACAGGTTGGCTAACAAGCACCCTGAATTTCTACCAGGCGATGTTTTTTCAGGAGAATACATAAATAAACTGGAAACGGAAGAAGACAAAGAACTCGCGCACGCACTTAACAGGCGTACTGAATTTAAAATCATTGGAGGCCCAAAAGTTATTACCGTTAAAAGTACACGATTATTAAAAAGAGAGGCTACCACCGCGGCAGACAAATCGACAGGAGCCGTGAAGCCGCGCGGTGACTCCATACCTACCATTCACCCATTTTCAACCTTAGCAGGTAAAAAAATACACAAGGGTGTGCCAATTCTTGATTTTACCGTTAGGGAAACAAATTTCGGGACCGTTACAAGGGGTGAAAAAAGAGAATTTACTTACGTATTTCAAAATATTGGAGACACAAAAGCGGAAATTGATCTCATCTCTGCTTGCGAATGTACCACCACAGAGTATAATGCTCAGTCGATTCCACCGGGCGGGAAAGGCACCATTAAAGTAATTTTTGATAGTAAAGACAAAGTACAAGGAGAAACTATAATTATTGATATATTTTTGAAAAATACCGAGCCAGGAACTGAACGCCCTATTATAGAAAAGTTAAAATATACATTTGAAATAAAATAGGGGTAATTTCAAAGAGATATTGTCTTTACAGACTAAAAGAAAAGGTTGAACACGTGTAAAAAACGGTTCAACCTTTTTGTTTATTTAGATTTTTTCTAAATTAAAAAATATAGGTTAAATTTGTTGGCATTATCTCTATTTGGAAAGAAAGGTATTTATATTTGCGGCTTTATATTAGTTCAATAAAGGCACTATACGTATGAATCGTGGAAAATTTTTATTCTTGTCCCTTTCTTTGTTATTGAGTAGTTTAACGGAAGTTGCTGCACAGACAAATGGTGAAGGATCTCAATTTTTATTAAACATCCTTTTTGTGATAGCTGCGTTAGTATTTTTTGCTATAGTTATACAAGTTTCAGACAACTTGATGGCTATCGAGGCGAAAAGAACTGGTGCGGACAAAGACGGAAATCATTTTGGTTTAATGCCAAGATTTTATGAGTTGGTGGGATCTAAATTACCAGCCTATTTGAAAAATGAGAAGGTAATTATTTCAAAAAAGGGATTTGACATTCCTTTAGAGGGTAAAGCTGAAGCTGAGAACTTAAAAGTTTCAGTTCATAGGTTTGCTGTTAATCCTGCTAATTTCAAAGGCATTTCTCCTATTCCCAAAGTATTGGTTGAAATAGGTGATAGTGTTAAGGCGGGCGATCCTATTTTTTATGACAAATCGCAACCAGATTTCATTTTTAGCTCTCCGGTAAGTGGTGAAATAGTAGAAATCAAAAGAGGGGAGAAAAGAGCTATAAATGAAATCGTTATTTTAGCGGATAAAACCCAACAGTTCAAAACATTTGAAAAACCTAATATTGCGACGGTTTCAAGAGAAGAATTAATAAAAAGTCTGGCTTCATCTGGCTTAATGACCTTGTTTCTTCAGAGACCATTCAATATTTTACCCAACTTAGATGTCGTTCCAAGAGATATTTTTATTTCTACTTTTGACACTGCGCCACTAGCCCCTGATTTGGGCTACGCATTGAAAGGTCAGGAGATTGCTTTTCAAGCAGGTTGCGAAACCTTGAGTAAATTAACATCTGGCAAGGTATATTTAGGTTTAGATGGAAATGGTGATTCGGACGCTGAATCTATTTTCACGGGTGTTACCGGAGTAGAAAAATATTATTTCAGAGGTAAACACCCCATTGGTAATGTTGGTGTACAAATTCACCATATCAAACCAATTTCACCGGAGGACAAAATATGGACTATAAATGTTCAGGATGTTGCTATCATCGGTAAATTTATGTTAGAAGGTATTGTTGATCAAACAAGATTGTTGGCAATCACCGGTGCTGAATTAAAGCATACAGGATATGTGAAAATTCCTTTTGGTGCATCCATTAATGACCTTCTATCTTCAGAAGAAGTTACTGCAGAGCATAGAATTATTTCTGGTGATGTTCTTTCAGGTACTCAAATTTCTAAAGATGGATTTGTTGGTTTCTACGATGATCAGGTAACTGTAGTGGAGGAAGGTAATAACTATGAATTATTTGGTTGGTTATTGCCCCTTGACATGAGACCATCCGTTTCTAAAACATTCCCAGGTACTTTATTGGGGGGCGTTGCTTCCGCTGCTAACACCAATAACAGAGGAGAAAAAAGAGCCTTTGTAGTAACTGGAGAGTATGACAACTTACTTCCGATGGATATTTTACCACAACAATTGTTTAAAGCGATAGTGGTAAATGATGTTGAAAAAATGGAAAATCTTGGTATTCACGAATTAGTGGAGGAAGATGTTGCCTTATGTGAATTCGCATGTACTTCTAAGCAACCACTACAATCTATTCTAAGAAGTGGTTTAGATGTAATAAAGGCTGAAGGTTAAAAATTTTAAACATAGTCATTAAAAGATATGAAAAATTCGTTATTGTCATTTTTTTTAAAAATTGAGCCGGATAAAAAGAAATCTCCATTTCTGCATACGCTGTATGACGGTTTCTTCACTTTTGCGTTTGCTCCTAATCACGTAACAAAAGGTGGGGTTCATGTCCGCGATGGCATGGATTTAAAACGACTTATGTTTCATGTTGTTATCGCTTTGCAGTTGTGTTACCTTTTTGGAACTTATAATATCGGACAGCAGCATTTTTCTGCATTGGGTATGTACGAAGGTTTTTTAGAGGGTTTCCATTTAAAAATATTTTATGGACTCGTTCAAATTCTCCCCTTGTTTGTGGTGGCTAACGTGGTTGGATTAGGTATTGAATTCTTTTATGCCTATAAAAAAGGTCATGGTATCGAAGAAGGTTTCCTAGTGTCTGGTGCTTTAATACCTTTAGTCATGCCACCGGCATTACCTTTATGGATTCTGGCTATTTCTGTAGCTTTTGCAGTAATTATCGGAAAAGAAGCCTTTGGTGGAACCGGTATGAACGTACTAAATATTGCCCTTCTTTCCAGAGTATTTATTTTCTTTGCTTATCCAACCTATATTTCTGGTGATGATTGCTGGGTTGCTGGTCTGGAGAAAGTTGATGGAGTATGGACTGCAAGCTACAATGGATTTGTGACAGGTATTTTAAACCCTGTCTTTGAATCATTTGGATGGGCAACCTACCAAAATGGACTTGCGGTAGTAGATGGCTATAGTGGGGCAACCCCTCTTAGCTTAGCCGCTAAAGGAGGCTGGGAAGGAGTTTTAACTCGTTTTACACCAGAACAGATGTTTTGGGGAAATATACCTGGCTCCATCGGAGAAACACATAAATTATTCATCATTTTAGGAGCTGGTTTTCTTATTTATTTAGGAATAGCTTCCTGGAGAATAATGGTTTCTATGGTATTTGGTTTGGTAATTACAGGTTTGTTGTTTAATATGTGGAATGCTACACCAGCTATGGATGTACCTTGGTACCAACACTTTTCTATGGGTAGTTTCCTTTTTGCTATGGCATTCATGGCAACGGATCCTGTTACTGCTTCTGCAACTAACAGAGGTAAATTAATATATGGTTTTTTAATTGGTACCATTGGTTTGGTCATTCGTGTGTTAAATCCAGCTTATCCAGAAGGTTGGATGTTAGCTATTCTCTTTATGAATGTATTTGCCCCACTCATTGATCATTTCGTTGTGGAGGGTCATATCGCGAAAAGAAAATCCAGATTATCCAAATTGGCTAATTCTTAAGAATTTTATTCTAAAAACTCAAAAACAATTCTTATGGAAAGTAGTAATAAATATATCATAACCTTCATTATTATCATGACTGTCGTTGCCGCTGTAGCGCTTGCTGGAATGAGGGAAATTACCATGTCCGCTTCTACCAAAAACGAAGAAATTTTCAATAAGAGATCTATCTTATTAACTGTTAATGAATATTTGGGAGAGGGTCTAAGTGTTTCAGACCTTTCTGATGATCAGGTGTTAAAAATGTTCAAGGAACAGGTCGAGCAGGTTGTCATTAATAAAAAGGGCGAGGTTGTTAAAGATATGCTTGCAGAAAAGATAGATTTAGCAGTGGAAAAAAAGAAGCCTGAAGCTGAAAGGTTATTGCCTTTGTTTGTATTTAAAAACGATAAAGAAAAATTCTATATCCTAAGTGTTCGTGGAAGTGGATTATGGGATGAGATTTGGGGAAATATTGCAGTAAAATCAGATTTGAATACGATTGCTGGGGTAACTTTTGACCATAAAGGTGAAACGCCTGGTCTTGGTGCTGAAATTAAGGATAACCCTGGATTTCCTGGTCAATTTGTAGGAAAACAAATGTTTAAAGATGGTGAAGTAGCCATTTTAGTAAGAAAAGGGGGTAGTCAAGACAAAATGTATGAAGTGGACGGTATTTCTGGTGCAACTATCACTGGAGATGGCGTAAGTGAAATGCTCCAAAGAGGAATCTCAAACTATTCACCTTATTTTGAAACTATTGAAAACTAACAAGTAAATTCACTATTAAATATTCTGAAAATGGCAGAGATATTAGATAAAGTTAAAACCGAAGAAGAAAAACAATCTTTCTTCGGACCCAAGGAAAGAAGGCTTCTTATTGATCCATTGATGGACAATAATCCTGTTACGGTACAAATTTTGGGAGTTTGCTCTTCCTTAGCTATTACATCGTTGGTTTATCCTTCAATTGTCATGGCAATTTCCGTTACCCTCGTTACCGCTTTTTCAAATTATTTTACTTCTTTAGTGAGAGAGTATATACCAAAGCAAGTGAGGATGATTGTACAGCTTGTCATTATTGCTACGCTGGTAACCATTGTAGAACTTGCATTAAAGGCCTTAAATTTTCCTATTTGGAAGCAACTTTCCGTATATATTGGCTTGATTATAACCAATTGTATTGTAATGGGAAGACTTGAAGCGTATGCTATGGCCAATAAACCTTGGCGTTCCTTTTTAGACGGCATTGGTAATGGTCTGGGTTATGGAGCCATCCTAGTTATTGTGGCTATTATCAGAGAAATATTAGGAAAAGGTACTTTGTTTGCCGGTAGTCCCGTTGAAATTAAAATTATAGGACCTAATACAACTTTCCTAATAGATACTACAACAAGTAATCTTTTTGGTTGGTATGCAAATAATAACCTTATGGTTCTTCCTGCAGCTGCGTTGTTTATCATTGGTATATTAATTTGGATTCATAGAACTATTAATCCTAAATTAGTAGATATATCCTAGATTAAATTCATTTATTAAGTTTCAACTAAAAGAAATAAAATGGGCGATTTTTTTAATGTTTTTATTAAAACAGCCTTCATAGAAAATATGATTCTTTCTTATTTTCTTGGGATGTGTTCCTATCTTGCTGTTTCTAAATCGGTTAAAACAGCTTTAGGTCTTGGTATTGCTGTTATATTTGTTCTTGGTATTACCATGCCAATGAACTGGCTAATAAATGAATACCTCCTAAAAGATACAGGTATTTTTGGTATGGACTTAACCTTCCTTAGGTTTATTCTATTCATTGCAGTTATTGCTGCCCTAGTGCAACTTGTTGAAATGGTGGTAGAAAAATTCTCCCCTTCCCTTTATAACGCTCTGGGTATATTCTTACCTTTAATTACCGTTAACTGTGCTATCTTGGGGGGGTCATTATTTATGATTTCCAGAGAATTAGACTTAAACAAATCAATTGCCTTTGGATTAGGTGGTGGTTTTGGTTGGTTTCTTGCTATAGTGGCTTTGGCTGCTATACGCGAAAAAATTCAATATTCAAACGTTCCTCCCGCGTTACGTGGTTTAGGTATCGCATTTATCCTAACAGGATTAATGGGAATGGCCTTTATGAGTTTAATGGGAATTGATCCTGCAGCCTTTACAAAATAAACAAAAGCTATGTTCACAAATTTCATGGTTTTGATGACATCCTCTTCTTTTCTTTTCCTTTCTAGTCTTCAGACAATCTTAATGGCTACTTTCGTTTTTACGTTAGTTATCCTGGCACTTTCTCTGATGCTTATTGTAGCTCGCCAGAATTTGGTAGCTCAAGGAGATGTGAAAATTATCATCAATGGTAATGAGGATGCTCCTCTTTTGGTTAAACAAGGAAGTTCTCTGCTATCTTCTTTAGCCGATAATAATATTTTCTTGCCTTCTGCCTGTGGAGGTGGTGGTACTTGTGCAATGTGCGAGTGTCAAGTTTCCAGTGGTGGTGGTGATGTGCTTCCCACAGAACTTAATCACCTCACTAGAAAAGAGGTAGCAGAGCATAAAAGACTTGCCTGCCAGGTTAAAGTTCGTCAGGATATGGAAA
Source organism: Saprospiraceae bacterium (assembly GCA_027488135.1). Classification (GTDB taxonomy): domain Bacteria; phylum Bacteroidota; class Bacteroidia; order Chitinophagales; family Saprospiraceae; genus BJGN01. The sequence continues at coordinate 37,320 of JAIYCH010000013.1, read as the reverse complement.
TTCATATTCCTGAAGAAATTTTTGGTATCAAGAAGTGGGAATGTGAAGTAGTTTCTAATTATAATGTATCTACTTTCATCAAAGAATTTGTAGTTAAACTTCCAGATGGTGAATCATTAGATTTCGAATCAGGTGGCTATATTCAAATCGATGTTCCAAAAATTGAAGTTGATTTCAGTAAGTTCGACATTACTTCTCATCCAAAAATGGGTAAAAAATCTGATGTTTTTAAAGATGAATGGGATAAATTTAACTTATGGAGCCTTAAAATGGTAAATAAGGAAGAGCAATTCCGTGCCTATTCTATGGCTAATCATCCTGCAGAAGGTAATATAGTGATGTTGAATATTCGTATTGCTACGCCTCCTTGGGATAGAGCAGCAAATGGCTGGATGAAATTAAATCCCGGCGTTTGTTCTTCTTATGTTTTTGGTCTGAAGCAAGGTGATAAGGCTACTATATCTGGGCCTTATGGTGAGTTTTTTATTAAACCTACTGAAAAAGAAATGATTTATATCGGAGGAGGTGCTGGTATGGCTCCATTGAGATCGCATATTTTTCACCTATTCCACACCTTAAAATCTAATAGAAAGGTTTCTTATTGGTATGGCGGTCGTTCCTTAAGAGAACTTTTTTACATAGATGATTTTAGGAATATTGAAAAGGAATTTCCTAATTTTTCTTTCCATATCGCTCTATCTGAACCTATGCCTGAGGACAATTGGACTGGTTTTACAGGTTTCATTCACAACGTGGTACTGGAGAATTACCTAAAGAATCATCCAGAGCCAGAAGAGATTGAGTACTATCTTTGTGGACCTCCATTAATGCTTTCTGCCGTTCAAACTATGCTTTCTAATATGGGTGTTCCCGATGAAAATGTAGCTTTTGACGACTTTGGTAGCTAATTATTAGGTTCTAAATAATAGAAAGGGGGATAACGAAAAGTTGTCCCCCTTTTTAATTTTTCCAATAGACATGTGACCCCTCTGGGGTCAGGTATGAAAAGTATAAACTATTTTAGGTAAGGGTATTTGAAAAGTTTGTACAAATATTTTCAATTTTTCTGGGCTTTTAGACAGCCCCATTTTTGATTTTTGCTTAAATAAATAAAATGATTAGTGTTAATATGGCTAGAATAATGAGTATAATTTGAAATAAATTTCCACTTCCATTTTTATAACTGCGATGTAATAATTCAATGGCATCTTTCCAATCTAATTTTTTTCCAACCTCCTCCTTCACTAAGAATAAATATTTTGGTTTGCCTATTGGACTATTGTCACCGTGTATTTTTAATATGAAGAAATTTGCATCTAAAAAGGCAAGCTCATAAAGTCTTCCTTCTCCATTTTCAATTAATAGTTTTTTTCCCTGATTCATTTTTCTCCAAAATCCAAAGGAAACTTCCCCATTTATTGAACTTAGATATTCTTCATTTGGATTAAAAAAATGTAAAATAGACTCATGAAAATAGTCATCATCCCGAAATTCTAACCAGGGATGTTCTAAATACAATGATTCTTGGTCTAAATCTTCACTATATCCTTCTAAATCAGGAAGCATCCCTTCCAAATATTTATCTAAGTCGTTTGACTGCGGCAAGGGCGTTTGAAAGGTATTAGTTATTGCTTCAAGAAATTTTGATGCCACTTTAGTTCTGTTTACTTAATGTTCCTTTTTAATTCTTTTTAAAAAGTATTTTGAGGATACCAATAGTAATCCAAAGGATTCCCCAGCTTCTTTTCCTGTATGGGCGTGATGTGCACCATGTGCTCGTAATATGGCTCTGGAATATGGATTATCTAACTGTTTAAACCAGGAGAATCGTTGATGAATATATACATCGTGAATTAAAAAGTATATTACTCCATAGATAGATATCCCAATGCCTACGTAAAGTAGCCAGGTATTTGGCGTACTCAAACCTATGATATAAGATGCTGCGCTGGGAATGGCAAAAACGAGAAAAAATAAATCATTTTTCTGAAAAAATTTATCACCTTCCACGTCAGGCTGATGATGATCTTCATGCCAGATCCATAGAAATCCATGCATTAAATATTTATGTGCCAACCAGGCAACCATTTCCATACAGATAACAGTGATAAGTACAATTAAAGCAGGTATAAGGAAAGTCATCATTAATTTAAGTTTATTTATTGTCAAAGATAAGGATTATTAAATCTTACAGTAACTCTACAGCAATCTTTGCTGATAAAAGACATAAAGGAATACCTCCACCTGGATGAACGCTTCCGCCGCAAAAATAAAGCCCTTTTACTTCATTTGAAAAATTTGGATGTCGAAGAAAGGCTGACAAAGGTTTATTAGAAGCTGTTCCATATAAAGAACCTTGATGTGACTGCGTTCTTGATTCTATTTCTTTAGGGCTTAAAATTTCTTCCATTTCAATGTGGGGTTTTATGGGTTCACCCAGCATTCTGCTTAGTTTTGCAATGGCCTGCTCTCTCAAAACATTTAAATCCAAAGGTTCGCTTTCAGCACTTTGGCTGGGTACATTTATCATAACAAACCAGTTCTGACATCCTTCAGGGGCATCTGATGGTGTATGGTTAGTAGTTAAGTTTACATAAATAGAGGCATCTTTTGCTATTTTTCCTTCTTTCAATTGTTTGAATTCACTTTGATAATCATCAGAAAAAAATAGGTTGTGCATAGATAATTGAGGAAAAACCTTTTTTATACCCCAATAGAAAATTATAGCAGAGGTGGATCTTTCCTGCTGTAATATCCTGTTTGGTTTTGCGTGATTAGGGAGTAATTTTTTATAAGCAAAAAACACATCCATATTACAGATAATTCTGTCAAATAGGTATGTTTTATTTTCCGTTCTCAGGCCATACACATCCTTGTTTCTGGTAAGTATTTCTTCAGCTCTGGTGTTGAAATGAAAAGTAACGCCCAATCTAAGAGCTAGTTCATAAACCGCTTTAGTGATAGTATGCATTCCATTTTCCGGATAAAATGCCCCGATATGGTGTTCAAAATGTGGTATGATAGTGAGTAGTCCGGGAGCTCTATATGGATCTGAACCATTATAGGTGGCAAATCGGTTGAAAAGTTGAACTAATTTTGGGTGTTTAACCATCCTTTCATTTACGCTATTCATGGAAGTGAATAAATCGTATTTATGAATTTTCAGTAAAGCCTTAAATACGGGAATATTTAGCCAGGTGGACCATTTATGGAGCGATTTTTCTAAAAAAATACGTCCATTTGCTTCATATTTATCGGCACTGTCTTGTAAGCTTGAAAGTACATAATCTGCGGGTACATTTAATTTTTCAGCCGCTTCAGTGCTGAAATTTTTCTTATCGGCATGAGCACTCAGCGTAGTTCCATCCTCCCAAAAGTAATTACACACCGGATCTAATCTTGTGTATTTAAAGTGATCCGCTGGATTTTCACCAGCCAGAAAAAACAGATCATCTATATATTGAGGCATAGTAAAAAGAGACGGGCCTGCATCAAATCGATAGCCCTGTTTTTCAAAAGCGGTAAGTTTTCCCCCTGGATAACTATTAACTTCAAAAACGGTGACTTTATGACCTGCTACAGCAGCCCTTACGGACGCCGCTAATCCAGCAATTCCAGCACCTACAATGCCAATTTCCATAATTCTTAAGTGTAATGAATAAACTTAAGGAACAACATTTTAGATTATCTGTTCATTTGAAAATGCATATTAAGTGGCAAGGGCCATTTTGGCTTCATAAACTGGCACCGAATATTTTAAGGGCATCTCTATCCAAAAGCAAGCACCCATACTTGGCAATGATGTAAATCCAATTGTTCCACCAGCATTTTCAATGATATCCTTGCACATAGCTAATCCCAGTCCTGTACCTGAAGATTTAGTGGTAAAATAGGGGGAAAATATTTTTTGTTGTGTTTCTATATTTACCCCTTCTCCATTATCTTCAATCTCAAGCCGAACCAGATCATTCTTCATTTGGAATAATCTGATGTTAATTTTGCCATTTTTTTCAGTGGGGATGGCTTGAACCGCATTCAGGAGCAGATTATTAATTACTCGTTGAATTTGATTTTTATCTGCGAAAATGGGATAATTGTGTGCTTCAATATGGCAATAAAAGGAATCATTATTATCGTCAAAGTGGTGTCTGTGCATTTCTAAAGATTGCTGTAATAAATCTACTAAATTGAAAGTGACATTTTGGGAATTTGGCATAGACGCAAATTGAGAAAATGAAGTGGCAATTTCATCCAGGGAATTAATTTGCTCCATAATGGTCTTGGTCAATTTTGGCAAAAGGGTATGAATCAGATCAGGTTGCAGTCTTCCTGCTCGTTGAAGGTATTGTAAACTTAGTTTCATAGGAGTAAGAGGATTCTTTATCTCGTGTGCTACTTGTTTTGCCATTTCTCGCCAGGCAACCTCTCTTTCTGTTTTACGCAGTTTCTCATAACTTTGTTGTAAATCGTCAATGGCGGCATTATAGGCATTAACCAACTGACCAACTTCGTCGTTTTTATGCCAATCTATTTTTTCATTCGCACCCATTTTTAGATTTTCCAGGTGTCTGCTCAATTGGTCTAATGGATGTGTAAGAGAATTACTGTAGTAAATAGTTATTGCGGAAATACTCAATAACAAAAATAGATATCCACTAAAAAGTGCTCCCATAAAATCGACCGCCGCAAGGTTCTGATGGGTATCCCTAACCGGAAAATATATACCGATCATTGATTTATTTTCTTTTCCTCCTAAGGTTTTAAAAGGAAACCAGACACGCAACAACTTTTTTCCTTTCCAGAATATTTTTTCGTTTTTATATGAAAAATTAGTCTTGTTTTGAAGATTATGTTTAAATCCACCCGGCGGATTAAAAGGAAAGGATGTATATTTATTTCCTTTATCGTCGGTCAGCACAAAATCATATCCATGTTGTTTTGCTATCGATGCTAACGGGTGATTCGAACCGTGATATCTTCGTTGTAGGGTTGAGATAATCTCTTGAGCCAAATAGCTATATTCTCTTTCATTTTCACGTTTTCTTGATTTGTCAAAATAAAAAAGGGAGGCTAAACAGAGGATGCAAAGGGATGTAAATGTGATGTAAAATAAAGTTTTTTGTATGTTTAAACCTAAAGAATCATTTTTAATTGGATTAGAAATACCTTGTTTAGTTGCCTTTAATTGAAGCAGTTGGCTGTATAAAAAATAGCATATTAGACTTAGACAGGCGGTAAGAGAGAAAAATGCAAGGGGTTTTGCATATCCCCCCAGTTTTTTATTAAGAATAACCGTTAGACCATTTTTACTGAGGTGATAACTCATTTCTTTCGAAGTCAGTTCTTTTTTTATAGCATTTGATGAAGGATTTTTTAGCTTTTTTGGCTCTATTGAATGCGGTTTTCCTTGCTGATAAAGTAGTTCGTTTTCTTTAAAAATGGAAACAGAATAATCAGATAAATGGTCGATTCCTTTAAAATTACCGGCATTTAAATGATTGAGCCTATTAGATTCATTTGATTTTAAAGTAAGTATTAACCAACTATTATTGTCTAATTTTAAGGTGTGGTCTGGTTTTGTTTTTTTAGATAGGGGGCCTTTGCCTTTGTCTTGAAATGATGGTCCGTCCGCTCTGGAAATATAATTAAGGTTATAATACCTTAATAAATAAGGTGAAAAATGAAGCATTGATTCTATGGTCGACTGGCGTTCAGTATTTGATATTAACCCTTTGTTCCAGGCAATGAATAATTTATTTAATTGTTCTATTTTATCATCTGCATTAGTTATTTTTTTTAATTCTCTCTCTATTAATTTATCTGACGGAGTACATAAGTTTTCTGAAATTCTTTTCATTTCAGCCCATTCTCTTTCCAGCGTAAACTTATAAAGGAGTTGGGTGTGAAAAGCGGTGAAGAAAAGAATCCAGGTTAATGTCCAGGTAACGTGAGAATATTTGCCTTCCAAATACAAATCATAAAGGAGATTCAAGGTAAATGAAAAAAGAAAAAGAAGGGGTAAAGAAATTTTTAAAGAAGAAAAATAAAATGGAATTGTGATGCATATTGAAATGATAAAATAAAGGAATACCCTCGCATTTTGTCGGGGTATTAATCTAAGTATCCTTTCAAAAGCAACTAAACCTATTTTCCAGCCTAAAGATATGATGCCAATGTGTAATAAAATAACTAGTAAACCCAGCCATTCCAGTTTAAATATATTGTTTAGATCAATAGGATTTGTTTGTATGTACAGGGTAAATTTAATCCATTGGATAGTACTGTATAGCAAAGAAAAGTATAACCATAAAGCTAAAATAATAGGTATGAATCGCTTGCTTTTTGTAAAATGCCGGGGTCTTAGTTGCGATAATATGTTGTAAATTACAAATGAAAGTATGATCCACAACAGGGCAGATGAAAAAGCACTGTAGGATTGAAAATTATTAGCTAAATATATAATTTTCAAGTACAAATCATTCATATAATTGTTTGTTAATAAATTATGTATTATGAATAATATGCAAGTATAATAATTTTTTCTTTAAAAAGGAATTGAATTTTTTAATTGTTGAAATTTTATGGATATTACAATAGAATAATTTTAAAGATGTTAAAGAACAAATTGGTACTCATTGGAAGCGTCGGATTAGTATGTGTTATTGGCACTGTTTTGTACAATTTTGCCAATGATAATACCTCCGATGATGCAGAAATGGTTGATTATAATTTACATGTAAGACCTATTCTATCTGATAAATGTTTTGCTTGTCATGGTCCGGATGCAAAAGCCAGACAAGGAGGACTAAGGCTTGATATTGCGGATAGTGCTTATGCTTTATTAAAAGAAAATCCTTCGATGCATGGAATTAAACCTAAGGAAAGGGCTAAATCCGGACTTTGGTTAAGAATTATTAGCGACGATCCAGAATTATTGATGCCTCCTCCAAAAGCTAATTTAGCCTTATCGGCTGAAGAAATTGAAATATTGGGTAAATGGATTGACCAGGGAGCCGTTTACAAGCCTCATTGGGCTTTTCTGGCACCGAAAAAAGCAGAGATTCCTAAGGTAAAGAAAAAGAACTGGCCTAAAAACGAAATAGATTATTTCGTTTTGGCTGAAATGGAAAAAAGAGGATTATCTCCTTCAGATCCAGCAGATCCAGAACGTTTATTTAAGCGTATCACCTTAGATTTGACAGGTTTGTTACCAAATGTTAAGGATCAGGAAGATTTTTTTAAAGATCCATCTACAGAAAATTATAATAAAGAAATTAACAAGCTTTTAGCTTCTCCTCATTATGGTGAAAAAATGGCTATTTCCTGGATGGATTTAGCTCGGTATGCAGATAGTCATGGATACCAAGATGATGGTTTAAGGACAATGTGGCCTTGGCGCGATTGGGTCATTCATGCCTTTAATAAAAATTATTCCTATAAAAAATTTGTCTCCTGGCAAATTGCTGGTGATTTTATTGCGCCTAATAATAAAGAAGCTATTTTAGCCACTGGCTTTAATAGAAATCATAAAATCACACAAGAAGGGGGGGTCATCCAGGAAGAATATAGAACTGAGTATGTTACAGATAGAACAAATACTTTCTCAAAATCTTTTCTCGGATTAACCATGGAATGTGCCAAGTGTCATGACCATAAATATGACCCTATTTCTCAGGAAGAATATTTTAAGACGTTTGCTTTTTTTAATCAGGTCGATGAAAAAGGACTCGTTGGAGATATTTCTCTGGGGTCATTAGCAGATCCCCCATTAATAAAAATATCGAAAAAGGAGGTCAATGAGCTTCTCAAATTTATAAATCTTCAGGATACCATGGTTTCTGTTATGGTCATGAAAGATTTAGAACAAAAAAGGCCGACCCACATTTTGAGAAGAGGTCAATATGACCAACCTGACAGAACGGTAGGTGTTGGACTCCCTGAAGCTGTATTACCTTATGATACGCTAAAGTTTAGTCCAAACAGGAAAGGGCTATCCGATTGGATGTTTGATGATAATAATCCTTTGGTGGCCAGAGTTTTTGTGAATAGGGTGTGGGAAAACTTCTTTGGAAGGGGATTGGTTAAAACCTCTGGAGATTTTGGATTGCAAGGTGATTTACCCTCCCATGCTGCCTTACTTGATTGGCTGGCGGTTGATTTTAAAGAGCATAATTGGGATATAAAGAGGTTGGTGAGGCAGATTGTTAGCTCCGCCACTTACCAACAGGCAGCTAATGTGAGTCAGGAAAAAATAAAAAAGGATCCGGAAAATATTTGGCTTTCAAGGGCGCCCAGATTAAGATTACCAGCGGAACTTATTAAAGATCTGATTTTGGCCTCCTCCGGCCTTCTAATTCCTGATATTGGAGGACCTTCGGTAAAATCATATCAACCTGATGGTATTTGGGAGTCAACGACCTCAGGAAGAGGACAATTAGCTACCTATATTCAAGACCATGGAAAATCATTGTATCGCAGGGGAATTTATAATTTCATAAAAAGAACTGCGCCTCCTCCGTCAATGTTAACATTTGATGGCCCCCCTCGCGACCAATGTGAAATTAGCAGATCAAGAACCAATACGCCTCTTCAAGCGCTTATTTTACTGAATGACCCTATGATTAACGAGGCAGCCAGAGTATTTGCTGAAAAATTAATCGTTGAAAAGAAAGGGAATATGGACGAGCTCATTAGCGTGGCATTCAGAAGAATTGTTTGTAGAAAGGCAAAATCAAATGAAGTGAGTGCTTTGGCTGATTTTTACAAAGAGCAATATACCTATTTTGTATCCAAAGCAGGGCAAGCAGAAAAAGTGTTAGATCAAGGGGAATATCCGCATGAGAATCTGAAGGATAAAAATGAAGTGGCTGCTTTAGCCCTTACTATTTTAACTATTTATAATTTGGAAGAATCTATTTCAAAAACCTGATGTAATGTCAAATCCATTTTTCGAAAATCAACAACATGTTACGCGCAGGCACTTTTTAGGCAAATTGAGTGTTGGCCTTGGTAGTGCAGCGTTAGGTACCTTGTTAACGAAAGATTTATTTTCCCCAAAAAAGTCACTGGAAGAATCTATTATGGCTGGGATCCCTCATTTTGCTCCAAAAGCAAAAAGGGTTATCTATCTGTTTCAGAATGGGGCACCTTCTCAATTGGAATCCTTTGATTATAAACCTTTGTTAAATAAAATGGTCGGTCAGGAATTACCTGCTTCTATACGGGGTGCTCAGCGTTTGACAGGAATGACCTCTGGGCAGGATAAATTTCCCTTGGTGGGTTCCAAATTTGCCTTTAATCAGTACGGTCAAAATGGTACTTGGATTTCTGAAATCTTTCCCAATATTGCAAAAATTGCAGATGATATCTGCGTTGTAAAAACACTTCATACCGAGGCTATAAATCATGATCCTGCATTAACTTTTTTCCAGTCAGGGGCTCAACAAGGCAATAGACCTAGTATGGGTGCCTGGTTAAGTTATGGTCTGGGGAGCGAAAATTCGAATTTGCCTGCCTATTCCGTGTTATTGTCCAGGGGAAAAGGTAATGGCCAGGGGGTCTATTCAAAATTATGGACAAATGGTTTTCTCGATAGTGTGCATCAAGGGGTTCAGTTCAGTAATAGTGATGAACCTATTTTATATCTGGAAAATCCAGAGGGCGTTGATGCCGTAACCCGAAGGAAAATGTTGGATAAGCTGGCTATGTTGAATGATGAAAATTATAAAGAATTCGGTGATCCTGAAATTCAATCTCGTGTTCAACAGTATGAAATGGCTTACCGTATGCAAACCGCTGTTCCTGAAATGATGGATTTATCAAAGGAACCAGATTATATTGTCAATATGTACGGTGCAGAGTCAATGGTTCCAGGGACCTATGCCGCAAATTGCCTTCTTGCCCGTCGACTATCTGAGTCAGGTGTTAGATTCGTACAATTATATCACCAGGGTTGGGATCAACATGGAAATTTATTTAATGAAATGTCCGGGCAAGCAATGGATGTTGACAGAGCTTCTGCAGCGTTGGTGCAAGATTTAAAACAACGTGGTTTATTAGACGAAACCTTAGTCATTTGGGGGGGAGAATTTGGCAGAACCAATTTTTGCCAAGGAAATTTTTCTGAAGATAATTATGGTAGAGATCATCATCCCCGTTGTTTTTCCATCTGGATGGCTGGTGGAGGTGTGAAGCCAGGCATTTCTTACGGTGAAACTGATGAATTTGGCTACAATATTGTTAAAGATCCTGTTCACGTTCATGATTTCCACGCAACCGTACTTCATCTTTTAGGAATGGATCATGAAAAATTGATTTATAAACATTTAGGAAGAAGATTTCGATTAACTGACGTTGCTGGGAAGGTGATCCCTGGTATTATTGCCTGATAAACTTTTATATTTAATTATATGCAGGGATATAAATCCTGGATTAGTAATATCCTTATTGGAGCTAATTTCCTCCTCCTTTTCCTGGCTATTTCAGCTGATAAGATTGTTTTACCTGCGTTCCTTTCTTGGACAGGGCATTTTCACCCGCTTTTACTGCACTTGCCATTAGGTATTGCTAGTTTTTCTATTATTTTATGGTTATTGAAAAGGAATTTTTCAGGAAGTTCTTTTAATGGAATATATGAATTGACTCTTTCTCTATCAGCTGTTTTCAGTGTTTTTACCGCCTTATTGGGCTTATTTCTCTCTAAAGGTCAGGATTATGACGCCGTAATGCTCAGAAATCATTTGTGGAGTGGAGTTGCTTTATCTTTCTTTTCCTGGTTTTCCTGGTGGGCATTTACAAATCTTGAAAAAGTTAAGCCCTATTGGACGTATTTACAAGTCTTTGGGTTCGCATTGATGTCTTTTGCTGGCCATGCTGGAGGTTCGTTAACACATGGAGCTGACTATTTGAATTTTCCTGATAAAATAGAGATTGATGAAGATGTCCAAGCGGTAATTACCGATTCAGCAGCCTATTTCCAGTTGGCAGTCAGACCTATTTTAGAGGAAAAATGTGTGTCATGTCATAAAAAAGACAAGGCAAAAGGTGGCTTAATCCTTGCCTCTAATCCTAATACTACGTCCGACGTTTGGGTCGCAAAACATGAAAATCTACCTGATATGCTGGCAGAAATGGTTCAACGTATTGATTTACCTATCACAGACAAGGAACACATGCCTCCAAGAGGAAAGGAACCATTGGAGCCTCAGGAAATACTTATATTAAAAAATTGGATAAACGCGGGTGGGAATACCAACGAAATATTGGCAACCATACAACAAAATCATCCTCTTTTTGATGACAAACAATTACTTCTGCAATCAAATTCAAAAGAAAAAAAATATACATTCCCTTTCCTTTCGAGTAAAAAATTAGCCTCATTAAATGATGCTTTTACCGTAGTTAGACAAATAGCTAATGAGTCTCCCGCCTTAAAGGCTGATTTTTTTATAAGGAAATCATTTGACCTGAGTAAGCTTGACAAATTAAGTGCCGCAAAAGAACAAATCATTCATATTAATTTAAGTAAAATGCCCATAAGGGACGAGGATCTTAGCTTGATAACGCTGTTTCCAAATCTTGAAAAGCTCATATTAAATCAAACTGACATTACAGATAAGGGAATCCCCAGCTTAAAAAATTTAAATAAAATAAGGGTATTAAGTCTGTCGGGAACAGAGATTTCAATAAAATCTGTTCCTGTTTTAGCTACAATAAGATCTTTAGAGGAAGTATATCTTTGGCATACTAATATCACAGAAGGAGAGTATCAGGACATCGTAAAGAAGTATAAAAATATTAAATGGTTTTTTGGATTTTCTCCAAGTTCAACGGATATTTTGCCTCTGAATGGCCCGATACTCGAAAATAAATCGTTGGTATTAATGGAAAATGATAGTATTAGGTTCAAAAAATCAATACCTGGAGCTATTATTCGTTATACCGATGATGGCAGCGAACCAGATTCTCTATCCAGTCCGGTATATTCGAATCCTCTTGTTTTTTCTAAACCCGTTACGCTTTCAGTCAAAATATTTAAGCCGGGCTGGATTTCAAGCCCTACCTATACTTTTTCATTTTTTAAAGCGGGTTTAAAGCCTGATAGCACCCGATGGTTGACAAGTCCTGAACCAGAGTATTTAGGGGCTGGGGTGCAGAGTCTTACAGATAATAGTTTGGGTAAAATAGATCAATTTAGGGCGGGTAATTGGTTGGGCTATAAGAATAACCAGATGGAGACATTATTCAGATTTAAGCCGAGGGATGCCGCTGCTATCCGTTTTGTTTCTGTGCATTATGGAATAAATGTTCAAAGCTATATTCTTGCTCCTCAATATGTTGAACTGTGGGGTGGGGATAGTGAAAGGAATATGAAGTTAATTAAAAAGGAGGTTCTCCCCATTTTAGTAAAGGAAAAATTAAACGAAGTTGGGACAAGTGCCGTTATATTGGAGGTGAAAAAACCAGCCAGATATTTCAAAGTGATTGTCAAAAATGTTGATAAATTACCGGCCTTCCACCCAGGAAAGGGAGACAGAGGTTGGATATTTATTGATGAGGTGTTCTTTAGTAAATAAAATTAAAATATAATCTAATGTCTGATTTTTTGCATTTGCATTGTCATTCCCAGTATTCATTATTAGATGGTGCATCTCCTATTTCAGATATGATGGACAAAGCGCTGCAAGACGGGCAGTTAGGCGTTGCCATTACCGACCACGGTAATATGTTTGGCGCATTCAAATTTGTAGCGGAGGCAAAAAAGAGAAAAATTAAGCCAATTATTGGTTGCGAATTCTATTTGGTTAAAGATAGACACAGACGTGCATTTTCAAGAGCGAAAGGAGAACAGGATGATCGTCATCATCAATTACTATTAGCTAAAAACAAAATAGGGTACGAAAATTTATCTAAACTCTGTTCTTTAGGTTTTATAGAAGGTTTGTATGGTAAATTCCCAAGAATTGATAAAGAGTTGTTATTGCAATATCATGAGGGTTTGATTGCAACAAGCTGTTGCATTGGAGCTGAAATTCCTCAAGCTATTCTAAAGGGAAATCTGGACGATGCAGAAGGGAAGCTTAAATGGTGGATTGATCTCTTTGGGGATGACTTTTATATAGAAATTCAGCGACACCGGGGTATGGAGAATATCGATGGTACCGGCGTCAGTCAGGAAGATGTTAATCAGGTTTTACTCACCTTTGCCAAAAAATATAACCTTAAAGTCATTGCGACAAATGACTCCCATTATATAAACGAAGAGGACTACTTGCCTCACGATATTTTGCTGTGTATAAATACAAATAGTTTTATTTCAGATGCAGATAGATTCCAATTTCCTTCTTCCGATTTTTATTTTAAGACGAAGGCAGAAATGCAAACGCTTTTTAAGGACGTACCCTTTTCTTTAGAAAATACAATGGAAGTTTTTGAAAAGGTTGATACTTTAGATCTCGCCAGAGATGTTTTGTTACCCGCTTTCCCAATGCCTCCCGAATTTACTGATCAAGACAGTTATTTGAGGCATTTGACGTATGAGGGAGCTAAAAAAAGGTATCCGAAGTTGACAGCAGCACTATGTGAAAGAATTGATTTTGAACTTAAGGTTATTCAGAATTCTGGTTATCCTGGTTATTTTTTGATTGTCCAGGATTTCACCTCTGCAGCCCGAAAAATGAATGTGGCTGTCGGGCCGGGTAGAGGTAGTGCCGCCGGGTCTGTTGTGGCTTATTGTACTGGTATAACAAATATTGATCCTATTAAATACGATCTGCTTTTTGAACGTTTTTTGAATCCTGAAAGGGTTTCTCTTCCTGATATTGATATTGATTTTGACGACGAGGGAAGGCAGAAAGTTTTAGACTATGTAATTGATAAATATGGTAAGAATAAAGTAGCACAAATTGTTACGTATGGTACCATGGCTGCGAAATTATCACTTCGCGATGTAGGTAGGGTGATGCAAATTCCTCTACCTGAGGTAGATAAGGTGACTAAAACTTTTCCAAATGCTTTGAACGCAACCTTATCAAAAGTTCTTGAAGAAAAGGATATCAATGCTAAACTTAAAGATGATCTGAGAAATGAGGAGGTTGAGAAGGCTTATCAATTCCGAGATTTGGCAAAAGGTGACGATGCTATAGGAAAAATGATTCGCACGGCTAAAAGATTGGAAGGGTCAGTGCGAAATACAGGTATTCATGCTTGTGGTGTGGTGATTACCCCAGATGAGATCACAAAGTATGTTCCCGTAAAAGTCGATAAGGATAGTGGAATGCTGGTCACGCAGTTTGATAATAGCGTGGCAGAGTCTGCTGGGTTACTAAAAATGGACTTTCTAGGCCTGAAAACACTTACTATCATTAAAAATGCCGTCAAAATGGTGTCGCTAAATCATGGTATTGATTTAGATATGGACACTATTCCATTGACAGACGAAAAGACATTCAAACTTTTTCAAAATGGCGAAACAGTAGGTATTTTTCAATATGAAAGTCCGGGAATGCAAAAATATTTGAAAGAGTTAGTACCCACGACTTTTGAAGATCTCATAGCTATGAATGCCTTGTACAGACCAGGGCCTATAAGTTACATTCCTAATTTTGTAAGTAGGAAACATGGTAGAGAAAAGATAACTTATGATCTTCCCATCATGGAAGAAATATTAAAGGATACCTACGGAATTACCGTTTATCAGGAGCAAGTTATGTTGCTTTCTCAAAAATTAGCTGCCTTTACAAAGGGTGAGGCTGATGTATTGCGAAAGGCGATGGGGAAAAAGCAAAAATCAGTCCTGGACACTATGTTGCCTAAGTTTCTGAGCGGAGGGAAAGAAAATGGTCACCCAGAGCTGGTTTTATTAAAGATTTGGGGCGATTGGGAGGCTTTTGCTTCTTATGCCTTCAATAAATCACATTCTACTTGTTACGCTTTTGTCGCTTTTCAGACAGCTTATCTGAAAGCACATTTTCCAGCAGAATTTATGGCAGCTGTACTTACTAATAATAAAGGAAATATTTCTGATGTTACTTTCTTTTTACAAGAATGTAGAAGGATGAGCCAGCCTGTTTTAGGTCCCAATATTAATGAGAGTGGTGCTGATTTTACAGCAAATAAAAATGGTGCCGTTCGTTTTGGATTAGTAGCTCTTAAAGGTGTCGGGGAAGGACCCGTGGAAGAAATTCTTAATGCCAGGGCAAAGGAAGGTCCGTTTACCGATTTTTTCGATTTTATGAGAAGAATGACTTCTCAGTCCGTTGGAAAAAGAGTCGTGGAAAGTTTGGTTTTGTCAGGTGCTTTCGATGAATGTAATGAAGCCTTTAGATCACAATATTTTGCCCCTTCTGATAAGTATGAATCTCTCATTGAGCACGCTACTCGTTATGGGCATGCCGTAAGGCAAGGGGCTGCCGGTGGAGGACTTTCCTTGTTTTCAGATACAGAGGAAATAATGATTCCCGAACCTGTATTTCCTCCCGTATCAGATTGGAATCTTTTGGAAAAATTAAGAAGAGAAGAAGAGGTTACAGGTTTCTTTATTAGTGGGCACCCATTAGATGATTATCATTATGAAATAAAACAATTTACTACTTGTTCCCTCGATTCATTAGCCAATCATCAACAAAGACCCTTTGTTTTGTTAGCTGGATTGGTATCAAAAGTCACTCATAAAGTGTCTAAAAATGGAAATGGGTGGGGCGTTTTTGAAGTGAGCGACTTTAGTGGAATGTTTGAGTTTAGATTGTTTGGTACAGAATACCAACAATTTAAATTTCTCCTGGATGAAGGTATGACGGTCTTTTTAAAAGGTAAATTTCAAACTGGATGGCGTGATCAAGCCATGGAATTTAAATTATTAGAAGTAACTCTTTTGGAAGATGTCGCTGCCAAGTTAACCAAAAATGTGACGCTGCGTCTTCCACTGGAGGGAATTAATACTTCTTTGATAAACGATTTAGAACTCCTTATTAAAAAGGAAAAAGGAGCCCATACTGTTAAAATTGACGTTATTGATAGGTCAACTAAAAGTAAGGTCTCCTTTTCTATGAGAGATAAGAAAATACACGTAAACACTCAATTAATTAGAAAACTAGAAAAAATGGGTATTGAGTGTATTCTGAATATTACATAAATTTCAATGCTTTGACGAAGTAGGTTAAAACAAACGGCAAGGCCAACCAAAACCACTCGTCTGCAAAAGCCAAAAGAGCAATCATTCCGGCAAGAGAAATCAGGAATATTACCCAATCACTTTTAGTTGTATCTTTAACAGTTTCCATGTTTGTATTTTTTTTTGTAAAGATAAAACGAAATAGGCAAAATTCCAATGGTTTTTTAAACTATGGTTTCCTGATCAGGGCCTAATTCTCCTTCCCATTTGCTTATAACGCTAGTTGCCAATGCGTTACCTATAACATTTGTCCCAGACCGAAACATGTCACAAAAATGGTCAATAGGTAAAATTAAAGCAATACCTTCTGGGGGAATGTTGAACATTGATAAGGTAGCCGTAATAACAACCAAAGAGGCTCTCGGCACTCCAGCTATACCTTTACTGGTTAGCATGAGTACCAATAACATCGTTATTTGTGTTCCAAAGTCCAGTTGAATACCATAAGCCTGAGCAATAGCAATGCTGGCAAAAGTCATATACATCATACTTCCATCCAAATTGAAGGAGTAGCCTAAAGGAAGAATAAAGGATACAATCTTATCCTTACATCCAAATTTTTCAAGTTCCTCCGTTAGTTTAGGGAATACCGCCTCACTACTTGTCGTGCTGAAAGCAATGATTATAGGTTGAATAATTCTTTTGAGGAGTCCGGGAAGACGATCTCCCAAAAAGATTTTTCCGAAAGCCAGCAATACAATCCATAATACAGCAATACCAATGAGAAAAAATCCCATGTATTTTCCATAAAAATAAAATATACCTAATCCTTTGGTGGCAATAACGGCAGCAATAGCACCAAAAACACCAAGAGGAGCCACATTCATTACATAACCGACCATTTTTAAAATAGCATGTGCCACTGCATCCAGTCCTTTTACAATAACTTTTCCACTTTCTCCCAATCCAGCAGTAGCCACACCAAAGAGGATGGAGAAAATAACGATTTGTAATATTTCATTTTGAGCTAAGGCTTCGAAAATACTTCTTGGAAAAAGATGTACAACAAAATTCTCTAAGGAAAAAACTTGTGTTTTACTTAAAACATCTGCAGCAGCACTGGCGTCTGCATTGTCTAAATCTATACCAACCCCAGGTTTTAGTATGTTTACTAAGATCATTCCAATCGTTAAACTCATAAGAGAAGCAGAAATAAACCATAACATGGCTTTACCTCCAATGCGTCCAACCGTCTTTAAATCACCTAATTTTGCAATACCTACAACTAAGGTAGAAAATACAAGTGGAGCAATGATCATCTGAACCAAGAGCAAAAATATCTTGGTTAAAATTTTAATGCGTTCAGCAAAAACCGCAATAAATTCAGGGGAAGATTGAGTGTGTACGGTATATCCTAAAAGGACACCAGCTACCATAGCTATGATTATGTATAGCGTAAGATTATTGGCTTTTTTCACGTTTTGTTAATTTTTCTAAATATAAGCAATACCTGGTTAAATAATAGGGGTTGGAATAATTTTCTGGTCTAATAAAAATGCGTGTAAATCTTCCGGTGTGGTAAAATGGATGGCATCCATTCCCGCCGCTTTGGAGGCATCTACATTCCTAAGATTATCATCAATAAAAAGAGCTTCTTCCGGATTAATGTCAAATCTTTCAAATAGCAATTCATATATCTTTGGATCTGGCTTTGCAAGTTCCTCTCTACCTGACACTAAAATACCTTCAAACCAGTCAAGAAAGGGAAATATATCCCAAGCAATTGGCCATGTTTCTGAAGACCAGTTTGTTAGGGCATAAATTTTGTATTTTTTTTGTTTTATTAAAAAGTCTAAAATTTTTACGGTTGATTCAATTGGACCATGTAGCATTTTCTCCCATTGTCCGTAGAAGGCTCGAATCTCCCTGTCCCAATACGGATGATTTTCAATAAGACTCTCCGTTGCTTCCTTTAAACTCCTTCCAGCATCTTGTTTCTCATTCCACTCTGGGGTACAAATTTTAGCTAAGAATAGCTCCATTGCTTCGTCGTCATTAAATATTTCCCGATAAAGATATCTTGGGTTCCAATCAATCAGCACGCCACCTAAGTCAAATACGATGGTTGTTAGATTTTCCCTGTTAGTTTGCATGGTTTTGACATTTAACTCCACAAGTTACTAAAAATACAGTAATCGACAGCTTAGAAGGGTTCAACTTGTAAAGATTAATAAAAGATCATTCTACTATTCCTAATTTCTTTAGTAATTCTGCAATGGTATTGTCTTTTTCTGCAATGGTATTGTCTTTTTCTGCAATGGTATTGTCTTTTTCTGCAATGGTGCTATCTTTTATTTTAAGTTCCTCCTCTTTAACTTTAAGGTCCTTAAAATATTTTATTTCATTTTCCCGATATCCAGCATAAATTGAGCGCCACGCTTCTTGTTCAATTTCAATAAGCTTTTTTTGTTTAGGATCTACCCCAGTATAATGAAGAATATCAGTGACAATTTTTAAATCTTCACTATCTATTTTATGAGTAAATTCCTTTACATATTTTTTATCGTCTATAAAATTTGATTGTTCAAAAAGACTAAGTAATTTGTCTAGTCTTGACTGAAATTTGCCTGAAATCCTATTAACTTGAACAATAAAACTATCGTGAGTTAATTTTTCAATAAAGTCACTTTTTTTACTAATTATTTTTTTTGATAATAGATCTTTGTAATTTCTTTCGACTTTTAAGCAAGCCGTCTCTATTTCAGGTAAGTTGAATCCTAAAATATAAATGGGAATAATAGGTAAAATCAACGTTTCTCCATTTACGTTATCTTCCTTTTTATAATTTTCAGCCAAATAGTTTCTAAATCTCATCAAATCAATATGATTTCTGGCTTTTTGAATTTCAATGATCACTTTTATATATTCTCCACTTTTTGTTTTTATAGTCGCAATAAAATCTAAGCGAAAGAAGGACAAATTGGCTAATTTATTTTCATATGTAAATTCCTGAGGTTTCAAATCTATGGTATCAATAGGTTGATCTATTAGTGTTCCGATAAAGAATTTAGCTACTTTATCGTTTTCCATCATTCTTTTGAATACTACATCGTAAATGGGGTTCGCTATGATCATATCTTTGGGAGTCTATAAGTTTTTTCAAAGATACATCTTAATCAAGCTATAATTTTTAAGTAAAATCAGACAGATTACACGAAAAAATATCTGTTTATTTCTCTACTATTCGAAAAAATGCTTACCTCTACGAGCATAATAAAGCTGATCGGCCATTCTTAAAATACTGGTTAAAATGAACGGAATCATGGCTACATGAAATTCCTGTGGCAGTATTTTCCAGCCAGTGAGAACAATCAGGTTTAGGGTCAAAAGGAATAAAAGCAGATATTTTCCATTTTTTCCTGAATATAAATTAAAAATTACAAGTATATATAAAGGATTAGCCCAAAGCAAGTTCATATTTTTATGGGTGACAAAGTGATCTGTTCCTACCCACATAAAAACAAAAAGCATACCTGAAAGAGAAATCAGGCTAAAAAAGACAATGTCAAAAATTTTAGTCCAACGTTTTGTATAATAAAAGGTGAATATCAGTGCCATAAAAAAAAGTAAGCAACTTACCAATATAGGACTGGGCAAGAATGAAACAGATTTTTCAGGTTGATTTTGAAATAATATTTTGATTTTATTTTTAGTAAGAGGTTGACTACCTAGAAAGGCATTTTCTAAATGCTTTTCTAGATAATCGGGTAAAAACATTTCATCCCTAAACGTTGCTATCGCGTCAGCTGGTAAACCAAGAATCAAGTAAAAGCCTACATTTATCCATGAATTTTGACCTACATATTCTGCTAAAAAATGACGAAAAGATGCTTTTTTAATTAAACTGGTATCTGGATAATTAGCCTGAAAATTATTTTCCAGTATATCTCTAATTCTTGTGGCACAATTATCGAAGAAAAAATCATAGGGATATTCCCGATTTTCAGGAAGATAATTGACAGATAAAAAATGTATTAAGGCTAATCTTTCTTTTTCACTGAGGTTTATTTCTAATTCCCTACATTGTCTGTCTTCTTCTATATAGGCATTTAAAAAAGGCTCAAATCTCTGAATACCAAGTTGATAGGGTAGTTTCCCACGAATAAATTTCAGATAGAATCCAGGTGTATTAAAATCAAACAAACCATAATTAAATACTAAATCCTGTCCGGAAAGAGTATCGGTAATTCTGATGGCGCTATGACCAAACTGGGCATATAAATCTTCCCCTGGAGAAGATGTCAATAAACTAACCTTGGTATGTTCTGAAAGGTACAACGGAACACCCTTTTGACAAAATAATTGCGTTGGTTTGCCTATTGAAAGCAGTAAAACAGGCAATAATTTAAAAAATAAGGAAAAATGGCTGTCAGGCTTCATTTTTAATTTGTATGCGTGAAAATAAAATAATGCTTATCACGAAAATAACGCTTAAAAACAAAATACTAAAGCGCATGCTACCTGTAAGCTGATTTAAAAATCCAAAGATAAAAGTTCCTAGAATAATAGCTGACTTTTCCAGTATATCATATAAACTAAAATAGGAAGTATTGTCTCCCGTTTGTTTTGGTATTAATTTAGCATAGGTTGATCTGGAGAGTGATTGAACAGCCCCCATGACAAAACCAACGGAGGCGGCCAAATAATAAAAATGACTTTTTATATAGGTCATATAAGCGACCATACAAATGATGGTCCAAATAAATAAAATAAACATTAATGTTACCTTATTTCCCCATTTCATGGAGCAGAGGGAGGCGATGTATGCGCCAACAATACCTAAAAGTTGTATGCATAGAATGACTATAATTAGTTCAGACGTTTCAAAATGAAGTTCTTTTTCAGCAAAAGTTGCGGCCATATATAAAATGGTTTGAACGCCTGCACTGTAGGTGAAAAACGAAAATAGAAATTTGTATAATTCAGGATATTGCCTGGAGGATTTCCAAACTTTTAAAAATTCGTTCATTCCATTTTTAACAGGATTTTTATAAGATGTACGACGGTTGCTTTCGGGTAATTTTGATAAAGATCGAAGGGAAAAAATGAGCCACCAGCCACCAACTAATACAAAGGATAATCTTACAGGAAGGGTAGTGTCTTCATCCATACCAAAATATCCAGGTTTTTGAATCATTATCAAACAGAGGCTTAAAAGAATAAGACTACCTAAAAAGCCTAAGGAAGAACCTTTGGCACTTACTCTGTCATACTGGTCGGGACTAGCAATTTCAGGAAGAAAAGCATTGTAGAAAACTAATCCGCCGGCAAAGCCGATGAGACCTAATAAAAATAAGAGGATTCCTAATGAAATTTGTTCCATGCCTTGAAAAAAGAATAATCCAATACAAGAGAAAGAACCGAGAAGCGTAAAAAGTAATAAAAACTGCTTTTTTCTTCCACTATAATCGGCCATTCCTGAAAGAAGAGGAGATATTAAAGTCAGAATAAGATAGGCCACTGTTATAGTAAAGGCATACAGCGCACTATTTGACACTTGTAAACCAAATACTTCTATCACATCATTTGTAATAGCCAGATAATAAGCTGGGAAAATGGCAGTGGTAATAACTAAGGCAAAGGCAGAGTTGGCCCAATCATAAAATGCCCAGGCACGGATAACCTTAGGGTCATTGATTTTAAAGTTATCCGATACAGGATGATTCATAATTTTTCGAAGTTAATTTAGGAATATTAACAAGATAGGGAATTAATTGTATTTTGTGCAACCTTGAGAAAATTGATTCCTTCTTGAGCCCTACTATGAAATTTGGTATATTATCCCAGTACCCGAAAGTGTACTCCACAAACACCCTCGTTCAGGCCTGTCTTAAAAATAAGATAGCCTTCGAAATTTTGAACTATAATAAAACAGATATATCATTTGAAAATGGTGTCCCCGTTGTCTATTATCTGGGAAAAAAAATGTCTGACATTGATGCTATTATTCCCAGAATTGCCTCTTCGGCTACCCACTTAGGGGCCCGATTGATACGGCAGTTTAATATTCTTGGTATTCCCAGCACTATTGACGCTGATCCTCTGACTAAGGTGAGAGATAAATTGGTTGTTCAGCAAATCCTTACCAATGAGGGTATTCCAATGCCAAATACGTATTTTCCAGCAGAGGAATCTGACCCGGATGTATGGAGTTTCAAACCTGGAAATTATCCAATGATTGTTAAAATGCTTCACGGAAATCGTGGGGCTGGTGTTATTTTGGCAGAATCTCAGGCCGCTCTAAAATCGATTTTAGATGCTTTTCAAAGGTTAAAAGAACCAGTCATTATTCAGGAATTTATAAAAGAAGCTAAAGGTAGAGATATTAGGGCTTTTGTTGTAAATGGTGAAATTGTTGCCGCGATGGAGCGATGTGCAAAATCTAATGATTTTCGATCTAATTTACACCAGGGAGGCAACGCAGTACCCATTGAATTATCGAATGTGGAAAAGGATATCATTATTAGAACAACAAAAATTTGTGAACTTGACGTTACGGGTATTGATTTATTGAGAAGCGAAAAAGGTCCTTTAATTCTCGAGGTTAATGGCTCTCCAGGGCTTGAAGGTATTGAAACGGTAACGGGTATTGATGTGGCAGGGAAGATAATTGAATACTTAAAAGATAAAGTACACCGCTGATAGGAAAATGACCTATAATTTTTTTACCACCGAATAGGATGAAATTTATATTGCCCCAAGGTGTTAAATTCGATGGCAGGTGCGGGTATTTTTATGAAATTTATAGCCTTGAATACGGTTCTCAATATCTTACTTTTCGTAGGTATCATTTCTGTATTTAGATCTATTGACAGATAAAATTGCTTGTATCTCGGCAATCCAATAGAAGTTATTCGTCCTTCTTTGTCGTGATAATTGTTGTAAGCGGCACCATATATATTTTCACCTCCAAAACCAATAGATAGGCATAAACTGCGAAGTATGTTCTTTCTTTCTCTTTCCATAAAGAAGGAGGCGGGAGAAATACTGGCCCAAATGGTCATCGCATTATAGTCCTTAAATGCATATTCCCAAAAATATTTTCCATAATGTCCCTCTGCTGCATACTGTTGTGATCCAAAAAAGGTAGGATCATTAGTGGCTATGGGAGTGGTAGCGTATTTTGGCTTGGTGGAGGACCATTTTAAAGAAATTCTTTGTTCTTTCCAAACTAATTGTTGGGAAGTAAACAGCGATGTACCAAAGGTGTTAAAACCTGCATCATAAAGGGAAAATCCCCATCCTTTCGAAAATCCATCCATTATTTCTAAGGTATTCATCAACGCAATGCTTATTCCCGTTCCAATAAAAACTGCCTTTTTATCTGATATACCTGTCCATTCAAACACATTATATCCCATTTTTGCAGACTGATAAGCAGAAAATGCATGTCCATATTTATCGACCTGTTCCCATAATATCCAATCATCTTTTAGGTGAAATTTTACTCTGGGATAATCCTTATACCACAATTCATTGAATGCCAATGTGGTTCCTATATAAGTAAAAGTGGAGGCAGCCACCAGCGTGGTAAGTCTGGGTTTTTGAAGTGTATCAGCTACTTTCCAAAAATCGTCAAATAGTTTGTTTTGACTAATTATGGGGTTCACAGTGAGGACCAAAGAAAAAACCAGTAAAAGGTTGGATTTTGAAGATAGCACGTTAATAATTTATTTTGAAATCTCTTTTTCAGCGTGTAGTTTTTTATAATCCTCTGGCGTGTCAACATCTATCCTTCCGTCTTCACATAGCACGGTATTTTCATGGTTAAGGACTCCTTTTTCTATTAGATTTTTCGCCCCTTTTTCTCCTTTTAGCTCCAATAATTCATGAAAATACTCTTTCTTAAATACGGCTGGAACGCCATAAGTGGCACTGTATGAGGTACATACCATTAAATATTTTGAAGATCTTACTTTGTGGAGTAGGGCAGAAATATGTTCTTCGTTTATTTTAGGCTGATCTGCAAGTAATATGAGAACCATGTTTATCTGTGGAAAATGGGATAATAGGTAGCTTAATCCACATTGTATGCTGGAACTCATGCCATTTTCATAAGTTTCATTTAAGACAAAAGGAATTTTATGGGTGTTGCAATGAGCCGACATTTGATCAAAATAATGACCTAAAACAGTTACTATGCCTGTAGGATGAACGCTTTGAGCTAAATTATAAGTATTTAAAAGAAAAGAATGGCCGTTATAAGATAACAGAGCCTTTGGTTCACCCATTCTGCTTGCTTTACCTGCTGCAAGGATAATGACACCGAGCTGTGCGCCTTTCTCCATATTTATTTTTTAGGTGGGTTCAGCCGCTGATATTTTTTCATAATTGGCAGAACCTCCTCAATGGGAAGTTCTGGAATAACTTTATCTCCTTTAGACATGGTTTTTCCAGCAAATAAAGCATTAATAATCGATTCCTCTGTAGCCTCTATCACGGCTAAAAATAAGGGACTCATTGCTTCATTTTCCAATAATTCACCTTTACCTGTTGAAAAAGCGATAACATAATCACCTGAACCATTAGAGGCTATTCCTCCAGTTCTTGCCAGTCCGAAAATAGCTCTTTTTGCTAATCTTTCTAAGTTTCTTGCATCTATTGGGGCATCTGTTGCCACGACAATCATGCATGAGCCATCACTTTTTGCTAAGGCATCTTGCAGATAATATTTGCCTAGTTCCTGTCCAATGGGAACCCCTGAAATAGTGAGGACACCACCGAAATTGGTTTGAGAAAGAACCCCAACAGTATATCCACCTAATGAAGAAGGTAACTTTCGTGATGCTGTACCTATACCACCTTTGTAACCAAAACAAACCGTCCCTGTTCCAGCACCAACATTTCCCTCCAGAATGGTTTTATCATCCGCTTTGTTTATGGCTTCCAGAAAATGAGAAATTTGTAAATGTCTTCCTCGAATATCATTTAAAGTGCCGTCATTCGTTTCGCCTACCACGGCATTGACTGAACCTATAATTTCATTGCCAGATTGTTGGATGGTATGGGTAATAATAGCTTCAATGCCCGTTGATACCTGTAGGGTATTGGTTAATAAAATAGGAGATTCAATATTTCCCAATTCTTTAACCTGTGAATATCCTGCCAATTTTCCAAATCCATTGGCGATATAAATAGCTGCAGGTACTTTATTTTGAAAAATATTACCTCCATGCGGTAGTATGGAGGTAACACCCGTATGAATTTGCTGACCGTTGTCAAAGGTTACATGTCCAACTAAAACCCCGGAAACATCTTGAATAGCATTTTTAGGACCTGTAGGTAAAATGCCAAAAGGTATGCCGTATTCTCTGGGTCTTAGTTTTTGCGCCTCCATAATATTCACAAATAAAAAGGTTATAAAAATAAGTATCGTTAGCCCGTTAGACCCTTTTGGCATGACTAAAAAGTGTTTAGGTTAAAATTTATTTGCCAAAGTAAACCATTTTTCTACTTATTTACGTTATTAATGTTAAACAAATAAACCATGAAAATCAGTCATTTTTTGTATTCAATTATTTTATTCATTGCGGTATCTACTAACGTTGAAGCTCAAAACCTTAAGAGTATTCTGGAGAAGGCTAAATCTGGGCTTGGTAAAACAACGGGTGTTCCCTTGACAAATCAGGAAGTTGGTAACGCCTTAAAGGAAGCGCTTGAGCTCGGCGTGGGCGAGGCTGTTAAAAATTTATCGGCAACTGACGGTTATCATGCAAGTATATATAAAATTTTACTGCCTGAAGAAGCTAAAAAAGTGACAGACAAACTTAAAAATATCCCTGGTTTCAATAAAGTGGAGGCTGAACTGGTTCTGCGTCTCAATAGAGCGGCTGAGTTAGCTGCCAAGGAGGCCGGCCCTATTTTTTTACAAGCTATTAAGGAACTCTCTTTTCAAGACGCCATTGGGTTGTTAAGGGGAAATGAAGACGCCGCAACAAGGTTTCTGGAGTCTAAAACAGATACCGCTTTGACAGCTAAATTTTTACCTGTAATCGCGAAAGCGCTTGATGAAGTAAATGCAAGAACCTATTGGAGAGATGCAGTTACCACCTACAATAAAATACCTCTCATTCAGAAAGTTAATCCTGAACTGGATAGATATGTTACCGAAAAATCTATCGACGGTATGTTTTCTCTCGTTCAAGTAAAAGAAAAAAAGATTCGCACTGATGTGTCTGCCAGAACCTCTGATCTATTGAAGAAAGTTTTCGGAAGTCAACAAAAAAAGTAACCATGAAGGAAATTTCATCGAAACTGGCTGCGCTTAGAGAAGATTATACGTCACACACGCTCGACGAATCAGGTACAGAAAATGATCCTATAAAGCAGTTTTCTATTTGGTTCGAAGAAACGTTACTTGCTATGGTTCCCGAACCTAATGCTATGGTTTTGGCAACCGTCCAATCTTCAGGAAAGCCAGCCGCAAGGGTCGTCTTATTAAAAGGATTATCCGTTAACGGATTTGAATTTTTTACCAATTACGAAAGTGCCAAAGGCTCAGATATGGCTGAAAACCCTTTTGTATCTGTTGTTTTTAATTGGCTTCCATTACAGAGGCAAGTTAGAATAGAGGGTAAAATTGAGAAATTGAGTGAAGCCTCCAATGATAATTATTTTTCCCAGAGACCATATATGAGCCAGTTAGGTGCCATAGCATCTCCTCAGTCAAGGAAAGTACCCAACAGGAAATTTTTGGAGGAAAAATTTGATGAGTTAAAAGAGAAATACCCCGAAGGCACTGAG
Source organism: Saprospiraceae bacterium (assembly GCA_027488135.1). Classification (GTDB taxonomy): domain Bacteria; phylum Bacteroidota; class Bacteroidia; order Chitinophagales; family Saprospiraceae; genus BJGN01. The sequence continues at coordinate 10,406 of JAIYCH010000013.1, read as the reverse complement.
GTTCCGAGACCCATTGCCTGGGGAGGTTACGTTATAGTACCTGACAAAATAGAATTTTGGCAAGGGAGACGAAGTAGATTACACGATAGAATAGTGTATCGGAAAGATAATAACGAGTGGATTAAGGAGCGTTTAGCTCCTTAATCCAACCATTTTCTTAACAAAAATGATCGAAAGCCATTTTTAAATTGTCAGCAATGATATTTGCTGACCTGCCTTCTATGTGATGCCTTTCTAAAAAATGTACCAATTTTCCATCTTTGAATAAAGCAATAGACGGAGAAGAAGGAGGGTAGGGTAGTAAAAAATCTCTGGCCGTCGAAACAGCATCACCATCAACACCGGCAAAAACCGTCGCTAAAATGTCTGGTTTTTTAGCGTTCTGAGCGGCCATTCTTGCTCCGGGTCTGGCGTTAGCTGCGGCACATCCACAAACTGAATTTACGACGAGTAAAACCGTACCTTCGTTTTTTTCAAGTAACTCGGTAACCTGTTCAGGTGTTGTTAAACCTATAAAGCCATTGCGGGTTAATTCCTCTGACATGGGACGAACTAATTCTGCTGGGTACATTGTTTTTATTTTTTTGTGATAAAATTCTAATAGCAAATGTAGGTTAAAAACAGTATTTTGTTGCTTTGTGTTTTAATTGTGAAAAAAAAAATGCCGATATATCAATATGAACTATTTTAGTAGGTACACTTTTACTCTTCTTGTAGTCACTTTTTTATTTCTAAATGGAAATATTTATGGGCAAGCCTTTTTAGAGGGCTCCTGGAAGGGTAAATATACTTATGGTATTCAAAATGAATTTGGTTATCCATTTGAAATTTTCCTTCGTATCGACGGACGAAAAATTACGGGAAGAAGTTATCTGGTAACCCCGGATAAAAGAAAAGTGGAAATGGATATTAGTGGGTATCTTTTTCAGGATCTTTCCTTTATTATAGAGGAAACAGCCATTATTAAATCACCGGAAACTTCAGAAAATTCATTCTTCAGAAAATATCAACTTCGCTTTAAAGGAGATATATGGACCAAAAACCTTGAAGGTTACTGGCAAGAAATTATTGAAAATAACTTCGACAGAACAAGAAAAGTGGGAAGAGTACTGTTGACCAAAGAAAAGGAAAATAAAGCATAAACAAGTTAAAACCACCCGTGCTTTTCCCAATCATCTGCTGTATCTATGTCGGAAAGTGTTTTGAGTAGGTTGTAGGTCATATTATTCATATTTATGCGTTGAATTGACTCACTCAATACAGTATCAATACTCCAGGTCATATTTTGGAATAAATAATCATTGGTTTTTTTCATGCCAATTAAATAGTAGCCACCATCATCAGAAGGGCCTAATACCACGTCAGTATTTTCCAAAAGGAGAATAGATTCTTCGAGTATATTAGTGGTCAAATGGGGGATATCCGTTCCAATTAAAATTACAGAAGAGTGAACTGGTAAAAGTTCGTTACATGCAGCTTTCATTCTAAGTCCTAAATCGATCACAGGATCTTGTTTTCTTTTTATAAAAAAATCATCCTCCCATAGATCAGGCTCTGAGGGTATATATTCGCTATAATAAACGTAACATTTCCCAAAAAAGCCAAGACAAACATTTCGTACCCGTTCACACAATGCCAAATAAATAGCTAGAGCTTTGTCCTCCCCTAAAGAAGATGCCAGGCGGGTTTTGACATGACCGCGCCTGGCATTTTTTACAAATATTACGAGAGCGTTTGACTTTAACATAGGTGTCAAACTATATTGATAGGTTATTTTTCAACAGTAAAGAGCTCTTCTTCTTTTACAACAATAACCTTATCTCCTTGTTTTAACTTCTTAAATATCAGTGAATAAGGAGCTGACACTACTTTAGCACCCTTCTTTAAACCGGTAAGAATTTCTATGTAGGAGTCATCTTGAATGCCTGTTTTAACCTCTAACATTTGAATGGTATCTCCTTTTTCATATACAAATACAACTTCCCGCAATTCGTCTATTTTTTTGTTAGAGGCCTCACCATCTGTCTCTGATTTTGCTTCCTTTTTAGCCAAACCTTCTTTTTCTCGGGTAGTTACCGATTGAATGGGGACGGTAAGGATATTTTCTTTGATGGTTGTTTTAATTTCAACGGCCGCAGACATACCTGGACGGAAAGGATATTTTCGTTGAGCGGTGACTAAATCAGCATAAGACTGCGGATCAATTTTAATTCTCACCTCAAAATTCGTTACCTGATCCGTTGCCAGCGCTGCACCGCCTAAAGAAGCGGAATTTTTGGAAGAATTGGCAATTTGACTTACACGACCTACAAATTTTCTACCAAGATAAGCATCGACTTCTACAGAAACTTCGTCGTTTAATTTCACTCTGGGAATATCATTTTCACTTACATCGACCCTTACTTCCATGGCATTGAGATTAGCAATGCGCATAATTTCAGTACCTGTCATTTGAATAGTTCCTACAACCCTTTCCCCTTTTTCAATATTCAATAAAGAAATAATACCACTTTCTGGCGCAAGGATAGTCGTTCTGTTTAGACTGGTTCTCAATTCTTTTAAACTTGCCTCTGCACTGGCTACAGAGAAGTCAGCACCTCTTGCGGCATCTTGAGAAGATCTGATGCCAGCATCTGAAGCGCGTAGATTAGCCTCTAATGATTTTAGACTAGACTGTGAAGCCTGAAAATCTGCATTTGAAATAACCCCGTCCTTAAAGAGTTTTTCATTTCTTTTATGAATTTCACGGGCATTATCCAATTGAGCCATAATCTGCTCTTTTTGCGCTTTGATATTTTCAATTTGTGAGCGACTATTGGCAGCTTGAGCTTTTGAACTGTTGACAAAAGCAACACCCCGTTCAACCTGAGAAACGTACGCATCCGGATTAATTTTGGCAAGCACTTGACCCTGAACAACAGAATCACCCTCCTGTACATAAAGTTCAACGACTTCACCTGAAACATCGGAACTTATTTTTACCTCAACAATAGGGAATATTCGACCGCTAGCCGAAACTCTTTCCTCAATAGTTCTCATTTGAGCTGCTTCCAAAGCTACTTTATCACCTTCCTTTCTGTTTTTTCCTTTAAAATAGGCAACGGCAACCAAAGCAATAACCGCAACGCCAGCGATGTAAATCCAAAGGTTTTTTCTTTTCTTATTCATCATGATGGTTAAGTTTTTCTTTCGAAGTTAAATTAATCAAGGGTAATAGGTTTTCCCTGGTAAAAATCTACTTGTTTTAGGTTAAATAAATGTTGAAATCTGGAACGGATTCTATCTGATTTGGCTCTTTCCATATTGGTTCTTGCCGTGTTTAATTCTAATGAATTGATGGCGCCAAGTTCATATCTTTTTTGTGCATTTTCAAAGGCAGCTGTAGCCGCCTTCAAGGACAAATTAGCTGCTTGCAAGGTTCTTTGAGATGCTCTCACCGCCGTTAGTGTTTGTTCTATTTCAGTGCGTAACTGTTGGCGGGCCTGCTCTTTAGCAACTTCATTGGAAATTACTCCCAGCTTCGCGCGTTCAATATTTATCTTCACCTGACGGTTGTTATAAATAGGAATATTAAGTTGTAATCCCAGACTTTGACCAAAATTTTCGCTGACTTGATCGAAGTATTCTTTTTTGGCAAAGGTTGGCACATTTTGTTCTATCTCCAGCGCAACGGGTATATTGTTAATAAACACGTTTTGCTTCACTTTTGTAACATCAAACCCCGTAATGGTTCTTGCCTGGTTAGAAAAATTAGAACGAAGACTGGCAAAAAGAGAAAGGGTGGGTAATAAATTAGCTTTCGCCTGTAAAATCCCAATATTAGCTGCCTGCAAACGTTTTTCGGCTGCTTTAACCTGAGGTAAAATATCCACAGCTCCAACAAATAATTCATTGGCTGAAATACCGTCAACGTCTGCGTCTTCGGGAACTTTGATTTCAGGTTTTTCTATGTCAAAAGGCGTTCCATCGGGAATAAGTAAAAACTGCCTTAAGATTAAATTAGATCGGATAAGGAAATTTTCTGCTTCTATGAGCGCTTGCTGATCTAGGGCTAAGGTAGCTTCAAAATCATATCTCTCATTGATAGGCCTTGCACCTACCTCAATGAAGCGAATAATTTGATTAAGTTGATTTTGAGATTGCAATAATCTCGTTTTGGCAATGACTAGTTGCTCATCTGCTAAAAGCACATTTAAGTAAGCGGCAGCGACCTGCAGACCCAGATTATTTTCAGTGGCTTCAGCTTCTAATTTACCTGCTTCCAGCTCATATTTGCTCCTCAGTATATTATGCTTAATAATGCCACCGCCAAACACCTGAATGCCAGTATTTAAGGAATAACTGTTAAAACCAATACCCTCCAAAGCGAAGCTGTTAGTGGTAGGGTCAATGGTTCTACCAAACTGATAACCACCGCTTACTCCAGCATTTAAATTGGGCAATCTTGATAATTGATTTTGTTTGAGCGTCAATTCGGCATTGCGAATCTGGGCTATGGATTGCTTAATGGCTAAACTATTTTCAGTAGCGTAGGTCACACATTTTTGTAAGGACCAGCGATTTTGTGCCTTTACCGTAATAAGGCTGCCAAAAAGCAAAAGAATAAATGAAAAACGTAGAAATAACATTTCGTGTGTAATTTATATTTAGCTGCAAACTTAGATAAACCATCGGTAGGTAGCTTTAAATATTATATGAAAAGGATTATTTTATGGATAAACAGAGAAAAACAGTTAGCCTACCGTCTTGAATTAAAGACCTGATAGCCGATAACTTCATCGTACCTTGCGCCAAAGGGTCTGTAATAAATGAATATCTGATATTCATTTTCAGTTTCGTACCAACTTCCTTCTGTTTCCATAAAATCTAACTTTTCCTCTTTTTTAGCCCGGGTGGCAAATGCGTAATCATAAAAACCTTGTTTCATTGGTTTTTTCAGGAGGTAGCCTTTTTCCTCGGGGCTAAAAATCATTCTATATTCGGGTGAGGGTGACCAGTCATTGAAGGAACCTAGTAAAAAAACATCTTTATCGTAGATTGGTTCAACGGTGTATAGATTGAAGACCACCTGTGCATAATCGGCTGCCAGTTGATTATTCTGATCCTGCGTTTCTATAAAAAACTGCCCGTTAATATCTCTGTTTTGGAAATAGGGTTCTTCTCCTCTTAATTTATCCTTAAAAAGAATTACATCGGTGGAGGTTCTGGTTCTTATTAAGTCGGACATTTGGCCCGTCCTTTGCCACAAAGTACGTAAATCGAGTGGCCTGAACTCTTTACCTCCCGGAAAAACTATTTTTCCTTGATAATCAAAAATGATTTGCTGATTTCTGAAGCTGAAAGGAGAGATGCCTGTGACGGCATTTTTCCATTGTCCGTTTTGTACTACAGATGCTTTGATCTCCTGGGCGGGTTGACGAATTAATAATTTAGGATGATTTACTACAAAATCTAACTCCTGATGCGTTCTGTAAAGGGAAGCATTTGCAGGAATAACCAATCTGGGTTCTATTTGAACTAAATTGTTTACTACAACAAATCTTTTGGTAATAACAGGGAATTTTTCGTTCTCATCTTCGTAAACAATCAATAAATAATTACCTGATTTTGTCCATCTCGTACCTCTGTTAGGCAGCGTTAATTCATAGTGTACGTAGGCTAAAGTAGTTTTTGAAGAAAAGGAGTATTGTTGAATGTTGTCTTCCGGATATCCATTAATATATTCCATTTCCATTAACTCTGAAGGACGCCAGTCAAAGTCGCAATGGATAAGTTTGTAAGAAAATCGTTTTACATCATTGGTAAGTTCGTCAAAGGTAAGTAAGAGCGGAATATTTCCTTCAACATCAGAAACGGGGGCTGCAATACCCATACCCTGAGGATGGAAAGTAACCGATTTAATAGTAGGAACATACACCTTATCAATATATTCAAAATCTAAGTTTTGACCTTTTAATGAGAAAAAAGAGGCAAAAAACAGAAAACCAATGATTCGAAGCATAGTAAAGATTAAGGTTATGGGTATAATACTTGTAATTTATCTTCTGCTGTAGTTAGGTGCTTCTCTGGTGATAACCACATTGTGAGGATGGCTTTCCTGAATTCCGGCTGCGGTAATTTTCACAAACTGAGCTTTTTGTTGTAATGCTGGCACATTTTCAGCACCGCAATAGCCCATACCTGCTCTCAGTCCTCCAATATATTGAACCATAACTTCGGAAAGAAATCCTTTAAAAGGTACTTGTCCTTCAATTCCTTCAGGTACCAACTTTTTTATATCATCTTCCACGTCTTGAAAATAACGATCTTTTGAACCAATGGCCATAGCACCTAATGAGCCCATACCTCGGTAAACCTTAAATTTTCTTCCCTCCAGAATGATGGTTTCACCGGGTGATTCTTCCACACCGGCAAATAATCCACCTGCCATGATAGTGCTTGCACCGGCGGCCAGCGCTTTAACAATATCGCCGGTATATCGAATGCCTCCGTCGCCAATAACGGGAACACCAGTATGTTTTATTGCCTGATAAGCATTAAAGATAGCCGATAACTGAGGTACACCAACACCTGCTACAATGCGCGTGGTACAAATACTGCCCGGGCCTACACCCACTTTGACCCCATCGGCGCCAGCTTCAACCAGGGCTAATGCACCAGCTCCTGTGGCAACATTTCCACCAATGACCTGCAAATCGGGGTATTTTTCCTTTACCAACTTTATGGCACGAAGGACTCCAGCAGAATGACCATGAGCAGTATCTATGGCAATGACATCGACGCCAACGGCAACCAGTGCTTCTACTCTTTCCAGCATATCGTTTGTTACGCCAATGGCACCACCTACTATCAATCGGCCCAAAGAATCTTTACAAGCTAAAGGATAGTTTTGAACCTGCATGATGTCGCGAAAGGTAATCAATCCAATCAATACCTTTTGATTATCTACGACGGGTAATTTTTCAATTTTATTTTGCTGAAGAATAGTCCTCGCTTCCTCGAAGGTTGTACCTGCTGCAGCGGTGACCAGATTTTTACTGGTCATAATATCTTTTACGGGACGGTCTAATCTTTTTTCGAAACGTAAGTCTCTGTTAGTCAATATACCAACTAATTTTTTTTGATTATCAACCACCGGAATGCCACCGATTTTAAACTTATTCATCAAATCGAGGGCTTCTTTCAATGTTGCCTCTGGACTAATAGTCACAGGGTCAATAATCATACCACTTTCTGACCGTTTTACAATGCGAATCTGCTCTGCCTGACCAGCTATGGAAAGATTTTTGTGTATAATACCTATGCCTCCTTGTCGGGCAATAGCTATCGCTAAACGTGCATCGGTGACAGAATCCATCGCCGCAGATACTATAGGTACGTTTAATTTGAGTTCCCGAGTAAGGTAACTTGATATATCAACCTCGCGGGGTAAGACTTCACTGTAATCGGGAACCAAAAGTACATCATCGAAGGTGAGTGCTTCGCCCAAAAATTTGGTGTCGGATAAAATTTTCTGTGTTTCCATTTGCAAAATTAGACAAATGATTGCAAATGCGAAAGGAAATTGTATATTTTCGTGGAATTTTATAAAAATAATGATGTTAAGTATTCATAGCGATGATTATTTCATGAAAGAAGCTTTTAGAGAGGCTACTTTTGCCGCAGAAAACGGGGAGGTTCCTGTTGGCGCCGTAATAGTTTGTGATAACCGAATTATTGCAAGAGGTTCTAATCGAACGGAACAATTAGGAGATATTACCGCCCATGCTGAGATTATTGCTATTACAGCCGCAGCAGATTTTTTGGGAAGTAAATATTTAACCGATTGTACTTTATATGTTACCCTGGAACCATGCTCCATGTGCGCGGGCGCCCTTTATTGGTCGCAAATTTCCAGGGTTGTCTATGGTGCATCTGATGAAAAAAGAGGATTTATGAAGTTTGGAAAAGCTTTGCTTCACCCACAGACAAAACTTTCTTATGGGGTAATGGAAGCTGATTGCCGGCAATTATTACAAGATTTTTTTAGCCATAAAAGAGGTTAAGAAGGTCTCGTTCCTGCTAGAAATGGAACGAACTTTGCCTCGCCAAGATCTTTTGTTTCCCAACTATTTTCTCCCGTTCTTATTATCTTTAACAGTCTTTGCGTTTCTATACCAGTGGGTACTAACATGATGCCTCCTATGCTTAATTGTTTAGGCAGTAAAAGTGGTACTTCTGGCGCACCGGCCGTTACGATAATTTTATCGAAGGGGGCAAATTCAGGTAAACCTAAATAGCCATCCTTGTAAAAGGACTGGATATTTGAGAATTTCATTTCTTTTAATAAAGATTTAGAAGAAAGATATAATGCACGGACTCGTTCAATCGTATAAATCCTGCCACCTAAAGAAGCCAATATAGCCGCCTGAAAACCAGACCCTGTGCCAATTTCTAATACTTTTTCCCGTTTCTTAATAGCTAAATGTTGAGTCATTAAAGCAACCGTGTAAGGTTGTGAAATGGTTTGATCATGTCCTATGGGAAAGGGTTTGTCTTGGTAAGCCCATTCTTCAAATGCCTTATCTAAAAAGAAATGCCTGGGAACTCGTTGAAATGTTTCTAAAACTTCTTCAGAAAATAATCCTCTGGATCGGAGTTCCTCCACTAACAAGCGGCGCATGCCTTTATGCCTGTAGGTATCCGTCTGCAACATTTTGATTTTTCTATTTATTTGTGAAGGTGAAATGTAGAAAACATTTGATTTCTTATTTCTTTTAAAATGGTAAAAGTATCCAATAATAGACTTATTTTTACTTAAAATTGTCAATATGAATTCAATTAAATTTGGTACCGATGGTTGGAGAGCAATTATTGCTTCTGATTATACCGTTGAAAATGTTCGCCGTGTCGCTGAAGCTACGGCTATTTGGTTGAAAAATACAGGGGGGAAACAAGTTGTGATTGGATACGATTGTCGATTTGGAGGCGTGCTTTTTGCAAACACAACCGCATCTGTATTAGGTGCTTATGGTATAAAAGTACTCATGTCACCCGATTTTTCATCTACGCCAATGGTATCCTTAGGTGTGGCTAAAACAAATTCACAGCTGGGTGTGGTCATAACCGCCAGCCATAATCCGCCCGATTATAATGGGTATAAGTTGAAATCGCACTTTGGAGGACCTCTTTCTCCCGCTCAGGTGAGTGAAGTCGAAGCGCTCGTTCCCGAAAAATGTTCTTTATCCGTCTTTCCCTCTATCGAGTCTTTGAAAGAAGCAGGATTATTTGAATATCTTGATCTTGAGCAAATGTACCTCGATCATGTGGAGAAATCATTTGATCTTGATGGAATTAAAAAGGCAAAAGTTGGGGTTGCTTATGATGCTATGTATGGTGCAGGACAACGTGCTATGCCCCGTATTCTGCCTGAAGCTCATTGCCTGCATTGCGATTTTAATCCTTCTTTTAAAGGACAGGCACCAGAACCAATTCATAAAAATTTACAAGAACTTTCAGCCCTGATTGCAAGCCATCCTGATATTCAACTCGGTATCGCAACAGATGGCGATGCAGATAGAATTGGCTTATATGACGAAACAGGTAAATTTGTTGATTCTCATCATATTTTACTTCTTTTGCTCCTTTATTTAGGCAAATATAAAGGTCAAAAGGGACATGTAATTATTACTTTTTCTGTGACTGATAAAATGAAAAAATTAGCTGCATTACTCAATTTACCCATTGAAGTTACAGCTATTGGTTTCAAATATATTGCCGACATTATGACCCAAAAAGATGTGTTGGTGGGAGGCGAAGAATCAGGTGGTTTAGCCGTTAAAGGTCATATTCCCGAAAGAGATGGTATCTGGATTGGATTGATGATCCTGGAATTTATGTCCACAACAGGTAAATCACTAAAGGAATTAATTCAGGAGGTGTATGACTTAGTTGGCTCTTTTTGGTGTGATAGAGACGATTTGCATATCACGGAAAGTCAAAAGCAATCGGTAATTAAACATTGTGATAATCAAACATATACCCAATTTGGTTCATTCAATATTCAAGAAACAGTACAAATGGATGGAACTAAGTTTTTACTCGGCAATGATCGCTGGGTGATGATCAGACCTTCAGGCACTGAACCCGTGCTCCGTGTGTATGCCCAGGCAGAAAATGAGGAAATGGTAAGAACTATATTGGATGAGGTAAAAGCTGCTATTCTTTAATACATTTACTAATGGGCTGGTTTTTCAGGCCAGCCCATTAGTAAATCCTGTATTTTCCTTATCTTACAGCCTTATTTCCTGGGGTTAAGCTTTTGTAGGGCCAGCCACTCCATTATGTTAACAGGTCTTCCACCTATTTTCACCAATGATCCATCATAGTCCGTCCTGCATTTATTTTCATGCAAATATATCCATGAC
>JAIYCH010000083.1 GCA_027488135.1 Saprospiraceae bacterium | reverse complement strand
TGCCTGTTCATGCGTTTATCTGAGAAAATAAGCGGATGGTCAGGATGGTAGATATTCTCCCCACAGGCAGCCAGTACCAGCATATTTCTTATCACTAATTTGTCATCGATACCTGAGAAAACAAAACCCACTTTTTCCTTACAATCCACTACAATATGTCTTTTATCTGGCAGATTTAATCGTACTTTAGCTTCCTCGAAATCCTTCCAACCCTGTTTTACAATTAGGGAAAGCAGGTATTCTTCATAAGAGGAAAATGCAACCGATGCTTTAAAATAATATTTGACCCTATTTGGCAGAGATACTTCATTTGGAAAATAGACATTAGCAAGATGTAAGCTCTTAGGGTATCCATCTCTATAATAAAATGGATATGGCATATAATTGGTAATCATTTTAACTAAGTTTTTCTTGTTTTTTAAATTTTAAGATTACCTGGCATTTTTCAAAACAATCATTTAATTCCATTTCAACATATCCCGGGTCGATGATTAGTTTGTCATGCGTCAACAAATAAATAAAAAACTGATACCCTCTTTTGTACCTCTTGGTTGTTTGACCACCAGGCAGTGAAAGCAGATAGGCTTGACAATTGAACCAGACTAAATTTCCTTTTTCCTTATGAACGTCAAATTCAAGCCATTTTAATTCCCCATCGACATGAAGTATTTCCTTAAAACAGTGGGTCATCATATTAAAAGCCTCATCATTCAGAACGTCAAACCGATCGAGGATAGGATGAGCAGAAAAGACCAACATGGCTCTTTCCGTGATGGAAGAATGATTGAAAAAGTGTATAAACGTCAAACTTTTAAGGTCTTTATCCACTTTTTCATCGAAAAGCATATCCATTTTTTTGGTTAGACCAGCCTTCATAAAATAGCCAATCCAATCGTTTTCCTGATTTTCATTAAAAATAATTTGCATGGTATTATGGTGTATGGCTTTTAACAAGCGCGTGGGTAATTTTTCTTGAAATGCTTTTTGGGAGAGGCTACATGTTAAACCTAACAGCAGTATATCGCCTATATTTTCCTTATGACCTTTTGCCGGCCAATGTTCATGCACCAAGTCCAATGCGATAAAATTCCGAAGCAGATGCATAGATCTTTGCACTGAAATATAAACACCGCCTTTATTCATCATGGAAGTGACCTGGCTGGCATAACCTGCCAGTTGAATTTTCGGAAATAGCAATTGCTCCTTATAGAGCGGTTTGAGTTTATTAATAAAAGCGATCAATTCAGCATTTATCTCCCTAACAGGCTGTGTAAACACGGTTAAAAACCCTTCATCTTTCTCTTCGACGCTAAATGACTCCCAGGTAGGAGCATCAATAATAAAACCAAAATTTTCCACTAATTCCTCTTCCAGATAAATATTCTGGCGTTTAAAAGCCGTCATATCCCTGTTAAAAAGGTTTGTATCCTCCATGGTTGCCCATCTGTACTGGAGTTTATCCAGCGAATAGCCATATATTTGTTTATCGAAAAGAATGGAACTGATAAGACCAAAACATTTAGGTTTCGTCTCATTAATGAGATCAAAAACCAGAGCTTCATCCTTCCAGACACTACTCCGCGATCTAATAAACGTAATTTTATCCTCATTATCTTTGATAACAGGCATTCCAGTGAGTGCTAGCTTACATGTCAACGCGGCATTCACCTTTTTAAAGGAAAGGCCCAAGGCCTGGGAGATATAAGCCAGCAGATTTGCCTTATCGGTACCGGGTTTACCAATAATAAGCATAGGTTCTTCCGTAAGGAGCGCTGCGAGAATCACTTTTTCCAACGGATCGAAACCAAGAACGCCAATATTTTTCAGAAACATAGGGAAGAATTTAAGAACAACAGGACAAATTTATGGGCAATTCCTGATGGAAATTATTTTGACAAGGTTGTCAATTATTAACCCTACCTCAATTTTCCTAAAATTTTTTCCTACCCAGCTTCTACCCTTTCCGGCATAACAAACAGCACTTCTGTCCCTTTCCCTTTTCCTTGTTTTGAATGGTCTGTCAAGCCCAGAAAATAGGCCTCGCGTCCCAAAGAGGTGTTCAATAGGGAGATCCTTTCCTCAATAAGTTGAATGCCTCTCGATACATGTCCACTCACTTTCTTTCCCGATTCATATCCCATCCCGTTGTCCGTGATCCTTATTTCCAAGCCCCGTTCTGTCTTGTCAATCCTAAATCCAATAACCGGCTGGTTTTCATTCCCTTCCTCAAAGGCATGCTCAAATATATTTTCTATGAATGGTTGTAAAATCATAGGCGGCAAAAAGGTTTTATGGATATCTACCGCGTCGCTAATTTCCCATAACAACTTTATTTCCGGAAACCGCAATTGCTGTATAGCAATATATTGTTTGATATAATCAAGTTCTTCTTCCAGCAATATACTTTCCTTCGAGGCATTTTCAATGGTCTGCCGAATTAATTTTGAAAAACTGGTAAGGAAATGTAATCCTTCCTGCACGTTATTTTTCAAGAAATAATATTGAATGGTATTCAGTGCATTAAAAGTAAAATGTGGATTCATCTGCGACCGCAACGCTTCCATTTTTGTTTCCAAAATTTTTTGCTGCAGTTCATTTTTTTCCTGTTCTTCTGCTCTGATCCTTTTTATCCTATTTCTGGCAATTAAAAAAATGCCACCAATAAGAAGCAGCAACATTAAAAGTCTGAACCATAAGCTGGCCCAAAATGGAGGTAATATCTCGAGATTCAATTGGGTGGATGGATAGAATTTACCGGTAGATAGATTCTTACCCTGCAATGAAATTTGATATTTACCAGGAGCCCAGGCGATGACCTGAAGGATACCTTCCGGTTCAAAACTGGACCAGCCATTATCCCTTCCATTTACCAAATAACGATACGATGCCTTTCCACCTTTGTAAATGTCATGGGCATAAAACTTGATTTCCAATGCTGCCAAATCATAAGGAACTTTAATGTAGGATTGTTCCTTCAGGTTCAATAAATCATTCCCCTGCCTGACCGTATTCGTTTTTAAATATTCAATGCTTTTAATCTGTATCTTTTCATCTTTAACCATCTTATTATTTAAAATCAACTTTAAATTCAAGGAAAATAAATAGCTGTCTGATAAAACCCAAAGCAGGTCTTTTTCATCTATGAAGGCATCCTTGAATTGCAAAGAGGGCAATCCTTCCTCATAATTTAAAAAATAAATAACCTTATCATTTTTTAAAATATTAATTCCCTTATTTGTCCCAATAATTAAATAATCGCGAAAACACTTGTGGAACAGAATAGATGTTCCATTAAAGTCAATATTTGGAATCAACTTTTTCTCTACAACCAGGCTATCATCGCTATGGTTAGCTACTATCCAGATTCTGCTATCCTTCTCATTTAAAATAAGCTTTTGGTCTTTGCTTATATCCATGTCGGAGAAATTTTCCCCTAAAAAATGCCTCTGTTTTTTAATCAGCTGACCGCCCACTTCCTGCCAGTGAAACAAGCCTTCCGTGAAGGAGGAAAACCAGATATCCTTCCCGTTTTGAATCATCCTGGTTAAGTTACGGGGAGTGTCCGATTTGGAAAAAGAATATAAGGTATGTTTATCAGGCCGGGGAATGTCTGGAAACAGATACATGCTACTGTAAGTAATACTATATATTAATGTATTATTCGTTGTTTTTAAAACATGCCCACCCTCTTCAAAATCAAAAAAATCAATTTGAAAATCTTTTGACAGCCTAAAGATACCAAAGGTAGCTGAGACCCATAGCTTGCCATCATTTCCATTCATAAACTGATTTACCCGAAAACCCTTTGTGGCAATAAATTCAGCTTTCATTTTATCAAAAATATTTTTATCAGGATTCTGTGTCCAGCTATAAGTATTCTCAGGGTGACGATTAGCAAAATCTAATAATTTCTTTTTTAGTTCCTCTGCCTTATAATGTTTTACCAGTTTATTGTTGTCGTAAACATATATATTATCCTGGGCTCCTAACCACATACGCCCATATTGATCTTTAAATATTGCGTTATAAATGATTGGTTTTTCACTCGCTGAAGGTGTTGGGAAAATGTCTATTTCCTTATTTAAATTTATCACAACAATACCTTTATCGAGGGTGCTTAACCATAACTGCTTTTCTACTTTATCGTAAAAAACAGACCAACAAAAAGTGGATGGCAATTTCCATTCTTGTGTTAAATCTGTCAAAAACGTACCATCATATTTATATAAGCCTCCTTTCGCATCATAAATATTCCAGCTTGCCATATAAACATCATTTCCTTCGCCCTTTTCCATTGCCCAGATCAACGGCGCTTTCATGGAATCTAATCTTCCCAAATGGTTATTAAAAACTTGCAAGCCATTCATGCTGGTAGCCACGACAAACTGATCTTGATTATGAATGGACGAAAGAAATCTGCCATTACTGATAAAAGCAGATCTATTTTCCAATCGATAGGGCTTATTATTTTTAGTAGTTAAAACCTCTATTTTAGAAAAATGATTCGTCACATAAATAGAATCATTCCACTCTGTGATGTCCATCACAATGGTTCCAAACTTGTTAGGAACCTTGCCAATATTTTGAAAAGAAAAACCATTAAAGATACTTAGGCCATTTTCCGTCCCAATAAAAACGCGGTCCATTTTTTTTGAATAATACACCTTTCGTATCTTGTTCCCGGCAAGCCCATTGGAGGTATTATAATTAGTAAAGGATTTCCCATTATATTTTACTACCCCTTTACCATAGGCACTAAACCATAAATTACCAAAACCGTCTTCTGTGATACTCCATACTTCATTAGCTGCTAATCCATTGGATTCATCAAATACAAAAAAGTTTTTTCCATCATAGCGAACCAATCCGCTTTGGGTGCCAATCCAGATCAATCCTTTCGAATCTTTAAATACACAACGTACCATATTGCTGGGTAAACCGTTATCAACATTAAATTCCTTGAAAGGAGGGCGTTGTGACCATAGAGAAATATTCAGGAAAAGACTTAATATAGTCAGATATTTACCCATTTCAATGGCTTATTTTTTTAAGTATTTGCAAAACCTTTTCGTTATTTCTATAGGAGACATCCAACACGGTGTCATTTGTCAAGGTAATTTTATACCCATTACTTCTTGAATATCTCAATATATGATTATTATTAACCAAATAAGATTTATGAATTCTACAAAAATTATCGCCCAATGATAATTCTATGGATTTCAATGTTTTAGACATTATTATTTCTTTACCTGTAGTCAGATAAATTTTGGTGTAATTCCCCATTCCTTCACAATAAATGATAAGTTCCTTGTTTTCTAAAGAATACCCATTGGCCGTAGGAATAACTAATTTACTGGTTTGTTTTGTTGTATTCTCATCTTCGGCCGCAGGCATTGCCTTTGCGGTTTCCTTGCTTTTTGTATTCAGGTGAACTTCCAGTCTTTTCAACATGTCTGAAAGGTCATTTATGGCAATAGGCTTCAGAATATAATCAAAGGCACCGCTCCGTATCGCCTTTATAGCATGTTCTTTGTGGGCGGTGGTAAAAACCACTTCAAAAGATCTTGGTTCCTCAAAATGGTTAAAAAGATCGAAACCCGTTAATCCCCGTAGCTGAATGTCTAAGAAAACCAGCTGCGGTTGGTACTTTTGGATGAGAGAGACACCCTGTTTGACATTGGATGCTTCACCCAAAATATTGATTTTATCACCAAAAAACTGTTCTAATAATGAAATCAAAACCTCCCGCGCTAGCTTTTCATCTTCTATAATAATGGCTGACAACATATATTAGATTTATAACTTAAATGATTACTTAAATAATGTTATTAAATATAGATATATAATTTTGTAACCTTATATCCATGCAGAATATAAAGCCACTATTTTTATTAAGCGTAGCTACTAAATTATTTACCGTAAAAAAATAGGCTAAAAAAATGCCTAATCCATAAATGCCTGGTAAACCAATTGGCGCAAGCGACCATGATATTCCCAGGAGAAATTAGCTTCCTGTGTCATGAGAATGGCAATTAAATTCTCTTTCGGATCGATAAAGAAATGAGTATTATAGGCTCCTTCCCAATAAAAAAGACCTTCGGAACCAGGGAATCTCGTTGCAGCGACGTCTGTTACCACGGCAAAACCGTAACCAAATCCCTCTCCAGGTCTGATAAACATATCAGCAGCATGATTAGCTGTCATCAGCTCAATTGTTTTTCTACTTAGTAATTGTTTACCATTGAAGGAACCACCATTTAGCAGCATTTGGCAAAAATTACCATAATCTTTTGCTGACGAATAAAGTGCGTTTACACCGCTCCAAAGTTTAACCCCTTGTTTAGGTGGCTGATTGGCGGCGAGGGAAATTTTTTCTCCTTTCGTATGAACTTTTACTATTTTGTTCAGGTCTGCGTCTGGCACATTATAAAACGTCTGATTCATATTCAGTGGCTTGAAAATGCGCGTTTTGAGAAATTCGTCGGTAGAAAGGCCTGAAAACTTTTCAATTAGGGCAGAAAGTATATCTGGCCCGGCGCTGTATCGCCATTGTTTACCTGGTTGACCATAGAGCGGAAAAGAAGAAATTTTTGATACTCTCCCTTGGATATTGGGGTATAACTGAAAAAAATAATTGGCCATAAATTCCTTTTCAAACTTGTCAGAACCAAGTCCGTGGGTAAGACCGGAAGTATGGCTAAGCAATTGGGAAATAGTCATTTCCGATTGTAGAGAGTCCGTTTCTCCTTTAATTCCATCTTCTCTGTTTTTTATGACCCTCACATTTTTAAATTCGGGAATATATTTGGAAACAGGATCAGACAGTAAAAATTTTCCTTCTTCGTAAAGCATCATAAAAGCGACTGTAATGATTGGCTTCGTCATGGACTGGATATAAAATAAATCGTCCTTTTCCATAGGTAATTTAGCTACCGCATCCTTAAAACCCAGTGCTTTGTGTTGCACCAACAGCCCGTCTTTTATGATTAAAGTAACAGCACCCGGAATATTTCCCTTTGCCACTTCGGAAAGGATAAAAGTATCTAACCTGCTTAGACGTTCCGCTGAAATACCTGCAACTTGTGCAGAAATCGTTGAGAGGAACCCTAAAGTAAGCACTCCCAGTAATAATAATTTTTTCATAAATATCCTATTTCTCATAATTTAGTTATTAAGAATTACTGATTTTCCGAAGTTTTCTCAGTATTTAGTCTTGTTTTCTCAAAATATGCCATTAATTGCTCGTAAGACAAACCATAAATCTCTTTCGATATTTTTTCTTTAATGGCTCGAAACGTTTTAACGGTATCAAAATCCTTTTTTTCTGTTTTAGTCTTCATGTTCAACCATTTCTTTGCTTCTAAACGAAAAAATACTTCTCAATAAAGTACTCTGAACCAAATTGTTTCTTCAATATCTTTCATTTCAGCGAGCAGATTATCAGGATATTCTGTATCGACATCGGTGACGACGTAACCTACCGTATTGGTTGTTTTTAATGATTGCGCTAAGATATTTATATGATGTGAGGCAAAAATCTGATTGATTCTTGCGAGCACATTGGGTACATTTTTATGAATATGCAACAGCCGATGAGCATTTTTGACAGCGGGCACAAACAGATTTGGAAAATTGAGTGAACCCATGGTGTTGCCAGAATTGAGGTATTCTGTAATTTTTTCTGGAATAAACCGAGCTCTGTCCATTTCTGCTTCCAGGGTATTGGCAGCAATACCGTCCGAAAACAGGACGCTATCAAAGGCTTTGATTTTATCTAACCAAGACAAAGCATTTGGCGAAAGTTTATCGGGATTCAGGTCGAGGGCGCAACTAAAAGCAGGATTTTCGACCAGATGGTGATAAAGTGCTTCTAGTTTAACTGCTTCGATATTTCCACAATAAAGCACTGCGGCGGATGGTTTCAGCGCGTTGAAAAAGGATTCACCGAAGAAATGTTTATTTTCAGGAAGCTCACTGACATGAATAGAAATAAAATCCACTTGCAATAGCAGGCTATCCAGCTGGCTGCATTTTTTACTATTTCCAAGGGGAGATTTGTCGGCAATATCAAAAAACAGGACCTCCATACCCAGATTTTCGGCTAAAACGCCCAGTTGTGAACCGATTTTACCATAACCAACGATACCCAGTTTTTTCCCTCTAATCTCGTGGCCCATTTTTCCTGGTCCCCCTCTGCTTAAAGCAAGCATATTTCCTAAGGTAAACTCACCCACAGAGCGCACATGACTGAAAGGAGCGTTAAAAACGGCCACGCCATGACTGGAGCAAGCGTCCATATCGATTTTTGAGGCATCGGAACTAAAAACGCCGAGACTAATCAGACGTTTTGTATTTTTCAAGAGATCCTTTGTTATTTTTTGGCTGGAAGTTAGCCCGAGGATATTTACCGTTTTTAATTTTCCTGCTAATTCCTGATCGTCCAGAGGTCTGTCAATCATTTCCACCTGATAACCCTCCTTTTCGAAAGCGAGCGCAGCCTCCTTGTTAACGCCTTCGAGTAAAAGAACCTTAATTCTTGTTTTTGGGTAAGAAAGGCTTCTGGCGAGATTCAACTCGTACAAAATTTCATCGACGGTAGAGGCAAAATGGTCTGCCTCTTTCTTCACCTTTTCGCGCTCCACATTTTCTGTAAAGAGATAAAATTTATTGGCATAACCAGCCTTCCATATTTCAAGATCATTGGCCCCATCCCCGATGACATAAACGTCACCATTCAGATGTAGATCTTTAATAACCAAAGATTTTCCGCCATTTCTCGAAAGCGGATTTTCCGTATCGAACCCAATAATATTCCCTTCGGCATCATAAACGAAAGTATTGGCATACACCTTTTCAGGTAAGAGGCCATAAGCTTCAATAACGGGGACAATAAACTCCTTGAAACCATTGGACACCACGTAAACGGTATCTTTAAGGGCTGAAAGATGTTTTTGGTTCCTTTCAAAAGAAGGAGAGATCTGCGCTTTCAATCTTTCCGCCAAATGATGAATGTCATCTTTATTAGCCTTTAGGAGGTCCAGCCTGAGGGTAAGCGACTCTCGAAAATCGAGTTCGCCATTCATACCCCTATTGGTAATTTCATGAATAGCCTGAACGACGGCATCCTTTTTTGAGGAATGCGCGAGCACAATTTCAGCCAGGACATCTAAGGCTTCCACGCGAGTGAAAGTACTATCAAAATCGATAATAAAGTAAGGATTCTTCTGCATGATGCAAAAATACAATCTTTTTTGAGGTGTAAAAGAAAAAAGGCATTGCAGCTCATTAAGAACTGCAATGCCTATCAAATCATTTTACCAAAAAATCGGTTAATTAATAACCAGGATTTTGCGGCTTAAGATTTGGGTTATTCTGCATTTCCGGAATTGGAAGAGGCAAAAGAAGGTGTTTTTGCTGTAACTTTTGGTTAGAGCTTAAGTTAGTATGACCTACGAACTCATCGAAACCTTTGGTATTTTCATTGAACACCTTACGTAAGCGAACCATATCGAACCAAGTGATTTGCTCATAGCAAAGCTCGTACCAGCGCTCTCTCCAAACCAATTCTCTGAAAGAATTTGCGTTTAAAGAAGCTAATGCAGGGGTATTTAATTTTGCACGGTCACGAATACGTTTTACTGCATCATACGCTGCCTGAGTTGGACCACCTACTTCGTTTTGTGCTTCGGCATAAGTAAGTAATACTTCAGCATAACGGATTTGAGGAACATTTAAGTTATCATTTCTTGTTCCAGCAACACCGGCAGAACCGTTAGCTGTCTGATTGAAATGCTTAAACACGTAAGGAGCTCCCAATTCAAAAGGTGCACCATTTCCGTTAGTGAAATAGCTGGTGTAGAAATAACCATCTTGATTTTTAGCTCTTAAGTCACCTTCTTCGTAAGACTTATAAAAAGCTAAAGTTGGCACAGAACTACCTGTTCCACCAGGACCGTTGAAAGTAACTGGTTTGAAGTTAGGGAAGAAGTTACCCATAGGGTTACCTGCAACAACGTTATTATACTGCAACATGAACAAGTGCTCTAACCTGTTTTCAGTACTTTCTCTGTGAATATCATAATAGCTTGTGAACAGATTAATCACGTTAGGGTTACTATTTGCATAAGTAATCACCTCAAAAGCTTTATCAGCAGCTAATTTGTAGTGAGAAGCACCTTTTCTTAAAGGGAATCCAGCCATGGTAAGATAAACCTTAGCTAATTGCGCTTTTATTGCAGCTGAGCCAACTCTTCCGGAAGCGTCCATCCAAGGCAATCCAGCAGCTTCAGCAGATACTAAATCATCTACAATTAACTTATACACGCTTTCAACAGAAGAACGAGAAGGATAAAAATCATCAGATGAAGCCGTTTGAGGCTTAGAAATCAAAGGAATATCTCCCCACAATTGCACTGCCGTAAAGTAAGCCGAAGCACGAAGGAATTGGGCCTCACCTAAAATACGTTTTTTCTGAGCCGCATCCATTGGTGTAATAGCAGGTACTTTTTCTATTACCTGGTTTGCCTGAGCGATAACTCTATACAAGCCAACGTAGTAGTTACGAATATGTACAGTAAATCCGTCATGAACCAGACCATAAAGGTTGTTCAAATCGGAATTTTGAGCCGTTTCTGTAGTAGAAGTACCTGTCATCGCCTCCAATAACTGCCAGTTGGTAGAGAAGATACCTGCACCGTTACCCATAAATCGAAGATCAGCATAAACAGAAGCGATAGCTGCTTCCGCGTGATCGGGGATTGTGTAGAAACTTTCCGGCGTAAGGGCTGAAGGAGCTACCTCGGTTAAAAACTCGGTACATCCCATTTGTACAACGACAAACAAGAGTAACCAAAACCGTTTAGCTGCACTTGATATATTATTTATTTTCATGACTTTCAAAAATTTTAAGATATCTAATTTAGAATGCAACCTGAGCACCTATTAACAATATGGTTGGTTTCGGGTAATTGTGCCAGATCATACCTTGAGAAAAGGCACTGTTTCCACCACCTTGATTGGTAGGCGTAACCTCAGGATCGCCGATAATCTTATCTGAAACAATCAGGAAGAAGTTCTGTGCAGAAGCATAAACACGTAATTTGCTTAAACGCAATTTGCTTAATGTTTCTGCCGGGAAGCTATAGCCAAGTAACAAGTTTCTACCTCTGAGGAAAGAACCGTCCTTAATCCACCATGTATCCACATTTGTTACATAACCAGCTCTGGTATCACGAACTTCTGCAATCATAGTATTTTGATTGGTTGGCGTCCATGCATTTAAGACAGAACTGTAGCTATTTGCCAATGCCTGACGGTCCTCACTTGGGTGAAGGTTCATCAACATAACCTCATTACCATAGCTGTACTGTAAATCTAGAGTCAAATCAAAATTACCAATTTTAAAGGTATTAGATAAAGTTCCCCAGAAGTCAGGATTACCGTTTCCAATGATACTACGGTCAGCATCGGTAATAGCGAAATCACCGTT
This sequence comes from Saprospiraceae bacterium, assembly GCA_027488135.1. GTDB lineage: Bacteria > Bacteroidota > Bacteroidia > Chitinophagales > Saprospiraceae > BJGN01. The sequence continues at coordinate 27,968 of JAIYCH010000083.1, read as the reverse complement.
AACGTCCTGATACTTAATGTCCCCTGGTAAGATAGTCAAACCGTTACGGTAAGACGTAAATTTAGCAGCTTGAGCTCTTTCTGCCTCGCTCCAGATACCCAAACGAGTTAGTCCCCAGAAAGAACCAACAGGTTCGCCAATACGGATAATATTTGTTGGGTTAGTGAAGTTAGGTCCACCTACGTTGAATATATCAGAAGGCGTTGCTAAAGTCAATACTTTGTTCTTATTTGCAGAAATATTAAAGAAAGAAGTCCACTGGAATTTTTCTTTATCAACAATCGTAGCATTCAAAGTAAATTCAATTCCTTGATTTTCCATAGAACCTACGTTACGACGAATGGTTGTGTAACCACTTGAAGAAGGTACTGGAGCATCAAGAAGCATATCGGTAGTTAAACGATAGTAGTAGTCAAGTTCGACATTCAAGCGATTATTAAACAAACCAAGTTCAACACCTATGTCTGTTTGAGCCGTCTTTTCCCACTGTAAGTTTGGATTTGCCAAACGGGAAATACCTGTACCTGAAACACGCGCATCACCAATGATGGTGGCATAGTTGGAAGACAATAATGAAAGAGAAGAGTAGGCAGGAATTTCAGAGTTACCTGTCAGACCATAACTTGTTCTAACTTTTAAATTGGAGATAACAGAATTTCCTTTTAAGAAATCTTCTTCAGAAACTCTCCAGGCTAAGGCACCTGAAGGGAAGAAGGCAAACTTTTCATTCTCACCAAATTTAGACGATCCGTCACTTCTGCCCGTAACCGTAACTAAATATTTGTTTTTCAAGCTATAGTTAACCCTTCCAAAATAAGAATTGAACGAAAACTGAGCCCCATCAGAGCCCACGCCGCCAATAACACCCGCTGCACCCAAATTGTTAAATCCGAAGTAATCTGTAGCAAAAGTTCTTGAGTTACCAGAGATACCAAAGATATCCGTCTGCTGCCAGGAAACCCCTAATAATGCATTGATATTGTGAATCTTATTGATTGACTTATTGTAAGTCAAATAATTTTCCAACGACCAGAAAGTTTCCTTTCTGTTAGAAACAGAAGCTTCTCCTCTGTTTGCAATAGCCAATGTCCTCGTTTGAGATTGATTGTTTTCCTGCGTTTGAATATTAACACCTGCAACAGATCTGAATTCAAGTCCATCAGCCAATTTGATATTGGCATAGAAACTACCTAAGGTAGTTTGGGTATTCAATATAAACTGACGACCATATAGACGGTGAACTGAGCTAAAAGTACCTTCAGCAAAAGGGAAATCTCTGTTATTTGCATAAGTACCGTCCTCATATTTTACAGGAAGGAAAGGGAAATCTTCAACAATCTGACGGGAAACCGCGTCATTTACATCTGAAAGTCTTTCAGCCTGATTGTTATAAGATAAAGTTCCACCCACTTTCAACCAAGGTTTAATCTGATCATCGATAGTAAAACGACCAGAATAACGCTTCATATAAGTCGTCTTGATTAAGCCCTGATCATCGCGATAGCCCATAGAGAAGGCATATTGCGTGCGCTCATTACCACCATTAAAACCTAAATTGTGATTTTGAGATAAAGCAGCCTGCGTTGATTCTTCAAACCAATCGGTATCGAACTTAGGACTTCCGTCAGCGTTCCAAACACGAGGATCAATACGGCGAAGTTTTGGATTCAAATAAGCCCATCTGCCTGCTTTCCAACCAGCTGGGTCATATTTTTCCATATTTCTCCAGGCTAAATCTTCTACTGCAATATACTCAGCTGAATTCAATACATCTGGTTTGTTAGGTCCTGTCGTGTTGACACTCATGTCCACATTATAAGTCACCATACCTTCTCCTGCCTTACCTTTTTTAGTAGTAATGAGGATTACACCATTAGCACCTCTGGCACCATAAATAGCTGTAGAAGAAGCATCTTTAAGTACTTCAACCGATACTATATCATTTGGATTGATATAGTCAATCGCGTTTGAAAACTGATTCTGCGTTCCCTGTGGCAACATAACTCCGTCAACCACATATAATGGGTTGTTAGAAGAGTTGATAGAACTAAAACCACGAACACGAACCGTAGTACGACCACCTGGACGACCAGAGTTGTTGTTTACCTGTACACCCGCCATTCTACCGGCAAGTGCCTGGTTCAAAGAAGGGCTTGGACGCTCAAGAAGGTCATTTTCTTTAACGGAACTTACCGAACCCGTTAAATCCGATTTTCTCTGCGTACCATAACCGATAACGACTACTTCAGAGAGCACTTTTGAATCGGGAGATAGGGTTACGTTAATAACGGTTTGGTTATTAACGACAACATCTTTCGGTTCGTAACCGAGATAGGTAAACGTCAAAACACTACTTGGTCCTGATACCTCAATGCTGTACATACCGTCCAGATCAGTGGTAGTTCCTTTTGACGTTTCCTTTACAATAATGTTAACACCGATAAGGGCTTCTCCCCTCTCGTCTGTAACCTTTCCCTTTACGGTTTGACCCGTTGCTGTCGTCATCCAGCCTAAGGATAACAAACAAGCAACAAGTATTGCCGTCATTTTAGGGTAACTTTTTGTTTGCATAAATACAGTTGTTTTTTGGTATTTATAAAATATTTTATAACCCAAGATAATAACATTTATTTGCTAAATGAGAAAAATCATTGTTATTATTTGATGAATTCCTTGTAAACAAAATAAGTGCCTGAAAATAGTTTTACTTTCAAGCACTTACGCATATAAACAAATAGATATTTTTTTTAGCTCGGGTATTTCCAGGGTGCTCTATAATCTCTTTGTAACAATTTATTGGCTTCCTTATCGCCCACAATGAAATCTTTTTCATGATTCCACTCAATAGATCTGCCCAGTTTTGCTGAAAGATTTCCTAACAGCGCCATATTGGTGGCATGTCTTCCATGTGAAATATCGGCATGCGGATTTTTTCCCGTAGGAATACATTCAAGGAAATCCTTCCAGACCAGACTTATATTTTGCTGATCGGGATCATTTAATTGAGCTGCTTCTCTAAGTATTTCCTTTTTAGTATCATTAGGGTAAAAAGTCCATCCCTTTAGCCAAGCAAGATGAAAAACCCCCTCAGAACCATAAAAATATACCCCTACATTTTCCCCTTATCTTTCTGGGTGATTACTTAACAGCGTATGTTCCCATTCAAGGATAAAGGATTCAAATTCATAAACAACTGTTTGTTCTTCGGGTGCATTAGCTAATGAAAGTCTGATGTCAGATTTTTCAGCAGAATATATCTTTTTGGGCATAATCTCGTCCGTCCACCAAAGAATCTGGTCAAACCAGTGCGGACCCCAATCACCTAAATTACCATTGGCAAATTGCATGTAATGTCTGAATCCTCTTGGATGGATACCTGGATTATAGTTAACCATGGGTGCTGGACCGCACCAGAAATTCCAGTCCAATCCTTTTGGTGGCGCCATTTCCTCCTCCTTTTTTCCCAGGCCCTGATTATAATGAACAAAAGCTTTGACCTTATAAATTTTACCCGCCTTTCCTGACTTCAAAAACGCTTGTGCGCTCACATTATGCGGGGAATAGCGCCTGTGAAAATCGACGATACAGACCCTCTGATTATCCCTTGCTGCTTTTTCAATGGCAGTCCCCTCTTTTACGGTATGAGAAATGGGTTTTTCCAGAAAAACGTGCGCCCCATTTTTCATTGCCTCGATAGCAATTAAGGCATGCCAATGATCGGGTGTTGCATTAATAACTATATCTGGTTTTTCTTTTTGAATGCATTCCCTAAAATCATTATAGGTTTTAGGCCGGTCATTGGTCAGTTTATCTACCTCTGTTTTACATTTAGTCAATTGGTTATCATCCACATCACATAGGGCAACTACTTCTATTTGCCCCGTTCTTAACCCCTCTCTGAGAATATTTAATCCCCACCAGCCACTGCCAATGAGCACAGTTTTATACTTAGACGGTTTAAAAGGAATGAGATATGGCTGGGCAAAAACAGCGGCACTGGCCAAACTGGCTTGTTGTAAAAATACGCGTCTTTTCATAGGGGTAAGAGGTTTTTAGATAAACGGACATGCAATACGAAGGTTAATTTAATCATTTTGAAATACATTTCAAAATATCAGGGTTAAAAAGTCCATTTTTAAAAGGGATGGTATTAAAACACCAACTTATGTTCCGATTATGTGTAAAAAAACACATAATCGGAACTATTTATTGGAAATGCATTAAAAAGGGGGTAACTTTAGCCTATGATAAAATCTTAAAGCATGTTCTTTGAAAGAAAATTATATCCAGAACTTTTACAATGGAAAATCGGGAAATACAGAAAACCCCTTATTCTTCAGGGAGCCAGACAAACGGGTAAAACCTCATTAATTAAACATTTTGGAGCTACTCAATTTCTTGAAACAGCCTATTTCAATTTTGAAGAAAGACCGGAATTAGGACAAATTTTCAAGGATACCAAACAAGTGGATCGAATACTGCACAATTTATCCATGATTTTTGGAAAAAAAATAAATAGTAGCACGATGTTAATTGTGTTTGATGAGATACAAGCCTGTGAGGAAGCGTTGAATGCATTAAAATATTTCAGTGAAAACGCCCCTGAATATGCCATCATTGCAGCAGGGTCATTGTTAGGTATTAGCCTGGGTTCCCACAAATCATTTCCTGTTGGAAAAGTTGAATTTTTACAATTAAACCCCTTGACTTTTTTTGAATATTTGAAGTCTAAAAATCTGTCTTTATGGTATTATGCTCAAACGACCACCGAAAGTTTAGACGCAATATTACCAGGTTTTTTTGTTGAATTTATTGATCATTTTAAAACTTATATGATTTGTGGGGGAATGCCTGAGCCAGCGTTGCGCATGGTGGAGACCATGGACATTTACGAAGTGGAGAAAAGTATGAACCAGATACTGGGTGCTTATGCTTTAGATTTTTCAAAACATGCAGAAAAGACGGAGGCACTCCGTATCAGATATGTCTGGGAAGCTATTCCAGCTCAACTGGCAAAGGAAAATAAAAAATTCATTTACCAAACCATCCGGCAAGGTGCCAGGGCACGGGAGTTTGAGATGGCCATTGAGTGGTTGGAACAAGCCGGATTGATACACCGAATTCCCCTTTGCAAAAAACCTTCTTTTCCTCTATCGTTTTACAGCGACCTTTCCGCATTTAAAATCTATATGCTTGATGTTGGTTTATTGCGCATTCACACCAGGCTTGATCCAGTCATATTTAAAGAAGGCCATCGACTTTTTACTGAATTTAAAGGCGCCTTATCTGAAAATTACATTTTACAAAGTTTGACAGCTCAATTTGACGGGTTGATAAGTTATTGGGCGTCTGATGGAAAAGCAGAGGTAGATTTTTTATTGCAGTATAAAGATATGATTATTCCGATAGAGGTAAAATCGAGCGACAATGTTACAAGCAAGAGTCTTTCCATTTACGCAAAAGAGTACTCGCCACGCCTAAGGATTCGATTTTCACTAAAGAACCTGGAATATAGCCCGGACGGGTTATTGAACATTCCTATTTTCCTGGCTGACCACACGCGGAGCTTCATTGATGAAATAATAAAAAAAGAGTTAAGGTAAGCCGTTTTATTTTTCAGTAAATTATTCTCTAAAAATAGTGTTAAATAGATTCAACAAATAAATTTTTATTTCTTCGTATGATTTCACTTCTCCTCCAGGAATTTGATGAATCAAACTATTTTCCCATCCTGCTTTTACTCGTTTATCATTTCTTTCATTGATCATTTGATTAATCCCATTAAATTCCAAATTTTTGAATTTCATTTTAATGTAAAATGCGTCTGTAATTTCTTTCCAATTTATATCCATTTGATTATTTGAAAGATACCAAATATCATAAAAATCTCTGGGAGCCGTATAAGACCTTTGGATAAGTGCCCTTAGTTTTTCAGCTAATACTTCCCGTAATGAATAGCAAGGAATCACTACCAATGATTTTGATAATTCGTCAGGATAAGGATGAAAAATCACTCTACTTTCTGAGGGAAAGACCATTAATTCATAAAGAATAATTTCGATTTTAACGCCGGTACCCCAACGACTAGCATCAGGAGGAACTTTATTGAAAGGATGATCAGCACCCCAAAACTTTATAACTGCCTTATAACCTGTTAATTGACCATTAAAACGAAGCTCTGAAATTTCCTGAATGTGCAGGGGAATATCTGTTCGTTTTATGACGAGATCCGTTATTTGGGATAATAATTTTTTATTCAATACAAATAAAGGATTTATAGAGGTAAAATCAAGGTCTTCAGAAAAACGGTATTCGGGGAAATAGCATTTTCTCAAGCAGGTTCCGCCTTTGAATATAAGACTATCCTCACATAAAGGAATAGAATAAATAGCATCCATAAAATGCCCAAGCACCCAATCCTTATCAATGGTTGATTTTGGAACATTTTGTTCTTCTGCTCTTATTTCTATCTCTTTTTTTCTTATCATTAATATTGTTTGTTACAAATTGAGCAAATTTCATTTTCCGAAATATTTAGTCTTAACTTCCATTTATTATTAAATATGCCCTCCTCTTTTCCGAAAGGATCCATCAAAATGTATCTTGGGTTTACTTGATCTTCTGCAAATTTCAAAAATTTAGAAAGTCCTTTCTTTTCAAGGAACTCAGATAAAAAGGCAATACGTTTGATAACAGACAAATTACTAACTGTTAAACATGCTTCAATTAATTTTTGTGGATTAAGAACCGCCTCATTAAAAGCTCGAATCAACTCTGGATACCCACCTGAATACTGTGGTAAATCGAAACAATCAACAAATGTTTTCTCTACATTTGTGATAGTAAAAATGTGATTTCCAACCCCCTCCTTTTGAATTCCACCTCGCTTTTTTGGAATAATTTTTACAAATTGGTAGGGAACACCAAATACAATCATGTCACCTTTTACCTTAGTCGTTTGAATAAACACAATATTTGGAAATTGTTCAGTAAACCCATGAAAGTTTAATGCAGACCAATAAGCCAGCACCCCATCGGCGACTAAATGACAACCAATCACCTTCTCATCTCTAAAATTTGTTCTGCAATATTTGCCTCGTTCAATTCTTGAAAGGAATTTCTTTTCAACGAGATTTTCCATAATTTCGTTGAGATTTGAAAACTCATATTCTATGAATGATTCTATATCTTTAAGGTTAAAGATATCCATTTCGAATTCATCGATAAGTTTGAGGAATTGTTGCTGATCCTCAAGGATATGCTTCGATATATAACGCCTTGCCATCATTACATTTAGTTAAAGAATATGTGGTAAAAAATAGGACATATCCTGAATCGAAATGTAAAGATAAAATAAAAAAACATCCTTGATTAATTAAAGCCTATACCTGAACTTTAATTGTCTCGCGAAGTAAGAATTATAAAAATGACAAAGATTTCAAACCTAAGGAGGGGAGGGAAATATGCCTAAATCAATTTCAGATTGAATGTTGGTATTCCAAATATTGATGCTGTAATAAAAAAAGGCCTCTGATTTTAACCAGAGACCTTTTAAGTTGGCGGTCCGGACGGGACTCGAACCCGCGACCCCATGCGTGACAGGCATGTATTCTAACCAACTGAACTACCGAACCATTTGGGCTTTTCAAAGCAAAACCCCAGCTTCATATATTGGAAGCCGACTTAAAGAAACCTAAGTTTCCAACGACTCAACGTTACCGCCTCACAATGAAGCAGTAGCGGTCCGGACGGGACTCGAACCCGCGACCCCATGCGTGACAGGCATGTATTCTAACCAACTGAACTACCAAACCAATATCATAATGCCTTTGCACTAAGAGACTGCAAAAATAGAATCATTTATTGAAATTATCAATAATTATGAGAAAAAAAGAAAAAAAAAATCTTAAAACGAAAGTAGTTAACATGATTTACTAATTTTGTCCCGCCTTAGTGCGCTAAAATTCTTGTTCATTACTAAATCCATCTCCTATGATTTTCTTAGAATTTGAAAAACCTTTAGCCTCTCTCTACGAGCAATTGGAAAAACTAAAAGAAATTGGAGAAGCGGGTGACATTGACGTTAGTTCTCAGATAAGTGTGTTCGAGGAAAAGATTTCCGAGAAGCGAAAGGAGATATACAGTAACTTAAGTGGTTGGGAAAGGGTACAACTTTCCAGGCATCCGGAGCGACCTTACACTTTATTTTATACCAATAAAATGTGTGACCGCTTTATAGAACTGCACGGTGACCGACATTTTCAAGACGACAAAGCCATTGTGGGTGGATTAGCTACCTTAAATGGTCAAACCGTTGTTATTATCGGTCATCAAAAAGGTATTAATACCAAAATGCGTCAATACCGTAACTTCGGAATGGCCAATCCGGAGGGTTACAGGAAAGCATTAAGATTAATGAAACTGGCGGAGCGATTTAATTTTCCCGTTATTACTTTAATTGACACGCCGGGTGCTTTTCCTGGCATTGAAGCTGAAGAAAGAGGTCAGGCGGAGGCCATTGCAAGAAATCTTTTCGAAATGGCACAACTTCGCGTACCTATTATCTGTGTCATCATTGGCGAAGGTGCTTCCGGTGGCGCAATAGGTATAGGTTTAGGCGACCGTGTCTTCATGTTGGAAAATACGTGGTATTCAGTAATTTCACCAGAATCATGCTCCTCTATTCTTTGGAGAAGCTGGGATTATAAGGAGCGCGCTGCAGAAGCCCTTAAATTAACGGCAGACAATATGTTTTCCGCAGGTTTGATTGATGGTATTATCAAAGAACCTATCGGTGGTGCGCATTCTAATCCCGATGAAATGGCAGAACTTCTAAAAGCTAAAATAATTGAAACACTAGCAGAAATTCAACCTATAGATCCTGAGGTAAGAATTTTAGAGAGAATAGAAAAATACAGCAAAATGGGCGTTTATGAGGAAGTTTTTGACGTTCCAGCGCCTATTGAAACGGCAGCTTCAAACAAATCGTCTAAGAAAAAATAAACTATCCCTATGAAGATTTGGCAAAATTTCAAAAAATTCCACTTTAATAAAAGTCTGAATAAAGGCTTGGTTTCCCGTTTAAAACAGGTTAGCTCCAAATCTTTGTCCTATGCGACTGCCAAATCTATTGCTTTTCTATTCAATGCAGAAGATCCTGAAGTAATTTCAGGTATTGAAAAATATGCCGAATCCTTGCGAAAAAAAGGCAAAACAACCTTTCTTTTAGGTTTAAACGCCGCATCAAAAGATATTGTAGATACCTCTTTCCCCTGTCTGAACAAAAAAAATATAGATTGGGTCGGAAGGCCCATCGGAATACTCATCGATGAATGGTTTAACCAACCTGTCGATGTGGTAATACATGTTTCTGCTCAAAGAAACGAACTGCTAGAATACATAACTGCCCTGACACCTGCCGGTCTTCGTATAGGTCCAGCAACGGATAATACCCGTTGCTATGACCTTATGCTCGATGTTCCAGCTGATACCACACCCCAAACATTTTTTAAACAAATGGAAAATTTATTAGGTAAAATACAAGTCAGGAATGAATCAACCCTCCTTTAATGGCACTGGCGTTGCCTTAATCACGCCATTTAAAAATGAGGCCATCGACTTTGATGCCCTGGAAAATATTATTGAACATACCCTAAAAGGTGGAGTGAATTATCTGGTTTCCCTTGGTACCACCGGCGAGGCTATTACCCTTTCCAGCCAAGAATGTCGGGAAGTGCTTACATTCACCAAAGACATTGTAAAGGGTAGAGTACCTCTTGTTGCCGGACTTTTTGGAAGTAACTGGACGGCGTTATTAAAACAAAGAGTCCAAAGCTACTCTCTGGAAGGTTTTGACGCCATTATGTCCAGTAGTCCCGCGTATAACAAACCTCCGCAAGAAGGTATTTATCAGCATTATATGGCAGTTCAGGAAGTTTGTCCGCTCCCCATCATCTTATATAACGTTCCCGGAAGAACTGGCTCAAATATGTCCGCTGATACCGTTTTACGCCTGGCCCGTGATTCTCAAAAATTTATTGCCGTCAAAGAAGCATCTGGAAATATGGCTCAGGTGATGCAGATACTTAAACATAAACCCGATCATTTTAGTGTTATATCTGGTGACGATGCCTTAACCGTGCCCTTAATGGCTTGCGGTGCCGTCGGTGCTATCAGTGTCATTGCCAATGCCTTACCCACTACGTTTTCACAAATGGTAGATTTTGCCAATAAACGTTTATTTCATGAAGCCAACGCTTTAAGCAATAAAATGCTCGATATTCACGACTGGCTTTACGTCGAAGGAAATCCAGTGGGTGTAAAAGGTGCCATGGAATTATTGGGTCTTTGTTCCAGAGATGTGAGATTACCCTTAGTGCCTCTGTCAAAAAATGCTTTGGATCACCTTGCATTGGAATTAAAAAAATCAGATTTTTTGTCATGATTTCCATAAAAGCTAATGCACTGTCTCACCTGACAGATGCCAGATATTTCGCCTCCATGGAGGTTGACTGGATGGGTTTCAATCTTGACCCATTGGCAGAAAATGCGTCCAGTCCTCTATTTGTAAAAGCGATTCGTGAATGGATAAGCGGACCTGCATTTATAGGTGAATTTAATTATGCTTCCGCCTCGGAGATTTTAGCCATTACAGAAAATGCAGGACTTGATGCTATACAACTAGGACCCCTTTTTGACTACAACGAGCTGGCTATTATACCAGATTCCTATACGCTATTCTCAGAAATGAGGATTGACAGTAACTCGCCTGACCCTGCTTTGTTTGCATTTCTTCAACAGCACGCTAAAAAGATTAATTATTATATATTAAATTTTTCTAATATAACAGAACCCTTATCTGTCAGTTGGAAGGATGCCTTAGTTTTATTATGCCAGTCGTACCCTATTTTTATTTACTGCAACGGCGATTCACATCAGGTAGCAGAACATATCCAATATTTTAAACCCTTTGGGTATTGCTTATCAGGCGGGTCGGAGGAAAAAACAGGCTTGAAATCTTTTGAAGAATTAGATGAAATTTTTGACAAACTGTCTTCCTTAGCCCTTAAATAATTCCTCCATGTCCAAGCATCATTTGCTTTACACCAACGAACATGAGGCAGGGTGTGACGAAGCAGGACGAGGTTGTTTAGCTGGCCCTGTTTTTGCCGCAGCAGTCATTTTATCTTCGGATACTGTTATTCCCCATCTCGATGATTCAAAAAAATTGTCATCGAAACAAAGAGAAAAGTGCCGTTCCTTTATCGAGAGGGAGGCTATTTCCTGGGCCATTGGCATAGTTTCAGCCGAAGAAATTGATCAGATTAATATATTAAACGCCTCATTTTTAGCAATGCACCGTGCTATTGCTCAATTGAAGTATTTACCCACCCACCTTCATATTGATGGTAACAGATTCAAAAATTACCCTAATATTCCTCATTCCTGTCACGTTGGAGGCGATGGAAAATATGCAGCTATTGCAGCGGCATCTATTTTAGCAAAAACCTATAGAGATGAGTATATGACCTCACTTAATGATACTTTTCCAATATATGACTGGAAAAAAAACATGGGGTACCCTACCTTACATCACAGAAAGGCTATCCACGAGAATGGTTTGACGGAACACCATAGAAAAACATTCAAATGGTCCTTTGGCAAGACTGAAGCCACCTTATTTAGCTGAGCTGTTTTAAGTCAACCCCATTAATAAAACATTTCGTAAATTTGCAAAAAACTGGACATGAAATTGAGACATATATTTTTGTTCGTCCTTCTTTATTCGACCCTGGGCAGTTTTAGTTTACAAGGTCAGGTAATCATAGAGAGCGAAGAGGTTTCTGCCCTTATAAAAAGTTATGCCCTTTCAAATAAGCAATCTGACTATATTAATGGGTGGAGAATTCAAATAATAGCGACTACGGATCGGCTTGCTTTAGAAAACACGAAGAATAAATTTCAACAAAGCTATCCGGATATTCCCCTTCAAGTTATACATAACAGACCTTATTATCATTTACGAGTGGGTGCCTTTTTCGATAAAAAAGAAGCTGTTTTGACGAAATATTTTTTCAGGAAAACGTATCCGGGCGCCATGGAAATAATTGACAATAAACTTACCCTGGATATGGTATTAGCTACAAAATTTTAATCACCCAATGTCATTGAAAACATGTTAAGAAGCCGAGGAGATCAGCGAAGTTTCGATTTAGTCATATTTTCGCTTTATTTATCCCTTATTGCTTTGGGCGTTCTCATGGTATTTTCAGTCAGTCAACGGGAGATTGAAAAAGTGGGTTTGTTAAATAGCAGTGCTGGTAAACAAATGATATGGGTGGGCATAGCCATGATTTTATTTTTGGTTATTTTCCTTATTGACTGGAAATCGTGGCAAACTTTTGCCTATTTCATTTATGCCTTTACGCTGGTACTGCTCGTTGGTGTACTTATATTTGGCACAGAAATTAAGGGAGCAACGTCGTGGTATTCCTTCGGGGGATTTTCGATACAACCCTCAGAATTGGCTAAATTTGGCACGGCGCTGGCTGTTTCCTCCTTTTTGGGATCCTTTAACCTTAATTTAAAAGACCTGAGAACCCAAATCACTGCCTTCGCCATCTTTTTCGTGCCTATTTTATTGGTTTTAATGCAGCCCGACGCGGGTTCAGCTTTAGTTTTTCTCTCCTTTACTTTTGTCCTATATCGTGAAGGACTTTCTGTAAATTATTATTTAACAGCAATATACCTGGTTACCTTAGTCATATTGGGCTTAGTTGTTTCGCCGATAATTATCACTGTAGGCTTATTGGTTTGTGCTATTTATTTTCTGGCAGGAGGTATTGGAAATGCTATAAACTGGCGGGTAGGCGTTTTATTCTGGGCTATTGGTTCTTATATTCTTGTGCGCGAAGAATTCCTTACCATCACATTAATTGCCAATGGCCTGGCTGCTGGCGCTTTAGGCATAGCTTATGGTTTAAAAAATAATTTTAAAACCATATCTTTCGTAGTTATTGTTTTAGTTATTGGCGTAAGCATTGCATTTACAGCCAATTATGGCTTTAACAATATACTTCGTCCTCACCAACAAGAAAGAATCAATGTCTGGTTGCAGCCATCAAAATGTGACCCCCGGGGAGCTTTATATAACGTTTTACAATCTAAATTAGCCATTAGTTCTGGAGGAATTGAGGGAAAAGGATTTTTAAATGGAGAGATTACGCGATTAAATTACGTTCCCGAACAGGCGACAGATTTCATTTTCTGTACCATCGGAGAAGAACACGGATTTATAGGTAGCGCCGCCACCATCTTGATTTTCATGCTACTCATGTATCGGATTATCATCCTTGCTGAACGACAACGCTCAAATTTTTCAAGAATTTATGCTTATAGTGTGGTAGGGATTATTTTCGTTCACTTTTTTGTAAATATTGGTATGACCATGGGCATCATGCCAATCATAGGCATTCCGCTTCCATTATTGAGTAAGGGAGGCTCTTCATTAATAGGATTCACCCTTTTAATTGGCGTTTTATTAAAATTTGATAGCCACAGATATCAAATATAACCAGATAATCATACAACCCTTGTTTGCATTTACCATTTTAAATAAAGATAACCAAACATCTGCCCGAACGGGTCAGATATCTACGGCACATGGAAATATTCCCACGCCTATTTTTATGCCCGTAGGGACCTTGGGCAGTGTAAAAGCTATTCATCAGCATGAATTAATAGATCCTATTGCTGCAAAAATTATTCTTGGAAATACTTATCATTTATATTTAAGACCGGGAACAGATATATTATCTTCGGCAGGTGGGTTGCATAAATTCATGCATTGGGACGCCCCATTATTGACCGATAGTGGTGGATATCAGGTATATTCTTTAGCTTCTCAACGCAAAATAAAGGAAGAAGGAGTCATTTTCCAATCCCATATAGATGGCAGCACTCATGTATTTACGCCGGAAAAAGTGATGGACATACAGCGAATCATTGGGGCAGATATTATCATGGCATTTGACGAATGTCCACCTTATCCGTGTGATTACGATTATGCTAAAAAATCAATGGATTTAACCCACAGGTGGTTAAATAGGTGTTGTACCCGCTTTGACGAAACAGAGGGCTTATATGGCTATCAACAAACTTTATTCCCTATTGTACAAGGATCCACTTATGCCGACCTAAGAAAAGCGTCGGCGGAAACCATAAGAGATCTGGACCGGTCGGGAAATGCCATAGGCGGTCTTTCTGTGGGCGAACCAGCGGAAAAAATGTATGAAACTACCGCCCGCGTATGTGAAATCTTACCTGTTGAAAAACCCAGATATTTAATGGGAGTGGGCACACCAGTAAATCTGCTGGAAGGTATTGCTTTAGGCATAGACATGTTTGACTGTGTTTTACCCAGTAGAAATGCCCGACACGGTTTACTTTACACCTGGAACGGGGTAATAAATATAAATAATGCTAAATGGAAAGATAATTTTGACCCTATTGACCCGAGCAGTAATGCTAAAACAAGCCAGATTTATACCAAGGCCTATTTGAGGCATTTATTTAAAGCCAATGAAATAACCGCTATGCAAATTGCTACCTTGCATAATCTCAGTTTTTACTTATCGCTAATGGCCGAAGCAAGATTACAGATTGAAAAAGGAACTTTCTCTACCTGGAAAAACAGCGTTATTCAATCCTTAGATTTTCGACTTTAGTAAAGAAATGTTTTATGTCATTCAATCTGCTAGATCGATATATTTTTAAGAAATTTTTATCCACTTTTCTTTTTACCCTCCTCATCATTCTGATGATCTCGGTAATCATAGATTTTAGTGAAAAAATTCAGATATTTTTAGAAGAGCCCATTACCAGACGGGAAATACTCTTAGAATATTTCCCTAGTTTCATGCTCTTTATAAGTGGCATGCTATGGCCGCTTTTTACCCTCATCGCCGTTATATTCTTTACCTCCAGACTGGCCGGAAATTCAGAAATAATGGCTATGCTAAGCGCGGGCATTCCCTTTAACCGTTTACTCAGACCTTACCTGTACGCGGCAGGTTTACTTACCCTCGTACATTGGGTAGGAGGTCATTTTATACTTCCCTGGGGACAGCAACATTTGATGAGAATCACCTATAAGTATATTGATAAAAACGAAGATAAAGGTAAGACAAGAGACGTTCATTTATTTATTGCCCCACAAACAAAAGTGTATATCGGATATTACAGAAAACCGGACAGTACCGCACGTGATTTCAGAATTGAACAATACGAAGGACAGCAATTAGTGAAGCTACTTAAAGCAAATAATGCTGCTTATCAGCTTAAAACGGGAAAATGGAGGCTTACAGAATATCAAATACGACATTTTGATGGCCTGAAAGAATCCTTTCAGTTTTCAAATACGGAATTTATTGATACCACTTTAAATCTTTCCCCCGATGATTTCGTAGATTTTTCAGGACAGCAAAATATGATGACCTCACCGGAATTACTCCGCTTTATTGCCCTTCAAAAAGAACGGGGTGCGGGGAATGTTAGAAAATATACCTTAGAATGGAACCGAAGAAATGCAGAACCATTCACCATTTTAATATTAACGCTTATTGGAGTCAGTCTTGCCGCTAGAAAAGTACGTGGTGGCATTGGGCTTCACCTAGCTATGGGTATCGGTATTGGCGCGGTTTATATCCTTTTTTCAAAGTTCGTTAAGGTGTTTGCTATGGGCAATAGTTTACCTGCCCTTTTGGCCGCCTGGATTCCCAATCTTATTTTCCTTGCGCTGGCTCTTATCGCGGTACACAAAGCGCAGAAATAGACTCTATTTTTCTCCTTTAGTATGAAAAGAAAAATATTTTTTACTCAACTTTCAATTTTTTTTGAATGAACAATAAAATTTAATTTAATCTTATTAACTTATTAATCAATGTTTTATAATTATTAAACACTAAAATTAGGATTTACTCAAAAATTTATTGTCCTATTTGTTGTATTTTGTTTAACTAATCCGTAGATTTGGTTCAACAAAAAAGTTATTTTGTTTAATCTCATTCAAAAACAATTTTATGTCTCAGCTAGAATTTTACAATCGCTTCCATCAAATGAGTTCAGTGTTAAATGCGTTTGCTTACAACCTGACTAAAAACACGGAGGAATCAAAAGATTTGTTCCAGGAGACTGCATTTCGTGCCATGACTAACATAGATAAATTCCGTCCGGATACTAATCTTAAAGCATGGTTATTTACTATAATGAAAAATATTTTTATAAATAATTACCGTAAAAAAAGCAAGGCGAACACTATCATTGACGACACAGAGAACCTGTATTATATAAACACAGGTGGAGCGGCTATAAATAACGAAGCTGAATCAAACATGATTTTGGATGAACTTTCCGGGTTAATCGATTCCCTGGACGATAGTATTAAAGTTCCTTTCATGATGCATTATCAGGGCTTCAAATATCAGGAGATAGCTGATCAACTCGATTTACCCCTTGGTACGGTTAAAAGTAGAATTTTCTTTGCCAGAAAAGAACTAAAAGATAAGTTAGGCAACAGATACAGCGATATTCATTTCTCTGCAGAAGCCTAAGTGTTAGCTAGATTATTTCAGGATTTACTCAAGGAATGGCATCTTCAACTTGACAGACCCCTTCCTTGGGTAAATGAGAAAGACCCTTATAAAATATGGATTTCTGAAATAATTCTTCAACAAACCAGGGTAGTACAAGGTCTCCCCTATTATGTAAGATTTTTAGACACTTTCCCCAATGTTACCGCTCTGGCTAATGCCCCTGAGACGGAAGTATTAAAGTGTTGGGAAGGTCTAGGCTATTATAGTCGGGCCAGAAATTTGCATTGGAGCGCCAAATATATCGTCAATGAACTTAACGGCGTTTTTCCTGAACAATATGATGAAATTTTAAAGCTTAAAGGTGTTGGTCCTTATGCTGCGGCTGCAATAGCCTCCTTCGCCTTTTCATTACCATACGCCGTGTTAGACGGAAACGTGCATAGAGTAATTTCCCGTATTTTTTCTGTCTTAGCCGACATTACGACATCAAACGGTAGAAAAACAATACAAAACATAGCTGATCAGTTGCTGGATAAGGAAAGTCCTGCGAAATTTAATCAGGCCATCATGGACTTTGGTGCTACCATTTGTTTACCAGCCACACCATTATGTGACCAATGTGTCTTTGCCGATCATTGTACCTCCTATTTAACAGATACTCAGCGAGATTTCCCCTTTAAGAAAGTCAAAAAACCATTAAGAAATAGATATTTCCATTTATTCCTTGTCAAAGCAGGAAAATATATATTATTGACGCATAGAAAAGAAAAAGATATATGGAGAGGCTTATACACCTTACCTTTTATTGAAACAAGGGACGAAAAATGGGAATTTCCATTGGAGGGAATTCAGATGGGAGGACTTTCCATCGAGGAAAATCAAATACAAATACTGAATTATAAAGATCAACAATTATTAACACACCAAAGAATTCACTTATATTACTATAAAGTAACCTTAGCGACGATGGGAGAAAAAATATCGGGTGATAACATAGAAATAGTACCAATAACAAATTTAAAAGAATTTGCTTTCCCAAAATTTCTGCTCCGATTTATAGCTGAGAACAAGTCACTATTTGCATATAATTGACTTATTATCAATAATTTGAATTTATTAAAAAAAAATATATTACTTTTTAAGCAGGTTGAAAAATTCTATTTAATGTCCGATGCAAATTAAAAAAAGAGACCTACATTGTGTCCATTAACCATCACAATCAAATGTTATGAACAGAGTAATGCTTATTGGAAATTTAGGAAAAGATCCTGAACAAAGAACATTAGACAATGGAAGCAACCGAGTAACTTTCTCTATTGCCACTAGTGAAAAATACCAAGACAAGGAAGGAATCTGGCAAGAAACCACAGAATGGCATGATATAGTTTTATGGCGCATCCAGGCGGATAATGCAATGAAGTATTTGAAGAAAGGGAGCACTATATTCCTTGAAGGAAAGCTCAGCCACAGGACCTGGCAAGATGCAGAAAATAAAACCCGAAAAATAACAGAAGTAGTAGGTACTATGTTTAAGGTTTTAGAGAGAAGAAGTCCAGGTGTAGATTTTCAAAACCCTGCCAATTCAGCCGCATCGGTCAGTCAAAAGTCGTCGGAAAATATTACTGAGGAAGGGGAGAATTTACCTTTTTAATAATAACATTGACTTACAGTCATTTTTTTGAGCATAATAGCAAAGAAACTAAGGAAAATTTAATTAATTTTACGAGTTATTAATATTTCCGAATAAATACCATTCATCTTGGATACCGAGCCTCCTTCTGGGGATAGTCCCTATTGTAAGCATTGGCCGCTTAGCGGCTTGATTGCGCAAAACAACCTTTACAAAAAGGTATTTTTTCCTATTTTTTTAGTTATTGATGCTCCTTCCATTTTCATTGGCATTATATTCATTTTTCTTATCATTGTGCTTGCGCTATTATTTATAAGACAGTTTCTAGGTTTAAAAGTTGAATTAAACCAGATTAAACAGGTCTCTACTGTCAGTAATAACCTGGAAAATGAAGGTCGGTCGTCACACCATTTAAAAATAAGAAAAGAAATGGTGGCTAAAATTGACAAGCTTGGAGAAGTTCAGGTTCGTCAGATTATGCAAGCCAGAGTGAGTATAATTTCTGTCAGCACATCAACTGATTACCATCAACTCCTTGAAATCATTCGCGAATCAGGTTATTCTCGAATTCCAGTGTATGAAAACGATCTGGACAGCGTCACTGGTTTATTGCATGTCAAGGATTTGATAGGATTAGAACATGAAAAAAACGAAGACTATGCCTGGCAAAAGCTTATCAGAACGCCTGTTTTATATGTACCCGAGGCAAAAAAAATAGATCAGGTTCTTGGCGCTTTCCAAACGAAGAGACAACACCTGGCTATTGTGGTAGATGAGTATGGTGGTACAGCTGGATTAATAACGATGGAAGATGTTTTGGAAGAAATTTTTGGAGAAATTCAGGATGAATTTGATGATGAACCTGACATTGTGTACCAAATAATGGAAGATGGAAGTTATATGTTTGAAGGAAAAACGCTTATTCATGACTTCTGCCATATAATGAACATCGAATCTAATCATTTTGATGATTTAAACAGCGAAGCGGACTCTATTGCAGGACTTATTTTGTCGCAATATGGAGAATTGCCAGCGAAGAACATTCATTTGGAAATCATGGGATTTAATTTCGAAATCACGGCTGCATCGAGCAGACGAATCGAACAAATGCGCGTCCGGAAGTTAATTTGAGATAAATAAAACCATTTTATTACTTCGCCATGTATTTAAAGCCATTTTTATTATCTTCCCTTTTGCTAATTACTCTTTTCAATTGTGAAAGCTCCGATATCATTTCACCCAAACAGAGGGGCTACCCACGCGTTGAATTTCCAACGGGTAAATTAGTAGATTATAAACAGGCGAATATTCCCATACACTTTCAGTATCCAGATTATTACTTATTAACCAAGGATTCGTCACTAATAGGAGATGCTGGTAATAAAGATAACTGGTTCAACTTACAGTTACCCTCACTAAACGGAAGTGTACATTTTAGTTATTACCCTGTTACGAGAGAGAATGAATTGGATAAATTGGTAAATGACGCTTTTAAAATGGCTCATTTTCATAATAAAAAGGCAAATTACATAGACGAAGTGCAGTTAAATATATCGCCGAATGTAACTGGTATAGAATTTCACATTAAAGGCCCTGCGGCAACTCCCTATCAATTTTACCTTACGGACAATAAAAAACATTTTGTAAGGGGTGTTTTTTATGTAAAATCAAAAATTGATATTGATTCCCTGGCACCTATTCATGATTTTATGATTAAAGATATTCAAAAAATAATCGACCAGTTTTCGTGGACGGAATAAAAGGGTTGATTATTTTACGTTACTTTTTAATTAATCATTTCTTAATCTTCAAATTAATTATTACATGTGGAAATTCGTTTTTTCTTTAAGTCTGCTGCTTATTACTTCCGCACTATCAGCACAAAAATCAAGTCCGTTAGGTCTTTGGAAAACCATAGATGATGAGACAAAAGAGGCTAAATCTTATATGGAGCTTTATGAAAAGAATGGAAAGGTCTATGGTAAAATAACAAAACTGTTATTGAAACCAGCGGATACCGTTTGTGAGAAGTGTAAAGGAGATAAAGCAAATAAACCGTTAGTTGGTATGATCCTTATTGATGGGTTAGTAAAATCGGGCGAAGAATGGAAAGGAGCTAATATTTTAGACCCTGTAACCGGGAACTATTATGATTGCACCCTTTGGCTATCAGAGACCACTGAAAATGAGTTAAAAGTAAAGGGAAAACATTGGACAGGCCTTTCACGCACGCAAACATGGTATCGTGTAAAAAGTTAATGTAAATAGCTACGTCTGACCATTGGTATTAAAGGCAATATTAGTATAGAGGAAACCGTTTTTGATTTGATATTACCTTTAATACCAAGTTATATGCAAAGAAGCATTACCAAAAACCAACTTATTCAGTATATCTACAGCGAATCAAGCGAAACCGATGCTGTCCGAATAACAGAGGCACTTCACGTAGATAGTTATCTGAATGACACCTACAAAGAACTGAAGACAGCCATTCAACGCTTGCCCCGGATTAGAAAAAATCCAGCGAACAAAACGCTACAAAGTATCCTTTCTTATAGCCGCAAAGAAAAAATAAGAGATACTGCACTCTAATTTCTTCATTACGATGTCTTTAACCTACAGATTCAAACATTTTTTTTAAAAAGTAGTCTATTTTAACTGCTTTTACAAACAATTTATTTACTTTTGTCATAAGGGTTTGTTCTTCTTGACATAAAACACTTTAATAAATGGCACAACAGGAAAAAGATGCAAAATTAAAAGCACTCCAGCTAACCGTCGATAAATTGGAGAAAACCTATGGTAAGGGTACTATCATGCGGCTTGGTGATAAACAAGTTGTTCAAGTTGATGTAATTCAGACGGGGTCACTAGGATTAGATATAGCATTAGGTATCAATGGATTTCCTAAGGGAAGGATTATTGAAATTTACGGACCGGAATCTTCAGGAAAAACGACATTAGCTATTCATGCTATTGCCGAGTCACAGAAACAAGGCGGTATTGCTGCTTTTATTGATGCTGAGCACGCGTTTGACAGAGGTTATGCACAAAATCTGGGCGTTGATACTGAAAATTTATTAATTTCTCAGCCTGATAATGGAGAACAAGCACTTGAGATTGCTGAGAATTTAATCCGTTCCGGTGCTATCGATATTATAGTCATAGATTCAGTAGCTGCCTTGGTGCCGAGAGCTGAGATTGAAGGCGAAATGGGTGATTCCAAAATGGGTCTTCAAGCAAGACTTATGTCACAAGCCATGCGTAAGCTAACTGCCGCTATAGGTAAAACCCAATGCTGCTGCATTTTTATAAATCAGTTGAGGGAAAAAATTGGCGTTATGTTCGGTAACCCGGAAACAACAACAGGTGGAAATGCCCTTAAATTTTATGCCTCCATCCGTTTAGATATTCGTAAATCAGGTGCTGCCATTAAAGATAAAGATGGAAATCTGGTTGGAAATCAGGTAAAAGTTAAAATTGTTAAAAATAAAATGGCGCCTCCTTTTAGAGTAGCTTCATTTGATATTACCTTTGGTGAAGGAATTTCAAAAAATGGAGAAATTATTGATTTAGGCGCAGAACATGATATTATTCAGAAAAGTGGCAGTTGGTACAGCTATGGCGGTGCTAAAATTGCTCAGGGAAGAGAAGGTGCAAAGCAATTTTTGGATGACAATCCAGAGGTCGCACATGAGTTGGAATTGAAAATTAAAGAAAAATTTAAAAGCATGGAAGTCAGTAAATCAAAAACAGGTGCTGTCATTGATGATGAGGATGTTTTTGACGGTGCTGATGTATGATAAAATCATAATCAAGCTTTTAAGTTTAAGATTACCATACGTTTTTAAGGGGATTCGGCTATCGAGTCCCCTTATCTTTATTAACAAATTGTTTTATGTCTCAAAAAAAATCTTCCGAGTCCATTTTAGAAGTTCATTTTCATGGCATTGCCGATAAAGGACAATGCGTAGGAAAATCTTTAACAGGCGAAACCGTTTTTGCCGTTGGTCCCGTTCCAGGTGATAAAGCGCTGATTAAAGTTTTCAGAAAAAGAAAGGGTTTTTATAAAGGACAGGTTATGTCTTATTTAAGCCTCAGCACCAACAGAGTTGAACCCGTTTGTTCCCATTTTGCCCAGTGTGGTGGGTGTAAATGGCAGCATCTCAACTACGAAACCCAGTTAGAACAAAAAGAAAAGGTTGTTAAAGACGCTATTTCCAGAATCGGTAAGCTTAACGTTGATCTGTGGCATCCCATTTTTAAAGCAGACCCAATTTATTTTTACAGAAATAAAATGGAATTCACCTTCAGCAACAGACGGTGGCTTACCGATGCAGAAATGGCTATGGGAGAAGATAAATTTTCCCCTGTACTTGGTTTTCATCCTCCTGGTGCATTCGATAAAGTCATTGATATACAACACTGTAGTTTACAGCAAGAACCAGCAAACCATATCCGCAATACCATTCGTACCATAGCTCATTCACAGGACTTATCCTTTTATGACCCAAGAAATCACGAAGGATTTTTGAGAACCCTATTGTTAAGAGTGACAACCCTGGGTGAAATAATGGTGGTCATAGCCTTTGGTGAAGATGATGCTAAAAAAATATCTTTGTTTTTACATGAGGTTAAAATAGCTTTGCCAGAAATAACTTCTTTATTTTATTGTGTAAACACTAAAATGAACGACAGTCTCTACGATTTGGAAATGCATCATTTGGCAGGAAAAACATCCATTCACGAGAGACTTGGGCATGTGACCTATAAAATTGGTCCAAAATCATTTTTTCAAACCAATACAAGACAAGCAGTCAATCTCTATAATATAGTTAAAGATTTCGCTAATCTGACTGGCACTGAAATTGTATATGATCTTTATACCGGACTGGGGAGTATTGCTCTTTATCTGGCAGCCAACGCAAAACATATTATTGGGATTGAAGAAATCGCCGCAGCCATTGAGGATGCTAAAGTGAATGCCAAAGATAATCATATTGAAAATGTTGATTTTATTGCTGGCGATGTTCGCTTTCTTTTTCATTCAGAACTTATTCAGCAGTTTGGAAAACCTGATCTGATTATTACCGATCCTCCAAGGGCTGGAATGCATCCCGACGTAGTAGCCGTTTTGCTAGCTGTAGCAGCACCAAAAATAGTGTATGTTAGTTGCGATCCGGCAACCCATGCAAGAGATTTAAATATTCTTTCAGAAAAATACCATATTTTGCAAATGCAAGCCGTAGATATGTTCCCTCACACGCATCATATCGAAAATGTTGCCCTTTTATCGCTGAAATAATCCTTAATTAACCCATGGATCTGGAAGAAAAATACCAACAATTAAAAAATGATTTAATCCCTTTTTCATCCGTGATGAATAAGGCCTCCGAAACTTTACTGGATGAAGGTATTTCAAAATATCCCATTTTTGTTGTTTCCCAATTAGATATTGAACTGGGGATTCCTCTGGTCCAAAGAAATCAATCAAATAATAAATGGTCCTTAAATTTATCTACCCTGGAAGAATTAGCTACAAAAAAAATAATTCAAATGGAGAGAGTAGATCATTTTAGAAGTGTTTTTAAAGATCCTGATTTCTTTTTTTGTCTGTTCACTCTGAGTGATCTTGGTGCACAATTTATTTTTTTACCCCGGGATTAATTCTAACCTAGTTTTATTATTATGAAAAAAATAGTTATTTTGGAAAGCGAAGAAATCCTTTTATCCGCTATTGAATTAAGGCTTAAAAAACAAGGTTACCAAGTTTTATATTGCCCAAAATTATCTGATATATTACATTTCATTTCTATCGAAAAACCAAATATGCTTATTGTAGATTTGGATATGAAAAAGAAAACAGGTTTGGCCATTATTGAAAAATTAAGAAAAGAATATACCTCTCCTTTAGGCATACTATTAGTAGCAGACCCTGAGGAAGAAGAAAGTATTTTGGCTGCATTTGACTTGAATGTTGATGATTTCCTACCAAAACCCTTTAAACCGGCAGAACTTATTTTAAGAGCAAGAAGAATTATAAATAATAACTCAATAAATTTAACATGAAAGGAATCATTTTAGCAGGTGGATTAGGTACTCGATTATATCCTTTAACCCTTGCCGTAAGTAAACAATTAATGCCAGTTTACGACAAACCCATGATTTATTATCCGCTTTCAACTTTAATGTCAGCTGGAATAAGAGATATTTTAATCATTTCAACCCCTGAGGACCTGCCTAATTTTGAAAAATTATTAGGAGACGGCTCACAGATTGGTTGTCATTTTTCGTACGTCCCACAGTTTGAACCTAACGGATTGGCACAGGCATTCGTCCTTGGAGAATCGTTTATTAATGGTGATTCTGCTGCGCTGATTCTTGGAGATAATATTTTTTACGGAAATGGCTTGAACGAAATTATGCAAGCCGCAAATAATCCTACAGGTGGAAAAGTATTTGCCTATGCCGTAGCTGATCCAGAAAGATACGGGGTAGTTTCATTTGACGAGCATTTCCAGGCAATTTCTATTGAAGAAAAACCTGAAAATCCAAAATCAAATTTTGCCGTTCCAGGCTTATATTTTTACGATAATCAAATTGTTGACATTGCAAAAAATCTAAAACCAAGTCCAAGAGGAGAATACGAAATCACCGATGTTAATCGCCATTATTTAGCTCTCGGCCAATTGTCTGTTGGCGTATTGGGAAGAGGCATTGCCTGGTTGGACACTGGTACCCATCAATCATTGATGCAAGCGGGACAGTTTATTCAGGTGATTGAGGAAAGACAGGGCTTAAAAATTGGCTGTATAGAAGAGGTGGCCTGGCAAATGGGATTCATAGATGATGAACAATTAGAAAAACTTGGAAATATTTACATAAAGAGTGGTTACGGACTTTACCTTTTATCATTGTTGAAAAAGAAGGTATTATAACAATTAAGGGCTCCAAAGATGGCGGGGCTATGTGGCCCTGTCAGTTTATACGTAAGAATACATGTACGAATAAACATTATGTTTAAAACGAAGGCGCACACTATAAGCCGTGAAATCCTGTAAATTCTTAAAAAATCCGTGATTCAGAAACGAGCATAAAAAAAGAGGCTATCTTTTTAGGAGGATACTGAAAAAGGCTGACAAACACATTACCTTATTTCCATGAGTCTATTTTTTGGAGGGAGAGTCAATCTTAAATCTAAGACCAGTATAGGCCATTCCACCAAAAACAGGACCCCAAACCATTGAACCATCGAACCATTCGCTAAAAGGGTCGTCGGCACTAATGATAGGATAATCTTGTTTATAATTAAGTAAATTTTCGACCCCAAGATACAGTTCTAATTTTTTTCCAATTGATTTACTTACCTGAGCATTTACAATAAAAAAATCTGGCGACTCATCTATGGCGAAGACTGCGGCTGGATTACCGCTTAAGTCTGGAATTCTTTTCTGACCTTGCCATTGAACCGTTGCATCCAATTTCCACCCACTCGATGCAGTTTCGACGGCAAAATTAGCAAATGCCTTATGTTTAGAAACAAAAGGACGCTGAAGTAAATCTAATTGGTAGGTTGTTTTGACATCATTAAAACGATAGGCTAATCGAACATCAAGCCAGGGAAGAAAAGTTATGTCCACTTGCGATTGAAAGCTGGTAGCGTAAGATTTTCCTGCCAGATTATAGAATAAAACTTTTTGAGGATTGGCATCATAATCAACCACTATCTGGTTAACAAATCGGGTATGAAAAAGCTCTATATTTAAGACGGTAGGTTTATTAAACAGTTGCCATTCCTGAGAAAAACTAATGCCAGAATTCCAGGCTACCTCTGCGTTCAAGCCATAAGGAATATTTGGCTGAGGATTTACAATCTGATAAATACGGGAAGAAGCCATAGCGCCTATATTTTCAGCAAAAACAGAGGGTGTCCTTTGACCTCTGCCTGAAACCAATCTAAAAGCTGTTTTCTCATTGGGAGAAAAACGAAAATGTAAACGCGGGGTAACAAAGAACCCATATTGATTATGGTTATCTGCTCTTAATCCTGCAACCAGGGAAACCTTATTTAAGTAATTATAGGTGTATTCAGAAAAAACGCCAGGAACAGATTCATTTCTGAGGAAATTTGATTCGCCCAGGGTTTCATCAAAGCGATCATATTGATAACTCAAACCACTTTTAAAAACATGGTCTGTACTTCCAATAATAGATTGGTAGAGCAAATTTGCATAAAAAGATTGTTGAAAAGCGTCATATTTTCTTTTACCAAAAAATCCCGTTTGATCATGATTTAAAGCGGAAAGTTGTAAACCGATGCTTGTTTTTGGTTTATCGGGAAATAAATAGCCCATTTTATACCAAGCTTCCACCCTACGGGTATCCATATTGGCTAACCAGGGATTATATACGCCAGTTCCTGGATGGACGTGATTTGCACCGGTTAACTGCCCGCTATTATTTTGAATAAAGGTGCCTTTAAGCCCCCATTGACCTTGTATTCCATTGGACGTATTAAATTTCCAGCGATTAGCCACTATAAATTGGTCTCCAATAGGCCCGTCCATAAAATGATCATCATTTCTATCCATTTGATCCCTCTGTCTTTTCGCATGTAAGAGTAAACCTGTGTGTAAGTTTTCATTTAGAGAATGAGCGAGATTCAAATTAGCCTCAAAGCGATTCATTTCATTGGCATAAAAGTTAAAATAGAGTTTTTCACTATTCTCAGGTTTTTTTAATTCCACGTTTATTTGACCTGAAATACTTTCAAAACCATTAGCAACAGAACCTATACCTGGACTTAACTGAATACCCTCCACCCAGGTTCCTGGCAAGAAAGTCAGTCCATAAATAGCGGAGAGGCCACGGATATCTGGAATATTTTCTCTGGTAATCAACATATTAGCCCCAGAAAGACCTAACATTTCAATTTGTCTTGTTCCGGTAACGGCATCTGTGAAAGAAACATCTATGGAAGGCGTAGTTTCAAAACTTTCCGATAAATTACAACAAGCTGCCTTGGCCAATTCTCCTTCACCCAAGAGTTGAACTTTTCCTGGGGTTAAAAAAGAATAAGAAGTCGGCTTTTTCTTATAGCTAATTTCAATGGCCTGGAATTCATAGCCCCCACCGAGCGTAATAATTATCTCCTTTTGACCTCTCATATCTACAGAATCTGAGGATTCCCCCACGTAGGAAAAAACCAAAACAGAAGTAGTGCCTGCACGAGGAATAACAAATTCACCATTTTCATTGGTAAATTCACCGAGATTGGTACCTTCCCAATAAACGGAAGCACCCGCGGCCGGGATTTTATTTCCATCGCCCTTTAAATAAACAGTGCCTGAAATAATAGCCGAGGCATCTAGTTTCTCTAAATGATCGGCTCTAATTATCGGATCGCGATAATGGCAACATTCGTGTAAACTTTCATACACCAGGGAATCTGCCTTAAATTTTTCTGTATCATGCCCAATGCCGGCAATGGCCATTTGCAATGATTCATTATTGAAGCGGGCGGAGGAAGGCACAACCGATAAAATATTATTATATACGTTATAATTGACAGCACCGACGCCTTCTACTTTTATAGCTTCTTTTTCGATTCTATTTTTGCACATTCCACATAAGCCGTCCACCCAAATAAAAACAGTGTCCTGTTGAGCGATAGCCGCTGCATTAGACAAAAAGAAAATAAATATAAAATAGTAATATCGCATTTGAATAAAATTTAAGGTATTATA
>JAIYCH010000075.1 GCA_027488135.1 Saprospiraceae bacterium | reverse complement strand
GCAGCTATTTTTGCCCAGGTAAAATCACCGGCAAAAGGCTATAGAAATGAATCTGGAAATCAATTCAGGAAATTAGCTGGATTTATTTTTGGTGGTAATTCTGAATCCAAACAGATTGCTATGACCGCGCCGGTTCACATGGAAAAATCAGAGGAAGGGAGTGTCATGCATTTTGTGATGCCTGAATCATTTACTATGGAAAATCTTCCCAAACCTTTGGACCCTAACGTGAAAATCTCAAAATCTGTTCCAGGGTACTATGCTGCCTACGCTTTTGGTGGGTTTGCAGGAGAAGAAAAAATATTAAACGCAGAAGCAGAATTAAAAGCTTTATTGCAAAAGGAAAAAATTGCAACCAAAGGGAATTTCAAATATCTTGGCTATAATGCACCTTATGAGGTGCTAAATCGCAGAAATGAAATGATTGTGGCTGTCGATTATTCTCCGGAAAGTAAGTAAGGAGGATTCAAAAAACAAAGTAGCGCAAGGGGTGATGAAGGTCTTTTTCAAGTGCCTCCATCTCAGGGGTGAAGCGTTTACTTTTGTCTTCCTTAATGATGGACAGTTGTTCTTTTGCCAACCTGGCATTGCCTAACCCTACGTTGCTCAATATATGCAGCCAATTTGAAAAATACTGGAGCCTTTTATCTCGCAAACTGAGCAAACTCTTCGCCAAATCTCTCGAATAAGTATATTTTCCCTGTTCAAAATAGATAAAAGTGGAAAGTAATTTTGCCTTGCCAAAAATGGGATCAAGCGGAAAAATGCTATCTAAATGAGCAAGGGCTTGATCCCATTTTTTATCATTGGCAAGATTTGCTGCTTTGGAGAGATGCAAATTACTTGCATTTCCCCAGGCATCAATCTTATAGTCTGGCCGGATATAATGTTTTTTTATAATTATTTCGTTACCATAGTAGTCGGTTGCATATCGATGAAGAACCAAAATGCTCAAAAGGCTAGCCATAGCCGCGACAACTATCCAGTTTGGTCTTTTTGATTCCTTCATGATTTAATCAAATAGTTAGTAAGATTTTGCAAATAAAACTCTTTTTGTAGATGGTTTACCTGAATAAATACAGATTCCAGCTTCCTCTTCCTGATCAAAAGGAACACAGCGAATGGTCGCTTTAGTAATTTCCTTGATGGCTATTTCAGTTTCACTGGTACCATCCCAGTGGGCTGAAATAAATCCAGGGATATCGGAATCGATCAAAGCTTTAAAATCATCAAAAGTATCTACTTTAGTTGTTTTTTGACTTCTAAATGATTTTGCTCTCTGGAAGAGATTTTCCTGAATGTCAAGGAGTAATTGAGCAACCGTCTCTTCAATACCATCCAGACTTGCTGTAAATTTCTCTCTGGTATCTCTTCTTGCAACTTCGATTTCATTTTTCTCCAGATCGCGTTGACCAATGGCCAGACGAACGGGAATACCTTTCATTTCATGTTCCGCAAATTTAAAACCAGGCCGGTTTTTCATGTCTTGGTCATATTGAACGGTAATACCCTTGGCTTTTAGGTTTTTCATGATTTTATGAACAACCTCGTCAATTTCGGGAGATGGTTTTGGAATTGGAATGATAACCACTTGAATTGGCGCAAGATTTGGTGGCAAAACCAATCCTTCGTCGTCAGAGTGGGTCATAATAAGTCCACCAATTAAACGCGTAGAAACACCCCAGGAAGTAGCCCAGACAAATTCCTGATTATTGTCTTCTGTTAAAAATTTAACATCGAACGCTTTGGCAAAGTTCTGGCCTAAGAAATGGGAAGTACCCGCTTGCAGCGCTTTTCCGTCCTGCATTAAGGCTTCAATACAAAAGGTGTCCACCGCTCCGGCAAAGCGTTCATTGGCTGTTTTAACCCCTTTGATAACAGGCATTGCCATATAATTTTCAGCAAATTCTGCATATACATCCAGCATTCGTAAGGTTTCTTCAACGGCCTCGCCTTTAGTCGCATGTGCCGTATGTCCTTCTTGCCATAGAAATTCAGTTGTCCTAAGGAATAAGCGGGTTCTCATCTCCCAACGAACCACGTTGGCCCACTGATTAATAAGTAGGGGAAGGTCGCGATAGGACTTTATCCAATCTCTGTAAGTATTCCAAATAATAGTTTCAGAAGTAGGGCGAATAATCAGTTCTTCCTCTAATTTTGAGGTAGGATCAACAATAACGCCACTTCCGTCGGGTGCGTTCATTAAGCGGTGATGCGTGACCACGGCACATTCTTTGGCAAAACCATCAACATGCTGCGCTTCTTTACTCAAAAAACTTTTTGGGATAAATAGAGGAAAATAAGCATTTACATGCCCTGTTTCCTTGAACATTCGATCTAATTGATCATGAATTTTTTCCCAGATCGCAAAGCCATAAGGTTTAATAACCATGCACCCTCTAACGGCAGAATTTTCAGCTAAATTTGCTTTTTTAACAATATCTTGGTACCACTGGGCGTAATCTGTCGATCTGGGCGTTATTTCTTTTGCCATACAATGCAGGATTAGGTGAAAAAAAGAGTAAAATGTCGAATTGTCAAAATAAATATCATAATTTACCAAACATTAACAACTTTATTGCGACAAAAGTAATAAATTAGATGTTCTATTTAAAAGATGATTTCATTAATTCCACGTTTTAAATAATTGTCATGAAATACGCCCTGATTTTTACCCTGTTCACTCTGCTGGCTGTCAGTCCCGTGGGTGCACAAATGGATGATGTATATTACAATCCTGACGAAGTGGTTAAATTAAAAAATAATCCATCTTCCTCTAACAGATTAGGTTCTTACAGACCAGAATCCTTTTCAGAAAATGAAACAAGTTTCTCTGACGGAGCCGATAGCTATTACGATGATTATGATTTTTATTACACTTCAAGAATTCGTCGTTTTCACAGACCTCTTCAAGGTTTCAGTTTTTTTGATCCATATTATATCGATATGGCTTATTACGATCCGTTTATGAGGTCTGCTACGACCATGTTGATTTACGATGATTTCTATTCTCAGAGAATGTTTAGCAGATTCAATCGCTGGAATAATTTTAATAGTTTCGGAAATTTCAACAGATGGAATAGCTTCGGTATGAATGATCCGTTTAGTATGGGATGGAATTCTCCGTTCTCAAGATTTGGTGGAATGGGAATGTCTATGAATAGTTTCGGTTGGGTCGGTTCCCCAATGATGTTTATGCCGTCGTATAATTTTTATAATTTCATACCTACCTGGGGTAATGGCTATGGTTACAATAATTTTGGCCAGAACAATAATAACAATAATTCAGTAACACCAGTAGATGCTTCTAATGGATATTATGGCCCAAGAAGAGGGGGAGGATCTGTAGGTCCGGTTCCAGGTGCACGTAATCCTGAGATTGGAACTATTGAGAGTTCACCAAGAACTAGCCCTGCTGCTGGAAGGAATGTAACTACTGAAAGAAGTACCAGAATTCCTTCTACCTCACAAGGAACTACTGGAACGGATGTACCAAGGTATGCTCCTTCTGTACAAGGCGCTGGTAGATATCCAAGCAATGAGAGTAGAATACCATCTACTGGGTATTCCCCAAGGGCAAGTAATCCTACTACGGAATATAGCCGTCAACGTCCAAGTACTACCGTTCAGCCGAGAACTTCTTCTGATATTAGAAACAATACGGAAAGAATAAATAGCTCTACGAGAAGTACCTCACCTTCAAGAAGTTTTGAATCGCCTTCATCTTCTCCAAGTTGGTCAACACCAAGAAGTTCCCCATCAAGTTCAGGGTCTTCTTCGTCACCTTCAAGTAGTGGTGCGCCATCAAGTGGCGGCAGATCTACGTCCACGGGAGGAAGAGTTATTAATTAACCATTAAATAACAAATATTGTTATTTTAACATAATTGAACGGGTGGAATATTACGTTGTTGTATTCCACCCGTTTTTTTTATTCCTTTTCTAAATAAAATAGCTATGAATACCCACTCAATTAAATGGTCTGTTATTTTAATAATTTCCCTTTTGCCCTTCTTTTCAGTTGGACAAACTATTGCAGATGTTATTAGATTTAGTTATCAGGAACCTGGAGGAACAGCCCGATATACTGCGACGGGGGGCTCAATGAGTGCCATTGGTCCTGATCTTGGTGCGGTGAACAGTAATCCTGCAGGCATAGCACTATACCGTAAATCGGAATTTTCTTTTTCCCCCTCCTTTATCTCAACCAGAACAACATCCAGACTCATTTCAGATAGAAATGGTTCTGCATTGTCTGAAAGTAAACTAGGTATTAATGTCCAGAACTTAGGAATGGTTTTTACTTCCCAGCCTATTTCTGAAAAGTGGAAGCAAATGAATTTTGCCATTACCTTAAATAACTTAAATCATTTTAGTAACACTACCCGGTTTAGTGGAACTTCCCAAGGCACTCTTTTACAAAGATTCCAGGAAATTGCCAATTCTGATATTGGGTTGGACGATTTTGAAACGGGCATTGCCTCTGAAGCTGGCGCGCTATATGATCTCAATGGAGATGGTAAATATGATATTGATTACCAATTATCTCCCAAAGCTCTTTTACAAAGGGAACAGGAAGTTCAAAATACAGGTTCGTTAGGTGAACTGGCTTTTTCTCTTGCTGGAAATTATAATGAAAAGGTATCTATAGGGCTTACCGTGGGCGTTCCTTTCATTTCCTATTATAATGTCAGGAATTATGCAGAGGTGGATCAGGTAAAAGCACCTGGCGGCGTTCCCTATTTTAAAGATTTGACTTACAGAGAAGAATTGAGCACCACCGGCGGCGGAGCTAATGCGAAATTGGGTGTTATTGTGAAGCCACAACCTAATATTCGTATCGGAATGGCTGTTCATACTCCTACTTTCTTTAATGTTTCTGATATTTATCAAAATGAACTGACCTATAATTATTTTGAAAATGCAAATGAAACAGGTGCATTTTTAGGAAGTGAAGCTGTTGCCGAAGGAAGTTTTGAATACAGGTTTAAAACGCCATGGAGGTACTTTGGAAACGTCGGTCTCGTTTTAGGTAAAAAGGGTTTTATTGGCGGGGAAGTGGAATATGTTAATTATGCTTCTAATAGATTTAATTATAATGGTTTTGAAGAAGCTGAAAATGAATCTAATATAGAAATTGCCGGAAGACTGGGTCAGGCGGTGGCTATTAGAATGGGTGGAGAAGCGGTCATTAGTAATGTCTATCGTTTAAGAGCAGGACTACAGTTTTATACCTCTCCTTTTAAAGATGACGAAACCTCGAAAACCATACTAAGTGTAGGCGGTGGAAGAAGGGGAGAAAAATATTTCTTTGATGTCTGCTTTAGATATAACCAGTTCAATGAAGTATTTTTTCCTTATCTAACACAAAATGCACCTCTTCAGGAGGTGGACAAAGCGATAATGAAGCAATCCTTGATTTTTACAGTGGGCTCTAAATTTTAAGGCTCCCTCATTATTTTGCCCATAAACCCAGGGTTGGATAAGAGCCCTGTTCGGTTATCATTTTTAATGCTTCCTTGACAAAAGGCTTGTCTTCCTGATAGGTAACTCCAAACCATTGAGCTGCAGATGGTATAACTACAATTTTTGCCTCATCTGATGCAATTAGCTGGTCTGCAACCAATGGTATGTAGTATTCTGCTTTTGGGTGGTCTTTGTTCTCTTCAACAAATTGAATAAAACCCAATCTTAGATATTCAAAAATGGAAGGATGAAAACCCCAGAAATTCATAGAAACAAGGGTTTTTTCATTCAACGTAACCTTATTACCATTTAAATCACCCGTAATCTCCTGATCGTTTTTAATAATTTGGTGAGTTTCGGCAATACTGGTTAAATAACCAGTCGCATTACTGGTGCATACTCCTCTGGAAACAGCACCAAAATCGGATAGGGTATTATTCAAATAATATCCTATCATAGCATGTTTTTCCGGAGAACATTCCGTGGTTAGAAATTTTGCCATAATAGCAAAACTATCAAATCCATAGAAATCATCGGCGTTAATAACAGCAAATGGTTCCTTAATGACATCTGCTGCGACCAGTACGGCATGACCTGTACCCCACGGTTTTTCTCTTTCGGGTATAGGGGGAAGTCCTTCTATTGGCGAGGATGACTCTTGAAAAACATATTCAACGGGGATAATATTTTCAAAAGTAATGCCTATTTTTTCTTTAAAAGGTTGCTCAATAGATCGGCGAATGATAAAAACTACTTTACCAAATCCAGCTTTAATTGCATCATAAACTGAAAATTCGAGAATGGTTTCATCATTTAAACCAACAGGATCTATTTGTTTAAGTCCACCGTAACGAGACCCCATGCCAGCGGCCAAGACTAATAAAGTAGGTTTCATACTGAGAATGATTATGTATTAATTTCTATAATCTAACGGAGGATTTCTATCACCAAGGAGGGCTTCATATTTAAATGAGTCGCCTCTTCTCTTTAATAACTCCAGTTTAGCATTTTTCAACATTTCCGGGTTCACCAAGCAATCCATTATAGTGAGTGCCATGGTTTTAGCAGCTACCATCATTCCCTTGTGACCTATGGACATACCGCCTGCCGCAACGGCTTGCCAGCTATGTGCAGCAGTACCAGGAACCCAGGTGGCACTTGAAATACCAGCGGTAGGAACAAGCCAGCTTATATCGCCGACGTCGGTAGAACCAAATGCCTCATCGCTCTGGTCTGCGTAAGGTTTTACCAAAGCTGCATCGGAAATATTTACGTCTTTTCTATTTAGGGAAGGGAAAATTTTAAGGGCAAAATCCTCTTCAGTTTTGTCATAGGTAACACCTCCTACTGTTTTTAAATTTTCAAATAAATTAGTAGAAAGGATTTGATTAGGCAGTAAATTATAAACACCATGTATCACCTCATAATCCATGGTAGTACCCGTTCCTAATGCGGCACCTTCGGCTGCTTTGGTTACCCTATTGAAAATATCTTTAACGATATCCATTTCCGGATGACGGATATAATAATATACTTCAGCAAATGCGGGTACAACATTTGGGGCCTCTCCACCTCTTGTAATCACATAATGAACTCTTGATTTTTCAGGAATATGTTCCCTCATCATATTAACCATATAATTTAGAGCCTCAACGGCATCGAGGGCTGATCTTCCACGTTCAGGAGAGGCAGCGGCATGAGAGGCAACGCCACGGAAACGAAATTTAGCCGACTTATTTGACAGGGAAGAGATGGGATTAGCATTGTTATCATCTCCCGGGTGCCAATGAATGACGGCATCAACATCTTGAAATAAGCCTGCACGAACCATGTAAACCTTACCAGCGCCTCCTTCTTCAGCGGGTGTTCCATAAAAGCGGATGGTACCTTTCCGCCCTGTTGTTTTCAACCAGTTTTTAACGGCAATAGCCGCCGCCGCAGAGGCAGATCCAAATAAATGATGACCGCAGGCATGGCCATTGGTATTACCTGCCAACTCCTTTTTAAAAGGTACTGCATCTTGTGAAAATCCAGGTAAAGCGTCATATTCTCCAAGCACACCAATCACTGGAGTTCCGCTGCCGAAAGTAGCTGTAAAGGCAGTGGGAATACCTGCTACGCCAGTTTCGATAGTAAAACCTTCCTCTTTGAGCATAGATTGTAAGAGATTAGCACTTTTCCCTTCTTTATAACCCAGTTCAGCCAGCTTCCAGATATTCGTTGCCACATCTACATACTGTTGCTTTTTGGCTTCCAGAGATTGAATAACAGTCTTTTTTTCATTGGCTATCGACAATTGTAAGCCATTTTGCCCAATGGACCATTGAGCAACCAAAAACAAAATAAATAGAGGATAAACTTTTTTCATACATCTTATTTATAGTCCGGCATTGGCCGAAATAGTTAACATTCTATCAATACATGATCTTCCTTTCTCGAGGACATAATCAGAGAGCGTAATCTCTGGTAGTTCATATTTAAGGGCAAGATATACTTTTTCCAACGTATTTAACCTCATGTGAGGGCACTCGTTACAGGCACAGGAATTTTCAGGAGGAGCGGGAATAAATATTTTATCGGGAGAATATTTTTCCATTTGATGAATAATTCCCGACTCAGTAGCCACAATAAAAGATGTTTTTTTACTTTTTATTGTGTAGTTCAATAAGCCAGTGGTAGAGGCTATATAATGCGCTTTACGTAAAATAACTTCCTCGCATTCTGGGTGTGCAATAAGCTCGGCTTCAGGATATTGAGCCATTAGCTTATCTATTTTTTCAGCGGAAAAAATTTCATGGACCATGCAGGCTCCGTTCCACAATACCATGTTCCTTCCCGTTTTTTTATTTAAGTAAGCGCCTAAATTTTTATCGGGGGCGAAAACTATAGGTTGATCCTTTGGAATAGATTCTATGACCTGTACCGCATTACTTGAAGTACAGCAAATATCAGTCAATGTCTTCAATTCAGCCGTACAATTGATATAACTTACTACGGTATGACCGGGATATTTTTCCATAAATTTCTTGAACAATGGCGCTGGTGCGGAATCGGCAAGAGAACAACCCGCTTTTAAATCAGGAAGAACCACTTTCTTATCCGGGCAGAGAATTTTAGCTGTTTCCGCCATAAAATGGACGCCGGCAAAGACAATTAAATCAGCCTTTGTTCTTGCGGCCTCCTGAGACAATCCAAGACTATCTCCGATATAGTCAGCAATATCCTGAATGTCAGGTTCTTGATAATAGTGAGCTAAAATGACTGCGTTCTTTTCCTTTTTCAGCTTGTTTATTTCCTCAAATAAATCGATGGTAGGATCTATGGCCAGATCGAGGAATCCTTTTTTTTGTAAATTTGGAAGGGCTGATAATATATCCATTGGCTATTTATAAAAGGTTTGTTTGGTAAAAATAAGTAAAAATTAGATAAGTTACTCCGGCGTTATTGCCCTATCAGAAATAAGGCGGGTTTTTTGTGGATATTTGGAAATCCGGTTTTTTTCCATTGCTGAATAGTTCTTGTCGAAATGAATTCATCGGGCAAGGTTAGGTCTGCAGCAATACATAATCGGGTATTATCGGGTAAGTTTTGGAGTAAAACATCTAAACAGGCCTCATTCCTGTAAGGCGTTTCGATAAATAGAAAGGTAGTTGCATTTTTTGACATCTCATTTACCATAACCTTGAGTTGAGCGACTAATTCAGGCTTTTTCACGGGCAAATATCCCATAAAGGTAAATCTTTGTCCATTCAACCCCGAGGCCATTAAAGCTAATAATATGGAAGAAGGTCCAACCATAGGAACCACCCTAATTTGCAAATGATGGGCAAGTTTTACCACTTCTGCCCCAGGATCGGCAATGCCCGGACAGCCAGCTTCAGAAAATAAACAAATATCATTTCCTTTTAGGGCTGGTTCCAGTAAAACTTCTATCGATTGAGCGGGTTGGTGTTTGGGAAGTTCCAAAAAAGTTATCTTCTCCAATGCTAAGTTGGGAAGTAAAATTTTTAATTGTGCACGGGTGGTTTTTCCTCTCTCAGAAATGATGTAAGAGCAATTTTCTATTCTTTGTAAAAGATACGGAGCAATGGCATGTTCCCCCCCTTCTCCCAGGGGAGATGGCATTAAATATATGATTCCTTTAGACATAACAAACTAATACTAATTTTAATCTGTAAATCTAACTATATTTGAGTTTTTTAAACCTATTTGGGTAAATCCTTCAATATGTACGCTACGGCAGAAACTTATACGATTCATCTCCCCCAATTTGAAGGGCCTTTCGATCTGCTGCTTTTCTTTATTGAAAGAGATGAATTGGATATTAATGACATTCCGATATCGAAAGTTACAGAGGATTTTTTAACCTACATACATCAAATGGAAAGGCTGAATATTGATTTAGCCAGTGAATTTGTCGTTGTTGCCGCTACCCTTTGCCGCATTAAAGCCAGATTGTTGCTCCCAAGAAAAGCCGTTGATGAGGCAGGAAATGAAATAGATCCAAGAGAAGAATTAGTTAGCAGGCTGTTGGAATACAAAAAATTTAAAGAAGTTTTAGATACTTTTCGCGATTGGGAAGAGGACAGAGAAAAGAAATTTGAGAGGGGGAATCTCGAATCTGAAATAAAATCGCTCGCTAATCAAGCGCTGGCAGATGCTTCCTTAGAAACGATCTCCTTGTTCAAACTGCTGAGGACGTTTGAATCGGTAATGCGTCGGTTAGAAGTCAAAAAACCTGCCGCCGTTCATGAAATTGTTCGAATTAATTATACTATTGAAGATCAACAGAATATTCTTGTTTCTGTAGTAAAGGATAGGGGAAAAGCTGCTTTCACCGATGTTTTTCAGCATTGTGTTGACAGATATCAGGCTATTGTTACCTTCCTTGCTTTGTTGGAACTTTTAAATCTTGAAGTTTTTAGATTAATTTCGGGCGAAGGTGTAAATTCTTTTTGGATAGAACCCTGGGAAGAAGTAAATTACTGATGTAAATAAATTATTGTTATGGAAAAATATTATCAATTTCGAATTTCTTTGAATGACGTGACTCCCGAAGTCTGGAGAACTTTCCAAGTGAGTGAATTGCATAGTTTATTTGATCTGCATCAAGTAATTCAAGTGGTTATGGGTTGGGAAAATGACCATCTTTTTCAATTTAAAAAAGATGGTATCTGGTATGGATTAATTGATGAGGATGACGTGGTCAGTACCAAAATGTTGGATGCAGATGATACGTTGTTGCATGAACTTTCCTTAAAGGAAAATGATTCTTTTGAATATGAATATGATTTGGGAGATGGTTGGATGCATACGCTTACATTATTGAAAATAGTAACCCTTGAGGAGGAACTATTGCCTGTGGCGTTTGCTGGGGAAAATGCCTGTCCTTTTGAAGATTGTGGCGGACCAGCTGCTTATATGGAGTTAAAGGAGGCCTTGCTGAATCCAAAAAATGAAGAGGAAAGGGAAATGAGTGAAACCATGGGTGATTTTGATCCTACCTTTTTTGATCTTGAAGAGGTTAACGAAATCTTAGAGGATATAGTCGAAGAAGATTGGCTTGATGATGATGATGACGACGATGATGACGATGAAGATGTAGATTTTGATGATTTGGAAGATGATGGTTTGTTCGATGATTTTAATGATGATGTAAAGAAAAATTAAGTTTTTTTTATATACCATAGTTGAGTTCTATTCGTTTTTGAATAATGAATGCACAAAAAGCATGCACTTACATACTATGCTTGTTTTAAAGAAAAGGTTTATTTTTGCTTGTTGTATTATTTTATTTTCTAATGTAAATGCCTGGTCCCAAGTGGGTTGGGAAGCAGGTCTTTGGGTTGGTGCGGCGCATTACTTCGGAGATTTAAATACAAAATATAATCTAGAAAAACCTGGAGAGGCTTTCGGTTTAATGGCAAGGTATAATTTCAATAATCGGGTAGCCTTAAAATTTGCCGCTAATTATGCCGTCGTTTCGGCTTCTGATGCCATTTCAAATAATCCTTTTGAAATAGAGAGAAATCTTTCTTTTCGTTCTCCGATAACAGAGGTTTCTTCCCAAATGGAATTTAATTTTTTACCTTTTACCCATGGTAGCAAGGACGAGTATTTTTCCCCCTATTTTTTATTGGGCGCCAGTGTTTTTCAGTTCAACCCTCAAACCTACTATCTTAATAGATGGGTAGATCTCAGACCTTTAGGTACAGAAGGACAATTTAAAGGAAAGGAATATTATACTCTTTCAGCTGCTTTTTTATTTGGCGTTGGTCTGAAATATGATTTATCGGAGCGTTGGAGTATGCAGATTGAGCTAAGTGGAAGAACAGCTTTCACAGATTATTTAGATGACGTAAGCACCGTTTATCCCGATAGAAGAAATTTATTCCTGGAAAGAGGAAATGTTGGATCTCTCGCCGTGGCCATGTCTGACAGATCATTAAGCAGCGCTGCTGATCCTGGAATTAATAAAACAGGATTTATGCGGGGTAATGCTGATAATAAAGATGCTTTTGCCTTTTTAGAGGTAGGTTTTCTTTACTTTTTTGGAAATCTTCGTTGCCCTGATATCAGTCGACGGAAATAAAAATACTTAAATAATGAACCTATTAGGTAATTTGATACAAAGAGGTATTTTAATAGGGGAAAAGTTTGTTGACTATAATAACCATACTTCACCAAAGAGAAAACAAGAAATTGTTTTAAAAGGGTTGTTACGAAAAGCCCAGCATACCACCTTTGGAAAATACTATGATTTCAAAGAGATGTTGAAATCAGACGAATTGATGAATGCTTTTAGACAGGATATTCCCGTTTTTGATTACAATACAATCTATGAAAAATGGTGGCACCTATCTCTTCATAATGTGGATAATGTTACCTGGCCTGGAAAAATAAAATATTTTGCCTTAAGTTCAGGAACTTCTGGAGCACCTAGTAAATATATTCCCATTTCCGATGAAATGAGCAAATTTATGCGCCGGGCTGGTAGAAAAATGTTCTTTACTTTGAATCATTTTGATGTAAATCCTGATGTTTTTACCAAAGGAATGTTGATGCTTGGTGGAACCAGTTCCTTAAAGAAAGAGGGAAAATATTTTTCAGGTGATCTCAGTGGTATTAATGCCAATAAAATACCAGGTTGGTTACGCCCCTATTTTAAACATGGATCCAGAATTTCCAGATTAAAAACCTGGGACGAAAGAATTGAAGCGATTATTAAAAATGCTCCAAATTGGGATATTAGTGTTATTGTTGGCATTCCTTCCTGGGTTCAATTAATGATGGAACAGGTTGTTTCCCACTATAAAGTTGAAAGTATTCATGATATCTGGCCTCATCTTCGTGTTTTCGTGCACGGTGGAGTACATTTTGAACCCTTTAGAAAAGGTTTTGATAAAATTATGTCTAAACCAATGGTTTACATGGATTCTTACCTGGCATCTGAAGGTTTTTTTGGTTTTCAGCACCGCCCAGACCATAAGGGTATGTGCCTGGAATTACAAAAGGGTATTTATTATGAATTTATTCCGTTCAATGAATCAAATTTTGACGAAGAGGGAAATTTAAAAAATAACCCAAGCTCTTTAACTATTGATGAAATTAAAAAAGGTATAGATTATGCCATGATAATAAGTACTTGCGCTGGTGCCTGGAGGTATCTTTTGGGAGATACCATTAGATTTATTAATCTGGACAGATCAGAATTCATTATCACTGGCAGGACTAAACATTATTTAAGTGTTTGTGGGGAACATCTTTCAGTAGATAATATGAATCAGGCTATTTATAAGATTTCTCAAGAATTGAATATTAGTATTAAGGAATTTACGGTCTCTGCTATTGAGGAAAATGGCAAATTCAGACATTCATGGTATCTTGGCTGTGAAACAATGATTTCAGCGGATAATATTTTACCTTTGCTAGATGAAGAATTAAAAAGGGTAAATGATGATTATTGTGCAGAACGGAAAAGTGTATTAGGCCAACCTGAAATTAAAGTCATTCCCATTTCTATTTTTTATAAATGGCAAGAGAAACAGGGTAAAATGGGTGGGCAAAATAAATTTCCGCGGGTCATGAAAACTAGTATTTTTAAGGAGTGGGAATCTTTTGTTTACCGAAATACCACTTCTGCAAATGGATAACAGGAAGAAAGATGAATTATTTTATTGAAGGAATAAAGGTTGGATTTTTGCTTATATTCTTAATTGGGCCTATTTTTTTCTCTCTCATTCATATTGGAGTGGAATACGGCACCAAAGTGGGTGTGTTTTTTGGTTCAGGCATCTGGATTAGTGATATTTTCCTGTTTATGGGCATGTATAAAGGGATGTCCTTCATTTCAGAAATAGCCAATGCTTCTTATTTTTACTATACGGTTGGAGGAATTGGCACGTTAATATTAATTGTATTTGGACTGGCTGCTATGATTCAAAAAGGTAATCGATCTATAAATGTACCTCAACCTTTCATCAAAGAGCATAGTCCAAGATCACTGTTTGGATTTTTCCTGAAGGGCGTGTTGATTAATGTCTTTAATCCATTTACCATTTTATTTTGGTTAGGTTTAATGAGTACGGCCCTGGTAGATAAAAACTTTGGTAATAATGAGGCCGTCTGGTACTTTGCAGGTATTATGACTATTTATGTTCCTGTGGACTTGTTTAAGATTTTTCTCGCCAAAAAAATAAGGAAAGTCTTAAAGCCTTCTCATTTAAAAATAGTAAGTAAAATTGCGGGTATAGCCTTAATTATTTTTGGGGTTGTTTTATTTGTAAGGGTATTTATACTGAGTTAGTATTTATTTCTATTTCAGTATTTCGCAAAATTCCAGCCTTTCTCCATCTGGTCCCAGTATATAGAAATATTTACATCCCTTTTTCCAAAATGTAAGATAAACAGGTTCCATTTCAATAGGAGATAAGCCACCTTCTTTCAACAATAGATAAGTTTCATCAATATTCGATACATCGAATGCGATATGGTCTATTTTCCCATCTTTTCTATCCTTGTCTGGAATAGGCATTTGATATAATTCTAGAATAATATCCTTGTACTTCATCATAACCACTTGCCCTTCTTCATCTTCATGAATAAAAGTGTTTTTCATGACACATTGGAAGCCTAAAGACTCATAAAATAATTGAGACCGATGTATTTCTATGACAGGAAGGCCAATGTGTTGTAAATGATTGATTTTTAAATCTATCATATTAATTATTTATCTGCTTAACACGAGGATTCATCATTTTAAACCAGAATGGAGGAATCAGCGAAAGAAGAATGGAAGCCGGATAACCAAAGGGCAGTTGTGGACTTTCATCAAAATGTCTTAACACCTGATATTTTCTGGTAGATTTATAATGATGATCAGCATGTCTGGTTAACTCATAGAGGAAAATCCTTCCAATTTCATGATTTGAATTCCAGGAATGACACGGTAAAACGGGTTCAAATTTTCCATTGCCTGTCTCTTTTCTTTTTAATCCATAATGTTCAATATAATTGACGGATTCGAGCAGTAAAAACCCAATGGTACTTGCTAATGTTGACCAAAGAAGGATTTCGATACCAAACCAAAGGCCTATTGCAGATAGATAGGCGATAGAACACAAGGTAAAGAGGAGCATTTGATTATGGATAGAAAAAAAAGGTAATGACAAATATCTAAGTTTTTCAGTCTCTAATTTCCACGCATTCAAGTACCCACCCACAACAGAACGCATCCAAAAAAAGTAAATAGGTTCATTTAACCTGGAAGTTGCCGGATCTTTGTCGGTGGCAACATTTTTATGATGCCCCAGATTATGTTCGATAAAAAAATGCTGATAAAGAGCGGGGAGTAGCAACATCTTTGAAAGAAATTGCTCAAAATTTTTACTTCTGTGCCCCAGTTCATGACCAACATTGATTCCAATAGTTCCTATTATTATTCCAGTACTTAAAGTAAGGCCAAACTTTTCATATAGGGCTAAATTACTTGTTTGAAGGGTAGAAAAATAATAAAATAGGATAGCGTAAAGAATGGGAACATTGGCATAAAGCAATAAGTCAAAAAAAACAATGT
Source organism: Saprospiraceae bacterium (assembly GCA_027488135.1). Lineage (GTDB taxonomy): Bacteria > Bacteroidota > Bacteroidia > Chitinophagales > Saprospiraceae > BJGN01. The sequence goes on along the minus strand of JAIYCH010000075.1, from coordinate 11,852 downwards.
TAGACCGTTTATCTTCGGTAGAAACGTCAATATTGGAAGATGTGAGTGGAAATAACTGATCAAAAATAGGTATAAGGATAAATGCAAGGTAGAAAGCGGAGAAACTCCATATTCCTCCCTGATAGATGGCCCAAAAAGCGGATAAGGGCGCTAAATAAGCAATGAAGTATTTTAGATCGCGCATCGTATTTGTATTAGTATGTCCAAATATAATAAAAAAGCCCGCTGTAAGCAAATACAGCGGGCTTTTACATTGGATTAACTTAATAATGCCAAATGAATATTATTTATAATAATGGCGCAATAACCAAAGCTACCACAGACATTAATTTCAATAAAATATTTAAAGAAGGTCCAGAAGTATCTTTAAACGGATCACCAACGGTGTCACCAACTACGGCCGCTTTATGAGGATCAGAACCTTTGTAGTACATAGTTCCTTGAATATTTACGCCCTCTTCGAACATTTTTTTGGCATTATCCCATGCACCACCTGCATTTGACTGGAAAATAGCCATGAGAACACCTGTAACGGTAACACCCGCCAAAAGACCTCCCAACATTTCAGCACCACCAGCAAATCCAATAAACACGGGTGACAGAATGGCAATCAAACCGGGAAGAACCATTTCACGAATAGAAGCTTTGGTAGATATTTCCACACATTTGCTATATTCAGCTTTGCCTTCCGCTTGGTCATACACGTGTTTGTCTTCAGCACTCCACTCATTTTCCTCTTTTCCTTCATTTTTCTTCATAACGGCAAGAGCCGCTTTAAGCTCGGGAATATTATTGAACTGGCGACGAACCTCCTGAATCATATCCATGGCGGCTCTACCCACAGCACTCATAGAAAGGGCAGAAAATAAGAATGGAAGCATTCCACCTAAAAACAAACCTGCCATAACGACTGGATTGGCAACGTCAATAGTGGTAATTCCTGCTGTTGACATAAAAGCAGCAAAAAGAGCTAAGGCAGTAAGTGCCGCTGAACCAATGGCAAAACCTTTACCAATGGCCGCAGTAGTATTACCAACGGCATCCAGTTTATCTGTACGTTTACGAACTTCTTTATCTAAGCCACTCATTTCCGCAATACCACCGGCATTATCAGAAATAGGTCCATAAGCATCAACAGCTAACTGAATACCAGTATTAGCTAACATACCTACAGCTGCAATAGCAATACCGTATAGACCTGCAAAATAGTGTGCACCTATAATAGAAATCGATAAAACAATAATAGGTAATGCAGTTGAACGCATACCAACACCCAAACCGGCGATAATATTTGTTGCAGCACCAGTAACAGATTGATCAACAATACCTTTTACTGGTTTTGTTCCAGTTCCTGTGTAATATTCTGTAATATATCCAATGGCTAAACCTGAAACTAATCCTATGATAACTGCATAAAATACACCCATACTGTTATAAGTAATGTCGTTATATACCCACTCAGTAGGAAGCATATATTGAACAGTCAGATAGGTGGTTATCAACATTAAAATACTGGAGACAAGACCACCCATGTTTAATGCTTTTTGAGGATCTCCATTTTCACTAACCCTAACAAAAAAGCAACCAATGATTGATGCGACAATACCTAATCCAGAAAGAACTAAAGGAAGTAAAACGGCATTTAATCCTTTAAAAGTGTTTGTTGCTTCAAATCCAGGAATATTAAGAAAAACAGCACCTAAAACCATAGTACCAACAATAGCACCTACATACGATTCAAAAAGGTCGGCTCCCATACCAGCTACGTCACCTACGTTATCACCTACGTTGTCAGCAATAGTAGCAGGATTATAAGGGTGGTCCTCAGGAATGCCAGCTTCTACCTTTCCAACTAAATCGGCGCCTACGTCGGCAGCTTTAGTATAAATACCACCACCAACACGAGCAAAAAGAGCAATGGAAGAAGCGCCAAAAGAAAATCCAGTGATAACAGTAATCACCTTATTGATATCCCAACCCATTTCCAGAAAAATAGCAAATAAACTGCCTAATCCGAGGATGCCTAAACCAACAACACCCATTCCCATTACGGAACCACCTGTGAAAGCAATTTCCAAGGCTTTTGCCAGACTGGTTCTGGCTGCATTGGTAGTACGTACGTTTGCTTGTGTAGCCACACGCATACCAAAATAACCTGCCAATGCAGAGCAAAAAGATCCAACGATGAAAGAAAGTGCAATCATCCACGATGAGGTGGTGCTATCAGCAGCAACAGCTAATAAAATGGAAACACACACTACAAAAATGGCAAGTACTTTGTACTCAGCGCGTAGGAAAGCCATAGCTCCCTCTGATATAGCCTTTGCAATGGCCGCCATTTTAGGAGTACCTTCTTCTTGTCTTGATACCCACGCAGATTTCCAAAACATGTATATAAGCGAAAGAACGCCGAAAAATGGAATGGAATAAATAATTGTTTGACCCATAAATTAGTGGTTTAAAACTTGTTCAAAATAATGCTTAAGAGCTATTTAACCCTCGAGGAATTTTTTTTAATGTGCGAAAATAATATTAAATTATCTGTTGTCCAAAAAAAGGACGGTTTAGTATTCATTACAATGTCGCTTACATCCATATAATTTTTTCTGACGGGTCACCTCTCTCAACAGATGCTACCTCTTTTTCCACGTAACCAACATAAAATAAACCCAGACAACGTTCATTTTCGGACAACTTTAGAAATGAATCAGCATTAAGCGCTGGCCTTGGCGTACTCCAGAATGAACCTAAGCCCTCGGCGGTACAAGCCAATGCCATATTCTGCACGGCACATGCGGTGGCAGCAATGTCTTCCCACTCAGGAAGATTCGCAGATAAATCTCTATGCATGACAATAAGGATAATAACGGGTGCTTTGAGCGGATTTTGAATCATTTTATTGAAAACAACCTGGGAAAAATCAGTTTCAGGCGTATTTTCCAAATAATAATCTGCCATGAATTTTCCTAAATCTTCCCGACGTTGACCCGTAAAAACATAAAATCGCCAGGGTTCTGTTTTTTTATGACTCGGTGCCCAGTTCGCTGCTTCCAGAATCTTCTCTATTATACTCTTCGGAACTTCTTTGTCCGATGCATATAGTGGGGGAAATACACTTCTTCGCGTGCGAATGATGTCCATTAAAATATCAATCTTTTCCATTTGTCCATTTTTTTATTCCACTGAAAATTGAACTCTTTTGCTTACCAGGTTTATTCAAAACCTGATGGATAGTATATATTTGATTCAATTCTAATTGGCCAATGAGTTCATACTGTCGCATGACAGGAAGTGTTTTGGCATTCGATTGTTGAAATAAAAGGAGAGCATCCTGCAGGGTTTGTTCTTCTGTTAATACATTTTCAATGGGGAACGTGGCATCGCTTACTGTTTTTTCCCCTCCTCCGTTAAGACACAATTCAATAATTTCAAACGTTGATATGGTGCCCACTGGATTTTGCCAAGCATCAAAAACAAGGATTTCCCGGTCGCCTGCATCTTGAACTAAAGGTAATATTTCACTTAATGGCTGTGTGCTTTCAAAGTGAATAAAATCCTTTTTCATCCAATCCTTCACTTTTAATTCTTGTAAAGAATTTTCCATATTGGCCGCTTTTGCCTCTGAACCGGCAGCAAGGTAAACAAAAACACCAATAAACAGCTGAGTGACACTTCCGTCGCCCAATATGCCATTATAAACAAAATATATAGCAATGACCTGACCTACTACGGCGGCAATTCTCGTTGCTTTCAAATGACCCATAAAATGAGATAAAACAGCTCTTAATACTCTGCCTCCGTCCATTGGGAACGCAGGTATCAGATTGAACAGGGCTAAGGTCAGGTTAAGTCCAATTAAGCCTAAGGCTACATAAGCGTAAACAGGTAAGTTACTGGGAAAGTAAAAGTTATCGGAATCTGATTGGTTGTATAAACTGTAAAATACATCTAAAATAGTGTCGGTTCCCAAAAACAGCAACACAGGTAAAAGGACTAAAGCGATGGCAACATTTACTAAAGGACCAGCAATGGCTACCCAAAATTCTTGTACAGGTTTTCTTGGCAAACGCTCTAAACGGGCTACTCCGCCAATGGGGTATAAGGTAATATCTCTCGTTTGTACGTCAAACCTTCTGGCCATTAAGGCGTGCCCAAATTCATGTAAAACAACGCACAAAAATAAAATGAGCACAAATAAACTAGCGGATACTGCACCCCAAACGCCCCAGTCTTCCTTGAAGGCAAGGTAGATCACATAGACGAATAAAAATAAGAAACTCCAATGTACTTCAACGGGAATATTAAATATTTTTGCAATTCTTAAGGATCCTTTCATTTTTGTGTTTCTTGTAAAGAAAAGTAAAGATAACTTTGCTGTGGAATTATTTTATTCATTCTAATACAATATCAATGGTTTTTATTACAGAACAACAATTGGATGACGCTGCAACAGCCATTCAGGATGACGAAACAATCAATGAATCATTGGTTACAGAACTCAGCGAAATCCAACCTGCTGTTTTTGCTTTTTTGTTTACTGAAAATACAGAGCTTTTCACGGAATATGAAAAGGAATATCTGCTCTTTATCCTGCTAACTCTTTGGCAAGCTATTCGTACCCAAATAGATGTTGAGGATATGGACGAAATTGATTCGGACGAACTGTCCGTCGCCGAAGAAAAAAACTGGGAATTATTGGAATCCATTACAGCCAAACGTTTTCGGGACCGCCTGGACGTATTCTTCAAGGATAATAAACAAACAGATTTACTTGCCTTCGTTGAGGACATGCTCCTTGATGAGGAAGACGAACTTTTAACCAAAGAAGGCAGAGAACCCATGTTTGTTATTCTGAAATCAATCATTGATTGTTTTGACAATTGTATTAAACAATAACGAATTCCTTATCGCATGGGTTGAATGGTTACTTATTTAACAGGGGGTCTTCTCGAATAGTTATTTTTTTTGTTTCTGAAAATGATCCTGCTTTAACTTCCAGCTGATAATTACCAGCTGATGCCGGCCGTTTTGCTTTCAGCTCTTTCCCTAAAACAACGCCATAAACACCAAAAACGGAGTGAATTTGACTCCGTAAGGCTTCATAACCAAGCTTGTTTTGCGGCACAAGAGTTTTAAGGGATGTTTTGAATTGGGTTAATGAGTCTTTGGCAGCTGAGGACAAAGAGCTAAGGGAACCTATCTTTTCAAGGGCAATTCTCATGTTTTCAATTTCCTGCGCCCACGAGGTTTCAGGTTCGTCCACTTGCATGTCCCAATAAATTCTATTGATGCCAGGTTGTACAGGTACCTTCCATTGCCTTTTAAGTTGGTTGTCATTTTCAGAAATAAGGTTCAATGAAACAGAATCGGTTTGGTTACTTTTATTTATCCACAAATGGATAGCTGCCCCACTTCTGGGATTCTGTCCCCGGAATTCGAATAAAGGTTGTTTTCTGCCCGTATTTATCCGTAACCATCTGGTGGCCCGCCTGCTTTGAAAAAGATGTAAGGGTTTGTTGGTAATTTGTCCGCTGAGCTGTCTCAAAGGACTGATATCATCTAAGATCCAAATACTTCTGCCATGGGTTCCCGCTATCAGGTCGCCATCCCGGGGATGAATAACCAGGTCGTAAACGGCTACGGTGGGCATATTACCCATGAGTTCATGCCATTCCTGTCCCTGATTATAGGAAAATAACACGCCTTGTTCCGTTCCAACAAATAGTAAATCAGGGTTTTCGGGGTCTTCCCGAACTACATAAACCGAATATTCCGGCAAATTATTTTGTAACGATTTCCAGGTTTTTCCATAATCGTCAGTGACAAATACATAAGCATTCATGTCATCATATCTATGATTGTCCAAAGAGACATAACACCGACCTTTCTTATGTGCTGATGGGGTTACTCTGCTTATCCATGGCCTTTTTCCTCTGGGGGAGGAAGCATTTTGCCCAATAAAGGGAAATTGTTTAACTAATAATTGCCCAACCTCAGTCCATGTTTTACCTCCGTTCAATGTAACCTGTAAATTTCCGTCGTCCGTTCCAGCCCATATTTCCTGGGTATCTAAAGGGGATTCTGCAAGGGTGATGATGGTAAAATGATTTTCCCCACCCGTCACACTTCTGGTCAGATAACCGCTATTGGATGGATTCCTGAACTCAGCATCATTGGTGGTAAGGTCTGGGCTGATGATTTTCCATGAATTTCCCTTGTCCGTAGATTTAAAAAGGTGATTGCCTCCGAAATAGAGCGTATTCACATTGCTGGACGATAAAACTAAAGGACTGCTCCAATTGAATCGAAATTGTGGAGGAAGTTTTATCCGATCTGTATTTTCATAAAAAAACCAGTGTTCTCCAGGGTCGATAGAATATTTTATTGGATAATCTTTGTAATTTGGGTCAAAATAAGCTGCATAATTAGAGATGGTTTGTGGCGTAGGTGTGATATAAATATACTTTCTGGTTTCCACATTTAACCTCGCTGCAAATCCAACATGATTGACCATATAGATGGTTTTCCAGTCTGTTGGGTCTATTTGAAAATGAAAACCATCTCCTTCTCCAACCCAAGTATTATGCTCATTTAAAATACCGCGTACTTCCCTGCTATTTGACGGCCCCATCCATAAGCCATTATCCTGCAGACCACCACCAATCCAATAGGGATCTCTCATATCAACGCCGATAGCATAATACTGGCCAATGGCCATATTATTGAATGACAAAACACTTTCGCCACCATCCACAGTTAATCTTAATCCCTGATCGGTTCCCATATAAATGATTTTATTATCGTAAGGAGCAATCCACATCGCATGGTCATCGCCACCATCGGTTCGCCATTTTCTTTCAGAAAAGGTTTTACCACCGTCGCGGGAAATTCTAAAATCTCTGGAAACCAGATAAATAGATTGTGGGTCTATGGGGTCTATCTCAATTTGTCCGTGATAATAAGGACGTGTATTATGCTTTAGTAGAAATCGCCAGGTATTTCCGCCGTCATCTGACCTGTAGGTACCCGAACCAGGCTGACCGTCGGGAATATTTTCGTCAGCTTCTACGGAGGCTACTATAATAGAAGGAAAACTTTTGCAAATGGAAAGGTCAATTTGACCAGTCTCCCCCGTTGGAAGGCCATTTGTTAGTTTTTTCCAGGACTTTCCAGCATCCGTACTTTTATAGATGCCCCCATTTCCCCCCCCACTTTTAAAAACGTAGGGTCTTCTTAATCTGTGGTAAAATCCTGCATATAAAATATTGGGATTACTGGGATCCATAACCACCTCGGTACAACCAGTCAGTGAATCAATAGGTAGGCCCTGGTCCAGTTTTTTCCAGGATTTCCCCCGATCATTGGTAAAAAACAATCCCCTGTCGCCAGAATACCCCCATAAATGTCCTACGGCGGCTACATAAGCAATATCAGGATTTGTGGGATGAAGGGCGATATCCGCAATATGGTGGGTATTGGAAAGGCCCAGTTTTGAGAAACTTAATCCTCCGTCATTACTTAAATAAAGGCCATCGCCCCAACCAGAGCTGTTTCTATTGGCCGATTCACCGGTGCCCACCCAGATAATGGAAGGATTACCTTGAAAAAGGGCCACACTGCCAATGGAAGAAGTGCCATATCGGTCAAAAATCGGTTCCCAGCTAACCCCTCCGTTTTTACTTTGAAATACACCGCCAGAAGCAGAAGCACAAATCACTTGACGGTAATCGGTATTCAAGGCATCGATATCGGAGATTCTACCCATCATATTGGCAGGTCCAATATTTCTCCATCGGAGGTCCTTGGAATATAAATTATCAACTCGTTGAGCAAATGAATGTAAAGCACTGAAAAATAAAATAGTAAGAAAAAATATTCTCATTGGATGATCCTTTTTTTGCTAATCAATAACAGAAATATAATCATTTTTTCAGATGAAAATTTAAAATCGCATCGATTAAAATTTATTGGAACAAGCTTTTGTAAACAAATTATTAAATTCCTTCGTTTTAAACGCGTCGAATTGCTTAAATTTCGGCTCCGAAAGGGCAAATAACCCGAATCTCAATTTTAAAGAAAAGGAAAATGTCAGAAACAAATTTTAAATCAGATGTAGAAGCAGTAGATGCCCTCGCAAATAAGTATCAGGATTTAAGGCAGGAAATAGGGAAGGTCATTGTTGGGCAAGATGAAGTAGTTAAGGCGGTCATCATTGCTTTATTTAGTAATGGCCACAGTTTATTAGTGGGTGTTCCTGGACTAGCTAAAACATTATTAGTCAGCACTATTGCTTCCGTACTGGATTTAGATTTTAAAAGGATACAGTTCACTCCTGACCTTATGCCATCTGATATTATAGGTTCTGAAATATTACAGGAGAACAGAACTTTTCAATTTAACAAAGGACCTTTATTTGCCAATATTGTTTTAGCTGATGAGATAAACAGGACGCCACCTAAAACGCAGGCGGCTTTATTGGAAGCTATGCAGGAAAAGGTGGTGACCGTTAGTGGGGTATCGCATGCTTTACCTAAGCCATTTTTCGTTTTAGCCACTCAAAATCCTATAGAACAAGAAGGAACTTATCCTTTGCCTGAGGCTCAGTTAGACCGTTTCATGTTCAATATCCCCTTGGACTATCCTACTTTTCAACAGGAAATCGACGTAGTGAAAAATACGACGGGCTCTCAGAATGTGAGTTTAAAAAACATAGTTACAGCGAATCAGATTCAGCAATTTCAACAGCTCATCAGAAAAATTCCAGTGACAGATAATGTGTTGGAATATGCCGTTTCTTTGGTTTCAAAAACAAGACCGGGAACAGAACGCGCCGCTGCTATTGTAGATAATTATATTTCTTGGGGCGCTGGTCCCCGTGCTTCACAGTTTCTTATCGTCGGCGCTAAATGTCATGCGGCGATAATGGGAAAATATTCGCCAGATATATCTGATATTCAGGCTATTGCAAAATATGTTTTGCGTCATAGAATAGTTAGAAATTATAAAGCAGAGGCAGAAGGGATCAAAGAGGAAAATATCATTGATCAGTTGTTGTAACCAATGCAGGATACACCCTTATTGGTTTTTTTTTCATCTTAAAAGGTAAAAATTAAATGATGTATTTTAAAAAGGGTGAATCAAATAGCAAGGTCTCTATTTTATTGGTGTGGTTGACCATCGCTCTATTTTCCAACGCATGTACAAAGGATGGGTCCAGTCAATTTAAGATGAAACCCAATGCTTTCGGAGAAATTGCCAGCCTGGTCGTCGTGGCAGATAAAGAAATTTGGGATGGTCCGATTGGAGATACCATAAGATATTATTACTCTTCAGCTTATCTGATTTTACCTCAACCAGAGCCAATTTTAGATTTAAAGTATTTTAGTCCTATTGATTTTAAAAATGTTCCGCTAAAAAGGGAATTGAAATCTTATTTGATTTTAGCTGATATAAATGATGAATCCTCCCCAACGGCAGCGTTAATGAGAAAGGAACTGGGACCTAAAAATCTGGATTTATTCCTGACCAATCCTCAAAAAAATAATGTAGTTGTTGGCTATGACCGTTGGGCAAAAGGGCAGCTAATTATGTTTCAAATGGCAGATTCTCAGGAAAGTTTAGTGAATAATTTGAAGGCAAATATGCCGACGTTGGTAAAAAAAGTTAGAAGTCAAGATGCTGTTCCATTGGGTGCCAATGCTTACCAGTCAGGGCGTAATACCACTTTGGAAGCTGATATCGAAGCTAAAATGAACGTCCGTTTGAAGATTCCAAATGATTTTTTGCCCGCCATTAATGATGGTAAAGCCTTTTGGCTAAGGAAAGAAACGGAGAAAGCGTCTTTTAACTTGCTTATTTCTACTTTCAATTATACCGATACCAAACAGTTTTCCGTTAAGAACCTGAAGGCAATGAGAGATACCTTAGGTAAAAAATATGTTTCAACCAGAACCCCAAATTCTTACATGATTGTAAACGATGTCGATCTACCTTTGTATGGCCAATCCTTAAATTTTAACGGTAAATATGCTTTCGAGGGTAGAGGTATCTGGGAAATTGAAAATGATTATATGGCAGGGGCATTTATTTGTTATCTGATTCACAACCCTAAAACAAACCAAATAGTGCTGATAGACGGTTTCTTATATGCGCCGGGAGAGACAAAAAGAAATAAAATGTTGCAATTGGAACATATTATTCAAACCGCCAGAATACCTTAACTAAATATCTTGGGGAAAATAAAAAGCCGTTGTCCTAAACATAAGACAACGGCTTTTTTAATGTAAGAAATGTTAAATATTCTCGATACTCTTATTCACAAAAGCATTCAACTCGGCACCAGTCAACATGCCAGCCTGAAGTTTTGCAATCTGAATAAGATATTTCATCGTTTCATTTCTGGCCGATTCATCCGATTGATTTAAAATCTGCTCGTTTATAATTTTATGATTCGTGTTAACGACCACGTTGATAGAATCGGGAAAGCCATCCATTTTCATTCCCTGCATCATCTGCATTTCTTTCATTCTTCTCATGAACTCAGGTCTGGTAATCTGAACAGGTAAATCTTCCGGATTAAGTGCTTTAGTTACCAACGTTGACATCGGATCGCTCAAATTGGCGGTAAACCATTCTTTAATCTGTTTTTCCTGATCTTCTGACAAGACTGATTCCTTCTTTTCCTCTTTTTGAACCAGATTATCCGTTGTGTCAGAATCTACGCGCACAAAAGTGACTGTTCCTTGCTTGTATTCAAGTTGCTGCATAAAATGAGCGTCAATAACCTGATCCATAACAAGTACATCGAAACCATTATTTTTTGCAGACTGAATTTGAGCATATTGTGCTTCCTTGTCATTGGAATAGATAAGAATAATCTTGTTATGCTTGTCTGTTTGAAGTGTTTTTACACTATCAATATATTCGTCAATGGTCTTGTATTTACCCTCCAGTGTTTTGAAAAGGGCAAAAGTGGTTGCTTTTTCGTAAAACTTCTCGTCAGAGATCATACCATACTTAACAAATATGCTAAGATCATTCCATTTGCTTTCATAATTATCCCTTTCGCTTTGGAATAATTCTGAAAGTTTATCAGCCACCTTTCTGGTAATGTAACCTGTTATTTTTTTCACATTGCTGTCAGCTTGTAAATAGCTTCTGGAAACGTTTAACGGAATGTCAGGTGAGTCAATAACCCCGTGAAGTAACGTAAGAAACTCTGGTACGATTTCCTTTACATTATCTGTTACATAAACCTGGTTGGAATAAAGCTGTATTTTATTGCGCTGTATTTCTATATTATTACCCAAATGAGGGAAATATAAAACCCCCGTAAGGTTAAATGGAAAATCTATGTTCAAATGAATCCAAAACAAAGGTGTTTCGTAACTCATAGGGTAGAGTTCCCTATAAAAACTGCGATAATCTTCGTCGCTTAAATCCGCTGGTAATTTTTTCCAGATAGGTTGGGTGTTATTGATAAAATTATCAACCTGTATGGTTTCAGTTTTTGCATCTTCACCTTCTCCCTCTGTTTTCGATTCATCCTTTTTACCAAAACGAATGGGAATAGGCAGGAATTTACAGTATTTTTCCAGTAAATCATCAATTCTCTTTTTCTCAAGATATTCCTTGCTGTCATCACCAATATGGAGGATAATGTCAGTACCTCTTTCTTTTCTTGACCCTTCGGAAAGAGTATATTCCGGACTTCCGTCGCAGGACCATAAAACAGCGGTCGAACCTTCTTTCCATGATAAAGTGTCCACTTCTACTTTGGTAGCCACCATAAAGGCAGAATAAAAACCTAAACCGAAGTGACCAATAATGCTCGCATCATCTTTGTATTTGTC
>JAIYCH010000138.1 GCA_027488135.1 Saprospiraceae bacterium | reverse complement strand
GTTACCTGTTCAGCATAGTGCATGGCTCTATGTGCATATTGTAAAATCTGATCGGTTTCCAAACCAGAAATTTCATCGAAAAACCATCCGCAACTGGTAAACATTAACAATGCATGCCTTTGCATTTCCAATAGTCGCAATAATTTAATCCTTTCCTCTGGAAGTAGTGGCTTTAAGCTGTGTTTCTCGAAAAAAGAACTTATAGTAGCTGATTTTCTGTGGAGTATTACCTGGATATAATCATTTCTGGCTGCCCAGGGATCTTTTAATAAGGTTAATGTCTGGTTTTCATAAACGGGAATGAGCTGATCTCTTAAGTCATCCAAAATTTCCCGAAGTGGTTTTCTCCATTTTTGATTCCAGGAAGGTTTGCCGCCCGTGTGACACCCACAATCAGCCCGCCATCTTTCAACTCCGTGAACACAACTCCATGAACTATTTTCATGTATTTGTGCCTCATACAATGGGGGATTTTCAGCCAAGAACTGTCCATAATTTGTCAGACAAATTTTCTCATTTTTCATTAAAGAATCGAAACAGGCAGCAAGGGCCATTTCTCCAAATTGATGATGATGTCCGTAACTTTCTCCATCGGTAGCTATATGGCTTAATTGCGGGGTATCATTTTGGTCAAATACACTGGCCATTTTTTGGGCAAATAAATTACCATCATTTAGTAAACCATTGAAGGCAACTGATTGCGCTATACCGCCATCGTAAAAGAAAAGAACTATTGATTTTCCAGAGGGTAGCAAGCATTGATAGGCATTTCTCGGATCAATATTATCATGTGTACATTCCGTCCAGTTTTCATCCTTTAATTTTCGGAATGCCTTGCCTTGACGTGGTGCTAAAATGGTATATTTTATATCATTTTCCGCTAAAATCTCTAATGTTTCAGTATCAACGGCTGTTTCAGCCAGCCACATTCCTTCAGGTTTTCGTTGAAAACGAGATTCAAAATCATAGATGCCCCATATAATTTGAGTCTCTTTATCTCGCTTGTTCGCGAGTGGCATGATGATATGGTTATAAATCTGAGCTATAGCAGATCCATGCCCATTAAAATATTTAAGACTTTGTTTGTCTGCATCTAAAATAGCTTGATAGGCATGAGGATCATGTTTTTCCATCCAGCCCAGCAGGGTAGGCCCAATATTGAAACTCATGTAGGTATAATTAGAGACAATACCTTTTATTTCCTGCCTGTCGTTGAGCAGTCTGGCCGCTGAATTTGGAGCGTAACATTCAAAATTTATTCGTTCATTCCAGTTATGAAAGGGCGCCGCCGATTCCTGGTATTCGATAACCCCTAACCAAGCATTCTCACGCGGAGGTTGATAAAAATGTCCGTGAATACAAACGAATTTTTTCAGGTCTGTTTTTAACATAATATTTTGTAATATTGAGGTTGTAAAAGTAATCACCCATGCGTAAACTATCCTTATTCTTATCCTTATTTTCTTTATTTCTTTTTATTGGTCTTCATGGACAGGCTCCCGAGAAATGGAATTCAGCAAAAATTTATCATGAAATTCAAAAGTTGAACTTCCTGGGTTCCGTTCTTTATCTGGCAGCTCATCCCGATGATGAAAATACCAGGCTTATTACTTATTTAGCAAATTATGAAAAGGCGAATACTGCTTATATTTCCTTAACAAGAGGTGACGGTGGTCAAAATTTAATTAGTCCGGAAATCAGAGAATTGTTAGGGCTTATAAGGACACAGGAATTATTAGGCGCCAGACAGATTGACGGGGGAAAACAGTTTTTTTCCAGAGCTAATGATTTCGGTTTTTCTAAAAATCCAGATGAAACTTTCAGAATCTGGGAAAAGGAAAAAGTGATGGAAGACTTGATCGCAGTGATCAGGTACTGGCAGCGAGATATTATTATTAACAGATTTGATCATAGAAGTCCAGGGAAAACGCATGGACATCATACTGCTTCTGGTATGCTGGGTGTCGAAGCTTTTGACATGGCTGCTGATCCAAAGGTGTATCCAAATCAATTAAGCAGATTGCCTCTTTGGCAGCCTAAAAGATTGTTTTTTAACACTTCCTGGTGGTTCTACGGCAGTCAAAAGGCATTTGACGAGGCGGATAAAAGCAAATTACTTCAATTTGAAGTAGGGGTTTATTATCCTTTGCTTGGAAAATCTAATAATGAAATTGCAGCGGAAAGCCGGAGTATGCATAAAAGTCAGGGATTTGGTTCCTTAGGAGTAAGAGGCTCAGAAACTGAATATTTAGAATTATTAAAAGGAGATTTACCTGAAAATAATAAATTGTTTGCAGGTATCAATACAACTTGGAGTAGGGTTAAAGGGGCGGAAAAAGTAGGTGCTTTATTAAAAAAGGTGGAGACCAACTTCAATATGGCAAAGCCGTACGATGTTTTGCCCGATTTATTATTGGCCCTAAAAGAACTTGAGAAGTTAGAGGACGGATATTGGAAGAGAGAAAAATTAAAAGACCTTAAAATTATAATTAAACAATCATTGGGTCTTTTTCAAGAAGCTGTGGCCACAGAATCGACGGCAACACCTGGAGAAACGATAAAAGTTCAACTCGAATACATTCACAGAAGTCCGGTTAAAGTGGTTTTGCAATCTCTTCAGGTTCTACCAACCCAGGTCGATACCGTTTTGAATATGGAAATGGCAAATAATAAAGTATTTAAACTATC
>JAIYCH010000008.1 GCA_027488135.1 Saprospiraceae bacterium | reverse complement strand
CCTCGGGCCATTGGTTAAAGTTTTTAGCATATCCAAAACCACCTTGCCCTATTATAAAAAGATTAAACTTTTCTCTTTTTAGCACATTAAACTTATAGCCAATAAAAGATTGGGAAAAAATAACAAAGGCACTATAATCTTTTCCATCTACCTTACTTTTTGTAATTTTTGCATTACCCAAATTTGCAACATATTCAAAATGCAAACCTTTCCAAAAATATTGGCGAACGCCAAAAGAAACCATATTTGCTGAGTATATACCATCAACATTGAAGGCGTCATTTGCCTTTGAATTAGATTCAGTCTGTATCAAAAAGCCAATTCCAAGTTCTGTTTTGCACTTTTTATCTGGGTTTATGAGGTAAGTTGCCTTGGCTTGTGCAATGCTAAATACACTTGCACCTATCGGGCTAAATTCTGCTCCCCATCTTTTGAGCTTTATTTGCTCAGTTGATTGCGCAAAAATCATTTGACCACTAACGAGCAAGATAGTAGTTAATAACGAAGTTTTTTTGTTGCTTGGCAAAAACCTTCTTATTAAGTGCCCCTTCCATAACCAAAGCCCCGAAATAGCACTTAGTGGTATTACAAGGAACTTAGTTACATTTTGAAACACAACATTTTCTTCCCAGGGCGAATAGATGTAAGTGGCAAGAACACTTCCCACGATGATGTGCAACCATCTTACTGCATTTCTTTTTGATGATACTTTCATTTTTTTACTGTTTTAAATTGTTAGAAATTAGATTAACAGTACAAAGTTGAAGCTAAAAAAATGCTTTGTCGTTCACTTAGGTGAATTAATACTTTTTGCCTGAAATTTTGGCTCTGATTCGGCTTAGGCTTTGTGGTTTAACGCCTAAAAATGATGAAATGTAATACTGTGGAACTCTTTGAAATACCATTGGGAAGTTTTTAAGCATCCAGTTATATTTTATTTCAAGGCTTTCCGTATGTAGAAGTCTCATCCGTTCTTCTATCACTAAAAAACTATATTCGGCAGTTAGCCTACCTATTTCAGAGAATTTTATATTGTGCTTATATAGATTTAGTAAATCGATTTTTTTAAATTCTAACACTGTTGTGTCCTCAATACAACAAAGGTTCAAGAGCGAAGGTTTGTCGGCATAGAAGGAAGCAAAGTCAGATGCAAAACCACCGTCAAAGAAAAAGAAATCTGTTATATCTTCACCGTCTTTAATAAAATATGAACGACAAGCACCACGTTCGATAAAGAAGAGTTTATTTGCAATTGTATTTTCCTTTATTAAAAATTCTCCCGACTTTAATTCTCTTTTGGTTAGAATTGAATTAAAAATAACCAGTTCGTCTGGGTTGAGGATTGTATGAATATCTTGTAGCGTCATGGTATTGTTGCTAACGTTTGGCGGCTTGGTGAAGGTGGCGATTTATCACAAATGTTCATAAGAAGCTCACACTTCAAATTTACGAAAATCCTTCATATGAATCAATATAACAGAACTTTTGCCAAACCGCTATTAGCAGCTTGTGGCTTTCTTCTCAAAGTGATTAAATCAATTTATATCTTCTTATTAGTCCAAAAATAACATTTCCGATAAATATCAACTGTCCAGCGATAAAAATCAATGTCACTATTTGGATTATGCTTCCTACTAATTCGTGATTTTCTGAAATGGTTTGTGTCGGTTTAATCCCAATGAAAAGGATTGAAATAATTAAAAAAGCTGAGACTACTGTCGCAATAACGTGTATCCAGATTGCTTTTGTCGAGTAGAGAAACTCTTTTGTAGCTAAATACAACAACCAAAAAAAAATCAGAAAACACGGTATTATCCAAACAAAGTTGTCTAAAGGAACACCAAACATTACTTTTTCTTGAAAATCAAGGCTGGAAATGGGTCGTAAAGCAAGAACGAACAATAAGATTATTGCTGTAAAGAGAAGTAAAGCAAATGGTTCTTTTCTAAAATTTAATGATGTTTGCATTTTATATTATTTTTCAGTCCTATTCTGATTGCTTTTCCATGTCGCCCCAGTCAATCAAGCCCAGTAACAGGTCAAGTTGTTTGTAAAATGGTCTCTGCACCACCTTTAATTTTTGTCAAAATTATAATCATTTTTTTCATTTAAAAGTGTTTGGCTGTCGTTGATGTAATTGTTGCCATAAGCAGCTAACTCGCTTACGCCGATAATCTTTCGTTTAACTTCCAACTCAAGTTATACAATTTATTTTATAAATCATAAAATTACGGGTAAGGTAAGTATGCTTTTTAGCGGGAGAATTGAATCAAAACTAGCGCTAATCAGCGCAAAAAATTAAACATTCATACACGCAATGCCTATTAACACATAAAACCCATCATGGAAAATCCATAACACTTATATAGCAGGCTTAACCCGTTCCATTCAACTGGAGTTTCATAGCTTGGCCTCAGGACACCACAAAACGCTATCTGTTTGCTATTGGCATTCCCTTTCAATCGAATTTACATTTCATTTTAGCTTGGTCTTTTTTTCTAGCCGAAATTGATTTAACAATTGATTGTCCGACTACAGCTTGAGTTTTATTTTGTAACGTGTTAAGGGTTATCTTATGAGCCTGTTTAAGTAATTTCTTGATATAATCAGTTTGAAAAGCTTCAAAATCTGTCATAGTAAGATGCCTTATTCTATTACCTGTTCCTTTTAAAAGTAGTTTTGGGTCGTCTAGGTCAACAACACCACGGTCAAACCCAATATTTACATATTTGCCGTATACATCAATATGACAGAACATTTCTTTTTGCTTATCAGACATAGAGTAGCCAATTGCCAAAGCGTTATAGTTGTCGTAAATTAACTCATTGCTGTCTGGAAAAATGTCTAAAACAAACTCTCTCAGTTGCAAAGCAGTTTCTCGAACCACTTTTCCAAATGGATTCAAAAAAATTATCAAGTCGTTAAGTGGTTCTCTTGGCATATCTGAGTGTTGTTTATTTTTTAATCCTTTAAAATAAGCCCCTGCCTTATTTTAAGAGTAATGTTTTTAATTGCTTGAATATTTTTAAATGGGTTTTCATCTAACAACAAAAAGCTTGCTTCGTAACCTTCTTTGACTTCACCAATTTTTCTTTTTGGAAAAATTGACTGAGGGGTTGCTCTACTGTAGATATCAATCAGTTCTTTATTTGAAAACACGTTGTTCGTAATAAGGACATCAATTTCAGGCATTACAGTGCTTCCATATGAATCTGCACCAATTGCAATAGTAATATTTGCTTTTCTCATCAGTCTTAATATTCTAGTCTTGTATTCAATAGAAGCATTATAGTTTTCTGGATTATTCGTTTCTTTTCCATTAGCATCATAGCTTTTGGTACCATTATAATTAAATGTCGGTATTACAGTCATTTTTGCTTTTTTAAAAAGTTTTATGTCTTTTTCAGTTATACAATATTTGGCTTTGGTTTCTTCTTTGCCATTCCATCCATAGCCAGGCATATGAGCTAAAACATCTACTCCTATTTTTGCACAAAGTCTTGAATCGTCAGCTGTTTCAATATGTGCAAAAACTCTTAGCCCTTGCTGATGTGCTTTCTTTACTACATAGTCTGCTACCTCTTCTGAAAGCCCATTGTCATCTGGCTTTTCGAGTTTACTTTTTGCAACATAGTTTTTTGCATCATTCAAACATATTTTGATTAAATCGGGTTTGAAAGCCATAATCAAATTCCATTTTTTATCAACATCTTCAATACTGTCTAAAAAAAAGTAAGATATATTCTCGACAATTCTACTTTTCTTAATGGAATCTGCATACATTATTTGTTGATAAGGTGCATATATACCCATTGCCATTGGTTCGTAAGGATAAAAGCCATGTCCATAAGTACAAGTGAGCAGTCCATTTGCGTAAACAGCGTCTATCAATTTTGTTTTTTCTAAAAAAGGTCTTGCATTTTTTGCACCTTGTCCGTTATTGCCAAGTACCTGCACATAAAAAACACCCTCTTTAATATATTTCAAAACCATATCTTTCAATCCATAGGTTCCGTCAAGATTGTGGGTATGTGCATCACCAAAAGGTGGAATACAAAACTTATTTTTCAAGTCAATTATACTATCAATAACATAAGGTTTTTGAAATGTAAACTTCCCATTCTCAGTAAAAACCGTTTTGAAAACAAATTCATTATTGATAAGCCAGTTGCCGTTTTCAAACTGGTAGGTTTGGGTAAATGTAAAATTTGTAGTAAAGAGCAATACGCTCAAAAGTGTAATGTTTTGCTTAATTTTCATTAAATCAATATTCTAAAGTTTCGGAGTATATAAAATGCTGATAATCAAATAAATAAAATCATGTAAAGTTATATTTTCCAGCATAACTTTTTAATTTTGAAGAAGTTAAAAGCAAACTTACAAACCAGTCAAAAATTCAACATATTAAAGTTATTAAAAATATCTCTGAAGTTGGTGAAAATCTATCAGATTCAAATGTATTACTAAAAACGTTTGAAAACATTATCGAACAGTTCCTTCTCAAACAGGTAAGTTTAGTCCGGATCATAAGCGAAAAGACATCATATTTTGCATAAAAACAAATATAATTATCTGGCTATCAAAATAGAATATAAGGGTAATAAGGTAAAGGTATTTTTGGTAAAGACCATGGGCATTTGGAAAATTGGTAACATTTCCCAAATGCACACATTACAAAACTGGCAACATGAGAACAATTTTGTAGTTCGACTGGCGCTGGCCACAATCTATTACATGGGCAATAGCCAAAACTTCCATTTCCTATCCGCCCATCTGATTATAAATTAAGTCTTAAATAATGATTTTTTTCACAGCAATATTCGGGATTAATAAGTCCACGGACACTGTCAAAGTTGGTAAATGATTTGATTAGGCAACTATTGAACTCAAAAAAAAAGAAGTTTTTAGGATATTCTTTTATGATTTGATATCTCTTGTTTTTTTCTATTGACTTTGCTTTTGATCCCATCACATCCATATGAGCTCCTACCTGAAGTAGTCCAGCAATTTCGCCTTTATCCCATCTTGGTCTAAATTGAAAATGATAATCAATAGCTTCCATCATCGCATTAATTCTCTCTGGTTCAATTTGTTTATACTTCAATAAATATTCCTTTAATGAGTTTGAACTTCCAATTTGGAATGGTTTTCCTTTAATTTGATAGGGTGCATAAAAACCTATATCGTGAAACAACGCTACTAATAATAATTCTTCTTCTGAGTATACGCTTTTACGATTTATGGCAAATTCATTTGCGTATAAATATGTTCTCATAGAATGATTGAAGATATTATCACTTAAAGCAGCTTTAACTATATTGAAGGCTTCGTTGATAATTGGTGTGTCTGGTAATTTTTTCATTCTAGTTTTTCTTTTTACAATGATCACTAACTCGCTTATACACTAAACAACCTTTCGCTTAGCCACCCATTTTGGTTTGTATTAGCTAAGGTTTGTTTCGTTTAATTTCTAACTCAATATATACAATTTAATGTACAAATAATCAATTGGACTTTTAATTTGTTGGATGCTCTTGGTACTATCATGAGTGTATATTTCAGTCGTCTAGCAGTTACTATGACCTAATAATTCTTGAATATAGCGTAGGTCAGTTCCACTTTCCAAAATGTGCGTCGCATAACTATGCCTCAACCATTGTAAGGTGACCGGATTTGTTATTTTTGTTTTTCTTAAGGCATGTTTTAACATGAGTTGTAAATTCCTGGCATCATAAGGCATTCCTGCTTTTTGTCCTTTATACAAACAAAGTATCCCTTCAGCAAAGGACATTTTTCATGTTTTCCTAACAAACGCAAAAGGGGAACCTGGCATAAGCCAAATTCCCCCTTTGTAACCCTTTAAGTTATTACTAAACGCCTACTTCGCTTAGCTCCTTGTTATAAACACCTTCTTCCAGGCTTTGCTTTATTTTCTTGAATGCCTCAATGGTCAAATCCACTTCCTCGAAAGTATGATCTGCTGTGGGGATTAATCGCAAAAGAATCATTCCTTTAGGTATCATCGGATACATTACCACTGAACAAAAGATATTGAAATTTTCTCTGATGTCATGTACCAAATAAGCGGTTTCAGCTACAGAACATTTCAAGAAAACAGGGGTAACGCAAGAGTTTGTAACCCCTAAATCGAGGCCTGCTTCCCTAAGTCCACCTTGTAATCTATTCACTACAGCCCATAGTTTGTTTTTCAATTCTGGCCCGCGTTTGATAATCTCAAGTCTTTTTAAAGCACCAATAACTAATGGCATTGGTAATGCTTTGGCAAATAGTTGAGAACGCATGTTGTATCTCAGGTAATCAATTAAGAATTGTTCACCGGCAACAAACGCGCCGATACTTGCCATTGACTTAGCAAAAGTGCTGAAATAAACATCAATTTTATCTTGAATACCCTGTTCTTCACCGGCACCTGCGCCAGTAGCACCTAATGCACCAAATCCGTGTGCATCGTCCACGAAGAAACGGAAACCATATTGATCCTTAAGAGAAGCGATTTCTTTCAGGATACCCTGATTTCCTCTCATACCAAATACACCTTCGGAAATTACCAAAATACCTCCTCCGGTTTCTTCCGTATATTTTTTAGCTTTCTCTATCTGCTTCTTAAAACTTTCAAAATCATTGTGTTCAAATGGAAATCTCTTTCCCATTTGCATACGAACACCATCATAGATGCAAGCGTGGCTGTCCATATCGTAAACTACGGCATCATGTCTGCTCATAAGGGCATCAATAATGGAAACTACCCCTTGAAAACCGAAATTTAGTAAAAGACCTGCTGGTTTTGATACAAAAGCCGCAAGCTCATTTTCAAGCTGTTCGTGCTGGTCTGTTTCACCTGACATTATCCTCGCACCCATAGGGTAAGCCAGACCCCATTCCGCTGAAGCATCAGCATCGGCTTTTCTTACTTCCGGGTGGTTAGCCAGTCCTAAATAATTATTAAGACTCCAAACGATTCTTTCTTTTCCACGAAACGTCATTCGTGTACTAATCTCGCCTTCCAATTTTGGAAATGCATAGTAACCATGGGCAATTTCTTTGTACTGACCCAAAGGCCCCATATTATCAATTAACTTTTGAAATAAATCCATCTGTATGTTGTTTTATTTTGCGGTAATTACCAAACCGTTCTTATTTCTTCATTAGTAACCCATTTGCTCCAACTTTTGTTGTAACTATGGACCGTATATGTAGTTTTTCCATTGGAACTAACCAAAGGATATTTTTCGTTGGCCCATTCAAAAATACTACCGTATAAGTTATAGACGTTTTTATATCCCAAACGTAACAACTTTTCACCTATTTTTTCACTTCGGTAGCCAATTGAGCAATAAATAACAATATTCTTTTCTTTAGGAATATTCTTTATTCTGCCAACATTGAAATCTGAATATCCTAAATATATTGCATCAGGGATATGACTAACGTCAAATTCCGCTTTTTCCCGCGCGTCAAAAATAATAAATTTATCTTTATTATTCAAGAGCTCGTTTACGCTCATTAATGGCACTGTAAAAGAGATCAGGCCATCTATTTTCTTACTAAAAGCAGGCTGTTTAGTTCTTGGTTTATCTATTGGTTGATTTTGTGAACATGCGCTTGATAGCACAGCCGAGAAAACCAGACAAAGTATTTTTTTCGCAATATTCAAGGTGGTGTTTTTTAAAATAAGGAGAAAGGACCATTTCCAACCTGGTCAGCTATCCATTTATTTTGTTCACAATACCCAGATAATTCATTGGTTATAAAATCATGAACTTTGTCCTGATGGGCTTCCGGATAAAGCAAATGTATATTTGGGCCTGCATCTAAGGTAAAACATACGGGAATGTTGGTATTTTCCCTAAAACTTCTTATTTTTCTTATCAGCGTGATGGTATTTGGCTCAAGTAAAAGAAAATAAGGACTTGAACTCATCATTAGGGCATGAAGTGTCATGGCCTCTAATTCTGTAATTTGAATAAATGCATCCAAATCACCGTTTTTCAGTGCAATCACCAGTTGTGCCAGATGATTTTTTGCCTGCTCATATCTAACGGTGGCATACGGATTGTTTTCCATTAATTTATGTCCGGCCCGCGATGACACATCCTTCTCCTTTTTGCTGACTAATAAAATAGCATCTTTATAGGTTCTAAATACGGGATGCAAATCATTTGCAAGGGGTGTACCATTCAGATTCGTGGAATCAGGGATGGCCGCTGATTCTCCCCAGGAGGCGATGAGAGGATAAATGGATCGGCAGGCGCTTCCTGATCCCAAGCGTGCCAGATAAGAGGCTTTTTTCAATGTTTCAACCTCATTCATATTTTGAAACAAGCGATTTTCTAAGGTACAAATACATAAAGCCAATGCACTCATACTCGAGGCCGATGAGGCTATGCCAGCGGAATGTGGAAAGGTATTCGTGCTGGACAGGTTGAAGGTTAATTGGCCGAGATATGGATGCGATGGTAATAACCTGGTTAAAAAAGCAGTTATTTTATCTCCGAAAGCTTTATTTTCCTTCCCTTCAAATGAAAAAGTCAGATCAATGGTCTTATGGTTATCCATCTCCCCTTTTGGGCTATATTCGAGAATCATTTCTGTTCTTGAATGGTCTAAAGTGAAACTGATGGACGGATTTTGTGGTAACTGATCTCCATATTTCCCCCAATATTTTACTAAGGCAATATTAGAAGGACTTGAAAAGCCAATTTTGCCATTGGCCTGTATATTTGAGGAAAGGGATAGGTTTTCTTCCCGTTGCAGCGGCATATTCTTATTTTTATAATAACAAATGGAGATTCAAATGCCTAACAAGGATGAATCTCCATTTGTTTTTTAATAAAGATTTATTTTAATTTCCACCTTGTTGTCTGGCACCTCTCATTGGATTTGGAAAAGCGGGTAAACCTCTTGACTTAAATAATTCAAATCTGGATGGTGTTGGTTTCTCAGGATAATAATTATTGGACAAATCCACATCTGCCGTTTCAAAATATGGATCCAAAGAAATTTGTTTCACTACCCCTTTAGCTGGAAAAACTTTGGTAACGGTGAAATTATCTTTTCTCCATATTTCAGCAGGCACCCTGAATTCTTCCTTTGTCCCATCGGTATATTCAAAAAGTAAGATAAGCGGCATTACCAGACCACCTTTATTCGAAAAAGTTATTTCGTAGTAATTTTTATTATTTGACAATACACTTTTTTCGGCTTCAGACATATTTTTCATTGACTTATCCCTTTCACTGATGGATAAAGGAGTAACGTTGAAAGGGTCGTAAGTTGAATAAAAATCTTTAAGACTTGGGTCTATTTCATCTTGTGTTTTTACAATTTCCTTTTCATTTCTCAAACTTGAAATATTCCTTTTACTTTCTGCCAAATCCTTTTGGTACGGAAACTCTACTTCAGGGTTTTTTGAATTTATTTTATACCAGGAAACTTTGTCCAGGCCAATATCAACTTTATCGATGGTAAAGAACCAGCCATGCCAGAACCAATCGAGATCAATGCCTGATGCATCTTCAAGTGTTCTAAAAAAATCGGCAGGTGCCGGGTGTTTAAACATCCAGCGGGTAGAATACATCTTGAAAGCGTAATCAAACAATTCTCTTCCGAGGACCGTTTCTCTTAGTATATTAAGTGCCGTTGCAGGTTTACCATAAGCATTATTACCCAATTGAAAGACAGATTCAGAATTGGTCATTATGGGTCTTATCTGGTTGATATCACCATTCATATAATCCACTATATTGGAGGCAGGCCCTCTTCTTGAGGGATAATCCCTTTCCCATTGTTGTTCTGCCAAATATTGTAAAAAGGAATTTAGCCCTTCATCCATCCAGGTCCATTGTCTTTCGTCGGAATTGACAATCATTGGAAAGTAATTGTGGCCCACTTCGTGAATGATGACACTTATCATTCCATATTTTACCCTTTCAGAATAAGTTCCATCCTCGTCAGGTCTTCCTCCATTAAAGCAAATCATGGGGTATTCCATGCCAATATTATTGGTATGAATAGACCAGGCAACAGGATATGGGTAATCAAAAGTATAATGAGTGTACCATTTTAGCGTGTGAGCTACAGCTTTTGTCGAGTATTGAGACCAAAGTGGGTTTCCTTCTTTTGGATAAGCGGACATAGCCATAACCACGGTACCATTTTTCTGAGCTACGCCCATGGCATCCCAGATAAATTTCCTGGAGGAAGCAAAGGCAAAGTCGCGCACATTATTAGCTTGAAAAACCCATGTTTTCTCTGTTTTTGCTTTGGTCAATTCGGCCGCTCTGGCTTCTGTTTCTGTAACAATGGCCATGGGGTTTACCCGCTCTAATTTAGCTTTTTCAAAACGTGTAAACTGATCCTTTGAGAGCACTTCTTTAGGGTTTGTTAAAACGCCTGTTGCGGCAACTACGTGATCGGAAGGTACGGTAAGGCTAACGGTATAATTACCAAAAGCAAGGGTAAATTCACCAGCGCCTAAAAATTGTTTGTTTTGCCAGCCCTCTATATCGTCATAGACACACATCCTTGGGAAAAACTGGGCGATGGTATAGAGGTAATTATTATCTTTTTGAAAATATTCATATCCTGATCTGCCGCCCAATCTGATGCGATCATTTATATTATACCACCATTTGATTTTAAATACGTAAGTTTCTCCGGGTTTAACGGGCCTTGGAGGATCAACCCTCATCATGGTTTTTACTACGGAATAAGGAATGTCTTTTCCCAGCGCATCTTTTACAAAATCAAGTTTAAATCCACCATCAAACCATGGTTCCAGATCTTGCATCTGATTTAGCGTCATGCCCTCTTTCATGGTTGAGGGTGCTGTTGAGTAAGAATCTGATGTTTTTGACTGTTGGTTCTGATCCATTTGAAGCCAAAGATATTCCAGATGATCGGGGGAATTATTGGTATAGGAAATGGTTTCTTCCCCATAAATTCGTTGCTTTTCATCGTCAAGACGAATTTGCATATTATAATCGGCCTTTTGCTGCCAATATTGGTGTCCAGGTGCTCCTCCACCTGTACGGTAAGTATTTGGGGTTGGTAGTTCCGAATATATTTGACGGAACTTATCAATCATTCCTCCCTGGTCCTGGCTATAAGTATTATTTGATGCTAAACTTATGAAAAGGACGAGAAGAAGAAAACTCAAAATATTTTTTTTCATGTTGTAGGTAGTTGAGTAGCTAAAATAAAGTAAAGTTAGGAAAATGTTATTAGTTATTGCTTATTAGCTTTTAGTAATTGGTAGTTAGGCATAATAAGTTCATTTGGGTATTACAAATCCTTCCCATTTTGCAATTACTGCGGGAGCTGCACAATGACTGATTACATTGACACTGGTTCGAACAGGATCAATGAGTACATCTATTCCTAGCAAAAGGCCAAGCGCTTCTGTTGGTAACCCGAAAGTGGGAAATAAGGCAGCCAGAACGACAAAATTTGCTCGGGGAATACCAGCTACTCCTTTGCTTGTAACTTTTAGTATGAGAAGGATTAAAATCTGTTGATCAAAGGATAATGGGATGTTAGCTGCCTGGGCGACAAAAAGGGTTGCCATGCCCAAATATAAAGTGCTTCCATTCAGATTTAAGCTTAGACTCAGCGGCGCCACGATACCAATCAGCTTTTTGGGAATGCCATATTTTTCCAGATTTGTTAAAGTCTGGGGCAAAGCGGCGGCGCTAGAGGTAGTAGCAAAGGCAATTAAAAACGGTTCTTTAATAAGATAGATAAAACGTTTTAATGGTATGTTGAAAACAATCAAACTTCCAAAAAGTACGATAATCAGAAAGAATAATTGGGCTATCCAGGCACTGAAAATAAAAGAGGCCAGTCCTGTTAAGGTTTCAGGTCCACTGGATGCGGTAATGGCCATAGCAGCAAATACCGCCGGGGGTGCCAGAAAAAAAATAAATTGGGTAAATTTAAAAGCAATTTCCGCGAGGGAATCTGTAAATTGTAAAACGGGTTTTGCTTTTTCCCCCACGGATAAGGCGGCTACTCCGAAAATAAAAGAGAAAATGACTATTTGTAAGATATCACCCCTGGCCATGGCATCGATAATACTGGTTGGAAAGGCGTTGACTAGCAAATCATTTAAAGTCATAGTTGATTGATTAACAGTCTCTTGAATCTCTAAATCTATGCCAATACCAGATTTGAACAGAAGCGATGTGAACCAGCCAATCAGTAGAGCCAGCGTACTCCAAACTTCAAAACATAAAAGCGATTTCCATCCCAATCTACCCAGATCATTTGCACTTTCCGCATTTCCTAAGGCTCTGATGAGTACACTAAAAAGGATGGGTGCAATAACCGCTTTAATGAGCCGGAGGAATATATCATTGATGAATTTGAAATATTGGGTTAATTCGGGATATATTAATCCAAAAATGAGTCCTGAGAAAGCAGCTATAAATAACCAATTTGATAGTGATATGCCTTTAATATATTCCCAAAATTGCCTCATCGCTTTGTTTTATGTAAAATAGATGTAAAATAGTTTATTTAGCATTATTTTCAAGCCATAATTTTAATTTAATGACTTTGATGAATCATCCCTTTTTATCTATCATTGTTTGTACTTATAATCGTCCTGATTTTCTTATGGATTGCATTCAATCTATTGTAAAACAATTAATTAGTGGTGTTGAAATTTTAATAGTGGATAATTTTGGAGATATTAAAATTCAAGAAAAGGTTAATCATTTCAAGTCTTTAGATATTAACATTCAATACCTATTTGAAAAAAATAAAGGTCTTAGTAATGCCAGAAACAGAGGTTACATAGAGGCTAAAGGTGATTGGGTGCTTTATCTGGATGACGATGCTATTGCTTTTGATTCTCTATTGGATAGGGTTAAGGATCTAATTCAATTAAATACTTTTGATTGCATCGGAGGTATGTATTATGCCAAATATAAAAATGGTAAACCTAAATGGGTTTCGGAGAATTATGGCACAAATAAATTATTTTCAACCGCACTTTCTGAATGTCCCTATTATATTCCACATGGATGTGTGGTACTTTACAGGAAATCCTTTTTGATGAAATTGAATGGTTTCTCCCATGATTTTGGGATGAAAGGCAAGCAATTTGGTTATGCTGAAGAAACGGAATTACAATATAGGATGGCTAATGCAGGGGGTAACATTGGGTTTGATCCGGATTTGAAAATATGGCATTTCGTTCATGAATATAGGTTAACCACCTTAAATATGATTAAATTAAATTTTGCATTGGGAAGAGGTCACCGATTTGACTGTGATATTCCTGTTTTAGTAAGGTTCAAATTGTTAGTATTCTCATTTGTTGGTTTATTTGTAAGAAGGATACCAGAAGCTTTGTTCAAGTTCATTTTCGTACAAGATTACCAATGGCAAAGAGCAATCATATATATCTTTGGACCAACTAGTTATCATTTAGGTAGATTTTAGTTTGATGAAAGTATCGGTTATCATTCCTTTT
>JAIYCH010000086.1 GCA_027488135.1 Saprospiraceae bacterium | reverse complement strand
GGTAATTATGCCGCATCAGGAGGCTATTATATTGCCTGTTTGGCAGACAGCATTCTGGCTGAGGAAAATACCGTAACAGGTTCCATTGGTGTATTCAGAATTATCCCCAGTGTAGGTGGCTTATTGGAAGATAAGGTAGGCGTTACTTTTGATACGGTTAAAACAGGAAAATATTCACAAGGATTAAATGTGTTTTTCGATATTGGAGAAGATGAAGGTAGAATTATGCAAAAACAAGTTGATTTCATGTATGAAACCTTCCTTAAAAGAGTAAGTGATGGACGTAAGCTATCGCGAAATGCGGTGGATGCCATAGCACAAGGCAGAGTCTGGAGTGGATCAGATGCAATACCTATTGGCTTAGTAGATAAAATTGGAAATCTTCAGGATGCAATAAAAGTAGCGGCAAAAATGTCAAAATCAACTGATTATCGCATTACGGAATACCCACAGGTAAAAAATAGTGTAGAACAGTTATTTGAAGACTTCATGAACCCCAATGATGCAGAAACAGCCATAAAATTAATGTCGGCAGAATTTCCAACATGGAGACCTTATCTTCAAGATTTACATGAGCTGAGGTCAGCTAAAGGTATTCAGGCAAGAATGCTAAGTAGGGTTCCCGTTCATTAATATTGTTATTAAACTATATTTTCTCTGTTTAATTATTGTTATCTTTGCATAATATTCAGGTTTTATTTTTAAATACCCAAGGAATACTCGAGTAATAATGGGAAAAATAGTGGCGATTGCTAACCAAAAAGGTGGTGTTGGTAAAACAACAACAGCTATAAATCTGGCTGCGAGTTTAGCTATTCTAGACAAAAAAGTACTGTTGATAGACGCAGATCCCCAGGCGAATTCTTCGAGTGGCGTAGGCGTACTTTCCTCAGATGTGACTTTAAGTATCTACGACTGTCTTCTTAATGGCGTGGATCCGTATGAAACTATTTTTGAAACAGATACGCCTAATCTTCACATTTTACCATCTTCTATCAGCTTGGTAGGTGCAGAAATAGAGTTAGTCAATCAACCCAACAGGGAATATTATATGCAAGCCGTCGTTGAAAAACTTCGTCCTGATTATGATTATATAATTATAGATTGTTTACCGTCTTTGGGTATCGTAACGGTGAATGCCTTATGCGCTGCAGATACTGTGTTAATTCCCGTACAATGCGAATTTTTTGCCCTGGAGGGATTGGCTAAATTACAAGAAACCATACAATTAGTTAAAAAGAATTTAAATCCAAAACTATCTATTGAAGGCATTGTTCTCACCATGTATGATGCTCGTTTACGATTGGCCAATGTTGTCATTGCGGAGGTCAGAGATATTTTTCCCCAGCAAGTCTATCAAACTATTATTCACAGAAATGCTAAAATAGGTGAAGCACCAAATATGCATACCCCTGTGGTATTAATGGATGCCACTTGTAAGGGTGCTATAAACTATCTAAACTTAGCACAAGAATTTCTCACAAGAAACAAAGATTCACAAATCGCAGAGAATATGCCCGTTTGATTTAATATTAAAAGGATATACTAACTGGAATAGGAAATAGCATGGCAAAAAAATTGTTTCATAAACAGGAATTAGGTTTAGGCATCCGTGCTTTACTGACAAATATTGATAATGAGGTGCAGAAAGATCCGGTTTCTGTGGTCAAAGAGTTATCTCATTCCATAGCGATGATTCCATTGGATCAGATTGAAGTTAATCCATTCCAACCCAGGCACGATTTTGATTTGTCTTCCTTAGAGGAATTGGCAGATTCTATAAGAATTCATGGCTTGATACAACCCATTACCGTAAGAAGGTTACATTCAAATGCTTACCAGTTAATTTCCGGAGAAAGAAGACTTAGAGCGTCTAAACTGGCAGGGATTTTAGAGGTGCCCGCTTACATCAGAATGGCTAATGACCAGGCTTTACTGGAAATGGCTCTGATTGAAAATATACAACGCGAAGATTTAAATGCCATTGAAATAGCTATTTCCTTCCAACGTTTAAAGGAAGAATGCAGCTTAACTGACGAACAGTTAGCGGAAAGAACGGGAAAAACAAAAAGTAGAAGTACTATTACAAATTATTTGAGATTACTGCGCCTTTCTCCCGAAATACAACAGGCAATCAAAGATAAAAAACTGACCATGGGGCATGCTAAAGCCTTAGCTGGTGTTGAAGATTTTGCCTGGCAGTCCACATTATTTCGACAAACCTTATCGGAGGATCTTTCTGTTAGGACTCTTGAAAAACTAATTCAGCAGTTTCAACAAGCTGAGCCTAAAAAAATGGAGCTGCCATTACCTATCGATTACGATTTTATTCAAAAGCAATTTCGGGCGTTTTTTGGAAATGGTAAACTTCAACTCAAACTTAGAGAGGATGGCAAAGGGCAGATAATTATACCTTTTCAAAATGTCAATGATCTCAATAATCTTTTGGAAAAAATTGAAGATTAACTGGTTTTTTAGCCTGGTTTTCATTTTTTTCGCCCCTTTTGGTTTTTTGCATGCTCAAGATACCTTGCTTGTTACGCCGTTGGCTGTAGATATTCCCATAATTAGTGATAGCTCACGCCTTGATACTGTAAAAATAAAAGCACCACCAAATCCCAAAAAATCAGCTCTTTATTCTCTTATTCTTCCAGGATCTGGTCAAATTTATAATGGAAATTGGTGGAAAACGCCTTTTGTTTATGCCGCTATTGGTGGCTCTATCGCCTATCTGCAAATCAACCAATCCCGATATAAAAGATTTAAAACAGCCCTAGAATTAGAATTAGCCAAAAAACCGCATGAGTTTACTGGAAAAATAAACAGCGCCGAAGCCCTTAGAAATTTGAGAAATAAATATGATAAAAATACCCAAACAAGCTATATTGGCGTAGTGGTAGTTTATGGTATTGTTGCTATAGAAGCATTTGTGGATGCTCACTTACAGAATTTTGACATAAGTGATGATTTGAGTATAAAGGTAAAAATGCCCGGCCTTCAATTTGTTTACACTTTTTAAAATAAATAATATGGAATATAGAAGATTAGGCCATTCTGGCTTGCAAGTAAGTTTGTTATCTTTTGGTTCTTGGCTCACTTTCGGTAATCAAATTTCAGATGAACTTGCCGAAGAACTTATGATGGTAGCGTACGATCAAGGGGTCAATTTTTTTGATAATGCTGAGGGGTATGCGGATGGGAAGTCAGAGATAGTTATGGGGAATATTCTCAAAAAAATGGCTTGGGACCGAACATCATATATTGTCTCAAGTAAGGTGTTTTTTGGGTGCGGTCCAAAGGGTCCTAATCAAACTGGATTGAGTAGAAAGCATATTTTTGAGGCTTGTCATGCCGCATTAAAAAGATTGCAACTTGATTATCTTGACTTATACTTTTGTCATAGACCGGACAAAAATACGCCCATGGAGGAGATTGTGTGGAGCATGAATCAACTCATACAGCAAGGTAAAATACTTTATTGGGGAACATCTCAGTGGTCAGCTCAAGAATTAATGGCTGCTCACATGATAGCCAAAGAATATCGTTTGATTGGACCAACTATGGAACAACCTCACTACAATATGTTTCACCGTGACAGAGTGGAAGAGGAATATAAACTTATTTATACCACCGTTGGACTAGGGACAACTATTTGGTCCCCTCTTGCGTCTGGTACATTGACTGACAAGTATTTAAAGGAAATTCCGGCTGGTACGCGTATGGATTTACCAGGGGAAGAATGGTTAAAGACCAGGAGTTTAACACAGGAAAAACTAGATAAAATTCGCGGATTAAATACTTTGGCGCTTGAGTTAAATACTTCCTTAGCCAAATTAGCCGTAGCCTGGTGTATCCAGAATAAAAATGTGAGCACTGCTATTTTAGGCGCTTCAAAAGTAGTTCAACTAAAAGAAACACTATCTTCCATAGATTTAATACCAAAGATGACGGCAGAAGTCAATCATTCCATCGAGAAAATACTTCAAAACAAACCGAAGGAAACAAAATACTAAAAAAAAGGGGCTGTCTAAAAAGATAGCCTCTGTTTTTATATTGGGGAAATTGTGCCGCCAGGGGCATAATAATCGCAATAGACATGTGACCCCAAAGGGGTCAGGCATGAAAAAAAATTAGTCAGACCACAGGGGCATAGCCCCGCCATCTTCGTAACACTCCACTAAACAACATCAATGCCAACTACAGGTACCAGCCAACCATTTTTATCAGCCACAGACCCTGCTCTTAGATCTTCGATTTCTTTTTTCAAAATAGACCCAATAGAGGCAGCTGTTGGCGTTTCGACGAGAATGGTTTCATCTTTGTAGGTCAACTCCTTAACAGGTACAACTAAAGCCGCAGTACCGACACCAAATATTTCTTCTAGCGATCCATTAGCCTTGGCCTTTAACACTTCCGATATAGTAATCACCCGCTCCTCGTGAGGGATATTCATATAAGCCAAAATATGTAAAATTGTATCTCTGGTTATTCCTTTTAAAATCTCCCCATCTGTTTTTGGCGTGATTACTTTGCCGTTAATAACGAACATTAAATTCATGGTACCAACCTCCTGAATTTCTTCAAAATGGACACCATCTAACCACATAACCTGATCATAACCCTTTTCCTGCGCTAATTTAGTTGGTAAAAGGCTGCCTGCATAGTTGCCCGCTGCCTTTGCCTCTCCTGTACCGCCCTTCACTGCGCGAACATAAGTTGTTTCGGCCAATAATTTAACTGGATTAGCATAATAAGGACCAACGGGACAGGTAATAATCATGAATGTATATTCATTTGCAGGTCTTACCCCTAAAAAGGGATCTGTTGCAAACATAAAAGGTCTGATATAAAGCGAACTCCCTTGAATAGTAGGGATCCATTCCTGGTCTAAAGAAATTAAAGCCTGCAAACCATCGATAAAAACCTGTTCAGGTAAGGAAGGCATACACAATCTTTCGGCCGACCTGTTTAATCTTTTTGCATGTTGTTCCGGCCGGAACAAATAGGGTTTTCCGTCAAGCGCTTTGGTTGCTTTCATACCCTCGAAAATAGCCTGTCCGTAATGAAGTGCCATAGCGGAAGGGGAAATAGAAATAGTCCCAAATGGCTCAATTCTAAAGTTATTCCATTCTCCATTTTTATAATCAGCTATAAAAACATGATCTGAAAAACTAGCACCAAAAGTTAAGTTAGAAAAATCAATGTTATGTATTTTGGTAGCATCAATTCGTTGTACCTTTATGGCAGTTGACATGTTGTTGTTTTTTTTGCTAAATTACGAAAATTTGTTTGTAACAGAAATAAGATGTTCCCTAAAAACGCCATTCCTACCCAGTTTTTTGATTTTGATGTGTATCAATTTCCTGACAATGAGTTAGTTGATAAAATAGTTAAAGGCTTAAACAAAGAACAATTTTTAATTATTTTCTCCTGTCCTGAAGAGGAAGAAAAGGAGCTAACACCTTATTTACAAAAGATTTTAACGGCCTTGGGTACGCAAATGGACAATGATACGCACTACCTGAATTTACCCCTTGGTACTAAAATCAATTTAAGTCATTTTTTACTACATACGGCGACGAGAAAGATTTTACTGTTTGGCATCCAGCCTGATTTGTTGAGTTTGAATATTCAAATACCACCCTACACCGTTTTTCCATTTTTGGGTTGTAAATGGCTATGGGCTGACCCATTAGGAGATATTTTTGAAGAAAGAAACAAAACAACCAGACCTAAAGCCGCAGCATTATGGACTGCTTTAAATATTTTAAAAAAAGATTAGTCATTGCTTAAAAATAAAGCCTTTGAAAAAATTATTATTTGCTACACAGAATAAAAATAAACTAAAAGAAGCCATAGAGATCTTACATGATACTTATGATGTTTCATCGCCGCCCGCTTTAGACAATGAGGAGGAACTTCCTGAAGATTTTTTTACCCTTCACGAAAACGCCTGCCAAAAAGCTTCTTTCGTTGCAGAAAAATTTAATTTGAATTGTTTTGCAGAAGACACAGGGCTTGAGGTTTATGCCCTTGATTTACAACCTGGTGTTTTTTCAGCCCGATTTGCTGGTCCGGAAAGGAACGATGAAGCGAATAAAAAAAAGTTACTGCAATTACTTGAAGGATTTACAGATAGGCGTGCGCGCTTTCGAACGGTCATTGCATTGTATGAAAACGGAAAAGTAACCTATTTTGAGGGCATCCTGGAGGGCGAAATCAGCCTTGAACCCCTTGGAAACAGCGGATTCGGATATGACGCCATATTTAGACCTAATGGTTCCAGATTAACATTAGGTGAAATGGAAGAAAGTCAGAAAAATAAAATCAGCCATAGAAAACAAGCCCTTTCAAACCTGGTAAATTATTTATCTGATTCATTTGAAAATTAATGCATAATTTTGCATATTACTGAAAACGAACTGATAATGAATATCGATTTATTCATCGCGTGTATTGAAAATCCCCTTCGATTAAGAATGGTTTCCTACCAGGAACTTAAGACGTTGACGCATGATTTTCCCTACTCCGCCAATATAAGGCAAATGCTATGGGAAAAAAGCCAGCTTGAAAATCATTTAGAAAATGAAAAGAATTTACAAACAGCTGCCCTTTATAGCATGGACCGAAAACATTTATCAAAAAAATTTGACTTGATGCAGTCCTTTTCGGAAAACAATAAAACAGACGCGGCTATTCCTCTAAAAACATCGCCGCTACTACCCTATTCTCAATTACAACAACAAGAGGAAGATGTGGTACTTCCTGCATCGAAAGATTTATTTTCGTCATGGAACGAATCCGTCGGAACACCCTTTGCAAAAAAAAACATACCTAGAAGTAAAAAAAGTCCCCCTGAACATCTTCCAGTTTCCATAAATCATTTTAGGCATTCTGCACAAGAAGCCTCGGTACAAGCAGAGCGCAGCATACAAGAAAATTCAATGCCAGTGAGCGAGACGTATGCCAAAATTTTAGTACAACAAAATCAAATAGACAAAGCTATTGAAGTTTATGAGCGATTAATTTTGATATTTCCTAAAAAAAGTGCGTTATTTGTAGCCGAAATAGAAAACTTAAAAAATATTTAGCATGACCTTTATAACTATTCTTATTGCATTTGTCAGCCTTTTGTTAATGGTTGTTATTTTAATCCAGAATCCAAAAGGGGGTGGCGTTGATGCTACTTTTGGTGGTGCACAGGCAAATCAACTATTTGGCGCTGCTAAATCTGCTGATTTTATTGAAAAAGCAACGATTATTTTAGCTGCTTTGGTTTTTGTACTTTGCATCGTTGCCGCGGTTCTTGCTGGCGGAGGAGCAGCTGCAGGAGGAGAACAACTTCTTTCTCAATAATTCCATTCCTATTCGCCGAATATCACTTAAAACGGCTAAAAACATATTGAATCAATTTATTTACGTCCGCATTAAATGTATAATGTCGGGCGTAAATAATATTTTCTCCCAGCACCTTTTCCTTCGAAGGGTTTTCCTTAGTAACAGCGTACGATATTTCTGACAGCGTTAGAACGCCTTCAGGAATGGATGGTAGATTATCCTTTTCGTCTTGCGATGTTTCTTTTCCATATCCTATCCAGGTAAGTTCACCTCTCAACACAGCTAACCATTGCGTCATTCTTCGGTGTATATTTCTATATTGAAATAAGCTAAAAAAAGGAATCAATAGTATATAAACAAGACATATAATGACGTCGAATAATCTTTTTTGCTTTAGAAAACGAGCATCGGCAAGATTTAAATGAATACGGTATGTAAATAATTCTCCCGGATCATTTTTAGAATAGGAACTAATAATACTGCCATTTGATTCCTGCATAATACGAAATTGATACTTACCGCCCATCTTGCTCATCCAATACATGATTTGAGTAGAGGTTACATCTTTGGAGCAAAAAATAATATCATCGATTTGATTAATACGGCAGATATCGTCTAAGTCATTTATATTACCGAGGAACTGAGACGAAATGGTATCTACAGCAGAGGGTGAAACGATACCCAGGGAGTAAGCGTTAAAGCCTATAGCATCTAATAATTTTTGGGTGCGCAGACCTTCATTTAAAGACCCAACAATTAAAAATCGCTTTTTACCCTGTTTGAAAAAGTCCCGTCGGAAATGGGAAAATAGCAAAAATCTGCTTCCTACAATAGAAAGAGCGCTCCATAAAGTACCTAAAACAATCAAAGCGCGGGAATTTCTATAAGCTGGTTCGAAGAATCCATAAATAGCTGCAATAATCAAACTTCCTATTAAAAGACTGGAAAGAATTGATTTTGGACTTATTTTTTTGTCGTAGGCACCACTAAAAAATAGCATGGTAATCCAAATGACAACATAAAGAGGAGCATTTACGTAGAAAAAACGTTCATCGTAGTAATTTTCGTCAGAGAAACGGTACCAACCCCAATAAAATTGGAGCATTACTAAACCCAGATAAGTTAACAGACCATCCAGTATAGGAAGACCTGTTTTTTTAAAGAAACTACCTACAAGCGTACCTGAAGCTCTTAAATAAATGGCTGTATGAAGCAAAAAAACATATAATCTTCTATTTTTACCTGCGAAGTGTTTTTCGGCAAAAAGAATCATAGCCTGGTAAAAAATCCTGACATAGTTTACGGTCCCTTTCCTTGTACTTTCCCCTTTGTAATGAATAATGTTCGTTTCTGGGAAATAATAATTCTTAAACCCGGCCTGTAAAATTCTAACGGAGAGATCAATATCCTCGCCATACATAAAAAAATCTTCATCTAACAAACCAGCTTTTAGCAATGCCTCCAATCTGATAAACATAAAAGCACCGGAAAGCACCGGAGCTTCCGCCGTTTCAAACTCTGAAAGAAATCCCAGATGATAGGTATTGAAGTGTTTAGAAGAAGGAAAGAGCGCGGAGAGTCCAAAAGTTTTACAAAATGCCACCCATGGCGTTGGAATACCCCTTTTTGATTCAGGGAGAAAATTCCCCGTACCATCTATCATTCTAACCCCTAAAGCACCCGCCTCCGGGTTGTTTTCCATAAAATGAAAGCATTTACTGAGGGACGATTCTTCCAATAAGGTATCTGGGTTTAACAGCAGGACATAATCGGCATTTGATTGCCTTAAAGCCATATTATTTGCCCGTGCGAAACCCACGTTGTCTTTATTTTCAATAATTTGAACCGTTGGAAATTTCTGTTTAACCATGTCAATGGAATCATCAGAAGAAGCATTATCAACCACCCAGACTTGAACGGACAGATTAGCTGTAGCCTTAAAAACAGATCGTAAGGCTTGTTCTAAAAAAAACCGAACATTATAATTTACAATAACAATAGAAATAGAATGAGCAAAGGGGGTGTCGTTCATTTTAATCTTCTGAAATAGATGAATAAGGAACCCTGGAAATGATAGAACGGCCTAAGGTAAGTTCATCAGCATATTCCAGTTCGCCGCCAAAAGCAACGCCTCTGGCAATAGTAGAAATCTTCACCTGAGAAGATTGTAATTGTTTGGATAAATAAAACAAGGTAGTTTCGCCTTCAATGGTGGGGCTAATAGCCATAATAATTTCCTCCACCTCATTGTTTGCCACCCTACTTATTAGACCATCAATATTGAGGGCTGACGGCCCAATGCCCTCCAATGGAGAAATAATACCACCAAGAACATGATAAGTACCCCTAAATTGGTTAGTATCCTCAATAGCCATTACATCCCGAACAGACTCCACGACACAGATTAGTTTTTTCACTCTCGATGGATCCCTGCAGATACTGCAGATAACATCATCGGACAGATTGAAACAAACCTGGCAATGTTTTATGTCTTTTTTCATAGAAATAATGGCACGAGAAAAGCTATCCACCTGATCTTCAGGTTGATTAATAAGGTGAAGAGCCAAACGAAGCGCTGTTTTTTTACCTATTCCAGGTAAAGTTGACAAAGCCTTAACGGCATTTTCAAGAAGTTTAGAAGAGAAATTCATTTTGTAAAAATAACAAGATGCATTCAATTAATTTCATTTCTACTAAAACTTATCCGCAATATTGACCATATTACGGAAGTTTACTATACTTGCAAATATATAATTATTTAAATCATGACAAAATTCATTGCCGGAATGGGATTTTTGGTTATCGGCGTCGTCTTATTAATTCCATTTAATAAGGTTACCGGGTTTATTCCATTTTTTTCAAAAAACACTTATTCTTCTGTAAACCCTACAAAAGCCCAAGTTGATTCTGCATTTAATCTATTGGTTGATGAATTTTTAGTATCTATAGATTCCTTATTTGATTTAAATCAGGTACCAGGCATGGCTATTTCTATTGTTAAGGATGGAGAAGTCATAGAAAACAGGGTTTGGGGCTACAGTGATTTAAACACCAGAAAGAAATTAGACACCCTTTCTGTATTTCGACTTGCCTCCGTATCTAAAGGATTTGCCCCCTTTATTGTAGGGAAATTAGTGGATCGTGGGTTTATCCATTGGGATGATCCGGTAAAAAAATATCTTCCAAATTTCCAACTACATAGTAATTCCGCTACAGAAAATCTTACCCTCAGACATTTACTAAGCCATACAACGGGTTTACCACGACATACATTCTCAAATTTGCTTGATCAGGAACAAGACATTAACCTCATAATACAGAAGTTAAAAGAAGTACCTTTAAGGCATTCCCCTGGAAGCTACTATGATTATCAAAATGTCACTTATGGTCTTTTGGCTAATGTAGTTGAATCTGTTACTAAAAGAAGTTACAGTCAGCTACTTCAAGAGTGGATATTTGACCCTGCGGGAATGAATACGAGTTCTGGTTCATATTCTGGCATAATGAACAGCTCCAGCATTGCCTTTCCTCATACCAGAAACAGAAGAGGATACGTGCGATCTAACTTATCTCCACGTTACTACTCCGTTGGCCCGGCCGCAGGCGTCAATGCAAGTATAACAGACATGGGAAAATGGATGCAAATGCTACAAACAAAGAGCACATTAATTGTTTCAGACAGTACGATGAATGAGATTTTCAAACCACAAATAAACATGTGCACCTGCGAGTCAAACTTTTTCGCATGGGAAGGAAAATTACAAAAAGCTAGTTACGGCTTTGGCTGGAGAATATTAGAATTCAAACAGAACACCTTATATTATCACGGTGGAAATGTAAATCAATACCGATCTGAAATTGCATTAGACCCTGAAAGAAAAATAGGGATAACCATTTTACAAAATGCGCCTGGAGGATTTATTTCGAGAATAATCCCTTTATTTTGGAATAAGTTACAAGAAAGGGTACCCAAAGAAAAAGGGGTATGAGAAAACCCATACCCCTTTTAACAACGAATTAAAAAGTATTAATTCTTTCCGTTATTGAAAACGCCAGAATCTTTCGTTGGCAGACCTTCCTTTTCAGTAGTCATTTCAACTGTACCTTTTATAGTTAACGTATGCGTATTATTAGTCTTTTCGTTTGTAACGATGGTTACCGTTTTGGTAAAAGCACCAATACGCTGCGTATCATATTTAACTTTAATTTCAGCAGAAGAACCTGGTAAAATTGGCTCTTGAGGATAAGTAGGCACGGTACAACCACAACTTCCCGTTGCTGAAGTAATCACTAAAGGACCTGCACCCGTATTTTTGAACTTGAAAGTACGTAACGGATCAGCACCTTGTTTGATGGTACCATAATCTACAACCTCTTTATCGAAAGTAATTTTAGCTCCATCATCAGATTTAGCTGGAGAGGACTGTGCCTGAAGTGAAAACACACTTATAAGACTAAGTGTTAACATAAACGCAAACTGCTTCATCGTAATACTTTTTGAAATGAATTAAAAATAAAATACAAAAATAAATGAAAATGGGTGAAAAATCAAACTTTTAGCTTTCTCTAAGGTTAATGGATAGTTAATAACTGAATGAATAGTTGTGTTGAAAGAAGTAGTTTGTTCTAATAAAGACCTATATTTGACACAAATAATCAATCGAGATAACTCCTGCAGATTATCAATGAAGTTAACCACTTAATAAGTAAAGCATTATAATCTCTAATAAATAAGCACTTTGCTATGGTTGATAAGTTTTCTATGCAAGAAAATATGATAAATACCGAACATACTAAAGAAACGGTCTTATCAGATTTTAGAATTTGCTGCATTAGCAGAGAATTAAGTGTATTAATACGGAAAGAAGTTCTTACTGGTAAAGCAAAATTTGGTGTTTCAGCCGATGGTAAAGAAGTTCCTCAGGTAGCATTGGCGCGTGTCTTTAAAAAAGGAGACTGGCGGTCTGGTTACTATAGAGATCAAACCTTAATGCTGGCTTTGGGATTAGCAACACCTGAGTCTATTCTAGCACAACTTTATGCGGATACTTATAACGATCCTTTTTCAAAGGGAAGACAAATGAATAGTCATTTCGCTACCCCTATGATTGATTCTTCAAATGGTGAGTGGCTAAATCAGATGGATCAGTATAATTCTGCAGCGGATGTATCATGCACAGCGGGGCAAATGGCCAGAGCGCTGGGCTTAGCTTTTGCCTCTAAAAAATATAGAACCAACCCGTTCTCCGATAAAAATAAATTTTCTAACAAAGGAAATGAGGTTTGTTTTGTTACCATTGGCGAAGCATCGACCTCTGAAGGAGTGTTTTGGGAGACGATGAATGCCTCTGCCGTTCTACAAATTCCCTTGGCTGTTTCTGTGTGGGATGATGGTTACGGAATTTCTGTTCCTGTAACCCTGCAAACCGCTAAAGCAAGTATTTCTGAAGCGCTTGCCGGTTTACAAGCTGATGAAAATCAACCTGGTATTCAAATTTATACGGCAAAAGCATGGGATTACGCCCATCTGGTGGAAATATATCAGCTAGGCATTGATAAAGTCAGAAATGAACATCAACCCGCTCTTTTTCATATTCAAGAATGCACACAACCACAAGGACATTCCACTTCGGGTTCTCACGAAAGGTATAAATCGACAGAAAGATTAGCCTGGGAAAAGGAGATGGATTGTATCGCCTCTATGGAAAAATGGATGATTAACGAAGGGTTTGCTACTTCTCAGGAAATTATTCAAATTAAAGAAGAAGCAAAAGCTCATGTTAAAAAAGAAAAAGAAAGCGCCTGGAAAAAATTAAGAGAACCTTTTAATAAGGAATTAGCTGCGCTGGAAAATATATTCATCGATTTGGCGAAATACACTCCTAACGCGGAGGCGGTGTTAAAAAACCTAAAATCACTTATCTACCCTTCCATTGGCGAAATGCTCCATTTGGCAAAGTCTCTTAGGAATAATTCTCTATCTCTCGCGCCATCTATTCTAAATCCTTTGCGTGGTTGGATATCTCACATTGAAAATTGGTCAAACGAAACATTTCATACCGATTTATTTAGTTCATCCGTCCACGCTGCGCTAAATATTCCCGTTATACCCCCAGTTTATGGTGAAAAGCCAGTATTTCATGCAGGACATGAGATTTTAAATATATATTTTGATAAAGCGCTGAAAAAAAATAAAGATTTATTTGCCTTTGGTGAAGATGTAGGAAAAATAGGCGATGTAAATCAAGGGTTTGCTGGTTTACAAAAAAAGTACGGAGAAGATAGGGTTTTCGATACAGGCATTAGAGAATGGACCATTATGGGTCAGGCAATAGGTATGTCCATGCGAGGATTAAGAACCATAGCT
This sequence comes from Saprospiraceae bacterium, assembly GCA_027488135.1. Classification (GTDB taxonomy): domain Bacteria; phylum Bacteroidota; class Bacteroidia; order Chitinophagales; family Saprospiraceae; genus BJGN01. The sequence goes on along the minus strand of JAIYCH010000086.1, from coordinate 11,208 downwards.
GAAATTCAATATCTTGACTATCTTATTTATGGTTTACAACCTTTATCTGATGATTTAGCTACCCTTAGGTATCGATCAGGAGGCCTTCAGCAAGCACCAACCATCATTAGAACCCGTGGGCACAGACTAGAGGGAATATGGCATTCGGGGTCTCCTATGGGAATGATAATCAGTTCTTTAAGAGGAATGTACGTATTAACGCCAAGGAACATGACCCAGGCTGCGGGCATGTATGCAACTATGTTGCAATCAGATGACCCAGCGATCCTTATTGAATGTTTAAACGGTTATCGGTTAAAGGAAGCTTTGCCTCAAAATATTGGCACATTTACTGTTCCTATAGGTATTCCTGAGATACTTAGGGAGGGAAGGGATGTAACATTAGTAACGTATGGATCATGCGTGAGAATTGCAGAGGTTGCGAGTTATGAATTAGAAAAACATGGCATTTCTGTTGAACTCATCGATTTACAGACTTTGTTACCTTTTGACATTCATCAAATGATCAAGGTTTCCTTACAAAAAACGAATACCTTAGTTATATTGGACGAAGATTTACCTGGTGGTGCTTCTTCATTTATCCTTCAGCAAATTTTGGAAATTCAGAACGGCTATCATTTTCTTGATGCTGCACCATTAACCATAACGGCTCAAGAGCACAGGCCACCTTACGGTTCTGATGGAGATTATTTTTCTAAACCCAATGCGGAAGACGTTTTTGAAAAAATTTACCACCTGATTAGAGAAAAAAATCCGTTAAAATACCCTGAATTATAAATAAAAAGAGGGAAAAACGCTTCATTTTTCCCTCTTCTTATTGGATTTATCCGTTTATTTCCCCTTTTTCAACAACTCGTTTATTACTTTAATTTCCTCATTTAACTGTTGAAAAGATTTGGCATATCTGTCTTCCCATTCGGCTATTTTTTCAGTTTCCTTATTTGATGCGAGATACAAAAATCCTGGCAACATCCAGGAAGCATAACCACTATATGGGTCGGAAGAAGCATATAAAGATTTATACCATGCACCATAATCCATACCTTTTTCGTCAATAAAGGCTCTTTCCAACCATTTAATCCTTGAATTTATGGCCAATAAAGAAGCAGAATTCAATGATTTGAGCAAAACCTGATCTCTAAGTTTAAGGAACAGTTCACCATTTTTAGTAATTTCATCGGTGATCAGTTTTAGTTTTGAGACAGAATAGGTTGGGGAGAACTTTTTAATTTCCTTCTGCACATTATCGAGATGGGTATTTAAATCCTTTCCATATTGAGCTGGATCTAAAGGCAGGATGGTTGAATTAGCCAGGCGTAAAGCCATAACCCCCATTAATCTGGTTATAGTAACCCCTGAAACGAGCCCGGGATCTCCAAATTTCATGTACCAGTGAAAGTCGTCATAACCTGAATGGTAAAGGGTTGGGCCGCCCATTCCCGCACTTAAGGAAGGAATACCAATGTGCGCATAAAAAGGCAAATGGTCAGAACCGCCACCAAGGTTTCCAACGGGAGGAGTGGCTGGATTACCACTGGCTGCCATCCATTTTTCGAAAATCGTTTCTTTAAGGTCACCATAAGGCACTGACTTTGTGGCATTAATCATCAATGATTTTAAAGAAGGAGAAGAAGAACCACCAAAAGAAAGACCGGAACAAGCCCCGTCGGCGTTAAAATAAGCGACAGCATTTTTCGACAATTCGGACCTGTACTGTTCCACCCATTCGGTAGAACCTAAAATACCATGCTCTTCAGCATCCCAGTGAGCTATTTTAATAGTTCTTTTAGGTTTCAGACCCTTTTTTGCCATTTCGCCCAAAACTTCTGATAAAGTCAACAACATGGCCGTTCCGCTATTTGGATCGGATGCGCCAAATTCCCAGGCATCATAATGGCAACCCAAAATAATCCAGTCATCGGGAAAATCAGTTCCTTCGATAGTACCAATAACGTCCTCGATTCTCACTATACCCTTTGGTTGTTCCACCATAAGACGAACCTTCAAATCGGCTCCCCCTTCTAAACGGTAAGTGAAAGGAAGCCCCCCTTGCCATGCTTCGGGAACAGGTTTACCCTTCATTAATTTTAGGATTTCCTGAGCCGATTCATACCCAATAGGCGTAGTTGGAATTGTATGAAAATCTTTTACATCTTCAGGTTTTAATCGTTTAACTGAATTATTACCGGTCAAAGGCAAAGCAGGTTCAAAAGGAGTAAGAGGATCCCCTGTATAATCGAGGGTCAATAAAGAACCCCTCTGAATGGTGCTGGGACTATAAAAAGTTCCTTCCGGATAAACCAATCCCCGCATATAACCAGAATCTTCAGGATCAGTAAAAATAATACAACCCAAAGCTCCATAAGCCTCCGCATATTTAGCTTTATAGCCTCTAAAATTACCCCCATAACGAGCAAGCACTATTTTTCCTTTTACAGAAACACCCAGGGATGCGAGCTTTTCAAAATCCTCTTTGGTACCATAATTTACATAGACCACTTCGGCCATCACATCGCCATTGCCTGAAAATGAATTCCAGCCATGGCTAATCGCTGGATTGGTGGAAAAAGCATCTTCCTGTTCAATATTTTCTTTGATATTGAGCGGTTTACGATAAGGTAGAACAATTTCAAGAGAAATTTTACCCGCATTTAAGGGAAGATAAATATCATAAGGGGGTCTTTCCACTTGAAGACCTGCATCTAGCATCGTTTTCGAAATATAATCAGCTACTCTTTTATTAGCCGGGGTTCCAGCAAGATGAGGTTCTTTGGTTAAAGCTTCTAAATGTTTTTTAAAAATCTCTGATTTAGGCAAGTTGATAATGAGTGATTCCATTTCCTTTTGGACATCAATAGCTTTACTATTAAATCCGATAAAGGATTGACCTTGAACATCAACATACAAAAAAAACAGGATAAAAAACTTTGACCATTTAAAAATGCGCATTATTTATTAATTTAGAAAGTGGAAAATAGGTTAGTAAAATAATGGTTTTTAAATCATTGCCCAAATAAATTGTATGAATTCATTTTTTCATTGTAATTTTATTCAAATTTCACTTTCTAAGTCATTCAATATGAAAACAACGTCCCTGATCGTTTCATTTCTTCTTATTTTAAGTATATCCTGTTCAAAACAAACAGAAAACAATGCTGATCAAAACCTTCAGTCTTATTTTCAACTGACAAGTGAAGGTGTACAAACTGGAGGCATTCAACTTATTCCCTTAATTGAAGGAGAGGATACTTTTAGCTTGTGGACAAAAAGAGTCGGTAATAATCCGAAAATCAAGGTCCTTTTATTGAACGGAGGACCTGGGGCTACGCACGAATATTTTGAATGTTTTGAAAATTTTCTTCCTAAAGAAGGAATAGAATTTATTTACTATGACCAATTAGGTACGGGCCATTCCTCCAATCCCAATGACACCTCCTACTGGGATCTGGCCAGATATGTGGAAGAAGTAGAAACGGTAAGAAAATCGTTGAAACTCGATAAAGATAATTTCTATTTGCTTGGGCACTCCTGGGGAGGTATTTTAGCCATGGAATATGCTGTGAAATACAAACAAAATTTAAAAGGACTCATTATTTCTAATATGATGGCCTCTTGTCCTGCCTACGATAAATACGCCGAAGAGGTTCTGGCGCCACAATTAGACCCGCAGGTTTTAGCTGAAATCAGAGCTTTGGAGGCTGCCAATGATTTTGGAAATCCACGATATATGGAAATCTTGATTCCCAATTTTTATGAAAAACACGTTTGCCGCATTCCCGCTCAGAATTGGCCAGAGCCAATGTCCAGATCTTTAAATCAAACAAATCAATCCCTTTATGTCACCATGCAAGGACCGAGTGAGTTTGGATTATCAGGAAAATTAGAACAATGGAACAGAATGGAGGACTTAAAACATATAAAAGTGCCCACCTTGGTTATCGGTGCGACGCATGACACAATGGATCCTGCCTACATGAAAAAAATGGCCAATAATTTGGAAAACGGAAGTTTTCTTCTTTGTCCAAATGGAAGCCACATGTGTATGTACGATGACCAGGAAAGGTATATGTATGGCCTCATTAAATTTTTAAAAGAAAGTAGTGAAGGTCAATTAAAAATCACCTTTTAATTTTTTTCACCAATGAAAAATGTTATTTATTTCTTCTTTATCGCGATTACTTTAGCCCCTATCTTTGGTAATGCACAAATTTTAAATAAATTAAAAAGTAAGGTTCAACAAGCCATTGAAAGAAAAATTGAACAAAAAGTCGAAGAGAAAGTAGAAAGAGAGGTTGATAAAGCTGCTGGAAAAGCGGTGGATAATGCATGGGATGCCGTTTTTGGAGCCGATTCTGCTACTTACAATGGATCGAGTATCGATACAGCAAAACTGAAGCAGTTAAGTTCAGTCTTTAATCAGGCAAACGTACCTACTGAATCTCAGTATAGCTTTGATATCAAAACGACGTTGGAAATGAAATTTATTCCAAAATCTGGAAAATTAGAACCCCCAACGATGTTGGAAATGTATTTCAAGCAAGGCACAAAATATACAGGTTCTACTTACAAAGCTGATGCCGCAAAAAATCAAGGTGAAATGATGTTCATGATTGCCGATTATCAAAACAAGGCATTAGTTGTTTTAATGGGCGATAATGAGCAAAAATATCGCACCGTAATGTCTATGGATCCTGCCCTTTTTAACCTATCAAATCAAGTAGAAACTCAAAAGGAAAATATAGACTGGAATAATGTAACGGAATGGAGAGGTTATAAAAAATTGGGCAAAAGAACCATCATGGGCTATTCATGCGATGGCTATACAATTACTAATGAGATTGGAAAATCAGAAGTATGGATTACCAGGGATGAATTATTCGGTATGGAAAACTTTTTTAATTCCGCAAATATGGGTGTGCAATCTAAATTTCCTAAAGATATACCTTATGGCATGTTGGTTGAAATGCATTCCGAAGATTTAAAAACAGGAGATAAATCAATCATTACCCTTAAAGAGGTTAAAAAAGGGATAAATCAAGTTTACAAAATGAGTGATTATTCTATATATGGTAAGGAATAAATCTAGGAAAGGGCAATAGCAACTAATTCAACTTTGCTATTTATTTCCAGTTTACGGTATATCCGTTGGAGGTGATAGCGAACACCATCTACCGATAGATTGGTTTTACTGGCAATCATTTTATAAGATTGACCTTCACACACAAACTTAACAATCTGATTTTCTTTTGGCGTTAAAACATTTTCTCTCTCAAATATTGATTTTGCTCTAATGCTATCAATAACGTATGGAAGTACGGAGTTAGAAACATAATTACCTGAAGAAAGCAAACTATGTAAACCACTTTTCAGTTCATTTAATGTATCACTTTTAAGACAAAAACCGTCTGCTCCCATTTTTAATGTTTCAAAAGAACGATTGGCATATTCCAAATGTGTAACTACTAAAATTTTAGCTGTGGAAAATTTATCTTTTAATGAATGATATGGGCTATTCTTTATATCATAAACAGGAAGTAATTTCGTAATAATAATATCAACTCCAGCTGGTGGTTTTTTAAAAAAAGAAAGTAGATCATTATGTTTAGATACTACAAAGAACGAATTATCACCGACTATAAAGTCCGTAATTCTATCCATTAAGTTATTATCCTCATCTATTAAAGAGATTTTATTCATTATTTTTAAAAGATTTAATACTGGAATTCATAATTCTCCTAAAAATTTCTTCCAAACTCGCCTCACTTTTAAATCCGGCTAACCTCGCCAAATCAGCTATGGTATGATTTTCTAAGTAATTGACCTTTAGTTTTTCAACAACAAAAGTTACCCTTAAAAAATTTAAATAGTCGTTGAAACTTATTTCATTGTACTCATGTAAGAAATATATAATTTCTAATTCGTCTATCTCAAGTTCTTTACTTAACTGGGTAATATTAAAATTTTTATTCAAATAAGAATCAGCATGGCGTTCCCAAAAAATTAGTTTATGATTAATTTTTGAAGAATCAAACAGATAGTTCCTTTCATCTTTATCAATGGCATCAAGGGTTGGTTTAAAAACTTTCTTACGGATGGGAATACCTAGGGAAATTAAAGGAAACTTATATATCAGGTATCCAAAAAAAAGTAATAAAACCTGATTGAAAACCATAAAAAAAGGATTAATTAACGATTGTTCAACGACAGGAAAAAAGGCGTTACAGAATATAAAAAACTTAAATAAACCATTTAAGGTAAATACCCCCAATATATTGATTAACCACTTATAAAGGTCTTCCTTAGATTTTTCTACAAATCCTTCTTTTCTTTTAAAATCACTTAGTAACCGCCATGATAAAAAAACGACTAAGAAAAATAAAAATATTTTAAATAAATAATTTAAACTAAATAGTTTTAGTATAAAACTATCCTTGATTTGAGAAGGATAAATATTCAATAGCCAAATATCTACTTTCAATGGGGCTATAACAACGGCCAGATAAATGTTTAAAATCGTTGTGCAAAACAAAATCAGATAAGGTATGAGATAATCACCTTTTGAAATTTTATTGCCTAAGACGGAGCGAATATAAAAATAGAACCATAATATATAAGATTGAAAAAACATGTGAAAAATGCATCCAAGAACATAGTATGTATCAACATCTAATTCGAATAAAAATCGTGTTAACGGACCAGCAGAAAAAGATAGAAAAAAAATGCCCAAATAGTTACCCGAAGTAGATATACGGGTGTTTCTGACAATTAACCATAAACCCAGCGAAAAATAGATTATGAAAAAAAAGAGACTTAAATAAAATAATTCCATTAGCTAATCATTAAAAAAACAAGTTCATCTTTTGATACTGTGTGTTATTGTTTTATCCCCCTAATTATCAGACATTTAATTAAGTTGAATACAAAACTAAATAAAATTCTCATTAATTTGCATTAAAAATCATTGACCGTATTTGACTATATTTACCGAAGTTGATGTATTGTGTAGGCCCGCCAATAAAAAGCTATTTTATAACAGTCCATCGAGGGCTTCAAAAAATAAGCCGAATGTCTCGTTCAGGTTCTTAATCCCCGGTTTTAATATTTGTCTATTTCAGGAATTCCCATGATATCCTGATAAGCTAGCTTTAACATCGTCCTGTTATTTTTTTAGCTGATAACCAAAATAAAATAATATTACTCGCCAAGGCACGTAAATTCTTTTTATGACAGAAATACCCGACCAGACAAATAACTTTGCTTGGTCGGGTATTTTATCATAACAACACCTTTTTTATGGTTGTTAATAAAAGGGACCAATATCTCGGTTCAACAACATAAATTATCAAGTATTTACCAAAATCTGAGCGCTTCCCACCCGCATGCCTCGCCCACGAATAGGCAAATAGTCAATCCCTGAGGCAGCGAACGGAGAAGCCTAAGGACAACTTATAGCCATTGTTGTAACTCCAAATATTACTATAGTTATAGGCCAAGTTGCGGAACCAGGCGGTGGTAGTGGCGGACGACGTAGCACTCCAAAAGTAAGCATTAATTGTAATGCCACCAAAACTACCATCATTATTACGAAAACCACCCGGGAGAGCGGAGAAGCCACTTGAATTGACTGCTCCTGTATTAGGGGTGAACCAAAGTGATGTACCTGTTGATTTTATTTTACCTCCAGCGACACCTAACCCCCCAAGAAAAGTTGTCAATGCTGTCCAATCTGCATCTAAAGGTATGTGCCAGCCAGTAGGACAAATTTTTCTGCTATCTGTTATAGCATACCAATTGTATAAATAACCGTAATTTGTAAAATTGATTGTTAAATCATTATAAACAGTTCGAACTCCTGTTGCTGATGCTGGAGGCCATGTACTTGAGGCAGTAATTTCTGGTACAGTAGTTCCGTTATTGTATTTTGAAACTCTAAGGTTTGACGCCATCCAACATTGCGTATTTATTAAAACCGTATTGTATATATTTCCATCAATGTCCGAGACCGTTGAAGAGCCACATGAAAAGGATGGAGTCACTACAGCGGGAATTTTAGAGACAACCCCTTGATAAGCAGGCAGTATAATTTGACTCATTGCGATTTTAGATATCAGCATCAATTTGGGAATCAGGAAACATTTCATATAATAATCTATATTTAGAAAATAAATCACCTGATTTATTTTGACCCTTTTCAACTAAGGTTAAATTTGTCATGTTAAAAAATCCAAAATATTCTTAGTTAGTAACTTTTTTTTAGGATGTGTACCCAGAAATCTGAGCGCCACCCACCCGCATGCCTCAACCACGAAATAGTCAAATAGTCAATCACTGAGGCAACGAACGGAGTGACCACACGACGTGCCACAGGTACCCTGTGTTACATTAATATCGTCGAAATCCATTTGATAGAAGTAACCAGCGTTGCTACTCCAAAAGCGAGCAAAGCTTCTAATATAGCCGAAAGCACCACCGGCGCCTTTAAAACGAACACCACCAGGTAGAGCGGAGAATCCCCTTAAATTTTCTGCGCCTGTGTTTGGTGAGGTCCAATAGGTTGTGCCTGTTGATTTCAACTTGCCTCCAGCCACAGTTAGTCCTCCAAGAAAAGTAGTTAAAGCTGTCCATTCTGCGTTGGAAGGAACATGCCAGCCTGTAGGACAGATTTTTTTTATATCAGTGGCAGCATACCAATTGTATAAATAGCCATAAGCGATAAGATTACTGCTATTATGGGCATAAACGGTGCGTGCTCCAGAGGTTCTTGCTGTCCAGGTTTCTGTACTTCCATCACCAGATGCACCACCTGAGTTATCCAAAGGGATAATAGTTCCGTTATTGTATTTTGTAACTTTTAGGTTTGACGCCATCCAGCATTGGTTATTTATTAAAACCGTATTATATATATTTCCCTCAATGTCCGTAACCGTTGAAGGTACACATGAAAAGGATGGAGTCACTGTAGCGGGAATTTTAGAGACAACCCCTTGATAAGCAGGCAACATAATTTGACTCATGGCGATTTTAGATATCAGCATCAATTTGGGAATCAGGAAAAATTTCATATAAAAATCTGAATTTAGAAAATAAATCACCTGATTTATTTCAACTCTTTTCAACTAAGGTTAAATTTGTCATGTTAAAAAATCCAAAATATTTTTAGTTAGTAACATCTTTTTAGGATGTGTACTCAGAAATCCTTGGACCGCCCAACCGCACTTCCTCAACCAAAAATAGTTAAAAAAACAAATAGTCAATCCCTGAGACAACGGAGGGAGGCACCAACTGACTTATCGTTGTAGGAGGTGTTGGTCCTGCCCACACTGCCACTGTAGTTGTACATGAGGCGGTTCCAGGCGCGGTTTAGGGGGGGGCGCACCTCGCTCTCATTAGCACTCCAGAAGAAAGCGGTGCCCCCAATATTGGTGAAACCACCATCGACATCACGATAGCCACCTGGGAGAGCGGAAAAGCCGTAATTGTCAGTTCCTGTGTTTGTTGACCACAAGGTTGAATTTTTTTTCAGCTTAGTTCCTGGATTTGTTCCTATAAAATTAGTCAAGGTTAACCACTCGGCATCGATAGGAATGCCCCAACCTGAGGGACAAATTTTTCTAGTATCTGTAGCAGCATACCAATTGTATAAATATCCATATATAGTTAGATTACTATTATTGTGAGCATAAACGGTACGTGCTCCAGAGGTTCTTGCCGTCCAGGTTTCTGTGCTTCCATCACCACCTGAACCACCTGAATTATCCAAAGGGATAAGAGTTCCGTTATTGTATTTTGTAACTCTAAGGTTTGATGCCATCCAACATTGCGTACCTATTAAAACCGTATTGTATATATTTCCATCAATATCCGCGACCGTTGAAGGGCCGCATGAAAAGGATGGTGTCACTATAGCGGGAATTTTGGCGACAACCCCTTGATAAGCAGGCAACATAATTTGACTCATGGCGATTTTAGATATCAGCATCAATTTGGGAATCAGGAAATATTTCATTTTATTATATTAATTTCCATCAAATACAGAAAAATTTATAATCCCATATCTCCTGCACTTATAAATAAACTTGCTCCTAATTGAACCAAAGTACATATTGAATTTTGTCCAGCTGTTTTGGTAAAACTGCTTCTATTGCTGATGGTGTTACCTGAGGCAGTTAAAGTGATTTGACCACTGCCCAATTGGACGACCATACAGTTAAAGCCAATGAACAAAGATGGAACGGTTAGTGTGATAATTCCTGCATTGTTTAATGTTATTATTTTACCATTATCAGAAGCTACCAAAGTATAGGTTGTTCCTGTTTGGGTATTAACATTAGCGGAGAAACCAGCAATGGTTGAGGTATTACTATTATTCCCTGTTAAAGAACCCTGCATGGTAGTACTTCCCGAGAAAGATTTATTTCCAGCAACGGTCTGAGTATTTGTTAAATCGACTTTTGAGTTAATTCCTGTTCGGTAATTTGCCAGCATGGCGGTGGTATCCGCATCTCGAAGATAAGGTAATAACATGCTCGTCGTGTCTGAAATATTCAATTTATCTATGTTACCCAAGCGGTAATTTGCCAGCATAGCAGTAGTATCCGCGTCTCGCAAATAGGGTAATAACATGCTTATCGTGTCCGAAATATTTACTTTAGCATTAATTCCCGCGCGGTAATTTGCCAGCATATTTAACGTATCTGAAATATTTACTTTCGAATTAATTCCCGTCTGGTAATTTGCCAGCATAGCGGTGGTATCCGCGTTTCTCAGATAAGGTAATAACATGCTTGTCGTGTCCGAAATATTCAATTTATCTATGTTACCCAAGCGATAATTTGCCAGCATGGCAGTAGTATCCGCATCTCGCAGATAAGGTAATAACATGCTCGTCGTGTCCGAAATATTCAATTTATCTATGTTACCCGCGCGGTAATTTGCCAACATGGCAGTAGTATCCGCATCTCGCAGATAAGGTAATAACATGCTCGTCGTGTCCGAAATATTTACTTTAGTATTAATTCCTGTCCGGTAATTCGCCAGCAAAGCAGTAGTATCCGCGTCTCGCAGATAAGGTAATAACATGCTCGTCGTATCCGAAATATTCATTTTACCCATGTTACCCACGCGGTAATTTGCCAACATGGCGGTGGTATCCGCGTCTCGCAGATAAGGTAATAACATACTCGTCGTGTCCGAAATATTCATTTTACC
>JAIYCH010000133.1 GCA_027488135.1 Saprospiraceae bacterium | reverse complement strand
GATACTGGGCAGGTTTTTTCAGAAGAGGTCTTAGAGATGTTATACGCCTATTCAGGTGGACAACCTTGGTTGACGAACGCACTGGCCAATGAGGTGGTAAGCGAGATGCTCACGAACGATTATTCCCTTGAAATTACTTTAGACTTGATTGAACTAGCGAAGGAGCGGCTTATCGAACAGCGCCAAACGCACCTGGACAGTCTGGCGGAAAAGATAGATGATTCCCAAATATGACTCACTATTATGAGTATCATCACGGGTGATTCTCCCGTTTTTGATGGAGCGGATGATGCCATCAGATATTGCCGTGACCTGGGCATTATCAGCACGGGGAATCCCATCCAGTTCGCCAATCCGATATATAGAGAAATCATCACGCGCATATTAACCAAAGGATTTTCCGTTGGCATCAATCAGGATATCGCCCAGACGAGTTGGTATTTAAATAGCGACGGTACACTGAATATGGACAAATTATTGGATGGATTCACAGATTTTTATCGATGGAATTCAGAATCGTGGATTGACAGATATCAATATAAAGAAGCGGGACACCAGTTGATGTTGATGGCTTTTTTACAACGGATTATTAATGGGGGAGGGCGCATCGAACGGGAAATGGCAGCAGGAAATGGGCGGACAGATTTGGTCATTTTTTGGAAAGCACAGGTAATAACCATTGAGATAAAAATGCACCATGACAAATGGTCAGAACCAGAAGGTATTCAACAATTAGCTCGATATCTGGACCGATTAGGTCAAAAAACAGGGTATATGGTGTTTCTCGAAAAGAAAAGCGCGATGGAATTAACCTGGGAAGATCGTATCCGCCGTGAAGTACATATCGTTGACAACAAAGAAGTAATATTATATGCCATGTAGGGGCGAATGGAATTCACTCTTTCATGATACAGATGCATTCCCCTATTTACAGAATAATGGCATTAGTTACCGTCAGGTCAATCCCATTAGGTTTCAATATGCCATGTAGAGACGCGATGCCTCGCGTCTTTTCCGCGATAGGTTTCAAGGTAATTATACCCACAACACCTAGCTTTGAATCAGGATTCACAGAATTTTTAGGGTTAAAGGGTATGTCTTTGGTTTAAATGAAATAGTCATTTGTAAACGGTTAATGTTTACGCAGATATAAGAGCTACGCCTTCGCATGATGCGTAACCCCGCATCTTCCTCTCCACCCTCAACTTACCCTTAGCATTCGCATACAGACTGAGGTAAATGAAAGATTTTACAATCAACATATCCTTAATGTACATAAACAAATATTAAAAATTTGAGTTTTTTATTAAATAATTCTCCTTTTATTCGTTCCAATAACTCAAAACCTGAGAGGTAGAAAAGTCCCAAAAATGGAAATAATGAAAAAAATAAACTTCTTTTCTGACTTAATACTCAACATTAAATGGGGTATAATACTTATGTTCGCCACATTTGTATTCATTGCAAAAACTGGATTTTCCCAAACTCCGGAATTGTTTGAAGAAAAAGTATTGATTAATAATATGGCCGCTCCCTGGGCCTTTACATTTATCAATAACAATGAGGTACTGTTTACAGAAAAACAAGGGAAACTTTATCGTTATTCTATTTCTACCGGGACGATGAATGAGATAAGTGGTGTACCTGTTGTTTCACAAAATGGACAAGGGGGATTACTGGATATTGCCTTGCATCCAGGGTTTAGCACCAATAATCTGGTTTATCTTACGTATGCAGTTGTGGCGAGTGGGGGACAAACAACGGCATTAGGAAGAGGAAAGCTTGTAGGTAACCAACTTCAGAATTTCACTGAGTTGTTTAGAGCATTACCGATTCGTAACTCTGGGACTCATTTTGGGAGTCGGATCGTTTTCGACAGAAATAATCTGCTCTACATGTCGGTAGGCGACCGTGGAGCACAGGAAAATGCGCAAAATAAAAATAACCATCTGGGTAAAATATTGCGATTCAATGATGATGGAACGGTTCCGGCGAGCAATCCATTAGTAGGAATTCCAAATACAAAACCTGAAATTTATTGCTGGGGGAATCGAAATATCCAAGGTATGGCCATGCACCCTGCAACAGGTGAAATATATGCTCATGAACATGGCCCTAGAGGTGGAGACGAACTCAATTTGATTAAACCAAACACCAATTATGGCTGGCCCGCAGTTACCTTTGGCATCAACTACGATGGAACGCCTATAACTCCTGATACCACCCTTGCAGGTATGGAACTTCCTCTTACCTATTGGGTTCCATCTATAGCTCCAAGTGGAATGGCATTTATCAGAAAAGGACAACCGAACAATGAGGCTGATATTTTAATTGGTGCATTGGCCGGCACACATATTCATTGGCTGAAGATGAAAGACAATAAAAGAGTGTCTTCAACAAGAAGTATGAATGGGTATGCGCGTTTTCGTGATATACGGCAAGCGCCTGACGGTAAGATTTATGCAATGACGGAATCTCCAAACCGATTTGTACAATTGCGTTCAAGTGTCCCAATTTTTACTTCGACAGAGGATAAAACAATTGCATTGGCACAAAAAGATTTTCTTTACCCAAATCCTAGTTCTGGAGAAAGCACTTTATCCTTTTACGTGCCCAATAACCAATTTGTTTCAGTGAGAATATTTAGCACAAATGGCGTTTTAATTAAAGAATTAACATCCCAACCTTTTTCTGAAGGTCAACACTTACTGCTAATAGAAGATGACAAATTACCTCAGGGCTTTTATTATATTCAAATTAACAAAGGAGGTTCAAGGACCCTCTTGAAATATATTAAAATATAGACGAGTGTTGTAATAGGGTAAGGATGGGACGTTAGTCTTATTTTTTTAAATGTATCTTTAGCTTTTTATGAAATAAGCTACCTAATGAAGAAAAAATTCAATGTGACCGGTTTATGTATTCCCAATAAACATTATGTAGCTGATGTTTCTAAGAAACTGGGAAAGACATATAATATGGTGGTAGAGGGAGATTACTTCGTTATAAATCGTCCCAGGCAGTATGGTAAAACGACGATGCTTTATAATTTGTCTGAAAGTTTAAGTACATCGGAAGAATATATGGTTTTCAATATCAGTTTTGAAGGCATTGGTGACGATATATTTAAGGAAGAAGCGGTATTTTCTTAAGGATTCGTTGATATTTTGGCAACCTATGCAGAATATAAAATACCTTCTTTAGCATCCTGGTTACATGAATCGAAAAATGCAGTAAAAAGTTTAAAATCGCTTTCCAGCTTAATAACGAAATTAGTCATTAAAGCAGATAAAAAAATAGTTCTACTCATTGATGAAGTAGATAAAAGTAGCAATAATCAGTTGTTTGTTAGCTTTCTTGCCATGCTACGAAATAAATTTTTGTCAAGAGAAGATTTTAAAACTTTTCATTCTGTCGTTTTAGCTGGACTACACGACGTAAAATCATTAAAACTTAAACTCCGTCCGGACGAGGAAAGTAAGTACAATTCACCGTGGAATATTGCATCTGCTTTTACCGTGGATATGAATCTTCAACCTGAGGAAATCAGGTCAATGCTCGACGAATATGCGGCGGATAAAGGGGTTGAAATGGATACACAAGAAATAGCTGGTAAGCTGTTTTATTACACCTCAGGTTATCCTTTTTTAGTCAGTAGCCTTTGTAAAATATATGATGAAGAGATTTTACTCACCAAAACAAATCTGCAATGGACGGCAGAAGATGTGGATGCAAGTGTGGTGAAAATAACAAAAGAAAGTAATACCAATTTTGAAAGTTTAATTAAAAACCTGGAAGAAAATAACGAGCTATATGCCTTGGTTTTTAGACAACTAATTGAAGTTGAAATTTTACAATATTCTATTTTCGACCCTGTTATCCAATTGGGTTTGATGCATGGGGTATTAAAAAATGGAATAGGAATAACCGTTCATAACAAAATCTATGAGGAGGTTATTTATGATTATATGCTGTCGAAAACCAGTTCAAAAATATCTTTACAAAATTATAATGTAAATAAGGGGTACCGTTTACCTAACTCTGAGTTTAATATTGAGTTGGTTTTATTGAAATTTCAAGCATTTATGCGCGACCAATATTCTCAAAAAGACAGAGATTTTCTTGAGAAAAATGGCAGATTGGTCTTTCTTGCATTTATAAAACCCATTATTAATGGGTCAGGTTACGATTTTAAAGAAGTACAAATTTCAGAGGAGCGCCGTTTGGACGTCGTAATTACCTATTTCAATCATAAATATGTCGCAGAACTCAAAATCTGGCGAGGTCAAGCAGCACATGAGGAAGGCTTAAATCAGCTTTCGGATTATTTAAACAGACAGGCACTAAAAGTTGGTTACTTGCTCATTTTTGATCATGCCAATACCAAAACTTGGACATCGGAATGGATCGATTGGCAGGATAAGAAGATATTCGTTGTTTGGGTTTAAAATAAAAGCCTTCTTATAATGATGGCTGGGCAACTGTCAATTTCTTTCCTACTTCTTCATGTGTCAGCGTCCATTTACTGGCAAATTCATCTGCCTCCCGTTCCTTTTCCATTTCTTTATCGGAGTAGTCAACATTCTCCAAAAAAATATCCTTTTTACCATGTAATAAAATATGACCTGCTGCGTGAAAGAAAGTAAACCAAAAACTATTGTTATGAGGGTAGCGTTCAGATAGCTGAATAAAAGGCGTATCGTTAAGCCAACGGGTGGAACCGCTGATAGGTGCTTTTTTGATACAGGGTGTTTGAACTACTTTAACACCAGCCTCAAGGCATATTTGCTGTAACTGAATTAAGGATCCATGGGGATGTTTTGCCATAACAGACTTTAAAGCTGACAGTATTTCTTTAAATTTCTTTTCTGAATAGTCATTTGTCTCCAGTTCGGCGGCTTGTAATTCACCTTTACGAAGCCATGCAGAAATAGCATAAGGTTCTTGGGTTTGTGAGAGGGATATTCGAAAAGCTACTTTAAGTTGCTGCTTGAAGTAATATTCTTCCCAGGCTTTGTGATTGGAGAAACCAAAAAAAGCCAGCAACTCCATAGTTTTTTCCTGAATGGAGGAGACTTGTGGCAGCCAATCCTTATTTATCATTTCTGTCAATGGAAACTGTTTCGCCCACGGCACTGCTTCCTCAATAGTCACTTTACGTTTCTCTCTGACAATAAACTCGTCATAGCTTCTTTGGTGATTCATCCAAAAGTGAGCAGGGATCTTCGTTACACCTTCAAAACGCACTGCCATATCGGGTGTAATGGAGCTATTGCCTTTCATCACGGCAATAATTGTTTTTTCCGGTTTGTCGGTACGAAGGGCAAACTCTTTTGGTCCCATTTCCATTTCTTCCAGCTTCTCAGTCAAAGTTTCTCCAGGATGGGGCCTTGATTGTGGGAAATATTGATTTTGCAAGGCCATTTTGTTGTTTAATGATAATCTACAATTTCTATAAATTCTACACCTGAAATATATAACCAGATATACTGACCGTGTACATTGGTAGGGATGGGATTCTCATTGGGAGTGAAAACCAATCTGTAAGGGTAATCTAAGTCGCAACCCCATTGCTCTTTTCTGTTACCCGTTAACTTAAGGAAATTACCAGGTAGGTTACGGACATCCTCCAGCGTCGTAGCATCCCGTTAGGCGTTAAGCCTTATTACAAATAGCTTTGCCCTTTTTTCTCCCATCTTCTGATTTACAAAGGTAATTATTTTTAATGAATATCAAATGTAAGTTAAAAAAGGATAAATGATTTTTTTATCCTTTACCTTTGTTGTAAATTAAATAAAATGGAGATTCTGGGGGTATGAAAATAAGGATTATGTAAACTGTTTTCGTAGGCAGCAGAACCTGTTTTATTTTATCTGTAAAAATACCCACCACATTTCCTGTGCTATTTCTAAGCTTCTTTCTCTGTATTTCTCGGTTTGCAGATCCGTATGATCAAAAGCTTTAGGATCATTATATTTAATAGGAAATCTTGCTTCTGCGCCAATAACAACCGGACAGCCTTCGTCCGCATTATTACATGTCATGACGGCACCAAAACGGGTTTTAGGGTTGAAATCGTCGTCGTACTTTTTTGAAAAACAGATGATGGGGTTTTCGTTTTCCCCATATTTTACGGCATAAACTGGGTTACTGTTTTCAGAGAGTTTTTGAATTTGAAATCCTTGATTACTCAATATTTCTGCCACTTTAGGAAACATTGCCGTAGATTCTGTACCGCCAGAATAGCAAAAAATATTGTTAATACCAAAATGATATGCCATGGTTTGAGCCCAGATTTGAGACAAATGACTTCTGCGTGAATTGTGAGTACAAATAAAATTCAATCTTATCGTTTGGTTAGTTTCTCTTTTTGAATGAATATAATCGACCAAGGTTTGTAATATCTCTTTGCGTTCTGCAGAAATATTTTCAGCTGAAAATGTGGATATTTTTTTTACGATTTCCTGAAACATCACGGGTAGTATTTTGATTTTAAAAACAAGCTGGCTTTAACTAAAAGAATAGAAGCTACCTGAACTTCTATTTTCCTTTGCTTTCTGATAACTAATATGAAAGGTAAAAGAAAATATTTTGTTTCTCTTTGTATTTAAACAAAATTAACTTGCACTTAATCTTATAAATGAAAAAAGGTTGATGTTAAAAGAATTAAATAAAATAGCAGAATCACCGGGTAAAACGGAGAAAATGCCTGTATTATTCCTAGGTCATGGCAGTCCGATGAATGCAATTGAAGAAAATGAATTCGTAAATGGATTTAGAAACATTGGAAATGAAATCACAAAGCCAAAGGCTATCCTTTGTATTTCAGCTCATTGGGAAACAAAAGGAACCTTTGTTACAGCTATGCCGTCACCTCGAACGATTCATGATTTTGGAGGATTTCCGAAGGAATTATTTGCGGTTTAATATTCTGTAGCAGGCAGTCCTGATTTAGCCTAAGAAACAAAGGCATTAATCAAGAGAACAGAAGTTGGGCTAGATGAAAAATGGGGTTTGGATCACGGTGCCTGGAGTGTTCTCAAACACCTTTATCCAAATGCTGATGTGCCTGTAATTCAGCTAAGTATAGACTATTCGAAAGATCCACAATATCATTTTGAATTAGCAAAAGAACTTTCTATCTTAAAAGAAAAAGGAATTTTGATGGTAGGAAGTGGAAATATGGTACATAATCTTGGTATGGTAGCCTGGAATAAACTTAACGAAACCTTTGCCTATGATTGGGCAATAGAAGCTGACGAAAAAATGAAATCTTATCTGCTGTCTGGTGATTTTCAAAAATTAATAGACTATAAAAATCAGGGAAAAGCATTTGAATTAGCCATTCCCTCTCCAGAACATTATTTACCATTGATTTATGCCTTAGGCTTTAAAAATAAGGAGGAAAAGATTCATATTTTTAACGATAAGCTAGTTGCATGATTATTAACTATGACCAGTGTAAAAATAGGATAAAAGTGGGGTGGGTCATTATGAGAAGATTTTATCCGGAAATAATATCTAAATTTACCACTTTACTAGATTTTTAAAAAGTCCTTATAAACGGAATGTTGTTTTACCATCTTCGTTTTTAAGTGTCTAAGCCATCGCAAAATGAAAGCTTGTCCAAAATGTGAATCGCAATATGCCTATTCCTCAGGAGATGAAATGTTTACATGTCCTGATTGTGGATTTGAGTGGAATCCTAATGAATCTGCGGAGGCAGAAATACGTAAAATTCTTGATTCCAATGGGAATGAACTTAATAATGGAGATTCAGTCATTGTCATTAAAAATCTACCGGTAAAGGGTTCTCCAAAACCAATCAAAGCAGGTACTAAGGTTAAAAACATCAGACTCAATTTTGAAAGTGATCATGATATAGATTGTAAAATCGACGAATTTGGAGCGATGGCATTAAAATCAGAATTTGTGAGGAAAGCCTGAACCGATAAAATGGCTTATTTATCGCCGAAGAGTGTTTACTTTCAACCTTATTCATCAATATTCAGAAAATGATTTACTTTACTTTTTAGTGAATTAAATAAATTGCCACAACGCTAAATTACAAATTTGAATAATCAACATTTAGGTACTCCTTAAGTTAAAGCGGAAAAGAATTTAAATGAAGGTTAAATGCTTATATTGTAGGTAGTTTGAACCTTAAGGTAATTTGTTATGAATGTAAGAATTATATTAACAGGGTTATTTTTGAACATTTTCCTGCATTTATCTGCTTCTGATACGCTATTGGTTGGAATAAAGGATTTTGGAACCCCTATTCGTAGCATGATACAAAATGAAGAGGGGGAAATTTTTATTCAATTGGGTGATCAGGTTTTTAAATTTATTAATGAAAAATTAGTAAAAACCAATCTTAAGATTTCTGCTGATGATGAAATATTTCTCCAAAATGGAAAATTTACTTCCATTAATACTTTAATTAAGTCAAAAGACAAGATTCATTTTAGTGAAAATTACAGTTTCAATTGGAATAAGTATCTCGCGAAAACAGGCACAGAAAATGTAGGCATTTATTTCAAGGACCGGCAAAATAATTATTGGGTAAGCAATGGCTCAAAATTTTTGTATCAATTTGTTATTACTAATTTTTTTGATAGGGAACTAAAACAAGTTTCAACCAGAGGAATTATAATGGAAGGTAATGATTTATATGTCAATAGTTATTCTGGTTTCTTTAAAAATGGAGTTAAAATAGGGCCAGATTTTTTGTCTGGTGGTTCTAATATCTTTAAAAAAGATAATAAATTATACTTTGCAGGTATCAGAGAGCTATTTGCCCTCGATCTTATTTCAAATGAATTTAATTTAATTTTTCAGGATAGTTTATCTAAATCGATCGGTGAAATTTCCTGCGTATTTTATTTTGAAAATAAATGGTGGCTCGGAGGTTCTAATGGTTTATTTTATTTAAAAAATAAAGATAAGTTGGAGCCTACGCAAATAAATGAAATGGTTCATAATTTTAAATTAATTGAAAATAAGTTATACATTTTAGGCAGCGAAAGTGTTTTTATTTTTGAAAATGGCCAATTTAGAAAAATAAGTGGTTTCCCTTCCAATTTGGAGTACAATGACCTTGTTAAAACAAGTAAGCATTATTTTATAGCTACCTCCAAAGGATTGTTTAAATTTGATTCGCTTAAGGGAAAATTGATAAATTGTTTTCAGAACACGAGTTACGAAAACAAAGAAATATTTTCGTTGGCCTTGGACGAATTTAACTTTTTGTGGGTAGGCAGTAAATTAGGGTTGATTAGATTTAACACAGTAAATGAATCTTTCGATCTTTTCATGAAGGATTTTGAGTTTAATAAAAGATCTAATTTTAAAAATGAGGATAAATTATATTTTGGCACAACCGATGGGTACATAACCTTTTCTCCAAAATCATTTTTCAGTTCGGAATGGACAAGTAGCAATGAGTATATTAAAGAGAATTCCATAGTGCTTTATAAATATTTACTTGGATTTGCATTGGTAATTATCCTGATTTTAGTCATTTATATCAACAAAAAACCAAAAATTCGCGAGATTATTCAGCCTCCTGTTAGAATTGACCCGGACTTAACAGAAGAAATTGCGCATGAAGGTATCGGCAAGTATAATATGAATAACATAGAATATTATATCATTGAGCATATTGATAACATAAATGTGGATAAACTGAGGGAAGATTCTGGATTAACCAAAAATGTTTTCTACAAGGTCTTTAATCAATATTACGATATTACGCCAAAAGGATTAATCGACATATTGCGAGAAGAAAGAATGAATAGCAGGAAAAAATCTTTTAAGAAATAACTATCTAAATACCAACAGGCTAAAGTCTTTTTATCCTTTATTTGTTTTGCATAAAATCTATTTATTTATCTATAAATCATTAATTTATATATTAAATAAAAATAATTTTTCCCTCACTTTTGTTTGTTGTAATTTTCAGGAAGGATAAAATAAGGATAAAATTATATTTGTTTTTCCTCTATGTGAATATGTTTTAGTGAAATATTTGGACTTAAATAAATCACTAAATTGTTTCAATATGAAAAAAATAAAACCTTTATTGGGGATAATTCTTGTCTTCCTTTTTTCATTTTCTTCATTGGTACTCAAAGCGCAAATTCCAGCAGCCATTGATACAAAGATGAAGTCTGAAAATATGCGTAATTTTCAGGTAGAAGAAATTAAAGTAAGGTGGAAGAAGGCCGCCTTGGAGAACTGTCCTGGAGTACCCTGCGTTACGGGACCTGGGTCTTCATTTACTTGTGGTACCTCAACTATAGTCGATATTGACGGAAACAGCTACAATACTGTTTCCATTGGAACGCAATGCTGGCTCAAGGAAAATTTGAAAGTTGGTAAGTACAATGATGGTTCAGTCATACCATTAGATGCAACAGGAGGTACAGCTGGTAATGTTACAGGAGAAGGCTGGTCTGGGTTAAGTTCTGGAGCAAAAACAGTTTATGAGCATAATCCCACTTATCTGAATGCAATGGGCTATTTATATAATTGGCATGCAGCGGTTGATATTAGAGGAATATGTCCCATAGGCTGGAAAATTCCAACTAAATTGGAATGGCAGGCTCTTGAAACAATATTAAGTGTTGGAGGAGATGCTGGTCTAAAAATGATGGTAACCACAAGGCCTTATGGCTGGACAACTTCAACAAAAACTAATTCAAGCGAATTTACAGCACTTTCTTCGGGATATAGATTAGGAACAGCAAGCCCAGGATTTGAAGGTAAATTTCTTCGTGCAGATGTTCCTGGGGCAACATCTCCCTTTTATGCACGATGGTGGAGTTCTGATTCTGTATCTCCGACATCTAAAGATGTAGTTATTTTAGAAGATCAAATGAATGGTGGATTTTGGTTAACTCAAGATCCACCAAATCTTGGCGCATCCATTCGATGCATTAAGAATTGATTGTATATAACTTATCATTTTTTTTCGTTAAGTTAAAAAAAAGTTAATAATTATATGATGTAAACCTCCATAAAGACAAACTACTCTTTGTCTTTATGTAGGTTTTTACAATAGCATAAAATATTTTCTCTCGGTTGGGTGTAAATCCTAATTCAAAACTAGGTTAAATGAAAATATGATGTTAAATCCCCGCATCTCCAAAAATGAGTGAGGTCTAGGATACATACTCCAGTAATATAGTGCTGGTGATGAAAATAGTTTGTTTCTTTTTGTTTTAATTTGAGTGAAAAATCGTTGTTTATAATCCTTACTTTTTTCATTGCCTTTTTTCTACCCACTTTCCTTTATCGTCGAAATTTATGGTATGAATTTTGAAAAAATACCTGAATTATCACGGAAACAGGGTTATTTTTTTGAATGAATAAGTTTCATTTCGCTGTTTATTTTCGGGTAAAAATTTAAAAGGAATATCTAAAAAGGGGATTTATTTTATTTTGTCATATAGTTTCCCTTCTTTCTTCTGGTAACTAACCCTTTTACCCCGCCATCTTTTGCAACCTTGCAAACATTCTTTTAAGCGTCGCGATTGTACGACTTTTGATGGAAAAATAAGAGGCATGAAAATAGCATTCATTTTGGCGTTATCTACGTTGTTTTTGGAGGTTTCAGGGCAAGCTAGACTTGGTTCCTCTATAACTGATTTAAAAAAGGAATTTTCAGAGAAAAGTTATGAATTAACCAGTGGCTATGATTCCGATAAAAATTACTATATTAGGGTTTTTACGAATATAGCCACCGTTTTTTACTTTTTTGATGAAGATTCCTATTGTGACCAGGTATTAATTATACCCGATGATAACGGAAAATTGAATTTTTTCGTTGAAGACTATAATAAAAGTTATGTAATTATTAATAACCAGGAATGGAAGATGTACAACGAAACCGGTATTGCCAGTATAAAATTGGTTTTTCCCGATGTAAAAGGTGAAAAACCTTATTTTGTATGGACACCAAACGATTAAATTATTAAATTATGCCGAATTATCTGGCTCAGTCAGCCATTTTCCTTCCAAAGCATCCTCACCTTTTTCAAAATCTCAAATATGAGTACAAAAAAGTTGGAAGATACAATAGCTTTAAAGAATATCCAATAAGCAAAATTACTGTGTTTGTGGTCGGATTTGTTGTTATAGCCTTATTGCCGATTTTATTATTAATCGAAGGTTTTGTATACTTCACGAATGCCGATAAAAGTAAATCCGCGATTTTTGCTAATCTGGCTCAAAAGGCCAGGATTAGCTTTCAAAAAACTTTTTTTAAACCTCCTCCAGACGACTGGGATAAGGATTTCGTTATCATAAAGGAAGATATTTACGCTGCCTACGAAGTCATTAAGTTAAGTAGTAAACCTGTTATCATTTATGGGTATGAGGCTCTGACGGAAGAGGAACAATTAGCTTTGGTAACCTTAAAAGACAAGGGTTGGGTAAATGAATATATTCAGCTAGAAACATTTCCCGATCTTTTTATCTATATAACAAAGGCTAATCTGAAAGTAGGTTGCTGTAATTTGGTGGTGTTGACGAACCCACAATTTGAATTATCTCAACGCTATGGTTTTCAAAGCAGAAACTGGTTCAATACCAACTTATCACACTGGGCTCCAAATGAGAACGATGAGAGAAGTGTTGTTTCAAAATACACCTTATTTGAAGACAATGCGGTATTCAATCCGTATATCCAGGGTACTTCAATCCCTGGCTTTAGCATGAATACCATTTTACTTTTAAGCAGCGAAAACCGGCCTTTTTTTAATCAATATGTGTTGCAAAATTATGCCGTGCTTCAAGAACAAGCAACAAAAAAGGGTTTTCATTTCCTTCATTTTCCTACTTTTATAGCCTTAGGCACTAATGTTCTTTCATTAAAATATCTAAGGTACCACTGTCCAGAATGGAATGCTTTATCAGATAGTGAACTCCAAGGGGTCGTTAGTGTATTAGCAAGCAAATCGGAACGCGAATTATATGAAATACTCGTCAGTACGGGTGATTTACCCGAAATTCAGGGAACAGCTACTTTGAGATATGTAAATTATCACGAGAAACAAGCAACTTATACGACATTAAAAATACCGGATGAAGATGATAAAAAAATCCTGGATGTCTTTTTTGTCGAATATATTTTACAGCTCAGACACATTCCAAATGAGCATTTTTATAGCTTAAATAAGACCTTCAAGGATGAGGAAGAACAAAGAGAAGAACAGGAATTGGAATTAAAACTTCGCGAAATTTTTACCTCTAAAAATCTCTCCGTTTCACTTAGCCTCCTAATGAAGGTTTTAAGTGAAGTCAAAACGGAGGACCAAGACCTTAATGCCAAGGTCAACTATTTGTTGCAAAATAGTAGCATTATCACAGGAAAAAATGTGGTTAGTTCTGTTTTGATTGACCGGAATTATCGCATCTTTTTCCCTGAGTATGGCGATATCGAACTTAAAATGCCTACGCTCTCAAAAGTGGTTTATGTCTTGTTTCTAAATCACCCGGAAGGTATTATTTTAAAAGATATCTATCTGCATAAAACGGAGTTGAGAAATATCTATAGGCGCATCTCCAGTCGTTCCGATGAAATGGAAATGGAAAAATCCATTGAAGATTTAATAAACCCGCTAAGCGGAAGTTTAAACCAGAAAATAAGTAGAATTCAACATAAGCTTAATTTATTGATGACTTTTAGTCTGGTGAGTAATTATAGCATAAGGGGCGCAAAAGGTTTAGTTTATAGAATAATTTTAGATAGAAGTCTATTGAAATTTTCAGATGAAAATTATATTGGTACCATTAAAAAGGCGTAAATGTCTCTAGCTATTTTAAAAAATGAGGAAAGTGAAGAAGGGGTGAATTCAAATGTCCGGATTGATAATCTTGCCTTTCTTTCCTGGCTGACAGACGAAGAAACCATCAGAGATGAAGGCGCCATAGCCGGTAAAATTAAGGCAAATCCAGATCCTACCGTCCAGCTCATTGATAAATATCATGACTGGCAGTACCTGCAATTTTATAGAAAAAAGGGGGTTTTTAGTGTCGAAGAATCAGAGAAAATTTTACTTCGATTAGCTCAAATAATGGAAGATATAAGAATCGTTAAGGAGGAAAATTTTAGATTGACCCGCGATCTGCCGCTCAGCAATGGCTCGTTTTTGAAACTTTTTGGTCTCTCTATCCTGAACCTCGTTTTAGCCGGATTATTGTTTTACCTGTTTTTTCTCCTCCTTATGCCTGAAGCGTTCATTAACATAAAATGGATAGTCGTCTATTCGCTAATTATCATTACACTTTTCTGGTTAATCTTACATTTTTTATTTCCCATGGGGATAGAAGCTTTAAAATCCTCTTTTTCTTATTGGGTTGAAAAAAATAAATCTAAAGAAAAAATGAAACATAACAATCTGGCGATTGAGCTAAAAGAAAGGGAAATAAGCAGCATTGAAAGTAAATATCTTTATTTACCTACGCGCGAAGAATGGGAGGAATTAAAAGCTTTACGGAAAGATTTATTTCTCATGGAGTTCAATCTTTCTACTTCTTTTTATAGCAATAAAAAATAGCAATATGTCAAATACTACGGAAGCCGTTATCCCTCAGGAAACGAATAATTTTTCCTCCCAGGTGTCTATTAACAATAAAATTCAACAATTACCCTTTACTTTTCCCGTTGAACTGCAAAAACATTTCCCTCACGGTCTCTTGGACGCTCAGATTGGATTGGAAAAAACGGCCTTTCAGGAACAATCAGAAGGAGGCACAGAATATGAAAGTGTCAATGGAAAGGTCAATGAATTAGAAAAAAAACAATCTACCGCTTCTGCCCTGAAAGATGAATTAATTGACCTTTTTGGTAGGAGAGAATTAACATCGCTTTGGGATAAACAGATAGCTGAAAACAAGGCCAAAATAGAGGAATTGAAAGATATTGTGGCCTCTTTAAAATTAAAAATCAAGGATGTTATCCTCGAAAATTCTCTCCTTGCGTTAGTCTTAATGCTCGTCGCTGCCCTTGCTTTCATTTCAGCAGATTTTATTATTTCCTATACAGTCGTTTCTACACAGTTATATTTGAATGGTGGAGATGTTAAAGATTATTTTTATGGTTGGAATCCGAATTCCCTCATTTTTGCCCTGGCGCTCGCTGCCATTCCATTTTTATTAAAACCTGCTTATGATAGACTCATAGAGCAACCCTATAAATTAAATAAGAATAAAAACTATTTTAACGTCCTTATTATCCTGGTAGCTTTAACCGCTTTGGGTCTATTGATCAATACAGGTTTTGTGAGATTGAAGGATTTTGAGGATATTAATACCATGCAGGCAACAAATGTTATTGTTAGTGGTGGCGGAATGGGTCTTGGTCTTCCGCCAGAACCGCCAGTACCTTCCAGTCCTAAAAAACCTGAATATTTCATTCCTTTTGTAGTTGTTGTATCTGGTGTTCTTTTTGCTTTGGGTGGTGCTATATTATTAGGTATGGGACTGCCTGAATTAAGGAAAAGAGTGAAACGAGCATGGTTAAAGATAGTATTGAAAATAAACCATCGACAAATTCGGTTAGCCGAAAAGAAAATAGAAAAGCTGCTCGAACTGCATGCATTTTACGATAGAGATGAAGCCAAACATTGTCAAGGCATGACTTTGGACGAAAAATGGAAAATACTCATGGAGGAAATGGAAAAAACGGAAGAAGATTTAGCGGAGTTTAAAAAATTAAGGACAGAAAAACTGAAACATTATAAAAGTAAAATACACGATTACGGACATCAAATGGCCACTGAATTTTCTGAGTCAAATCTGAAAAAACAGGGCTTACATTACATCAATCAAAAGGCTTCTCCGAGACCTTATATCCTACTTAGAAATAATATTT
Organism: Saprospiraceae bacterium; assembly: GCA_027488135.1. GTDB lineage: Bacteria > Bacteroidota > Bacteroidia > Chitinophagales > Saprospiraceae > BJGN01. The sequence continues at coordinate 5,099 of JAIYCH010000133.1, read as the reverse complement.
CTCAACAAAAAAATTAATCTCATGCTCATTTATTTATTTTTATTATTTAATCTATATTTCGTTGTAGATAATCCCCGTGAAACGCTGATTTTTATAGACAAAACGGAGAGCGTGAAATATACGGGGGGTATTTTAGTGCAGGCAAAATCGGAAATGGAGGAACTGATCGTACAGCGATTTTACAAAGGTAACGATGGGTTAAAAGTCTATTTTATCCACGGTAATACCTCCGCTTCCAAGGCCAGTCAATCTTTTAAAGTATCTCCGTCATCCTGCGATGAAAAATTGCCCTCCCTGAAGAAACAGTTATGTCTAAATAACTATCAAAAACAACTTAATTATTTCAGGAAAAGTGTGCTCGATTCCCTGATTAGAACCCTTCAACTGGAGGCAAGTACGCAAACAAAAAACAGTACCGATATTTTTGGAGCCATAGAAACAGCTTGTAATCAAAGGAAAATGATGCTCAAAGCAAATGCCAATGGAAATATCATTCCAGATTTACACGTGTATATTTTCTCTGATATGATCCAAACATCTAACTTTATAAATCTTAAAAATATTGGCCAATTGACCCTGTCGAATGTTGTCCTAAAAACAGATAAGGATTTGAAAATGGTTAGAGCTAATTATTTGAATGTTGATAAAACTTACCTGCAAGGAATCATCGTTCATGTTAAGACGCCCGATATAGGGATTAATACGCCTGCTAATATGAAAAATCTGAAACACTATTGGGAAACCATATTAATAAAATTAGGCGTTAAAGAAAATAATATTAACTGGGATTAAAGGCGGATATACAAATGCTACACCTACCCTTCAGGAAAATACCCAGGAGAATCCTCTCGTAAGTCAACTAAAAAAAATGGTGGGCTTTTTAAACCGTGGATTAACCAAAAATGTTTTTTAAGAGGTTTTTAACCAGTATTACGATATCGCATCAAAACAATTAATAGAAATTGTAAGGGAAGAAAGGATGAATAGCAGGAAAAAATCTTTGAAGAAATTACCATTTTAAATACTTACTGACTAAAGTCCTTTTTCCTTTAAAAGAATGAGAAATAATAGATATTTGAATTAATGATAAATTAATGTTTTCAGTTACTCCCAGTTATTTTCATACACTTAACCCACATTGCGCGTCAACCAGACGGAATGCGTGCATACACAATGCTGTCGGGCTTTCGGAGTTTCTGTTTGTGTACTACAGATTTTATTTTGGTGAAGGGTCGTTGCTTGATGCCAAGGGTGTCAAACAACTGCTTTAACTTCTGTTCTGGGAGTGAACATTTCTTTACGGATATTTCCTGCTCGGCCTTGTTGTAGCCCACCGTGGTGATTACTTTTTGAGTGCTGCCAATCCTGACAATTTCTTTCCAACAGGTGTTGATACCTTTGGCTTTGAGTTGACACCTAATAGTGTTGACCAACCAATAGGCTAATAAACCAAGATAAAGGTGGGCCACCGTGGAGTCGTCCTTTTTATGATAAATGGGACGTAAGTCCAAGTCTGTCTTGAGTGCCCTGAAGGTGTTCTCAATTTCACGGATGGTATTATAGACGTCCCAAACAAGGGTTTCGTCCTTCATGTCCATGCTCGTTCGCAAGAAGTATCGGCCAAGACCTTCACTGGCGGCTGTGTTTTTGGAGACATCTATGTGCCAGTTCATGTCTTCGACCAGGGTATTCCTGGCGTTCTGCTGGAGCGTTATAATATATTTTCCCTGTACGGAGGGGTATTTTTGCTTGGCTCGTCCGATGCGCTGGTTGACCTTGTCCACTTGCTTTACACCTCCTTTTTTAGTGAGCGATGCCTTTATTTTAGTGAGTTCCTCCTCGAAGCGTTGCTCAAACTGCGTCTTCATTCCCCGCTCTTTAATAGCCTTCATCTCACTTTGTATCATCATACAGTAGTCGGTATCCTCGCCTTTGACTACCTTAGTCAGCGTTACGTTCTTTCCTGATTTCGTCTTCAACAGGATAGGCGTTCGACCTGTATCCGCTATATAATTTTTTAGTTTGACCCTGCTCACGCACAAGTAGTGGTAGCCTTTGTCTCTGAGAGCCTGAAGATTCTCTTTTGTGGCGATGCCCGCGTCCATGACAACGACTGGCTTTTTATCCCCGCCCATTACCTTGTTTAGACTGCCGATGACTTCGTCCATCCCTTTACAGTCCGAAAAGTTGCCTTCGTGTACGGAGGAATGCTTTATGAAGCCGTAAATATTAATAACCAGTGCCAGCACCAGGATTTTACAGTCACTGCGCTTCTCCTTGCTTCGTCCAAATTTGGCAAGTTTGCTGCTGCGTTTCTCCCCCTCAAAGTAGGTATTGGTCAAGTCGTAGAGGATGATTTTGTCTTGAATATCGAACAACTCATTGGTCCTCGCAGAGAGGTGAACATCCAGTTTTTCCTTGATGGAATGTAGTTTGAGCGCGCTTTTATACAACCGATCCTTGTTCATTTTCTCCGGATCGTAGCCCGTCAATGCCATTACTGCTGAGTTTTCTAATGACCACCTTGCTGTGGCCAGTTCTGATGCGGGATACACCGCACGACTAATAACTTGTGATTGAGCCAGTTGAATTTCCATTTCATTGAACCCGTTGGCTGTAAGGACTTCGTTTAGGCCCAATTGATGCCACGCGTTGTAGCAAATCCATTCAGCACCTATCTCTCGGACATTACGATGGGTAAGGGTATCGGCATCTATCATCCGGCTCTTAGGATCGTAAAGTGTCAAATCCAGTCGGTTGTCTGCAACAATTCTTGCCCACAAATCCTCCACCCAGTGGGCTACCAGGGGATCATTCATTGGAAATAGGGACACCTTGTGCTGATACTTATCTGTAAGTGTGCGTGAAATCAGATTCAACTGATCTATGGAAAGCTCGGCATTCAAAAAACCTACGTTGAGTATTGTCCTATGACATACCCGACCTTCTGCATTACGGTAACTCTCCACGAGTCGGTAATAGCTGTCGTATTGTTGTGTGGCCAGATTTATTCGCCCGCTGGTTTTGAAATACATAGCCAAAGATACTGTAACTCCATCGACCCAGTCAACTCCCCTGTGTACTACAAACCGATTTTTAAAAAATCAATTCAATGAATATCAATGATTTAAAAAAATTACCCCTCTGTTTTTACCCTAAAATAGGCTGAAATTTATCGAAAATATTTTTTTTCATAGCTAAAATTGGGCTTTCTGCGCAATGTGGGTTAAACTTAGGCAAGTTCTGTTTTATGTGTTCCTCATCCTTATTTTCAAGTGTGCCTATTTGTTTTATATTAGAACAAATATTTGTTATGATATAAAACATTGCTTACATTGTTTGTGTTAAACCAATAAATACAAAATAGGAATGAGCCAAAGTTTTTCACCAAAGCAAATAGGTCAGCGGCTTGCCGAATTTCGCAAGAGGAGAGGACTTTCCCAAGATGAGCTGGCAAAAAATGTTAAAATTTCCAGATCTTCATTAGCTCAAATTGAATTAGGAAATAGAGGAGTTGATATTTTTGAATTACAAAAACTTTCTCAAACATTAAGGTTTTCTTTAGATCATCTTATGGCTAAAGATTTCATCGTTGAGCAAGATATACCTGTGCATGATGATAAAAAGGTAGAAAAATTAAGAGAACGAATTTCTGAACCTACCCTTCAAGTCCAGAAATTCAAAAATATATTGTTATATATTCTTGAGCGTTGTGCAGGTAAGCCAAATGTTGGTGAAACTGTGCTACATAAACTTTTATACTTCTCTGATTTCAATTATTATGAATTATACGAGGAACATCTGACAGGTGCCAAATATCTTAAATTACCTTATGGGCCTATTCCACAAGAATTGGATGCGATTATTACACAGATGATTGATAACGGGCAATTGCAGCGGGTAAAAACAGCATATCATCATTCTTCACTAGTGCGCTATTTGCCATTACAAAAAGCCAATCTTACTGAATTAAAAGCAAGTGAAAAAGAAACTATGGATAGGGTAATAGAGCAAATGAGTGATTGGTCAGCACTAGCCATAACTAACTTTGCTCATAAGGATTTGCCATGGCTTGCTACAAAAGAAGGGGAAGAAATACATTATGAATTAGCATTTTACCGAGAAACTCCCTTTTCAGTCAGAAATTATGGAGATGAAATGGAAGAAAAATGACCTTTGATGAATTACCTGAATATAAAAAGGACTTGAAAATCTTGTTAAAAAAATTTAGAACGCTGTATGAAGATTTAATTGTAGTTAAAAAGGTTTTGGAATTACTACCTAATGAAAGACCTCCATTTAGTTTTCGTATTGATAATCTTGTGGTGGATACCTGTGTTATAAAAATAAAAAAAATTGCTTGTAAATCACTAAAAGGTAGAGGGGTAAATTCAGGTCTTAGATTAATTTATGCCTACTTTCCTGAGGAACAAAAAATTACCTTCGTTGAACTATATCATAAAAATGATAAGGATATGGAAGATATGTTCAGAATAACCAATCAATTTCATTAAGTTAAAAAAACGAATAGGTAAAAAACAAAAATGTTTGGTCGTTCCCTTTTATCTAAATGGAATAAAATATTTCTTCTCTTTTGTTTGCGCTATTTTCCCTTTGAAAAACTCAGAAACAGCTTATTGACCGCTTTAGTAATAGTCAATAAACTATGCTGGTTTAAGTTAAAGGATGGTTATTTATCCTTCTTTACTTAGACTGTCTTCATATCTCAGCATCCTTAATAAGTGGAAATATCTCCATCGATTTTCTCAATGGATAAAAAGGAAGGGTGGTCATCCATTGATTTGCTTTTTCCTCATCCATGTCTTTAAATATCAACACCGCCCCATTTTTAGTTGGCCTTAAGTATAATTGTTCCAAAATGCCCTCTTTTTTCCATTGAGCCACAACCTCTCGCTCGTGTTGCAATATTTGTTGAAAATTGCCTGGCAGGTTTTCCATGTCCAGGGTGAGAATGACGAGTATTCTGTTCATGCGTTTAATAGTTTTGTCCTCAGTTCTGGAAATCGATAAAAGGCTACCAGAAATAGGATTGTTTGGATGATACAAGGTGCAATAATGGATTGCCCATGTTCCAAATG
>JAIYCH010000052.1 GCA_027488135.1 Saprospiraceae bacterium | reverse complement strand
TAAGCACTTAAATCACTGTCTTTAAACTTGATATGTGCCGATTCCACTGAAAAAGGAGAATTATGAATGTCCGCCAGTTCCTTACTGATGGTTCCTGAACCAAAACAGGACACATAGTCCGCTTCTAACTTCAGCAAACCTGCAACGGGTCCCACGCAATGAGTAGCATAATGCATAGGAGGAAGACCCGGCCAATAGTCTGGCCAACCGTCCATATCTTGCTGATGGGAAGCCTTTAGGAATTGAACTTTACCTAATTCACCATTTTCATATAGGTCTTTAACAAAGAGGAACTCCCTGCTATAAACCACCGTTTCCATCATCATGTACTTTTTACCTGTAGCCTTTGATAATTTAACGATTTCCATGCAATCTTCCACTGAAGTGGCCATAGGCACAGTGCAAGCCACATGTTTCCCCGCTTTAAGCGCTTTTATGGTTTGTTCCGCATGATTTGGAATAGGCGAATTTATATGTACGGCATCGATATTGGGATCTTTAAGCAATTCGTCATAATCATCATACCTTTTTTCTATTTGAAAAGCATCGCCCAGTTTATTCAAATTTTCTTTATTCCTTTGACAAATGGCATACATATTTGCATGCGGATGTCGCTGATAAATGGGGATAAATTCTGATCCAAAGCCCAGACCTACAATGGCAATATTTATTTTTTTCATAAAAATCAGGTTTTAGGAGTTTTTTAAAATAAGGGGTGTTTAAGGTGTAATTCGGGTATAATTAAAAATCTAATTTTTTCAAATAAGCGATACTGTCAGACATTAACTGATATTCAGAATCAAACATTTTGCGCCAGATATTGGCAGCTGCCAATTTAGTGCTAAATGCCTCTATACTTAGCATTCCCTGATAATTCATCGCTTTCAGAGTCTTTAGAATATTTTCAAAATCAATATGTCCTTTTCCCAGGGTACTCCTGTCATTTTCAGAGAGCTGCACATGAATTAAATGATTTCCACATTTAGCGATAGCTTCATTGATATTTTTTTCCTCAATATTTGCATGGAAGGTATCAAACATTATTTTACAATAGGGATGATTTACCTCTTCAACAAATGTCAACATTTCGTCTGTGCAAGTAAAAAGGTATGATTCAAAACGATTTAAGTATTCTACCCCCAGCGTAATATCCTTTTTAGCGGCGTAATCGGCCAGGGTTCTGATATGATTGATACCAAATTGCCATTCTTCTTTAGTGGCTGGTTTTCCTGTAAAAACGCCCAAAGCGGAATGAAAAGGACCAGAAACATATTTAGCTCCAATAATTTCGGCACAGTCAATCGCCTTTTTATTGTTTTCAAGCGCATGATTTCTCATATCTGCTGATGAACTTAAAGGGTTTGCATCAGGGCCATTAATAGCAACGGCCAATCTTTCCAGTTCAAGTTCGTCTAGTTTATCACGCCAGATATACCAATCCTGACTATTCAAATTAAAAATAGGAACCTCCACCCCATCAAATCCTAAAGACTTAATCTGCTCTAGCACGGGGAAAAGGGATGCATTAATATCCGTTCCCCAAAGCAAAAGATTCATGCCAATTTTCATTTTTATTCAAATCTAATCATTAACAATCTCATAAAATAAGTTTTTTTTTACCAATATTTCCTTTATTTTGACATTTATTTGGGATAATCTGCATAATAGCATCAATATTTAGTTAAAATGAAACCACTTTTAGAGAAATCTATTGAAAATCTTAATCAATCTTATCTGGTAAAAACATTAAAAGAGCCATTTTTTGATCCAAACTGGCATTTTCATCCACATTATCAATTATTTACGGTCATAAAAGGAACGGGAACCAGGTTCATTGGCGACGATATAAGGCATTTTAATGTTGGGGATACGGTATTTTTAGCACCAAACATGCCACATCTTTGGCGTAGTGACCGGGAATACTTTGAAAAAGATTCTCAACTGATGACAGAGGGAATTGTCGTTTATTTTAAGGAAGATTTTTTAGGTTCTGAATTTTTCGAAAAATCGGAAATGTATAATGTTAAAACTCTTTTAAAAAAAAGTGAACGAGGGCTAGATTTAACTGGCCAGCTGAAAGAGGAACTTGTAAATGATTTAAAAAACTTACCTGTTGACAGTGGATTCCAAGGCATTATAAAAATATTAAGCATCCTTGATAAATTATCTAAGTCAACAGATTATCAATATATAGCAAGTACAACGTACTCGAACACCCATAAAATTTCAGAAACGGAAAGAATGCGCCGGGTGCATGAATATGTGTTAAAACATTTTAAAGAAAATATAAATTTGTCAACCGTTGCGAGTTTATCAAATATGACAGACGCAGCCTTTTGTCGTTATTTTAAAAGTAGGACAAATAAAACATTTTCCGATTTTGTGAAAGAGATACGTATTGGAAACGCCTGCAAAATGTTACAGGACGAAAACAAATCCATTTCACAAACCTGTTATGAAAGCGGGTATAACACGGTATCCAATTTCAATAACCAGTTTAAATCGTTAAAAGGGGTGAGTCCGAAGCAATATCAAAAATTATATCGGCGAAATTAAGGGGATGTCACATGGTGGTGCATTCTTTAAATAATGTTGAATCAGTATTTACAGCCTGGAGCAGGTTTTTTAGTGTGTTGGGAAGTTATTTATAGATTATTCCTGTAGCCTAGGGTGTTGAAGAGTTAATTTACCTTGAAACCTTTCGCGGATAAGACGCGAGGCATCGCGTCTCTACAATTATGATTCAAAAAAGGGTCATTGGGAGTAATTTTCACATTGGAACCTGTTGGGGAAAGAGCGAATGCAATTCGCCCCTACGGGATTTTCCTTTTCGGTTTATTATTCCTATTTTTGATTTCAACCATTTTTATTAAATGAATAAAGCTGAAATGGAACGAATAAATATTACCCCCGACTATACTATTTCTAAAATTATAAAAGGTAGCTGGCATCTCTC
>JAIYCH010000072.1 GCA_027488135.1 Saprospiraceae bacterium | reverse complement strand
CAATATTTGCTTGTAAGGGATACGTCTGAGAGGCATCCTGGTTTACCCACTGCGCGTTGGTATTCAGATTAAACTGCATTTTCTCATTCCCGCCGCGGATACCTAAACCAGCTCTTTGGGTTAGAAATTCACTGCCAAGAACGTTCGATAATGCCCCATTGAGTTCAGAGTAGGTATTGGACAATGGATCAAGGTTGAAATTCTTTTTGTCAGAATCATCAATCTGTCTTGATACATTGTAGGATAATTGTAATCCTGACTTTTTGCTGATAGGCTCATTAAAGTTAATATTGGCACTAGTGGTAGAACCTTTAGCTAACAGTCTGTTTTCCTGGTCTATAGTATCAGCCCGAAGGCGACTGCCGAAACTATTATTTAATGCGTATAAACTACTTTCACCATCTTGGTTTCTAATGGAATTATTTACTTCTGCAGAAAAAGTTCGTCCGGCTTTTTTAAACTTATGTCTCCATAGAACCTGATTGGAGAAATTTACAGCTCCCAAAAGGGTAGAAAAATCTGTTTTACTATTGTTAAGTTTTAATAACTGAGTATTATTTTCGGCCGTAATAAATTGCATTCCATCAGCATCTTGCATAGACATACGAGGTTGGATAATCAATGAATTATTTTTATTTAATTCATATTCTATGCGCATATTCATTCTATGATTTAAATTGCCGGAGGTAGCTTCGTTGTGTTCTTCATAGAACTGAGAGAAATCACTACGATTATTAATGAGTTCTCTGTTAAGATTTTGTTCAGAAACAATATTGCCTTGGTTAAAGAAATAGCTTCCTGAAATCTTCAATTTTTTACCCCAGGTATCGGAATAATTCATACCAAAAGCATTGGTTCTGGCAATTCCCTGTTTCTGATCTACGACGAAATCATTATTTCCGCCGCCCCAGCTGCCACCGCCGCCGCCCCAACTGCCGCCTCCGGAACCACGACCTCCACCTTGGCTTACGCCGGAAAGATCTTCGCTTGAAAAATTCTGCTCGTTAATATTGTTAAATTGTCCAAGAAGGGTAAATCTAACGTCATCTTTAAACTTGTTGATGGCTCCTCCCGCCTGGTACCTTTCATCGGTTCCGTACCCGCCAAATAAACGACCGAAAGCACCATTTCTTTTATCTTGTCTAGTGATAATGTTAATAGACTTTGAGGTCTGTCCGCTGTTAAAGCCAGAGAATGCATCCTGATCACTTTGTCTGTCAAAAATTTGAATTTTATCGATCACTTCAGCAGGAAGATTTTTTAGCGCTGCAGCAGGGTCATTTCCAAAAAATGGTTTTCCATCTACTAAAATCTCTTTTACATCTTCCCCCTGCGCTTGAATTTTACCATTTTCTATAACAATGCCAGGAACCTTTCGTGTCAACTCTTCCGCAGATGCATCTGGATTTGTTTTAAAAGAGCTGGCATTGAATTGGAGCGTGTCGTCTTTACTTGTGGCTTGAGCTGCTTGTCCAACTACTTGTACCTGACCAAGTTCGTAGGCTGATTCCACCAATTTAATATCACCCAGCTCGAGCCCGCGTCTGGTGATTTGAAGCTGCTTTTTATAATCGGTAAAGCCTAAATAACTTATTGTGAGCAGATAATCACCTGGTTTGATGTTATTAACCACAAATTTCCCTTTATCATCGGTAAGATTATCAAGTTCTGGTCCTCCAGCAGAAGGAATTAATATCACATGCGCTCCAGGAAGGAAGGAGCCATCTCCGTTGGAGATTACTGTACCCGTAATGGTAGTATTTTGAGCCATCATTGCGGTCAAACAAAAAGAAAAGAAGAGTAGAAAACTGTACTTAATCATTATAAATTTATTTATGCTGCAAATAAAAGGTATAAAAACAGGGTTAAAAAATATTTTCAGTGAATACCCATATTTTATCAATCAAGCTACTGTGGGCTTTTTAATGTTTTACTGATAATAAACAGGCTTTTGTTGAATAAATAACAAAATAGCATAGACATGGGGTAATATTGTAAAATATAAAATTATAAACTATGCCGCGTTTCCAAATAATATTGTTTCAAGCGTTGTTTTGGTTAGGAATACTTCTCACACAAACCTTTTTAATTGGGGGAGGTGAGAATATGCTGGAAACGATTCCAAAATCAGGTACCATAGTATTAGGGCAAATAACGCTGGTATATTTAAATACTTTGTTTCTTTTCCCGAAGCTTTATCTTAAGAAAAAGCATTTTTTATATTTGTTTATTGGCTTATTGCTCATTCTTGCCATCAGCTATGGTGTTCAGGAACTAGTGGAATACTTTTATCCCAGGGGTAGATACCGTGGCACCAGAAAAATAAGCACCTTAACCAAATCGTGGTATTTTCTGGGTCGAAGTTTTCCTTTATTTATGGCATTTCTTCTTAGTACTTTGTTTCAGGTTACCAGATTATTTGCTATAAAGGAAAAGGAGTCCGTTCAATTGCGGTCAGAAAAACTGGAGACAGAACTTAAATTTTTACGTAGTCAGACAAATCCACATTTTTTATTCAATGCGTTGAATAATATTTATACATTGACGCTAATAAAATCGGATAAAGCACCTGACTATCTTCTTGTTCTTTCCGATATGTTGCGATACATGTTGTACGAATGCAATGCGCCAAAGGTAAGGCTGGAAAAAGAAATAGGATATATCAGGCATTTCATATCACTCAATTTATTAAAAGACAGTCGGGGATTAAATGTAAATTTTGATTGTGGCGAAATTCCTGATCATCTTGAAATTGCGCCAATGCTTCTCATCCCCTTAGTGGAAAATGCCTTTAAACACAGTAAGTTTGAGGATAAGGCAAATGGATGGATTAACATAAAGCTGCAGGTTTTTGGGGAATCATTGCATTTGAATGTCCAAAATAGTCTTCCCGATTCACCTCATGCGACAGACTATACAGGCGGTATCGGCTTAGTGAATGTAAGGCGACAATTGGAATTAATCTATCCAGACCAGTTTCAACTGAACATAGAGGAACAAGACCATGTTTTTTCAGTAGATTTAATCATTGAAAAATTATAGCATGATGAATTTGCGTTGTCTTATTGTCGATGATGAGGAGTTGGGGCGTATGCTTATTGAAAACTATGTGCAACGATTAGGTTTTAACATAGTAGCTCAATGCAGAAACCCCCTTGAGGCTATGCAAATAATGCAATCGAAAGAAATAGATTTGATTTTTTTAGATATTCAAATGCCTGAAATGAGCGGTTTGCAGTTTATAAAATCATTAACCCATAAGCCCCTGATTATTCTAACTACTGCTTATCCTGAACATGCTTTAGAAGGTTACAACCTCGATGTAGTTGATTATTTACTAAAACCTATCCGTTTTGACCGGTTTGCGCTGGCGGTAAATAAAGCACTGGAACGTCAACGGTTTAAGACAGAAATGGTAAATGCTGAACAAGAGGTCTTGGAAAAGGAAATTATTTTAGTAAAATCGGAACATAGAATACACAGATTAAAGTTATCGGAAATTTTATATATACAAAGTCTGAGTGAATACGTTTCTTTCCATTTAAATGGTAGTCGTATATTGTCATTAGGTGCTTTAAAAACGCTAGAACTGGAATTGCCCTCATCACAATTTATACGCGTCCATAAATCGTACATCGTCGCCATCAATAAAATTGATTTCTTAGATGGCAATACAATTCAGGTTGGGAAAGAAAAAATTCCGGTAGGGCCTAGTTATAAGGAACAATTACTGACGCATTTTAACAAATGAATTCAAAAATCTCCAGAAACAACTTTAGGGATAAATTTTAAAAAATAATCCCAGTCTAAAGCGTTTACTTCATGTTTTCCTTTTCTGATGTAATAGTTTACATTTTTTCCAACCAGTACTTCTGTATCAGGCATATTTACTTCAGTAATACCTTTTTTTCGATAAAGCTGATAAGCAACCCCAGCTTCTTTTGCTGAAAGAAATTCTCCTTTTGGGTCAGCCCATTGATCATCCAGTGCACTGCTTACGAAGAGAGGTCTTGGGGCAATTAAGCTCAGTAAAATATGTTGGTCAAACGGTAAGGTAGATTCATTGCCCGCATATTTTGCAAAATCAGGTAAAAACCAATGAGGAAATCGAGTGGTTATAGGTTCAATACCTTCTCCGAAATTCCTTCTAAGCAGAGCTGCGCCACCTTCACCAGACTGTATGGCTATAACTGCATCGAAACGAGTATCATTGGCAGCGGCCCAAAGACTCGCTTTACCCATCCTTGAATGGCCGTGAAGAATCATTTTTGTATTCTTGAGTTCTGGTAAGGTTTTTATTACATCTAACATTTTACTTAATCCCCAGGCCCAGGCACTCATAGCAGACCAATCTTTGGGGTTAACCTTTAAATCATTGGCAAGTATAGTTCGTACCCCTTCTTTGTAACCATCAGGAAAATCCTCTTCAAAATCGGCACAGGCTACGGAAAAGGAAGCATAGCCAGCATTTATCACTTTTTCTATCTGCCATTTATCTTCTTGTGTTCCAACTGCTTTGTTATTGGCGATATGATTATTGAAAAATGGGCTTTCATTACAAATTACATATTTTGAGGAAACAGGGATGTCCGCATCCATAAATACGGTGTTAATACCGCAGAAATTAAGGCCTAATAAGGCAGCCTTGACTGGCGTGCCCAAAGGAATAAAACCAATGAGATGAACTTTTAACTTGCCAGCGAGAGAAACCTCCCATACGTTCATTTCCGCTTTACCATTTAGGATAGGTTTTTGAACCAGTAGTTTAGAAGTAACACTTATTTTTTTTGATGGAAAGATTCCATACATTTCTGAAGCATAAATTTGTAACCATTTACCTTTAGCTTTTTCCCATTGAGATACGTTATTAATTTTTTCGCCAACGATATCCCCTAAATCAGGTAATGAATAATTAACCACCTTGTTTTCATCATAATTAGGGACAAAAGTACTTTGAGCAGTTGCATCTGTATTCATAAATAGGATTAAAATAAGAGATATTCTAGCCACGGCAAATGTTTTTTCAAGATAAAGTCATATATTGAAACAAGCTACAAAAAAAACCGTTTAATTGAAGCATTCTTTCACAAAAAGTGGCTTTTAAAAGCTATATTCGCACGTTTAAGTAAATAATATTGAATGAAAAAGAAAGGTCTTATTATTGTTTCGCTATTTGCTGGCATTCTATTAATTGCCTCATTTTTACCGAAACCATCGCAAAATGAAGGAAAAGAGGCAGTGTTGGTGAAAACCGTGCTTAATTACGTTGAACAATTACATTTCCGACCAAAATCTTTGGACGATAAATTATCTGAACAATTATTTAACTATTATATAGAAAGTATTGACGGTGGGAAGCGTTTTTTAACTAAGGAAGACCTTGCTTTATTGGAAAATCACCGATTAAATCTGGATAATCAAGCGACCGAAGGTACTTTCACTTTTTTTGATCTATCTATCGATTTATTAGATAAATCACTGCGTAAAACGCAAGGTTTTTATAGAGAGTTACTTTCGAAACCATTTAATTTAAATGGAGATGCCACCTTTGAAACAGATAGCGATAAAAGGTCTTTTCCTGCAAACGATGCAGAACTAAAAGAGGTATGGCGGAAATTGCTTGTTTACGAGATTATTTCCAGAGTGAATGAGAAATTGGACATTCAAGGGAAGGGGAGTGCTGAAATAAAAGCTAAAAGCACAGAAGAATTAGAAAAGGAGGCCAGGGAAGCTGTCCTAAAATTATATGACGAGTGGTACGAAAGACTTTTTAAAACTAAAAGATCTGACAGATTAAGTATCTACATAAACAGCTTGACGCACTTGTATGATCCGCACTCTGATTTTTTTGAACCGATAGAGAAACAAAATTTTGATATCAGATTTACTGGAAAATTAGAGGGAATTGGAGCAACGCTACAAACCGTTGGTGATTATACTAAGGTGGCTACCGTCGTTGTGGGAGGACCAGCCTGGAAAACTAAAGAGGTATTTGAAAATGATATCATTCTAAAAGTAGCCCAGGAAGGTGCTGATTTTAAAGATATTTCTGGAATGGTTATTAATGACGTCGTCCAGCAAATAAGAGGGAAAAAAGGAACGAAAGTTCGCTTATTGGTCAAAAAAGTTGATGGTACCATTAAGGAAGTTGAAATAACAAGGGATATCATTGAATTGGAAGAAGGTTTTGCTAAATCGCTTCTTTTGAAAAATGACCAATTGCCTAACGAAAAGTACGGGTATATTTACTTGCCCAGATTTTATGCCGATTTTGAAGATCCCAAAGGCCGTTTTTGTGCGCCAGATGTCGAAAAGGAAATTGAAAAGTTGAAAGCTGAAAACGTAAAAGGTATCATTCTTGATTTAAGGAATAATGGGGGAGGATCTTTAAGTGATGTAGTTAAAATGACAGGGTTTTTTATCCCTTCAGGTCCTGTGGTTCAAGTTAAATCAAAAGAAAGTAAAGCAGATGTTTTACGCGATCCTGACTCAAGAACGCAGTATGATGGAGCACTGATCGTCATGGTTAATAATATGAGCGCATCTGCTTCCGAAATCATTGCCGCAGCTTTGCAGGATTATGGCAGAGCTATCATTGTTGGAACAAAATCGACTTATGGTAAAGGGACCGTTCAACGTTTTTTCGATCTGGATATGGGGCTTAGAGGTTATGAAGAATTTAAACCTTTAGGAGAAGTAAAAATAACGACGCAAAAATTTTATAGAATTAACGGTGGCTCTACTCAGTTGAAAGGAGTAACTCCTGATATTATCTTACCTGACCAGTATCATTATTTGGAAATAGGTGAGAGAGAAGAAGATTACGCCATGGAGTGGACAGAGATTGCCCCTGTTGGTTACGAACCCCAAAAGTCAAAGCTACAAAGTCTTGATTTACTAAGAAAAAAGAGTGAAGACCGCGTAAAATCAGATCCTTCTTTCCAAATGATTCTTAAAAATGCCCTTCGTATAAAAAAGCAAAGGGATCAATCTGTCATGCCACTAAGTTTAAATGCTTATAAACAGTTGTTAAAAAATCAGGAAAAAGAAGCGCAGGAATTTAGAGATGCCTTTAAAAATTACCAAATAAAGGGTGTTGAAAATTTGGCCGCTGATCTGGCTGAAATTAATGCTGACTCAGCTAAAATTACTCGAAATATAGCGTTTAAAGAATCTGTTGGGAAGGATATCTATTTGAGGGAATCACTTTTAATCCTGAATGATTATATCCGTTTGAAAAAATAAAACACACGTGAACTACCTTTCTCTTGAAAATATTACTAAAACATACGGTGAAAAAGTATTGTTTGATAACCTTTCTTTGCAAGTAACGAAAGGCCAGAAAATTGCCCTAATAGCCAAAAATGGTTCCGGTAAATCCACTTTGTTGAGGGTTGTTGGAGGAATGGAAGGAGTAGAAGGAGAAAATGCTAAGGTTTGGATGAATAAAAGTATTCGTTCCGCATTTTTAGAGCAAGAACCTGAGTTTTCTGACAGACATAACCTATTAGAGGCTACATTAGATAGTGATGACCCACAATTGAGTGCAGTACGAAAGTATAGGTTAGCTATGCTTCACCCGGATGATGAGCAAGCGCTGCAATTAGCATTGCAAGATTTAGATGGATTGAAGGCATGGGACATGGAGGCAAAAGTACAGGAAATTCTCTTTCGCTTAAATCTATCTGACTTTGAAAAACCTGTGTCTCTTCTTTCGGGTGGACAAAAGAAAAGAGTGGCTCTCGCGCGCATTCTTTTAAGCGAACCTGAATTCATTATCTTAGATGAACCTACCAATCACCTGGATCTGGAAATGGTCGAATGGCTGGAGGATTACCTCAAAAAAGGTAATATAACGCTTTTAATGGTGACCCACGACCGGTACTTTTTGGAACGCGTCTGTAATCAAATTATTGAACTGGATTTAGGTAAACTCTATAAATATAGCGGCAATTATGCTGATTATTTAGATAAAAAAGCGCTGAGAATTGAAACAGAGGGAGCTGAATGGGAAAAAAACAAAAAATTACTGCAACGTGAATTAGCCTGGGTGAACAGAAGCCCTCAGGCCAGAACAACCAAAGCTAAATCGAGAGTAGATGCATTTTTTGACCTAAAAGATAAAGTAGGTAAAAATCGCGTGGAAACCGAAATGCAAATTGATATTAAGGGTCAAAGGATGGGTAAAAAAGTGCTTGAACTGCATAATGTAAGTAAGGCATTTGATAAAAAAATTATCCTCGATGGGTTTTCCTATAAATTTAAACCCATGGAACGCGTGGGTATCGTTGGGCCCAACGGAGTAGGCAAAACTACTTTTATAAATCTTTTAACCTCAAATATTCGGCCCGATTCAGGCAAAGTAATCTTAGGTGAAAATACCGTTTTTGGCTATTATACCCAAGATGGTATGCAATGGGTAGAAGACAAAAGGGTGATTGATGTTATTCAAGATATTGCGGAATATATTCCCCTGGAAAAAGGACTCAAATTGTCCGCAACCCAACTATTAGAGCGCTTTTTGTTTTCTCGAAAACAACAGCAGGTTTATGTCAGCCAGTTGAGCGGGGGGGAAAAAAGAAGATTGTACCTTCTTTCTATCATAATGAAAAATCCTAATTTTTTAATTCTGGATGAACCAACGAATGACCTGGATATTCTTACACTGAATGTGCTCGAAGATTTCTTAATGGAATTTCCCGGTTGTGTCATCATGGTTAGTCATGACAGGTACTTTATGGATAAAATCGTTGATCATTTGTTTGTCCTGGAAGGAGACGGACAATGTATTGACTTCAATGGCGATTATTCTGAATACCGGCAGTTGGCCAAAGAAAAATTACAGACTTTAAAAAGAGAAGAAAAAGTGGTCGCCCAACAGTCTAGGGAAGTGGTTGAAAAACCTTCGCAGATAACTTTTGAACAACGCAAAGAAATTAATAAAGTCGAAAAGGAAATTTCTAAACTGGAAGAGAAAAAGAAGCAGGTGACAAATTCGTTTGATGATCCACTGTTAACTCCCGAGAAAATTCAACAATTATCAAAGGAGTTAAATGAAATTTCTCAACTGATAGAAGAAAAAGAGCTTCTTTGGTTATCCTTGAATGGATAACCTTTAACCGCTTTAATAGCAGCCCCCATTCCTGTATTGATTCATTGTAGGCATAACTAATTGATATATATTTATATATATATATATCAAAAAAACAGACAAAATAGTTTGTAATATTTTTTATTTAATGTTATTTTTACAGGAGATATAAAATCAATTTTTTAAATATAATTGAGAAAGAATTTTATAACTGGGAGTAATTTTATCACTCAAGACTTAATCGTCTTGAGTGTTTTTATTTTATTACCTAATTTTTTCTTATATTGTAATAATTAAATCATTGAAAAAAATAATTATGGAAAGAAGAAGTTTTATACGCAATGCTGCGATATTAGGAACGGCATTAGGAGTAGGTTCTAACGCTGTTTTTGGAAAGGGATTCCCATCGGCTACCTTGAAACAACCCACCTTTGTTTGTGATTTCGCCCCACACTTTGGGATGTTTGAAAATCATGCCGGAAAGGATATAGTTTCTCAGCTTGAATTTATGGCAGATCAGGGTTTCAGGTCTCTGGAAGACAATGGTATGATGAAACGACCTATTGAGGAGCAGGAGAGAATAGCTGCTGCTATGAGCAGATTGGGCATGCACATGGGCGTTTTTGTTATCGACGGTGGTGATAATTGGAAAATTTCCTTAGCTACTGGAAAACCTGAGTTCAAACAATTATTTGTTGATACTTGCAAAAAGGCGGTGGATATTGCCAAGCGAGTCAATGCAAAATGGCTAACCGTCGTTCCTGGTTTTTATGAGCGTAAATTGCCGATTGGTCTTCAGACCGCCCACGTTATTGATGCGTTAAGAGCTGGTGCGGATATCTTAGCCCCTCATAATCTGGTGATGGTGCTGGAGCCATTAAGTGATAATCCCGATTTATTCCTTAGAACAGCACCGCAGACTTTTGAAATTTGTAAAGCAGTCAATAGTCCGGCTTGTAAAATTCTTTATGATGTTTATCACATGCAGAGAAATGAGGGTAATCTGATTAATACCATCGATTTATGTTGGGAAGAGATTGCCTATATTCAGATTGGGGATAATCCGGGCAGAAAGGAACCTACCACAGGAGAAATTAACTACAAACATATATTTAATCATTTACATCACAAAAAAGGATTCCGTGGCGTGATGGGCATGGAGCATGGAAATGCCAAGCCTGGAAAGGAAGGCGAATTGGCATTAATTAATGCATACAGAGAGGTGGATTGTAAATGATGAGGAAATAAATATACCTTTGTAAAAATTGGTATATCATTATGGCAGAAGATAAGGGCTTTGCCCCTAAGTTATCATTGACGAATGTAGGTAAATCCTCTTCTAAAAAAAGAAGCGAGGAGGTATCTACGTTCGTTTATGGAAGAAAACCACCGCAGGCCTTACCTTTAGAAGAGGCTAGTTTAGGAGCCATTTTGTTAGAAAAAGAAGCCATTAACGTTGTTCTGGATATCCTTGTTTCAGACTCTTTTTATCTCGATGCACATCAACTTATTTTCAAAGCTATGTTGCGGCTTTTTGAAAAATCGCAACCTATTGATATGCTCACCGTTTCAGAGGAGTTAAAAAAGTCTGGAGATCTGGAGGCGATTGGTGGTGCATATTATCTGGTTGAACTAACCAATAAGGTGGCATCTTCTGCCAATTTAGAGTTCCACGCAAGAATAGTAGCACAAAAATTTATTCAAAGAGAACTTATCAGGGTTTCCAATACTATTATAAGAGATGCTTATGAAGATAGCACAGATGTTTTTGAATTATTAGACTCAGCTGAAAAGGGATTATTTAGTATTGCTGAAAAGAATATGAGTAGGTCCATTGAGTCAATGAGTTCTCTTGCTGCCAAGGCATTAAAACAGATTGAAGACTTAAAGGACGTAGAGGAAGGTTTAAGTGGTATTCCTTCTGGATTTAGTGCCTTAGACAGACTTACAAATGGTTGGCAATCTTCCGATTTAATTATCCTGGCGGCAAGGCCGGGTATGGGAAAAACGTCTTTCGTGCTTTCTATAGCAAAAAATGCTGCAGTTGATTTTAAAATGGGCGTTGCTTTTTTTTCTTTAGAAATGTCCGCTGTCCAATTAGCTCAACGATTGATTTCCATGGATGCTGAAATCCCCCTAACGAAAATGAGAACAGGGAAATTGTCAGAAGACGAGTGGAAACATTTACACGGTGCCATAGAAAGAATAGGTGATGCACCTATTTACTTTGATGACACTTCGGGTATTGATATTTTTGAACTGCGCGCTAAATGTCGCCGAATGAAATTGCAATACGATATTCAGCTGATTGTGATTGATTATTTGCAACTTATGAAGGGTAGTAGCGAAAATAATAGAATGGGTAATCGTGAACAAGAGGTAAGTGCTATTTCCAGAGCACTTAAAGGCTTGGCAAAAGAACTTAAAGTGCCCGTCATTGCGCTATCACAGCTAAGTCGTGCCGTGGAAAGCAGAGGTGGTCCCAAAAGGCCGCAGCTTTCCGACTTAAGGGAATCTGGTTCGATTGAACAAGATGCTGATATTGTAGGTTTTATATATAGACCTGAATATTACCAAATTACGGAAGATGAAAATGGAATGCCTCTCAAAGGTGTAGCAGAAGTCATCATTGCTAAACATAGAAATGGTGCTACAGATACGGTCAGACTTAAGTTTACAGAACAATTTGCAAGATTCTCAAATTTAGAAAATTTTGATATGGGCAGTCTTCCAAACGATGTCTTTGATAATCCTTTCTCCCAAATTATTACCCGTCCCTCAAAAATGAATGAAGACGAAGATATTCCCTTCTAATTCATTATAAAATTCAAACAAATACATAGATATGGCGTATTCTGACGATAGAAAACCAGGACCTAAACTTAGGCCGAGCAAGCCACCTTACGGTAGACCTGCTAATCCTAAAAAACAATTTGATGTAACTCCCAGACGAAAAGCTGAACCGGACAAGGAGGAGCTGATGAATAATAATCGCAATACAGAGTTAGAAGGCGATGGAATGCGCCTGAATAAATTTATAGCCCATTGTGGTATTTGTTCCCGCAGGCAGGCAGCCGATTACGTAAAAGAGGGCTTTGTAACCGTTAATGATCAGAAAGTCATTGAACCTTTTTTACTTATTAAAACCAAAGACAAGGTTTGCTTTAAGGGCAAATCGGTTTTTCCCCAGGAAGAAAGAGTATATTATTTAATGAACAAACCCAAAGGGGTAATCACGACAGCGCAAGACGAAAAAGGACGTAAAACCGTACTGGATATTCTTCCTGATAAAGGTAAAACAAGGGTTTTTCCTGTTGGGCGTTTAGACAGAGAGACAACGGGCCTGCTTTTGTTAACTAATGATGGTGATTTGGCCTTGAAAATGACCCATCCAGGGTATAAAATGAAGAAAGTTTATCAAGTTACCCTTGATAAATCTCTTTCAGGTTCAGATGTGGAAAAAATACAAAAAGGAGTGGTTCTTGAAGATGGGCCTGTTCCCGTTGACGCATTGCATTTTATAACCGAAGGGTCATTTAAAGAGGTTAGTATCGCCATTCATGTTGGCCGAAATAGAATTATTAGAAGACTGTTTGAACACCTTGGTTATGAAGTGGTAAAATTGGATAGAACTTATTTAGGAGGATTAACTAAAAAAGATTTACCAAGGGGCTTTACAAGAAAACTCATCGCGCAAGAAATTATTATGCTTAAGCACTTTACAGGAAAGTAATTTATTTTTATCAAATGAAAAGTAACCCTTACTTTTCATTTGATAAAATGATAATCAAGATAGGTTTTAATCCCAGCGATTACGATTGTTAAACTTATTCCAGCTGGCACCATATCTTATTTGTATTTGGAAAAAAGAACCTGATAAGGAGTTTTGAAGTAAAGCTGGGGTTCTGAAATCACTATGAATGCGGTAACCTCCTTCAGCACCTACTTTTAACCAGGAGAGTATATTGGCCTCTATTCCTATGGATGGAGAAAAATTTATCCCGCGTTCTTTTATTTTATCTTCTGTTGTGGCTAAACTACTTCCCGCTGAAAAGTTGAAACGAGGGTGTATTACTTTGTGTGAACCAGGAACATAGCTCATAAAAACACCTCTGTTTTTAAAATTAAAAGCAGCTTGATTATTTATAGAAATAATGGGTTCTTTTGATTTTTGCCAGGACCATCCGAGGATAAAATTCTTATCGAATTCAAAGCCTATTTCTCCTCCTCTCAAATAAAACTGTCTTTCACTGGGTAGGCCAAAATGCATGGTTCTTCCACCCCAGATTCCTGTAAATTTGAAATTTCTCTTACCAAATAAGCTCTCTGTTTTCTGTGCGTTTAAAGCCAGTGCAACGAATACCAAGGCTAATAAAATGAAATTTTTTTTCATAAATAAATTTTTTAGTAAAGACTGTAAATTTAGAGAGAGGTTGCATTTATATAAAAATTATTAGATGAATATCCATTTTGTAAGGTCAAATAACTGGATGATAGATATGATGACCATGACAATCAACAATCGATGTGCCCATTTATTTGCTTTTGGATTATTGGAAGCAAAAACAGCACCTAAATAACCGCCAATGGTCTGAGCAACGGCTATTAGTATTCCTGCTTCCCAATCGACGATTCCCATGAAGGCAAAAATAGCCAGAGCGATAAAAGTATAAATACCTACACCAGCAATTTTCAGAATATTAGCATCGGCGATACTAAATTTTGCCCCCAGCACCATGATAATAAGGAAGAAAATACCCATGCCCATTTGAATAAAACCGCCATAAAAACCTATCAACAAAGCGACGGGAATAGAAATCCATAAGGAGGGTTTGTGGTGAATGTCAGTTTCTCGTAGCCATCTTTCTGGTTTAATTAAAATAACGAGGAGCATAAATACCATTAAAAACCTAAAAACCTCGATAAAAGCCTTATTGCTAATGGTTAATGCTAACCAAACACCCCCCAGAGATCCTAAAATCATGAGGATTAAATAATGCCAGGTTCTGCTAAAGTCCACCAGACCTTTTCTTTGAAAAACGACAAAACTGGTGAAACTCTGCCCCACGATACCTATTCTATTGGTTGCATTGGCAATATTGCCGGGTAGCCCCATCATTTCACTTAAAATGGTTAAGGTAATGGCTGAACCATTGCCAGCTAAGGTATTAATAATACCTGCGAGGATTCCTCCTACAATAATGACGGTATATTGAAAAACGTCCATAATTAGTCTTTAATAGTTTGACATAATTCAATTAACACGCCATGAGCATGTTTGGGATAGACAAAACAAACCAATTTATTATCGGCACCTTGCTTAGGTTGATCGTTTATGAATTCGAAACCATCTTCTTTTAGGCGTTGTATTTCTGAATAAATGTCAGGCACTTCAAAAGCGATATGATGAATTCCTTCCCCTTTTTTATCGATAAATCGGGCGATTGGGCTGAGAGAATGAGTGGCCTCCAGCAGTTCAAGTTTAGATTCACCTGTTTGAAAGAAAGATGTGTTGACCCCTTCTGAAGACACAGATTCCATCTTGTAGGGTGCTATACCTAATAATTTTTCATAACACAAATTGGCTTCTTGAAGATTCTTCACGGCAATTCCGATATGCTCTACTTTCATACTTATTCTATTTTTAATATTTTAACATCTGCGCATGACCATTAATCCGTCTCTAATAGGAAGCAATAAATTTTCTACCCTGGGATCTTCTAAAATTTTCGTGTTAAAGGTATGAATGATTTGGGAATCCTCATCTTTTGGATTGAGCACTTTACCGCTCCAAAGGACATTGTCAGCGAGGATTAATCCACCAGGCTTTACCTTGTCGATAATAAGGTCATAATGCATAGCATAATCCCTTTTTCCGCCGTCGAGGTAAATCAAATCAAAAATGGGAATAGATAAATTTGGAATTACATTTTCAGCTTTTCCGTGATGGGTAAAAATCTGATGTTTAAATGGAGATAGGTTGAAATACTTTTCTGCAATAAAAAGGGTTTCGGGATTAGGTTCTATGGTATGAAGTTGACCTGAGTGAGTAAGGCCCTCAGCCAGACAAAGGGAACCATAACCTGTGAAAGTACCAATTTCAAGGATAAATTCAGGTTTGATCAAAAGACTTAAAAGTCTTAGAAATTGACCTTGGAGGGATCCACTTAGCATAACTGGTGCCAAAGTCCTCAAATGCGTTTCTCTTTCGAGTTGATATAATAATTCGGATGATTTTGAAGAATGCATTGCTGCATATTCATTTAAATCATGATAAATTTTATCCATAAAGAAGGTAATAAAAATGTAAACTAATCTATCCAGCCTAAGGGTTTTTTAGCGGTCATTTTAAATGATTCCTCGCAAGGTCTGCAGACGCGTTCGTCCTTATATTCAGTTGGTGTTGAACGGTAAGGATTTGTAGGTGCCGTGTTTCGTTTTAGATAAAAGCCTCTGCTTTTATGACCAGCAGCAGAAAAAACACCAAGGACAAGTTCGGTGGTATCTTTTGTATTATAAATGTTTGAGGGTATGGTTGCTGGAGGATTATCAAATATACCACCCGTATTATTTACCTGTGTCCTTACACTTTTCCAGAAGGTATAGGTATTTTTAGAAATAGCATATTGATCAAAAATCATAAAATAAGGTGTGTCGTCATCATACGGGATAGTGGTAATGACTCTGTTTACTGTATTTCCGTCAAAATAAGTATCAGCACTAATATCGATGACGCCTCTTTTTTTTACGACATTCCAGCAGGGGGAACAACAAGGAAAACGATATCTAACCCTTGCTTCCCCGTCATAAGTAAAGGCACAGAAATCTGCTTTATTAAGATGGGCATGATCCCATAAATAAAAATCACCTTTTCCTGTTGGATCTTTTGTACTCAGATAAACTTCAAATTCACTTTTAGTAATGCCATTTATCTGGGTTTTTTCAATATATTTAGTGTAAGCAGTATCAATACCTGGAGCATTTTTTAATAATTCTGGAGTAGATTGATATTCCTTTCCATTCCACCTAATAATCAAAGTATACACATTACCTGTTTTTGCTTTAAAAACAGATGAATCAGAATAATAAATACCTCGATTATCATGAGTAAAAGCGTATTGTGCACCATTTTGATCTTTAACAACTATTTTGGCCGTTTCAATGGGTAGGTTATTATCTGGACTTGAATAAGGTTCTGATAAAGAAAGTATTACCTTATAAGGACCTGGATCATTGGTAATTAAAGCCTCAACAGTTAATCTTTCTGAGGCATTGGTTAATTCAGGTATAAAGGGTTCTACACAAGCTATTGTATAAAAGCACAAAGTGAGGAGGACAAAAACCTTATTAAAGGTCCAATTAATATTCGAATTCATAAGAAATGGAAGGTATTACAGAACCAATAACAGATAATTGAAAAGCATTAGACCTATTTCTTGTACTAACAGGTCTATCGTTAATCGTTTTAAAGAAGACAGAATATGGATTTTTTCTGGCATAGACATTATAAAGAGAAAAATTCCATTTCCCTTTCCATTTTTTTGTAAGCCGTGGGTCGGCATCAATAATCAAACCAAGATCTAAGCGATGGTAATCGGGCGTAGTATTTCCATTTCGACTGGTATAAAGAGGTATAAAAATATTGTTCACACTAATTCTTTCCTCAGGAAAAGTAGCGGGTCTTCCTGATAAATAGGTAAAAATGGCACTCAACCTGATTCTTTTATTTATTCTGTATAACACATTGAAATTTAAGGTGTGTGGGCGGTTATAGTTTGATGGGTAATATTTACCGCTAAAAGCACGATCTTCAGGGTAAGGGCTATGGACAAGAATTTCTGAACGGGATAGGGAATAACTGAGATTGGCGTCCCATCGGAAACTTTGTTTACGAATCCATAATTCCAAACCATAAGACCGTCCTAAGCCTTGAAGGATTGCAGTTTCAGGATATTCGAGGAGCAATAAATTAGTACCACTTCGATAATCTGGCATATTTTGAATTCTCTTATAATAACCTTCAAGACTAGTTTCCCATTGATTGTTATTTAGGTTGGCAAACAAGCCAAGAGTCAATTGAGAAGCAATTTGAGGTTTTATGTAAGCGTCACTTAATTTCCATCGATCGGTGGGAAGTGCAGCAGTACTGTTTGTAATCAGGTGTAAATATTGCATTGCCCTATGAAAACCTGCTTTTATGGAAAATACTTCGTTCAGGGATATTCTCAGTCCTAACCTTGGTTCCCAACCAGCATATTGTTTAATAATTTGATTATTTGAAAAGTAGGCGGTATCAATTAAATTCAGAATATCCCTTTCTTTTTCATTGGCATAAATATATTGATTTCCCGGGCCGAGCAAGGCAAAATGAGAAAATCTAATGCCTGCACTTAACTTGATGGCAGGAGATAAATCCCAATCCGTGTTGGTAAATAGGGCACTTTCTAAGGCACTCTCCTTTTGGGTGAAAAATGGATTTATGGAAGAAGATTGGGAAGCAGGTAATAGAGAACCAGGATTTATTTCCAGGTTACTCAGTTGAAATCCTGTTCTGATGGTTATCGCTTTTTGGGACAGGAAGCCTTCCCCTTGCAATGATTTTTGTGAAATTCCCGATTTGAAAATAGCTTCAGAACCAGGGGATGGAATGTCAAAAGAAGGTTGATAGTCACTAAAAAAGGTAGTTAAATGAAAACCGGCATTTTCATTTACAAAATGAGACCAACGGATACTGGCCCCTTTGGTTTTCCATAGATATCGGGTGGAAGAAGCATTAATCTCAAGCGTGGAAAGGGAGTCCCCGGCTATCCTAAAGGCATCTTTACCCATAAAGGCAGTTAAACTAACCTGATCTTTTTCAGAAGGTTTATAAATACTTTTAAAGGTGAAATCATAAAAATTTGCTTCTGTTTCTTTTAGCTCCGGACGAAGAAAACTTCGGAAAAGGTAATCGGCATAAGACCATCTTGCTCCTAAGGCGGAAGATAGTTTATTTTTAATTAAAGGTGCTTCCACAAGAAAGCGACTGGTAATCAAGCCTACACTACCTTTCAAATGATTATTTTCTATATTTGGATCTCTCAATCGAACATCGAGAACAGAAGAAGCTCTTCCACCGTATTGGGCGGGAATTCCACCTCTATAAAAGGTAATGTCTCTTAGTAAATCAGGATTAAAAATGGAAAAAAATCCAATTAGATGCGAAGGATTAAAAATAGGGATGTGATCCAGTAGCAATAAATTTTGGTCAATATTCCCGCCGCGAACATTAAATCCTGTGGCAGATTCACCGACAGAAGTAATACCAGGAAGTGTTTGAATGGTTCTTATAACATCGGCTTCCCCCAAGAGAGTAGGTAATTCTTTAATTGCTTGTGCATTCAACCGAGTCACACCAAGTTCCGCATTTTTCACATTTTTATCAGCTCCTCCACCAACAATCTCAACGGTATTTAGTAATTCGAGAGATTCTTCCAACCGAATAATTAAGGTAGTGTTTTGATTTAGGTTGACTTCTAAAATAGTCGTTATGTAGCCTATGAAACTTGCTTTCAAGGTATATCTCCCTGTTTTAAGCGAAAAGGAAAAGAAACCATTTACATCAGTGGTCAATCCCTTTTGTAATTCATCTATCCAAATGCTTGCATCGGAAAGAGGAACTCCCTGCTGATTTTTAACAACGCCAGTCAAAATATATTCCCTGTCTTTAAAAATAGCGGGAAAATCTTGGCAGCCAAAAGTGGATGAAATAAAAAAGAATTTAAAAAATAATAGGACATACCATTTTTTCATAGCTAATGAATCAATTTTATTTAATCAATCAAAGGCAGTCAAATATAGATAGAATAATAAATTTATTCGACAAAGTAATTCAAAAGTGCTATAATTGTGTTTTGGATTGAACAAAAAGAATTTAAATCGCTTTAAACGAATTATCAGCAATACTTTTTTAAACTTAAATTTTCACAAATGAAAAAACAAGTACTAGTTTTGTTTTTGTGGTTTGGGACAATGGCCTCGTTGATTGCACAACGAACCATTTCCGGCACAATAACAGATGACAAGAAGGAGCCACTTATAGGTGCTTCCGTATTGGTAAAGGGGACTTCGACGGGAACGATAAGTGACGTGTCTGGGGCATTTTCCTTCTCCGTTCCAGCCAATGGCACCACCTTGGTAATCAGTTACACAGGTTATGCTTCAAAGGAAGTGGCTATTGGAGCGAGTAATAGCTACAATGTGATGCTAGAACAAGAAGCTATTGATTTAAGCGACATTGTTATTGTAGGGTATGGAACCCAAAGTAAAAAGGAATTAACGGGTTCGGTGAGTAAAATTACTTCGGAAACCATTGCCAGACTTCCTGTTACCGGTGTGGATCAAGCGCTTCAAGGTCAGGCTCCTGGTGTACAGGTTACCTCAGCTTCCGGAACACCAGGTGCTTCTGTATCTATCAGAGTAAGGGGCCCATCTTCCATTTCAGCGGGTAACCAGCCATTATATGTAGTGGACGGTATTCCAATTAATACGGGTAACTACTCTCAAATAGGTGTTGGTGGACAACAAACTAACGCGTTAGCTGATTTAAATCCTGCGGATATTGAATCTATTGACGTTTTAAAAGATGCCGCCGCTGCCAGTATTTATGGTTCAAGAGCCAGTAATGGCGTTGTTATCATTACAACGAAGAGAGGAAAGCAACAAAAAACACAAATTTCGTTGAACACTTATCGCGGAACACAGGAGGTATGGAAAACCATAGATCCTTTAACAGGTCCTGAATATGTAGCTCTTTTACAAGAAGGTGTTAAAGCGAGATACGGTGCAACGGTTATACCAAGTCAAATAGGATTAAGAAATTTGGATGCAGATCCAAGTACTTATCCAACAACGAACTGGTTCAATGAAATATTCCAATCTGCACCTATTTCTCAAACTGATTTAAACGTTTCAGGGGGAACAGATAGAACAAAATTCTTTGTTTCTGGCTCTGTTTTCGATCAGGGAGGTGTTGTAAAGGGTTCATCATTTGATCGTTACAGTTTCCGAATGAATTTAGATAACTTAGTTACCGACAAATTCAAGATTGGTGTAAGTACAGGATTTAGCCGTTCTCACAATACACGTATTCAGAATGATAACAATATTTACGGTGTATTGAGTACTGCGTTATTGTTGGGTTCACATATTCCAGTGTTGAATGCTGATGGAACGTATGGCCGTGACGCTAATGCAAGTATTGAGAATCCGGTAGCTAATGCGGTTGAGCCTACTTATGATGTTTATTCAAACCGTTTATTGTCTAACATATTTGGTGAATTGACGATTATAGAAGGATTGACTTTCAGAAGTTCCTTCAGCGTTGATTATCTTAACTTGCGTGACGATCGTTTTACGCCAGCAAGTCATATTCAGGCAGCGGGTGTAAATGGTCGTGGTGAGCAGGGTTATTCATCAGATTTGAATTTGGTTAACGAAAATTACTTTTCTTACAGAAAAGCTTTTGGAAAACTAAATTTTGACGCTTTGGTTGGAAACTCTGTACAAGTAAGCCAGTTTGAATCGCTATATGGTGTGGGTGAAAATTACCCTGGAAAGACCATTCGCGAGTTAAATGCAGCTTCTGTAAAAAAAGACGTAACTTCTTCAAAATCAGCATGGGGTCTTAATAGTTATTTCTCCAGGTTGAATATGAACTGGGCAGGAAAATACTTTATTTCAGGTAGTGTACGTGCCGACGGTTCTTCCCGTTTCGGTGCAAATAATCGTTGGGGTGTATTCCCTTCTGCTTCTGCAGCATGGAGACTTTCAGAGGAGTCATTCTTTCCAAAATCTAAGATTTTATCAGAGGTTAAGTTAAAGGCAAGTTGGGGTAGAAGAGGTAATCAGGACATTGCCAACTTTGCTTCACGTGCTTTAATTGCTCCAGGTGCAAATTATCTACAAAGAGCGGGTTTAGCGCCTTCGCAATTGGGTAATCCTAATCTTACTTGGGAAGAACGCGAAGATTTTGACTTAGGATTAGAAATTGCTTTATTTGAGAGCAAACTGGAATTAACTATTGATGCTTATCAGGGAACTACAAACCAATTGTTGCTTAACAGACCTTTAGTTGGTGCTTCAGGTTTCACTGGTATTCAGGAAAATATTGGTTCTATCCGTAATAAAGGTATTGATATTGGTTTAACCACAACTAATATCGAAACTAAAAATATACTTTGGACAACGAACTTTAATATTTCATTTTTCGATAATGAAATTCTTAAGTTAGCAGGAACGCCATTCGCAGCTGGTTTTGCCAGTTGGGTAGCTGAAGGTGAAGCTTTAGGTGCATTCAGAGGTTACAGAACGGTTGGTCTTTTCCAAACACAGGCCGAGATTGATGCATTAGACAAAAAAGCGAAAGAATTAACTGGACGTTCTACAGCTGTATATCAATCAACCCTTACCAGACCTGGTGATATCCAGTTCAAAGACATAAATAATGACGGAGTCATTACCAGTGACGATCAAGAAATACTAGGTGATGCAAATCCTAACTATTATGGAGGTATAACGAATACAATTCAAGCTTACGGTTTTGATTTAAGCTTTTTCTTCCAGTACAGTATGGGTAATTTTGTGTTCAACAATACCCGTGCTTTTTCTGAGGGTATGAACGGCGTATTTGGACAGGCAAATACAGTAAAAAATCGTTGGACACCTCAAAACACAAGTGCTACCATGCCAAGAGCTGTATTCCAAGATCCAAATAACAACAGAAGAGTTTCAGATCGTTTTGTGGAAGACGCTTCTTATGTGCGTTTAAAGAACGTAACTTTTGGTTATACTTTCCCAACAAAATTATTGGAGAAAATTAAAATGCGCAGTGCAAGAATTTATGTTACTGGTCAAAACTTGTTAACCTTCACCAATTACTCTGGTTTCGATCCTGAGGTAAGTACATTTGGAGAGACGAATACAGCGCCTGGCACTGATTTCTTAACTTTCCCACAATCAAGATCGTTATTAGTTGGATTGAACATTGGATTCTAACTAGGGTTAATCCTGTGATTAAATTCTATTTTTTTAGATTGAAAACATGTTGAAATGAAAAACATATTTAAAATATCCATAGTAATCGCAGCATTTGGTTTCTTCCAGGCTTGTGATAACAATTTGGAATTGGAACCTTACACTGCCTTAGATGCATCAGTAGGTTTCAAAACAAAACAAGATGTTGATGCAGCTCTTCTGGGAGCTTACAACGCTATCCAAAATAGTAATTATTTTGGGCTTCAGTTACAGGTTTTACCTGATTTATATGCTGATAACATCAATCATACGGGAACTTTCCCAACCTATGCTCAAATTTTCAACCGCCAGGTTTTAGCTGATAATTCCAATATTGGTGGTCTTTGGAATCAGGTGTATATTGGTGTTAACCGTGCAAATAACGTAATTGCTTCGGTTCCTACGGTGAAGGATCCAAGTTTCAATGCCAATAATGCTATCGGTGAAGCAAGATTATTACGTGCCTTTCATTACTTTAACCTGGTAACTCTATTTGGTGGTTCACCTGCAGGTTTTAATAAGTCAGGTGGTCTAGGGGTTCCTATTTATACTGTACCTACCCTTTCTGCGGAAGATGCAGCCCCTAAGGCTAAAGCTTCTGAGGAAGAAGTTTGGAAGTTAATCTTAGAAGATATTGATTTCGCCGTCGCAAACCTTCTTGCAACGAATGGTAATGGTAGAGCAAGTAAAAATGTGGCATTGGCACTAAAAGCTCGTGTTCATGCTGTTCGTAACGAATGGGCTTTAGCTGAAGCTGCTGCTTCTGAAGTAATCAATTCTAAGAGACATACCCTTCTTACCGGTGCAAATTATCAGAATATCTGGTTAAGCCAGAACTCAACAGAGGCTATCTGGGAATTACAATTTGATATCAATAATACAAATTCAATTGCATTTTGGTATTATCCAACAGCAAATGGAGGAAGAAATGAATTTACTTCTTCTAACTCTTTAAGAGACGCACATGAAGCAGGTGATATCAGAAGAGTAGTAAATGTCAGTACCGCGCCAGCAAATAAAACAATAAAATATACTCGTATCAACGGTATAGATAATGTTTTATTAATTAGATTAGCTGAAATGCATTTGATTCGCGCAGAAGCTTATGCTAACCTAAACAGGACAGCTGAATCGCTTACTGAGTTGAACGCAATTCGCAAGCGTGCAGGTTTAAGCGATGCAGTAGAAACAACAACCGCTGGATTAGTTAATGCGATTTTGAAAGAACGTAGAGTTGAATTTGCTCACGAAGGCTTAAGATGGCTTGATTTAAGAAGAACAGGTCGTTGGAATGCAACAGGACTTACAGAAGATTTTAGATCTCGCTGGCCTATTCCTCAAAGAGAAGTTCAAACCTCAGCTGGTCTGATTACGCAAAATACAGGATATTAATCTTTTATTTTTTAAGTAATTAGATTATAAATAGCCTCTTCTGAATATTTTTATATTCGGAAGAGGCTTTTTTATTAATTAAATATACATTTTCCAGAGAGGTAAATCATACTATTTTTTCGTGGGTAGAAATGCGCATTGCTCTCAAAGCAGCGGGAATGGATGCGAGCAAACCAATAAATAAAACGGTTATCGCTACCGTAATGAAATCTTCCCAACGAAGACTAATTGGATATGAATCAACTACGAAGGATCCGGGAATGGCTACCAGATGAAATGTTTTTTGTAAAAAAAAGATGAACAAAGCAAGAAAAACACCGGAAATTAAGCCTATACCAGTTAAAAACAGGCCTTCGTATAAAAACAGATTTCGAATATCCACATCTGTGGAACCAACAGATTTAAGAATAGAGATGTCCCTTTTTTTGTCTAAAACAATCATCCATAGGGCACCAATCAGATTAAATGCGACCAGAAGGAGCATAAATCCTACAATGGCGAAACTGAGCCATTTTTCAAGACGCATCAGTTTGATAAATCCTTCCTCCTGTGCATAATAATCCTTCACATAAAATCGGTCCTTTACAATAGATTGTATCTCAGAAACGACCTTTTTTACAGAGTAATTCTTGGATACCTTTATTTCCCATGCAGAAAGTAAGTTAGCGTTTCCCATAAGTTCTCTTGCAACATTAAGAGTAGTTATAATATATTGATTATCATACTCTTGTTGAATCATAAAAGTGCCAACAGGTTGAAGATTTCTACTTCGGAAGGGATTTTCAAAAGGTGTATTTTCCTTGTTTTTAGGCATATAAACAGTTAGTGACGCAAAAGGATCTTCTAAATCAATACCCAGTTTATTTCTTATGCCTAGTCCGATGAGAGCGTTAAATGACAATGAACGATTGGGCAAATAAACACCTTCCTTAATGCAGGAGTCGATATTAGATACAGCGCTAAACAGGGTGTCAACGCCCTTTACCATTCCAAAATCTTGCTTATCCTGGTAGGTGAAAAAGGCAATTTCTTCTAATGTCTCCGAAATGGCTTCTACGCCTGGTATTTTTGAAATTTTGTAAACCAGCGATGCGTCAGCATTAAAAAATTTTCCAGAGACGGGAGTAATTTTAATATCAGGATTAAATTTTACATACATACCCATTATAAGGTCCTCAAAACCATTGAAAACTGAAAGAACCAATACCAAAGCAGCCGTGCCCACCGTCAGACCCAAAATGGAAATTCCTGTAATAAGCTGTATTACTTGGGTTGATTTTTTTGCTACCAAATATCGAAGGGCTATTTTAAATGGAAGATTCATGGATGAAATAATTAGAAAACAAAGATAACAGGATTATTAAACTCCTCGGTTTTTCAAAAAACAGGGACATCACCTTTTATTATTTATTATTAAGTAATAAAAAATAGTTAAATTGAGGTGGGTACAAATTTTCAGGTAAAAGACATATACCTTTGGACTTCTAAATGTATCATTGCAACCTCTCTAGTATGAAAACAAATATTTTACGTTTCTCCCTAATTTTATGCTTTTTACTGAGCATAACAGTTAATGTAACTGCTCAAAATACAAGAGGAAGATTTGAAAAAGCAAAAATTTTATTTGAGAACAGGGACACCCCGACAGAATTAACGGTTAATATAAGAGATGGAAAGGTATTTGTCGGTGAGGATATTGTGCTATTTTCAGAGGAAGAGTATATTCTGCGACGACTGGAAAAGGGTGGAATTATTCCTTTTTCTTCTTGGGCATGGACCGGGGGTATTATTTACTACACGATTCCCCCGGGCTTAGCGAGTGCAGGAATCATCACCAGCGCCATAGATCATGTGAATGCGAGTACTAATATTTGTTTAGTCCCAAGAACTACACAATCAGATTACCTTGTTTTTCAGGATACAGATTTTGCCTGCTGGTCTTATGTAGGTCAAATAGGCGGAGCTCAAGCAATAAATGTTCATAGTGCTTGCGGATTTGGCGCAGCAGTTCACGAAATATGTCACGCAGCAGGTATGTGGCATGAGCAGTCCAGAAATGACAGAGATAGTTATGTAACCGTAAATACTGCAAATATTCAATCGGGATATGGGAGTAATTTTGATAAATACGGGGGTATTGGTATAGAATCAGGTGCTTACGATTATGGATCCATTATGCATTATGGTGCTTATGCCTTTTCTTCAAACGGTTTGCCTACTATTAGTGTGAAATCGCCTCCTGCTGCTGCAGGCACTTCCATAGGCCAGCGAGGTGGATTAAGTGGGGGTGATGTTGCTGCTTTGAATACTATTTACCCTACCGTTGCCTGTGCTAAAGGTGGTGGCGGTTCCACCGGAGGGGGTTCTACAGGTGGAGGGGGTACTGGCGGTGGTGGAGGTGGTGGCGTTGTCGTTGTTCCAGCGCCTATTTTAGCTATGGCTTCCGATATAAATGTAGATCCTGTCCCCATCATTAGCGATGACGGTTTTTCTGTCAGTACTAATTTTACCAATATAGGCAATGCTGATTTTAACGGATGTATTGTATTAAAACTGTTTAAATCAGGAGGGCAATTAATGACGAAGGTTACCTTAGATCCAACGGAAACCTTAATGCCGGATAAATCATTTTCAGCTAAACAAATCATCTCAAGTGGTGGTATTAGTTTAGCCACAGGCGATTATTACGTAGAGTTATTATACGAGGAAAATTGTGGGTCATCGGAACAGGAGGTTAGAACATCAGGTACCTTTTCGAATAAAAAAGAGGTGAAAGGACTCAAAATAATTCCAATGTTAGAGGTAAAACCACTCGATTTTTCCTTTGAAAAAGAAGGTGGTGCCAATACCATTAAAATAACTTCTAATACCGTTTGGAATGTTAATAATAATCCATCCTGGTTAAAATTCCCTACCAACAGATCTTTTGGAAATATGGATCTCACCTTTAGTTGTGATTCAAATATCACGTTTTTTCCGCGCGCTGTAAATTTTAGTATTTCTGCTACGGGTACCAAGACATACGACCTTTCAATGAAACAAAATGCTATTCCTCTCTCTGAGTGTACAGCTCCCACCGGATTAAGAATTACGAGTAAAGATTATACCTGGGCAAAAATTGCCTGGAATCCAATCAGAGGAACGAATTTCTACCAACTAAGGTATAAAAATCTAAAAGATTCAGTTTGGATAACCGTAGATTCTATACAGGGAACCTCTTTTGATATCTCAAATTTGCATCCATGTAGTACTTTTGGTGTACAGATTAGTGCCATTTGTGCCAATATAAAAAGTCCCCTTTCAACGGAAATTAATTTTAAAACAGAAGGGTGTGATGATTCTTATTGTTATTCTTATGGTTCGGGAAAATCAGACTGGATTGAATCAGTTACCATCAGCGATAAATCGTTTACCTCCGGCCAAAATCTTGGATATGCCAATAAAATGGATGTTATTGGTAATGTAGAAGAAGGTAGAATTCATTATTTCAAATTTGCAAGCAAACATAATTCTCTTTCCAAAACAGATTTATATCGTTGGCAGTTGTTCATTGATTTTAATGGAGATAAAGACTTTAATGATACTTTAGAGCAGATTTATAATGCAGTGATTCCAAAATTTACCTCAGTAACAGGGGTATTTAAAAATATTACCATTCCTGAAGATATGCCCTTTGGTTTAACTCGCATGCGTTTAATGCTGACCTCCGATAAGTCTGATAATAATTCCTGCGAAATATCTCCGGAAGTATTAGAGGTTGAAGATTATGGGATTAATGTGAAGAAAAACAGGGATAGCATTTTCATTTCTCCGGATACTGCTTTTTTAAAAAACTCCTATACTACTTTAAGAGCAAATGTCAGAGCATCTACAGGGTGGGATGTTACTAAAAAACCTTCCTGGGTATCTACTACTTATCCGAGCTGGGCCGCTACACCTACTGGATTAAATGTTTCTTTATTTGTTAGCAACAATACAGGAGTTAGAAGACAATTTAATTATACCTATACTTTAAGAGGTTCTGTTAAAACGAAGGCCATTTTTCTTTCCCAGGATCCGGCGAAGCCTTCTTTAGCTATTGATACCTTAGAATATGAGGTATCAGACAATGCTCAGAATAAACTTATCGCCGTAAAATCAAATATTTACTGGCGCGCAAAAACAAATGCTTTTTGGATTCAGGTAAATAATCCATTAGGATTGGAAAACGATAGGTTAAGTATTTCTATGTTAGAAAACATACGGAAAGAAGCCAGGATTGACACCATTCGGGTTTACGCTGCCAGTGGAGATACCTTGAGTAAGTTGATTTTGATCAAACAAGCTCCCAAAAAAGGAGAACTGTTTGTCCAATCAGATTCCTTACATTTTACTTCAATGGCAGCCCATCAATTTACTTATATTAAAGGTAATGTAGATTGGAAAGTTATATCTAAACCAACCTGGGTGCAAGTTGACAAA
The DNA here is from genome assembly GCA_027488135.1 of Saprospiraceae bacterium. Classification (GTDB taxonomy): domain Bacteria; phylum Bacteroidota; class Bacteroidia; order Chitinophagales; family Saprospiraceae; genus BJGN01. The sequence continues at coordinate 31,214 of JAIYCH010000072.1, read as the reverse complement.
AATATGGGTTTTGCAAGTGATTCGATCAAGGTCTCGGCAGATGTCAATCCTAATGGATTGTATAGGAAAGGTAATATTTTGATTCGATCGGTTGATGAAACAGTTCAGGCAGAAATTAAAATTTTTCAGAAGGCCAGTTTGCCTTTGTTAAATTTGGCTACTAAAATTATTTCCATTTCAGATACAGGTAATCAAATGTCAATAAAATTAATTAGCAATATTCCATGGCAATTAAAAATAAAGCCAGATTGGGTCAGAGAGATTCTGCCAACTTCAGATTCTAGTTATCTGTTGAGAGAGAATACCATCAAAATTAAATTCGAATCTAATCCGAATTATTTAAGTCGCACAGGAAAATTGGTTTGGAAAGCTGAAAATCTTACTGACTCATTGGAGATAATTCAAGATTCGAAACAGGTTAATTTACCAGAAAACTGGAAAGTAAAACCGACGAATGCCTTTCATCAAATGCTTATTTATAAAAATTCATCCTTTAATTTTGGCTCCAATATTAAAATAGTTCCTGGGGATTTAATCGGTTTGTTTGTTGAAAGGGGTAATCAGCTAACTTGCGCTGGTTACGCTGTTTGGCGCGATGAAAATACGGTAATTACTATATACGGGGATAACCCTGGTACTCCTGAAATGGAAGGTTATGTAACTGGTTCACCTCTTAGATTTAAGATTAGGCCAATCAATAGTGCACAGGATATTGATGTCCTGTGTCAATTTTCACCTGTTGGCTCTTTTGGTGTGGTGACAGCAACAAACTCATTTTTGCCAGGTGGTGTGAGTGCGGTGGAGTCCATGTTTACCCTTACACCCGCCAAAATTAATATTTATTTAAATCCGGGATGGAACACTATTTCAAGTTATGTTATACCTGAATTGAAGGCTTTTGATTTTATAGTGGATTGGTCTAAATTTCCCTACATAAAATCTATTGAGAATGAGGAGGGAAATACTTATATCGTAGATAAAAAGAATACAATTTATCCCGCTTTTGATATCAAAAAAGGATATAAAGTATTCACGGAATCTGCGGGTATTCTAACTTTACAAGGTTCAGTGGTTAAACCAACATTTTACCCAATATTGATTCAAAAGGGATCTCAAATAATTCCTTTTTATAGTTTTTTATCCAGGTCGGTCACAGAAGTTTTGAAGCCAGTAATCAATGAGATTAAATTGATAAAGGATAATGAGGGTAAGGTTTTTATTCCTGATTTAGGTATTAATCGTTTGCAACAATTAAATCCTGGACAAGGGTATTTTATTCAAGCAAAAAAGGAAGTTCTGTTTACTTACCCAGATGATTATGTTTCAGGTATGATGCCTCCCGGAATTCAACACAATGCACTGCTTGATACCTTAGAGTATTACAAACTGAGGAATATTATCAATACGGGAAATAATAGTACTATAGCTATCAGGTATTCCTCCCAATATTTAAAAAAAGGAGATGAAATAGGGCTTTTTGCAAATGATACCTTGCTTTTCGGTGCCTCAAAGGTAGATACAAGTAATCTGGCAATCATTGCATGGGGAAATAACCAAAATAGCTCGGGAAGAAATGGTTTTTTTGAAAATGAAAATATTCGTATAAAACTTTGGAGAAAATCTGAAAACAAGGTTTACCCACTTATTATAAATTGGGAGGACGATGCGGTTGGGAAATATCGCAAAGATGACTTGCAAATTGGTCATATTAAAAGTATTGCCAGTACCTCTGTATTTCCATTTGATAAAGAAATAGGACTCGAAAGTTTGGATATTTTCCCTAATCCAGTCAGTGATTTCTGTAGGGTAATAGCCAATGAAGAGGTAAAAGGGGAGATTATCCTAAGCCTTTGGAACGCTGATGGAAAATCACTACAGCAGTGGACTTTTTCTAAAGGGCTAAAAAAGGATGAAGCACTAAATATTCCAGTAAATAATTTCCCAACGGGCAGTTATTTATTGAAATTTGAAGGAAAAAATATCCGTGGATTTAAAAAATTGCAAATAATTCGATAACTAAACAGTAAGAAAACTTTATACTACGTACCTTTACAATAATTTTATTGTTTAACCGCTGCAATTCAGCAAAATGAATAAAGTGAATTTACCGGAAATCGAATATAATTCTCAGAGAGTAGATATAAACATTGCTGAATATGGAAGGAATATTCAAAAAATGTTAGCGCATGTGGTTGAAATAGAGGATTTAGACAAACAGAGGAAATATGTTGATAAAATAATAGACCTTATGATTGTCATTAATCCTCAGTGCAGAAATGTGGAGGATTTTAGGAGTAAGTTGTGGAAACATGCTTATCGTATTTCAGGTTTTAAGCTTAAAATAACGCCTCCCGATGGTGTGGTATTTACGGAGGAGGATAAAAGGGAATATCCGGAAGAAGTGGCCTATCCAGTGATTGAAAATAACTATAGGCATTATGGTCATCATATTCAGTTGCTCATAAAGAAGGCAAAAGAAATGCCTGAAGGTCCTAAAAAAGTAGGGATGATAAATACGATTGCCTCTTATATGAAATTGGCATACAAAACGTGGAATAGGGAGAACTATGTGAGTGACGAATCCATAAAAAATGATTTAGCGACTATTTCGAAGGGGATACTTTATGTTGAAGACGGTTCTTCCATTGATACTTTTGGTCAACCTTCAAATAATTCAAATGCCAGAAGACGACCTATGGGGAAATCTTATGGAAGTAACGATTATGGTCGTAACAGGTCAAATTATCCACAAAATGCCAATAAAAATAAATCAAGACCGCGCTTTGGAAATCCGGTAGCACCGGGAAAGCGAAAACCTAATATCTAATAAATGTACTTGTATAATATTACCTATAGAGTCGAAAATACTGTTTTCGACGCTTGGAAAAGTTGGGTTTTAGAGCAAAATATTCCTTCTATCATGGCATTAGGTTTATTTTCCAGTTTTAGATTTTGTGCTCTTTTAGGGGAGGAAAATGTAGATGCACAAACCTATGCGTTGCAATTTAAATGTGAAAGTTGGGAAACTTTTCTGCAATACAGAGACGGTAACATGGCTGCATTTTTTGAACAGCAAATGTCCCTGTTCGGTGAAGATGTCCTTACTTTTAGTTCCCTTCTTGAAATACACTTAGAAGGGTAGGGCTTTTAGAGGACAAAAAGCCTTAGATTCCACCCTTGTTAAACTTCATGTGTTCTTTTTAAATGATTGAATATCAATTATATTTATCTATAATTCTAAAGGTCAACTTTGAACTGTAGTTTTCTCTTTTATTATTTATATAGGCTTTAATGGCTTACCTTTCATTTTTTACATAGAAATATGGGTAAAATATGTTGGTAAAAACATTTGCCAGTGCCGTTCAGGGTGTTGGTGCAAAAACAATCACTGTGGAGGTCAATAGTGGGGGACAGCCAGTTGCTGGAACGAACTATTATAATATGGTTGGGCTACCCGACAACGCAGTAAGGGAGGGTTTTCAGCGAATTGAGGCAGCTATTATCAATGCTGGTCTAAAAATGCCTCGTGTTAAAACCATTGTAAACCTGGCTCCTGCAGATTTAAGAAAAGAGGGTTCATCTTATGATCTTCCCATAGCCCTTGGCATTTTAGCTTCCTCGGGTCAGATACCTTTGGAAAAACTAGATCGGTTTTTAGTAATGGGTGAATTATCATTAGATGGCACTTTACAACCTTTGAGAGGCGCACTTCCCATAGCCATACAGGCAAGAAAGGAGCATTTTTACGGATTAATTTTGCCTTTAGCCAATGCCAGAGAAGCGGGAATTGTTAACAATCTGGAAGTGATAGGAGTAAAAAATCTAACGGAAATAGTGGCTTATTTAAGGAATGAATTAGATATCAAATCTACCCAAGTGGACACTCGCGATGATTTTTTTAGAAATCAAACAACACATAATGTTGATTTTTCTGATGTAAAAGGTCAAAGTCACATAAAGCGTGCCCTTGAAATTGCGGCAGCTGGTGGACATAATGCTATTCTCATTGGTCCTCCAGGTGCAGGAAAAACCATGTTGGCGCGTCGGCTTCCAACGATTTTACCACCTTTAACACTTGCGGAAGCATTGGAGACGACAAAAATTCACTCCGTTGCTGGTATTTTATCACCCGAAACGGCCCTGGTACATACCCGACCATTTCGATCTCCTCACCATACCATCAGTGATACGGCAATGACTGGAGGAACCTCAAATCCGAAGCCAGGGGAAATTTCTTTGGCTCACAACGGTGTACTTTTCTTAGATGAATTACCAGAATTCCGCAGAAGTGTGCTGGAAGTTCTTAGGCAACCGATGGAAGAAAATATGGTTACCATTTCACGCGCTAAAATAACGGTGGAATATCCCGCCGGGTTTATGCTTATTGCTTCTATGAATCCTTGCCCGTGCGGATTTTATAATCACCCCGAAAAGGATTGTGTTTGTGGTGCCGGAGCAGTAAAAAAATATTTAAATAAGATATCAGGACCATTAATGGATAGAATAGATTTACATGTTGAAGTTACTCCTGTATCTTATGATGAGCTGGCTATTACCAAATCTCATGCGGAAACAAGTGAAATGATTCGTGAAAGGGTCATTAGAGCCAGAGAAATTCAGCAGCTTAGATATGTCTCAATGCCTGAAATACATAATAATTCGCAAATGCCAGCTAATCAAGTCAGGAATATTTGTGTTTTAGATAGTGCGGGAAATTTACTGGTCAAAAAAGCAATGGAAAAACTCCAGTTATCGGCAAGGGCTTATGATCGAATATTGAAGGTAGCCAGAACTTTAGCAGATTTGTCAGGCGATGAAAAAATAGGTTTGGAGCACCTGGCAGAGGCTATTCATTTTAGAAGTTTAGATAGAGCAAATTGGGCAAGCCAATAAGCTTTTTATTATGAATGCTTTTGGGTAATTGATGTATATTACTATAACAAACAGATAAAATGATTTCAAAGTATGTTAATCCGTTTACGGATTTTGGTTTTAAGAAAATATTTGGGGAAGAAGGAAGTAAGTTCTTACTGATGGATTTTTTGAATACTTTATTGCCTGAAGAAAATAAGATTTCGAGCTTAACTCTTAAAAATTCAGAAAATCTACCCCGAACGGAATTAGAGCGACGGGCTATTTTTGATATTTATTGTATGAACCAAAAAGGGGAAAGATTTATTGTAGAATTACAAAAGGCAAAGCAAAATCTTTTCAAGGAGAGAACTATTTATTATTCTACTTTTCCCATTATGGAACAAGCAGAAAAGGGATTTTGGGATTTTGATTTAAAAGCCGTTTTTTGTATTGGTATTTTGGATTTTTGCTTCGACTCATTTCATGATAAGGATGAAAAATGTGAGGTTGTCCACGAAATTAAGTTAAAAAATCAAAATGGAAAGGTGTTTTATGATAAGTTAACCTATATATATCTGGAATTACCTCATTTCACAAAAAAAGAAGAGGAACTATCTACTCAGTTAGATAAGTGGTTATATTTTATCAAACATTTAGAGGATTTTGAAGAAATACCAACGATTTTTAAAACGGAGGTATTTGAAAATGCCTTTGAAAAAGCAGAACTCGCCAAGTTTAAGCCAGGTGAGATGGATGCGTACGAAGGAAGTTTAAAGGATTTTCGTGTTACACATGCTGTAATAGCAACAGCTTATAGCGATGGTGAAATAAAAGGAAGACAAGAAGAGAGACTAGATATGGCTAAAAAATTGGTTTTAAGCGGTATGGAACAAAATAAAGTATCTGAAATAACTGGCTTGAGTGTAACGGAATTAGAAAATCTATGAGAAGACTTACCAAATCATTACACTCAAATATTTAGATGAAACAGATTGGACAAAAGCTATTCATGAAACCTATATAGGTGATATTTTTTACACCGCTTGCCATCTTTTTGTTATAGTAATGGCATAATCCAAGAAATTCTGGGCACTATCAGCATATACTTTATTTTCAGAAAGTAAGGTTGTTGTATCAATGTTTAAGTGTGTTTCATGAGATTCCCATAGTTTAGAACAAACAATGCTTTGATTATTTGTGAAACTTATGATTTTATTAAAAATCATCATTTGTTCCAATGCCGATTGTCTGCCACCTCTACCCGTAGAAACTCCAACAAAAGCAAATACCTTATTATTGAAAAGGTAAGCGTGATTTTTAGTTCCTAACTGGTGCGCCAGATTAATTAATTCAGCATTTGTTGACCAATTATATTCTGGTGCTGTAATGATAACTAATGCAGCATTGTGCCATTTTTCAATGAGGTCTTTTTGGAAATCTGACAAGTGTTCAGGGTCTATACTACCTCGTCCTACGTTTGGGATTTGTTCCTCTGCTAAGTCAACAACAGAAAAATGTATATCTGAAGAATGGCCTTTTAGTTTGGTTAGATAGTTTGCAACCAGCAATGAATTGCTGTTTTTCCTGGAAGATCCTGATAAAATCAATATTTGCATGAACTCATTTTGGTTTTCTTAACAGTAATGCCGTAGATTTGGTTCTTTAAATTGAATTTTACTTTTGAACAAAGTTTTTGTTATGCTGCGAAGTTTTAAAGAAATAAAGGAGGCCTTGAATAAGGGCGAGTTATCGCTGCCTCAATTGGTCGAAAATTATCTCGGGCAAATAGAAAAAAATAAATACTTAAATATGTATGTCGAAGTTTGGGCAGAGGAATCACTTACCCGGGCAAAAGAACTTCAAGCGGCTTTCGATAGAGATAAAACGAGCGTTGGTTCACTTTTTGGCATGGTGGTCTCTATAAAAGACGTTATTTGTTATAAAGACCATACGGTTACCGCCGGGTCAAAAATACTTAGTGGTTTCAAATCTTTATACTCATCCACGGCAGTTAGCAGATTATTGGCCGAGGATGCGATACTCATTGGCAGCACAAATTGCGATGAATTTGCCATGGGTTCGACCAATGAAACTTCCTATTACGGTGTGGTTAGAAATGCTGTAAATACAGATTTAGTGCCAGGAGGATCGTCAGGTGGCGCGGCTGTTTCTGTACAAACTGACACTTGTTTAGTTGCATTGGGGTCTGACACGGGTGGGTCTGTCCGACAGCCTGCGGCATTTTGTGGTATAAATGGCTTTAAACCAACGTATGGTAGAATTTCCCGACATGGTCTATTAGCTTATGGATCGTCGTTTGACCAAATTGGCATTTTCGCGCATAATATCAAGGATATTGCTACGACACTGTCTATAATTGCCGGTCCCGATGAGTATGATAGTACGGCGCTGACATCAACGCCTGAAAAATATGAAAACCATCTGACAGCACCTAAAAAGGCAAAAATAGCATACTTTAGAGCTGCCTTAGAACACCCCAGTTTAGACAAAACAGTTCGGGAAAGGTGTGAAAGTATGATTGAAAATTTAAAAAGTAAAGGTCATTCTGTTGAAGGGGTTGACTTTGAATATTTAGATTTTATGATTCCTGCGTATTATGTTTTGACAACGGCGGAGGCTTCTTCGAATTTATCGAGATATGATGGCATCCGATTTGGGTATAGAAGTCCCAATGCCACTAATCTGGAGGAAACCTATAAACTATCAAGAACGGAAGGTTTCGGAAGAGAGGTTAAACGCCGCATATTGTTAGGAACATTTGTTTTAAGTTCAGGTTATTACGATGCTTTTTATGGTAAAGCACAGCGGGTCAGAAGGTTAATTATTGAAAAAACGGAGGAGATTTTTAATCATTTTGATTTTATTTTAATGCCCACCGCACCCGGGCCTGCATGGCCTATTGGAGAAAGCCTGGATGATCCTATCGCTATGTATTTGGCTGATATTTTCACTGTTCATGCAAATTTAACGGGTATTCCCGCTATTTCAATCCCCGTTCAGCCTACAGAGGAGGGTTTACCACTGGGCATTCAGTTTTTTGCAAACAAGGAAAGGGAATCATCTTTACTGGGTTTTGTTGATTCTTTATAAGTTTAGTTTATGTAAGTGTTTAAGATTCTTAGCCTTTCTTTGTAAATATATTTTGGCGTCATTTCCAGCAAAGAATGGTATTTATTTTTTGCATTTTCGCGTAAGGTTGTTTCATGAGGAAATAACATAACCCATTCAAAAAATCTTTCCGCTTCTTGCTCTTGGGTGGACGGCATGTTTTCCATTTGAACGAGGATTTCAGCGGCTTGAATTTTTTCTCCGTTTGCTCGGGTATATTTTGCTTCCAGCAGTTTGACATCGAACTTGAAAGCGTCATTTGATAATTCATTTCCAATGGTAGTAGCCTCTGATAATAGCGCTTTTACTTTGTTATATTGCCCGTCAACTAATAAAACGATAGCCAGTTCAAAGAGACTATATCCTAAAACCAGTTTATTATTTATTCTTCTCGTCAGCGTTATTGCCCGCTCATAAAAATGGATAGAGCGCTCGTATTCATTTTTGAAATAATAAACATCACCCAAGGTATTTAGCGCTTTGGCCATTCCTTTTTGAAAGCCTAACATTTCGCTAATAGTTAACGCTTTTTGTAAGTGATTTATAGCTTCCATAAACTCACCTTTAAGATTAAGTAACTGACCAATAAGACATAACACAATGGAGGTGCCTTGTTTGTCTTCTAGTTCCTTGCATAAATCAAGGTCTTTTTCGTAGTGTGCCATTGCACGGTCAAAATCTCCTTCTTTTTCATAAATTAAGCCAACATTTCCGAGGGCAATGGCTTGTAAATGCTTGTTACCCGTTTGATTTGCTAGTTCAACCCCCTCATTAAAATTTATTTTTGCAGATTCAATTTCATCTTTATCGAGATGGACCAATCCTTTGTAAATATAAATGGTTGCCAAACCAAGTTTATCGTTGTCCTCAATGCAATGCATTAATTGTTTATTTAAAGTGTCTAATGCAAGATCATTTTCACCTAAATTCATCTGGGTGAGAGCAATTTTGGCATATACCTGAGTGGTTGGATAGTTTTTATCCTTAGGTGTGGCGAGTTTCAAACTTTCGGTAAAGTGATAATTTGCCTCGTCATATTTTCCCATTCTAAAAAAAACATTGCCCAAGAAGGCTAAGGTTGGTGCGATAAGGGAAGGGAAATTATTTTTTTGAGCATAGGCAAGGGCCTTTTTTTGAGAAATCATGGCAGCCGAATAATCTCCTTTGAAAAGTTGCGTCCGTCCTATATTATTAAATAAAATGGGAATTAATTCGCCAGAATAATCGTCATTTAGAGAGGAATAAGCTTGAAGATAAATTTTTTCTGCTCTTTCCCAATAACCTGTAATCTCTAAAATGGAGCCTTGCAGAATAAGTGCTTTAAACCTGAAGGGGTGGTGCTGATGTAAATTTATATTTTTCAATAATTTCTCTAAAAAACCAAGGGCATGTTCATTTAAATAATTACTTTTCGCTTGAACCGCCGCACGATACAAAAATTCACTGGCTTTTTGGATATGATTCGCCAGTTCATAATGGTAGGCTAGTTCTTGTAATTTTAGTTCAATATGATCTTTAAAATGGCCTTCAATAGCTTCAGCCACAAGTAAATGAATCTGTTGCAGGGTGGCAGGCAATTGAATATTATAAGCCGCTTCTCTGAGTAAAGCGTGTTGAAATAAAAATCGTCTTTTAGTTAACGGCCGCCAAATATTCTCTCTTGTCCCAGCTTTAATAAGGTTTTCTATAAAACCGATTTGCGTCACAAGAATATTTGCATCGGTATGAAGTGCTTTCCAGACAGTTTCTAAAATAGTCAGGTCAAATTCCCTTCCTATTACTGCGGCAACTTTGCATAATTCGCGTAGTTCGGGGTTCAAACTATCAATGCGGGTAGTAAGAAGATTTCCAATTTTTTCAGGAGTAACAATTTCACCTGTATTTAGGGTCCATTTGCCATGATAAGTTGTCAGCCAATCTTTTTCTTTTAGAAATTCTACCATTTGCTCCAGGTAAAACGGATTTCGGTTTGTAGTGACCTCTACATAATCTAACAGCGCCTCATTGGCCTCATTACCCAGGATGATTTCTGTAAATTGAGCACAGGTTTTTCTTGTAAAATTTTCAAGATGTATAAAAATGCCAATATTTGAAGAGGAATTAGAAGGTATAAATGTTTTTATTTCAGTTGACGCCACAGTTCGGGAGGTAACTACGAGCATAACTGGAAAGGCCGGTAATTGCTGACAAAGAGAAACGAGTAACTCTTTGGAGGAAGGGTCCAACCAATGGGAATCTTCAATTTGTAACAAAAGAGGTTGTAATAAAGATTCCGCTAAAATGAGAGAAATGATGCCATCTTTCGCCATTTGATACCTACTTTGTGGTACAAGGTCATCCCAGTCAGACGTGGAAAGACTTAAACCTAATAGAAATCTGAAGGCATTATCGGAATGGTTTAGTTTTTCTATCAAATCTTTGGCAACCACAGTCGAATAATCATCTATAGCGGAAACGGCATGTAACTTGTTGATCAGTGATTTAAATTGTCTTTGATATTGATAATGCCGATGGGAAAGACCTCTGATGTTTTGACTAAAGTAATGCCTTAATAAATGAATAAATGGATTGAATGGTTTTTTTATTACGGCATCACAAGGACAGAAAAACCAATTTGCTTTGCCATTTCTTATGGTTTCTTCTCTTAAACTGCCAACAAGACGACTCTTGCCTACGCCAGGATCACCTGAAATAATAATAATCTGACCGGTTTTTGTCGTTAAGAGTTTGTTGAATTCATTTTGGAGTACCTGCATTTCATGATCCCTTCCTACCAGCGGGTACAGAAATTTTTGAAATCCTTCAGGCTTTTGATTTTTTAAAAGAAAGGTTTCTACGGGTTCAATCATTCCCTTGTAACTGATTTCACCTGCTATTTCGAATAGGAAAAAGTCCGATTGCGCTATTTGCCTGTCCGTTCTTATTTCTCCCCATTGAGCCTGATGAATCATTCTTGCCGCAAGATTCACAAAATTTCCTACCACACTATATTGTTGCATTTCTTTACCGCCTATAAAACCAGTATAGCCGGTTCCGCTGGTCACGGCCGCTTTCATTTTTATTCCAAAGGGGGCATACATTTCTCTTAAGTCACGAAAAAGACTGTGAATACAATTTAATGCTCGTTCCATCTGGTTTTCAAAAGCAAGGGGAACACCGAAAAAGGTGATTAACCAGGGGATTTCTTCGCTGAAATCAAATTCTTTGCAGTAGCCTCCATATTCATTGATATGTTTAACCATCTGACTAAGGAAATCAGAAAAAATTTGTTTGTCCCCGGAAATGGTAAAGCCAATGAAAATAGTTATACAGGATCTAAACTCTCCGGAAGGAATATGTCGGGAAAAAACAGGAGACAAAAAGGGAGAACTATCGGAAACAGGAAGCGATGTACTTTTTTTAGCCTTTATTACGCCCTCCTTTAATTTGATTTTTTTTAATTCAGACGACTTCCAGGTGTAAAAATTTTCTTCAATGGATTCAGAATGAAGATCAATGGTTTCAAAATAATCTCTTATCATGGAGGTAAAAACGATGCCCTCTTCTTGAAATCTTGCTTTTTGTTGACAAATAGCACTATTTCTAAGAACTTCACCACTAAAGTAGTAAGAATAGGGTTCCTTTCCTACAATTCCCCAAGTGAGCACTCCCACGTCTAAACCAATCTTAACACTTACAGGAAGTGACCTGTTTTTTGCGTTTTTTGTCCTAAAATGAGCATGAACTTTTTTGACAGCCACTGTGAATAGGTATATATCAGTGGTCGATTTTGGGAAAATGGCAAAAAACGCATCCCCTGCGAAATGAGGAATAAATCCTCCGTGCTGATATACAATATCAACCAAAGGAGAGAAAACATCATTTAATAAATCGGAAACCTCCTCTGCCCCTGCACCCGCATCTTGCAAAAGAGAAGCCGTTAGTGGGGTAAATCCTGTGAGATCTATGTACATAATCCAAGAATCCAAATCTCCTTGGAATCTTTCTTTTTTAAATACATCAAGTATAAAGTCGGGTACAATAATGCTCACAATACTATTATTAATGCAAAAGTAATGATTTTATTAACTTGTAACCTTTCTAACGGCTTATTACCTCTTATTTTAACCATTGGTCGATTAAGTGCATCTGAAAAATATTTTTTATAGTCTTTTGTGGAATTATTTTAAAATGTTAAAAAAACTTTATGTTTCGACTTCAAATCATTATCCTTTTATTTACTTCCAACATTCTTTTTGCTCAAAATGAAGCACCTAAACCAAAAAAAATATTGGAAGCTAAACGGGTTGAAGGGAAAATAGTAATAGATGGCAACCTGAATGAAAACGAATGGCAATCTGCTGTCGCTGCCGATAGTTTCGTTACTTTTCAGCCTGTTCCTGGTCTGAAAGCGTCAGAAGATGGACAAATACGCGTTTTATATGATAATGAAGGATTTTATATAGGCGCATTTCTGGCTGACAGTGATCCTGCATCTATTCCAAAACAGTTATCGCAGCGAGATGAAATTCAAAATACAGATTGGTTTGCTGTCATTTTAGATACTTACAAGGATGGAAACAATGGTCTTGGTTTTATCGTATCAGCAAGTGGTGTTCAGCTTGATGTAAAATATTCCGTTTATGGGGAAGATGGCGGTTGGGATGCTGTCTGGGAAAGTAAAGTGACTTTCACTGACAAAGGTTGGATAGTTGAAATGAAAATTCCCTATTCGGCCATCAGATTCCCTAAACAGGAAAACCAGGAATGGCACATTAACTTCCTTAGGCTATATCAAAGGAAGCAGGAAAAATCATCCTGGAGTATAATTAATCCGCTAATTTCTGGTTTTCTCAATCAATCTGGTATTTTAACTGGGATAAAAAATATTTCCTCGCCAATACGCTTGCAGGCTACGCCATTTTTTGCGGTTTACGGACAACAGTTTACAAATAAGGCGGCAGCTCAAAAAAATGCTTATGGTTCCTCATTTAATGGGGGAATGGATATTAAATATGGTATCAATGATGCTTTTACCTTAGATATGACTTTAATTCCTGATTTTGGGGAGGCCCAATCAGATAATCAAGTGCTCAATCTGACGCCTTTTGAAGTAAGATTTGATGAAAACAGACAGTTTTTTACAGAAGGAACCGAGTTATTCAACAAAGGGAATATTTTTTACTCCCGTCGGATTGGAGGTACCCCTTTAAATTACGGCAAAGCTTATCAGGATTTGTTGCCAGGTGAGAAAGTGTTAAATAATCCTCAAAGAGGGAAAATCGTGAATGCAACAAAAATTTCAGGCCGTACTCCTTCTGGCTTGGGTTTAGGCCTTTTTAATGCCACCTCATTAAAATCTTATGCCACAATTCAGCAAGTAAACGGGGAGGAAAGGAATGTAGAAACGGATCCATTGACAAATTATAATATTTTTGTATTAGACCAAAATTTAAAAAATAATTCCTATCTAAGTTTTATTAATACCACCGTTTATCGGTTTGGGGAAGACTATGATGCGAATGTCTCTGCCATGGAATTTGACCTGAGGACAAAAGATAATGCCTATTCATTGAGTGGGAATGGCGCGCTTTCTCAAAAGTATTTTATAGGTAAATCGGATTTTGGACATACGTATTCTTTTAAATTAGCTAAGAATGGGGGTGCATTTACTTTTGATATTGCTTACAATGAAGAAAGTAATACTTACGACCCGAAAGACCTTGGATTTTTATTTAATAATAATGAGCGAAGCCTTCAAGGGGAGTTGAACTATAAAGTATTAAAGCCTTGGAGTTTATTTAACAGGTATGGTGCTGGCGCTGAATGGCGATATATGAGGTTATATAAACCTTTTGTTTTCAATGACGCAGGTGGTGATGTATATGTTTGGGGACAAACTAAGAAATTCTGGGAATTGAATGCGTGGGTTTCTTTGGAACCTTGGGCAACTTTTGATTATTTTGAGCCTAGAACGGTTGGGCGTTTCTATCGCTATCCAACCAACCGAGGAGTGGGTATGTTTCTTTCCACCGATAGTCGAAAGGAGATTTTATTGACTACCAATATAAGGTATAGATATTTTGATGAAGAAAATAGAAACACTTTCAGATTTTCAATTGGACCTCGTTGGAGAGTGAGTGACCAATTCAATTTTTCATTTAACACCGCCGTTAATTTCTTTTCAAATGATGTGGGATTCGTAAATAAGGTTTCAAAAAATGCGGAGGAGAAAGACATCATTTTTGGTATAAGAGATATTTCCACCGTGGAAAACTCCTTATTTGCCGCTTATAATTTTACACCAACCATGTCATTGACCTTCCGAATGAGGCATTATTGGTCCAAAGTAGCCTACGATAAATTTGCCATGCTAAATCTAAATGGAACCTTAGCTCCCACAGATTATACGGGTAATCATAATGCCAATTTCAATGCATTTAATATAGATATGATCTATAGATGGAGATTTGCACCCGGCAGTGATCTTTACGTTGTTTGGAAAAATAGCATTTTGGAAAATCAACAAAGGACAGATCTTGATTATTGGGCAAATCTGGATGGATTATTTGAAAATCCACAAAGAAATATTATTTCACTAAAAATGATTTATTTCTTAGATTATAATAGTATTTTCAGCCATAATTCATAAATGGCATGGAGATTTTTCATATTGATGAAGATATTAGAAAGTCAGATACACTGCCTTCATCGTTTTATAGAGACAGGGCATGGTTTGATCGATCCATAGCTGAAATTTGGGAAAAATGCTGGATTTTTATTGGCGATAATACCGATCAAGCTTCGGTTGGTACCTTAACCCCATTGGTTTTGCTACCGGATGTTTTGAATGAACCTGTTGTTCTTTCCACAGATGTAGATGGGGAAGTATATTGTCTGTCGAACGTTTGCACGCATAGGGGGAAATTGGTGGTTTCTTCTTCCTGTTCCGGACAGAGGATACTTCGTTGTGGTTACCATGGACGGTGTTTCAGACTGAATGGGACTTTTAAAAGTATGCCTGAATTTGACCAGACAGAAAATTTCCCAACGGAAAAGGATCATTTAAAACAACTGCCGCTGGCCACTTTTTTTCCTTTGTACTTCACCTCCATTGATCCTCTTGCTTCATTTGCCACTTTCATCCAACCCATGTTGGATAGAGTTTCCTTTTTGCCTTTACATACCCTGACCTTTAATCCTGATGCTTCGAGAGATTTTGAAGTAAGGGCGCATTGGGCGCTATATGTTGACAATTATCTAGAAGGTTTTCATATTCCGTTTGTGCATCCCGCATTGAATCAGGCCATTGAATTTGAAAAATATGAATACCACTTATTTGAATGGGGTAATTTACAAATAGGTGTTGCAGCCGACGATGAACCATATTTTGATACACCAAAAGGTCATGTGGACGAGGGTAAAAAAATATATGCCTATTATTTTTGGATATTCCCAAATTTGATGTTCAATTTTTATCCCTGGGGCTTATCCTTAAATATTGTTGAACCAAAAGGTCATCAAATGACGGTGGTGAAATTCCGCTCATACTATTTTGAGGGAACCACATTCGATAGAGAAAAAAACCAGTTAGATGCCACCGAATTCGAAGATGAGGAGGTGGTCGAATCTGTTCAAAAGGGAATGCAAGGCCGATATTATAGCAGGGGCAGGTATTCTGTTAACATGGAAATAAATGTTCATCACTTTCATCGAATAATTTCCAACCTGTTGAATAAGCAAAAAGACTAAAAATATAGTATTTTGTCCATAAGTTTCATTAATCTTTTGTTAATTAAAGTACATTTTAATTAACTTGCACTTTTATTTTTAGCTATTGAAAAAATATAAGGCTCAGATGCAAAGAATTCTATTTATCTCTTTTATTCTACTTTGTTTATCGGTTGTTTTTCTTCAGGCTCAAACCTCATTAGGGGGGAAAGTAATCGATGAAGAGTCAAAAGAGCCCATCTCTTTCGGCACTATTGCCTTATTTAAAAATGGGGTTTTAGTCACTGGAACGGAGACAGATGTAGAGGGATATTTTAATTTCCCCGACATGGATCCCGGTATTTATGACGTTGAGGCCAGTTACTTAGGGTATAAATCCAGGAGGATTACGGGAGTAAAAGTTTTGGCTGGAAAGTCAACTAAGTTAGATATTCAACTTGGTTCTGATGGCGGAGTAGTGTTACAGGAAATTACGATAGTTGAATATAAGGTTCCATTGATTGAGCAAGATAATACCACGTCTGGTTCGGTTATTACGAGTGATCAAATACGGTCGTTACCTACGAGAAATATTAATGCTTTGGCTGCTACAACTGCAGGTTTAGCCGCTGCCGATGAAGGGAAAGCGATAACTATCAGGGGATCTCGTTCCGATGCTACAAACTACTACATCGATGGCATCAGAATACAAGGTAACCTCATTCCAGAATCGGAAATAGATCAGCTTCAGGTAATTACCGGAGGTATTGAAGCGCAATATGGCGATGTGACCGGAGGTATTATCTCCATCACAACAAAGGGTCCGTCAAATAAATTTAGCGGAGGAGTAGAAGTTGAATCATCAAAATATCTTGATCCATATAGTAACAGTTTAATTGGTGTAAACCTGAGCGGACCCATTTTAAAAAATAAAAAAGGGCAATCTATTTTGGGTTATCGTTTCTCGGGAAGATATACGCATCAGTACGAGGATAATCCACCTGCTACCTCTATTTACAGAGTTAAAGAGGACAAATTAGCTGAATTGGAGGCTAATCCTGTGACCGCACTGGGGTCAAGTTTTATCATAAGTGCAGATAACCTGTTGGCCGATGATGTTGATATTTTGAAAGCCAGAAACAATGAAACAAATGAAAGGCTTGATCTGACAGGTAAAATTGATGCCCGATTAGGTGAATCTATTGATATGACACTTACCGGAGCACTTACCGATGCTAAAAATCAATTTACTCCAGGTGGTTGGGGGGTTCTGAATAGTAAAAATAATCCGTTCAGTTTAGGAAGAACGTACAGAGCAAATTTCAGATTAAGACAAAGATTTGGTTCAAACGGAGGTGCTGGTAATGAAAAAGGGGCTATTCAAAATGCTTCTTATACCTTACAGGGAGGTTACGAAAAATCCACAGGGGAGCAAGCTGACCAAAGACATGGATTTAATTATTTTGATTATGGTTATGTGGGGAAATTTGATTTGGAATGGGTACCTACTTTTGCGCTGGCCTTTGATCCAGCCTCTCAAGGTGTAGCTATGCAACATACAGATTACAGACAGGTTCTTAGAAAATATACCCCGGGAGAGCAAAATCCTGTTCTTTCAAATTATAATAATGCGCTGGACATTAACCAGGGAGAGGGAATTAATCCTCAAGTTGGAAAATATATATTATCTAATTTTTTCAATAGTCAAAATCTACTTTCCTTAGGCAACTTTATAGCCCCCAACGGATTTATATCTCCTGTTTATAACAACTCATGGGGTTTTCATACCAATGTTGGCTGGGTATATAATACGGCGGGAAGGTCCACAAATGATGTCTATTCATTTAATGCCAGAACTAATTTTGACTGGATTCCAGGTAGCTCGAAAAATGGCAGACATAATATACAAATAGGGTTTATTTATGAGGAGCGCTTGAACAGAAGTTATACGGTTATCCCGAGAGGACTTTGGGATATCGCCAGACAGCAGGCAAATAATCATATTCAAGGAATTGCACCCAATGCAGATACCATAGGTTATATTGACTTACCTAATTTCCCAAAAACACCTCTTCGCGCTTTATCTGTTGTAAATAGTGAGGATAACAAATTTTATAAATCTATCAGAGAGGAATTAGGTTTACCCCTGACTACTTTTGTAAATGTAGATGGGTTGGATCCCGATCAGTTGAGGTTAGATATGTTTTCGGCCAAGGAATTAAACGATCAAAACGCGATAAGTTATTTTGGCCACGATTATTTAGGTCGCCCATTCGATGGTACGTTTGAAGATTTCTTTACGACGGTTGACGAAAATGGGGTAAGAACTTTTCCAGTTGCTCCGAATAGACCCATTTATTCTGCAGCCTATATTCAGGATAAATTTACATTCAGAGATATTATCTTCAGGTTAGGCGTCCGTATGGACAGATATGACGCTAATACCAGGGTATTAAAAGATCCATATTCACTGTACGACATTATGGAGGCTTCGGAATTTCATACCCTTCCAGAAACAAAATCTGAAAAACCAGGTAGTATTGGCGATGATTATAAAGTTTATCTGAATGACAGTGGAACAGATGTGTTGGCTTATCGCGATGGTGACCTGTGGTATAGGTCTAATGGTAATCCGGTAAATAGTCCGATAGATATCTTTTCCGGAGGATTAGTATTTCCCAAATACAAAGATCCCCGGGCTCAAAATATAAATAACTACATTAAAGATAGGGCATTTGACCCCTCAGTATCATTCAAGGATTATGAAGTTCAGGTCAATTTTATGCCTCGACTGGCTTTTTCTTTTCCTATTTCTGATGACGCTAACTTCTTTGCGCACTACGATGTACTTATTCAGCGCCCGCCTTCAAATACTTTGGCAACGGCGTTAGATTATTTTTACTTTACCGATTTCCCATCGGTTATTCGCAATAATCCAGACCTAAGACCGGAGAGAACCATAGATTACGAAGTAGGTTTTCAACAAAAGTTATCAGCTACATCAAAGTTAAAAATCGCTGCATATTATAAGGAATTGAGAGATATGATTCAGCAAAGGACCTATTTCCCGGTGCCCATAGTTAACCAATATACTACTTACGGAAATTTGGATTTTGGGACAGTTAAGGGTTTTTCGTTTGAATATGAAATGCGCAGAACGGGGAATCTTTCTTTAGTTACCAATTATACCCTTCAGTTTGCTGATGGTACTGGATCTGATGCCAATTCTCAGAGAGGTTTAACGAGCAGAGGAAATCTTAGAACCCTGTTTCCCTTGAATTTTGATGAAAGACATCGCGTAAATATGAATATAGATTACCGGTTCGGGGCAGGAAAATTTTATACGGGACCTAATCTTTTTGGTTCAGATATTCTTGCCAATGCAGGTCTAAGCCTACAGGCCATTGCTGTTTCTGGCCGTCCTTACACGGCAACAATCACTCCCCTTGAATTAGGAGGGGCTCAAACGGCTGGTTCAATTAATGGATCTCGCAAACCCTGGAACTATACCCTTAACTTGCGAGTAGATAAAGTGGTTCAAGTAAGTAAAGGGCTAAGTATGAATATTTATTGTCGGGTCTCGAATCTGCTCAATCAACAAAATATTTTAAATGTTTATTCCTCTACTGGATCTCCAAAGGATGACGGATTTCTTGCTTCCTCGAATGGTCAGGATAAGTTAATAAACATAGTAAATTCAAATAGACTGGTTGACGCATATCTGGCGTCTTACCAGTGGGCATTGTTGAATCCTGGATTATTCAGTTTACCGAGAAGGATTTTTGCTGGTGTGATTATGGATTTTTAAATTGAAATTATGACTAGGATGATATATAAAAGGTTAATTAACATCGTTTCTTACAGCATTTTAATGGGGGTTATTTTATCTCCCGTTACAATGGCTGCCAGAAATAATCCTTTGTTAAAAGAAAGAAGAGGTAATACGACAGTGAAACTGCGATTTGCTGAAAATTGTAATAATGCAGTAGCTCAAATTGATCAGGCTATAAATAATGTCAGAGCACGATTAACTACTGGAGGGGATGTTTGGTGGGACAGTAATGATGGTCGTTACATTGTGCCGAAAGTACCTGCCGGTTTGCCCGAGGTTTCTTCCATTTTTGCTGGAGCGGTATGGCTTGGTGGCGTTGACCCCGCAGGTAATTTAAAAGTGGCTGCTCAGACTTATGGTCGTAGCTCAGGTGATTTTGACTTCTGGCCTGGGCCGCTTAATCCTGAAACAGGAAAGACTAATCAAGCGATTTGTTCCCGTTGGGACCGTTTTTTCTCTGTTAAAGGAGAAAATATCAGAGAGCATATAAGAAAGTTTCAACTTGCAGAGAAAAGTGGCGTAGCTTATAATCCTGATGACATTCCCAGAGATATAAAAGGTTGGCCTGCTCGCGGAAATGAATTCTTCTTTGATATTCATAATTTTGAATTACCTAATACTTCTCAAGGACTAGCTGCATTTTGGGATCAGGATGGAGATGGATTATATAACCCTGACAGAGGTGATTTTCCAGTCATTGAAATAAGAGGTTGTGTATCAAAACCCCAATTTCCGGACGAAATGATTTTCTGGGTCTATAATGACGCAGGGAATATCCACTCAGAATCAAGAGGAGATCCTATTCAGATGGAAGTGCAAGTGCAGGCCTTTTCTTATGCTACAAATGACGAAATAAATGATATGACTTTTCAACGGTATAAACTCATTAACCGTGCTGTTGAGAGTATTGATTCTATGTTTTTTGCTATGTGGGTCGATGCTGACTTAGGCTGTTTTACAGATGATTATGTCGGAAGTGATGTCTCTAGAAGTCTTGGTTATATGTATAATGAAGATGCTTTAGATGGTCAAACGGGTTGTGCCTGCCCTCAAGGGGTAAATACTTATTGCGACGAAGTTCCTATTTTGGGAGTGGATTATTTTAGAGGTCCTTTAGACGAAAATGGAGAAGAAATTGGAATGTCTTCTTTTACCTATTATAATAACGGCGGCGTGGGAAGTCCGGCACCTGGTACCACTGACCCAGCTACTGCTCAAGAGTACTTTAACTATTTATCTGGTTCCTGGCGTGACGGTAGTCCTTTCACTTTCGGAGATGATGCCTATCAAGATGGCGCTAAGGTAAAATACGCTTTTTCTGATGCACCAAATAATTCAAAGGGCTGGTCAATGTGTACCTCAAATCTTCCTTTTGGCGATCGTCGAACCATTCAGGCTTCAGGTCCGTTTCGTTTAGATCCGGGTGCTGTAAATGAACTTATCATTGGGGTAGTTTGGGTAGCAGATCAAACGTATCCTTGCCCTGATATCTCGAAATTGCTTGAAGCAGATGATATTGCTCAGGCATTATTTGATAATTGCTTTGAATTAACAGATGGGCCTGATGCTCCGGATATTGATTTTATAGAGCTGGATAGAGAAATTATTGCTGTATTTACAAATGATAGTATCACTTCTAATAATGCTTTCGAAGGTTATGCACAGCGTGGTTTGCAAATTCCAGCAGGTGCAAAGGATAGCTTATATACCTTTGAAGGGTACAAATTGTATCAATTATCCAATTCCTCAGTAACGATTGCAGATTTAGAAAATCCTGATAAATCACGTCTGATTTATCAAGTGGATTTAAAAAATAACATAAATAGAATTTTCAACTGGAAAACCATTGACAACCCGACGGGTGAGGAGTATTATGTTCCCGAGTTAAAGGTTGAAGGTGGGAATAATGGTATTCAACATACTTTTAAGATTAAGGAAGACCAATTTTCAGAAGGTGATCGCAGATTAATCAATCACAAAAAATATTATTTTGTGGCGGTTGCCTACGCTCATAATAATTATAGAGTTTTTGATCCTAAAGCAGTTCTGGGGCAAAGAAAGCCTTATTTAGAGGGGAGAAGGAATATTGGAGACGGTAGGAACCCGTTTTATACGGTATTACCCCATCCAACCACGGATAAAATATTAAA
Organism: Saprospiraceae bacterium; assembly: GCA_027488135.1. Taxonomy (GTDB): domain Bacteria; phylum Bacteroidota; class Bacteroidia; order Chitinophagales; family Saprospiraceae; genus BJGN01. The sequence continues at coordinate 9,560 of JAIYCH010000072.1, read as the reverse complement.
TGCCAGTTATGGCGAAGGAACGGTAATTACCCGTATTTCAGGCGCTGGAACAGGAGCTAATTTTCTTGATATTTCTGATGCAACGAGATCTGCGATTTTGGGAACTTCTTTTTCAGGACAGATAACTTATCTTCCTGGAAGGGCGCCAATCCAAGTGAAAATTTTTAATCCTTTGGAAGTTAAGGACGGGCAGTTTGAACTAAAGTTTAAGGACAATAATCCTTCTAATGGGGTTTTAGAATCTCCTGTTACCTGGGAGTTAAAAAATCTGAGAGATCCGAATAGTCCGGTTATCAGATCAGAAAGGCCTATTGAGCAGTTGAATGAACAGATAATCAGGGCTTTTGGTTTCTCCATCATAATAGGTCAGGTTTCAGAATCGGGGAGTTTAAAAGATGCCAAAAATGGGGCTATTGGTATTGAAGTTACTTACAAAGATAAAAATGGTGCGCAATGGCTGGGATTTATCAATGACGGATTTAGTGCCGGTCCCACGAACTTTGACGCAACCGTTTTCGATTATATCTCAACGGGTGATGGACAAGTTGATGCGGTGTTAGATCCTACACAGGCTTTGTCAAAAATGGGTGCCGGTCAATTTACTCCCTATTTTCTCGCCGATTGGAGAGTAAAAGGCGAGAGAGATCCTGCCTATATTTCACCCGCTATTTCTGATAATAGTGCCAGTTCCATTCTAAGAACACGAATGAAATTAGCCGATTTAAATAATGTGGATATTGTTTTCACAAGAGACAAGAATCTTTGGAGTAAGTGTGTTATTATTGAGTCAGCTAACAGATTTTATCGTACCCAAGGGTTTAATACAGAGGGGAATCGCAGGCACTTTGATTTAAGAGCAAGACCTGGGGTAACAAAAGATGATCTAAACAGTGATGGGTTACCTGACCCAAATACAGCTGATTTAACGGAGGGATTTGGATGGTTCCCAGGTTATGCCATTGACGTGGAAACAGGTAGAAGATTAAATATTTTCTTTGGGGAAAATTCTGTTTATAATGGTACCGTATTGGAAAACTATAAATTGGGTGCCGATATGATGTTTAACCCTGATAATCTGGTCCGTTTAGCAGGGGTAAGTAATGGAAATCTTGGGTTCTACCCTGTTGGTGGACAACACTTTGTGTATGTTACGAAGCAAACGTATGATGAATGCAAGGCTATAAGAAACTCATTGAGAAATGCAGCGCCTGTCGCTAAGATACTTGCCTTACAAGAGATTACCTGGTCGGGATTAATTTTCAATCAATCTACTACTCCTTTCCTTTCTTATAAGGATGGATTGATTCCTAATGATGCTGTGGTAAAAATTCGTGTAAATAATCCTTATTCCATTGCAGGAAATGAAAATAACGGCCACCCTGTTTATCGCTTTCAATTTGACAAGAAGGAAGCAGAAAAGCGGGATGCAAGTAATTACAATGCAGCTTTAGATAAAATAAACGTAGTTCCTAATCCATATTACGGTTTCTCCGATTATGAGGTTTCCCAATTTACGACAACCATTAAGTTTACTAATCTACCCGCCAATTGCACGGTTACTATTTATTCTTTGGATGGTAAATTTATCAGGCAATATAAACGTGATGAAGTAGGAGCAGTTCCACGAGGCAACAATAGGGCCATTACGAATAATCAGATTACACCTGATTTGGAATGGGATTTAAGAAATAACCGGGGAATTCCAGTCGCAAGTGGTGTTTATTTAATGAATATTGACGCGGGCGAATTGGGGTCTAAAACGATAAAGTGGTTTGGTATAAACAGAAAATTTGATCCTTCTGGATTGTAAACAATGAATAATTTAATGAAATGAGGATTAAGGTTTTTTTTATTATTGGTAGTTTAATTTTTCTTACCCATCCTTTTTTAAAGGCTGGAAATCCTGACAGACAGGGTGAGGCTGGAGCTTATGAATTACTTTTGAATCCCTGGGCAAGAAGTTCTGGTTTATTTCATATCAATACAGCGTCAGTCAGAGGGGTTGAAGCAATGAGAATTAATATTGCAGGTTTACCGCGTATAAATAGCCTGGAAATTAATCTTTCCGGAGCTAATTACTTACAAGGTACAGGCATTCGAATGAATGCTTTCGGAATTTCCCGAAAGTTGAAAAATGGCGCTGCGTTAGGTCTTAGTCTGACTTCGCTGAATTTTGGTGAAAACAAAGTGACAACAGAAGACCAGCCAGAGGGAACAGGGGCAAATTTTTCTCCTAATTTCTTTAATATAGCCCTGGGCTATGCTTATACATTTGAAAATAAGGTGTCTGTTGGTATCTTGATGAGAGGTATTTCCGAATCTCTTTCTAATGTAAGTGCCTTTGGCCTGGCCATAGACGCAGGGGTTCAGTATGTAACAGGTGATAAGGAAGAATTCAAATTCGGTATTAGTCTTAGTAATGTTGGTTCAAGGATGGTTTTTGGTGGGGAAGGTCTCTCTTTTCAGGGAAATACCCCCAATAAAGCTGGCTATCAACTTACGTTTGATCAACGCGCGGCTGGTTTTGAGTTGCCGTCTATGTTAAATATTGGATTATCCTACGATATACTTATTGGTCAACCTCATAGAATTAGTCTGATTGGTAACTTTACTTCTAATTCTTTCAGCAGAGACCAGATAGGTGCAGGTATTGAATATGCACTTTGGGATTCTTTTATGTTGAGAGGTGCTTATAAATATGATCTTGGTGCTTCTTCTCTGGAAGAAAGGCCTGTAAATACTGGCTTGAGTGCTGGAGGAAGTATTGATTTTCCTTTAACTAAAGGTTCTAAAAATAAGATTGCTTTGGATTATGCCTACCAGGCAACCCGAGTTTGGACAGGTACACACAATGTTTCCCTTCGATTCAATTTTTAGGTCTTTTTTTATACTGGTGATATTTAATTACCCGTTAATTCTTGAAAATGTAAGAATTTTAACCTATATTTGTTAAAGTTACAATTAAAAACGATTTGGGAATATTTCCATATCGTTTTTGTTTTTTTAAGTCTATCACCCTAATCATTCCAAAAAGCTCAAAAAATTAATGTTATGTCTGGTATCAATTACCTGACCCGAGAGGGTTTTGAACGACTAAATAGTGAATTAGAAGATATGAAATCGCGAGGTAGATCGGAAGCTGCTAAAGCTATTGCCGAAGCTCGTGAGAAAGGAGATTTATCTGAAAATGCAGAATATGACGCTGCAAAAGAGGCACAGGGAATGTTGGAACTAAGAATTAACGACTTGGAAAAACAACTTGCTAATGCCAGAATACTGGAAATCAGCGATGTAGATACTTCTAAAGTTACCGTTCTTTCTAAGGTAACCATTAAAAATAAGGCTAATAATGCCACAATTACCTATCAAATAGTTTCAGAATCAGAATCTGATCTTAAAGCTAAACGTATTTCGGTTAGTTCGCCTATGGGTAAAGGGCTTTTGGGGAAGGTAATTGGTGATGTAGCCCACGTGGATACACCTAATGGCAAATTAGAGTTTGTTATTGAAAATATTTCAATCTAGCATAGGTATGCCAAGTATCTTTTCCCGCATTATAAATGGAGAAATTCCAGCATGGAAAGTAGCAGAATCGGAGCGTTTCCTGGCATTTCTTGATGTAAATCCACTAGCGAAAGGACATACTTTAATTGTTCCAAAGGTAGAGACCGATTATTTTTTTGATTTATCGGACGAGGAAATAACCAGTATCATGTTATTTTCAAAAAAGGTAGCTACAGCTTTGCGCAGCACGCTGCCATGTCTCAGAATAGGAATGAGTGTTATCGGTTTGGAAGTGCCCCATGCTCATATACATTTAGTTCCACTAAATAGTATGGGGGATATTAATTTTAGTAACTCAAGGCTAAATCTTTCAGCAGAAGAAATGGAAGCAATAGCTGCTTCCATTCGTTCCGCTTACGATAAATTATAAAGTTTATTTGGCTACCCAACCTCCATCTACTGGGATGGCCGCCCCAGTTACGAAAGATCCTCCTTTGCCACAAAGCCAAAGAACCGCATCTGCAATTTCTTCGGGTTCTCCTAATCTTCCAATGGGTTGGACCTTAGCAAACTGAGCTTCGATAGCTTTATCTTTTCCTGTAAATCTGTCAATCATAGGCGTTCTAACCACACCTGGACAAATGGCATTAACCCTTATTCCTTTTGTTGCGTAGTCCAGCGCTGCATTTTTAGTTAAACCTACGATAGCGTGTTTTGAAGCTACATAAGCTGGTATGCCCTCGAAACCAACCAATCCGGCGACCGATGCAATGTTGATAATAACGCCTGCACCTTGTTTCAACATCATTGGAATTTCACCTTTCATACATAAAAAAGTGCCGGTCAAATTTACGCTGAGTACATGGTTCCAATTTTCTAAGGTGCAAGAATCTATGGGATTGCTAACCCCTTCAATGCCTGCATTATTTACAGCGAAATCAAGCCTTCCATAGTTTTTCTCTATGGTTTCCATTAAATGGGTTACTTGTTCAACCTTAGAAACGTCGCATTGTATAAAAATACCCGTACCTCCATTTTTCTTTATTAAATCTAACGTTTCCGATCCGTCTTCCCAATCTGCAACAATGACAGTAGCACCTTGATTTGAAAATGCGAGGGCTGTTGCCCGACCTATTCCAAAACTTCCGCCAGTTACTAAGGCTACTTTATCTTTGAATATTTTTTCCATTTTTTTTTAATTTATTTAGAAGTTAACTTATTGAAAATCAAGTTTTTTTTAATCTGTCGGGGTTTTCATTGAGGAAATTTTTCCAGGTATCTTTACTTTTCTTAGGTAGTGTTTTCGCCTTAGAAACGCCCATTTTACCATTTTGGTAGAAATGGCACACGGCAGCAGATAAAGCATCAGTAGCATCTAAAAACTGCCCCGTTAAATCAACTTTTAACTGACTTTGTAATAAATAGGCAACTTGCTCTTTACTTGCATTTCCATTTCCTGTAACCGATTGCTTTATTTTACGCGGAGAGTATTCAAAAATTTCTAATCCTTTGTCCATGCCAATAGCCATGGCAACTCCCTGTGCCCGACCCAACTTTAGCATAGATTGAACATTTTTTGCATAAAACGGAGCTTCAATAGCCATAATCGTTGGTTTATAAGTATCTATAATACTTTGAAGTCTTTCCAGTATTTTTAATAATCTTGTGGGATGATCACTTAATGCATCTAAAAAAATAACACCAATGTCCATTGTTTTCATTTGATTTCCATTGATTTCCAAAAGAGCATATCCCATTTTTACCGTTCCAGGATCGACCCCTAAAATGCGATATATTTTATTTTCAGTGAGTGACATTTATCAGTTCTATTTAATGACAATGTAGTGATAAAATTAATTCTTTTTTATAATGCCCCTTCATCCCAACCAAAAAGTAGGATTTAAAACCTGACTTGCGCAGGTCGAGTTTTTCATAAAGCCATATATCATTTGTTTTTCGGCGATATTGATGTTATATTGTCACTCCAAATTGCCCAATAACCAAATACCAAATGTATGAAACTTCAGAACCATTATAAGGATGGCTTTTTTGACGTATGTGCTGAGCACGGCTTTTTGCCAATAAAGGATCCAATCGTTTCTCTTCCTTCTACTTATGCCGATGTGCAAAAAATATTGGATGATATGCCTGTAGTTTTGCCGAACGGTGAGCATGGATTGCTTCATCATGAGGGTGAAATCATGAAGGCTATAGAATCACTTGAAAATCACCTGGAAGAGGTGAAAAAGGAGGATGATATATTTGTCATTCAAGCTCTTTTTCGTTCCTATGGTTTTTTAACTTCGGCTTATTTATTAGAGCCTTCCTTTCAACAATTTCGAAAGGATGGAACTTATGGAAAAGCACGGAATTTTTTACCTGCAAATATTGCGCAACCATTTTGTTATGTCTCTGAAAAACTGGGTATTTTCCCCTGGCTAGATTATCATTATGCCTATTCCTTGGGGAACTACCGAAAATTAGATGAAAAAAAGGATCTGAACTGGGAAAATATTACCATGTGTAACCGCTTTTCAGGTCAGTCTGATGAAGTTGGTTTTATTATGCTTCATGTCGATATCAATAGGTTTTCCCCAGGTTTAGTAGGTTCTGTCATGAAGACATTACAGGTCATAAAAGATGAAAATCAACCAGTTCATGGTTTTTTAGAAGCTAATTGGAGGACTATGAAGACAATGAATGAGCGAAGAAAGGAAATGTGGAAAGCTTCCCGTTGGCAACACTATAACGATTTTAGAATATTTATAATGGGGGTAAAAGGGAATGAAGAAATTTTTGGAGAGGGAATAACTTATGAAGGTGTTTGGGACGAACCAAAAGCTTTCAGAGGACAAACCGGTGCCCAGGATGATATTATTCCTATGCAAGACATTTTCTCAGGAGTCATTTTTCATTATCCTCAAAATGATTTAACGAAATATTTACTTGATCTGAGAGCCTACAGACCTGTTTGTGTTCAAAATTTTTTCTCCGATCTTTCTGAAACAATGGAAAAAATTCATCCAAAGGGATTGTTGGGGCTTTTGAAAGAAAGAAACGATATAGACTCCCTTTGTTTCCTCATAGGAATTTTAGAGGAAATTTATCATTTTAGAAATGGTCACTGGCAATTTGTCCAAAAATATATCATGTCAAATACCAAGTACGCTAAAGCAACCGGGGGAACCCCCATTACTTCCTGGATACCTAATCAAATTATGGCCGTCATTATTCAGATGGAGGAGGTGTTGGAAACGTTAAGTCTTTATGGTGAAAGCAGTAATGATACCGCCCAAACAATAAGGAAAAAAAATATTCAATTTTTACCTACCAAAAGAAAGCTTCTGGAAGGTCAGTTAGCCCTTATTCATAATAATGACTTTACAGCTGAGTCCGTTTTTGAACTGAATAAGGCTTATGGTTATGTTGATTCAGAGCACATTAATTGATATAATTATAAATACTTCCGTTCCATCTGCCTTGGAGGGAACGAAAGTATTTAAAAGGGTTACTGAAGTCTAAGATCATCACCTTTCTATTTATTTACTTAAATGCCAGGTCCAGTAGATTAAGATAAACTGGATTGGTATTCTAATAATAGCCAGTTTTTTACTTCCTATAGCCGGTTTTTCTTTGAATACATCTAAAACATGAATGGGTAAGAAAAATAACATTAAATAGAACATACCTTTTCCCGCCATTTGTTGATATTGAGGGATAAGAAGTCCAATACCCAGCAAAACTTCAATAATGCCAGCCAAATAGTTGGCAAATAACTTTGGAATGAAATCTGGAATAAACTTATTATAGAAACGGGGCTTTATGAAATGCATGATGCCTGCAAAAATCATAAAAACAGCTAGCAGAATAGTTAAATAATACTTGTAATGGTTCATATTGGTATTTGTTAAACGGATGTAGTTTTATATTTCATCAGGCCAAGGAACTGCCTCATTTGTTTGTTTAAAAAGAGGTCTGTCTGCTCCAACTTTCCTTAGGTACTCACCGAGTAAAGTGGATAATTCTTTCACTTTATCAGGATGATTCGTCGCCAAATCAACCTTTTCCCCGAGGTCATTATCTAATCGGTAAAGTTCTTTTTTTCCATCTTTATACCAATAAATTAATTTCCATTCTCCTTGACGAATGGTACTGGTTGTTCCTATGCCAGGCCCGGAAGGACCCCATTTATTGGGAAAATGCCATACGAAAATACGATTAGAAGGTGTTTTTCCTTTTTGTTTCAAAAGAGGGATAAAACTTTTCCCATCTAATTGTTGAACCGTTTTCTTTTTTTGTATTCTGGCCATTTCTAAAATACCAGGAAAAAAATCTTCAATAATAAGGGGCTGGTTACAGACGGAACCTGGGATCACTTGATTAGGCCATTTAATTAACATGGGTTCTCTGATTCCTCCCTCATAAGCGGATCCTTTACCACTTTTTAGCGGTGAATTATGGGTATGTTTTTGACCTCCACGGGCAGTTGCGCTCAAGGATCCATTGTCAGACATAAAAATTACAATGGTATTTTTTTCAAGATTACTGGCGGATAGAAAGGACATGAGGTCACCTAAACTTTTATCCATGCCTTCTACCATAGAAGCAAAACGAGCTTCCGGTTCTTCCAGCCCCTGTTTTTTATATTTTTCATAAAAACGGGTATCAGCTTCAAGAGGTGTATGCACTGCATAGTGAGACATGTTTAGAAAAAAGGGTTTATTTGCTTTTTTGGCTTGTTCTATAGCAGAAATAGCTTCAATGGTTAATACTTCAGTCAGATTTATGGTGTCGCCATGATATTTATTTAAACCTGGTACCCCCCACGGCAGCGTATGTTTTTCTCCGTTTTTATTTCCAAAATTACGTTCACCCTGGTAACTACCGGGTGCACCGGCGGCATGTCCGGCAATGTTAACATCAAAGCCTAAATTTAAAGGGTCAGCGCCTGGCGTATCCATAGCGCCCCAATGCGCTTTACCACAATGGATGGTAAAATAGCCATGTTGTTTAAGTAGTTGTGGTAGGGTAGTGGCATGAACAGCATTTTCAATACTGTCAACGGGTTGAAGGCCATTCACATTCCATTTTGGCATTTGTAAAATGGAATCTTTATGGTCTTCTGAAATATTTCTTCGTAAGGTCCAGTTGGTAACTCTGTGTCTTGCCGCATTCATACCCGTCATCAAACTAACCCGTGTAGGAGAGCAAACACTACTGGCATAAGCCTGAGTAAATTTCATCCCCTCAGCTGCCAGTTTTTCCATATTTGGTGTATGGTATAAACGATTTAATGCCGTTTTTTCAGTCCAAAATGGAACCGATGTATCTTGCCAACCCATATCATCAACAAAAAACAAGATAATGTTTGGCTTATCCCATGGGGATGCCTTCTCCACAGAAAGGGTTGAGGAGCTAAATACCAAAAGAATTAGTACAAATTTTATAAAATGGTGTACCATAAGGGAATATATTATCTTGAAAAGGGATGTAAGTGTCAGTTTTTTAATGAAAATGCCTAAATCATTAAAATATGTCAAGTTAATTTATTTTTTGGTTGTATTATTATTACCCTGCGGGAAATGTTACAATTTATTTATTTTCAATCTAATTATGGGTAGTTATGGCCTTAATATTTCATTTGCCAGTAAATGAAGTCCTATACCATAGTTCTTCTATTTGCATAAAAAAAGGGGAATAGGTATTGTCCTAATCCCCTTTTTAAGAAAATCAAGATGGCAAAATCATTATTTTACCACCTTTAATATCCCTCTCATCAAAGTATGATGACCTGGATAGGTGCATACAAAAGAATACTCGCCCGCTTTAGAGGGTGCCACAAAATAAATGGTCTGTGATGATTCCGGTTGTAGCAGAGTGGTATGAAAAAGTACTTTATTATTGTTTGGGACATAGCTCATTTGAGAAGCTTTTACCCCCAGGGAGAAAGCAGCTAATCCGACTTCGTCAGCGGTTCCTGGTTCTACTATAACCAAATTATGGGTCATGTCATCATCTAAGTTATTGAAAGTAAGTTTCACCTTAGTTCCTGCTTT
>JAIYCH010000095.1 GCA_027488135.1 Saprospiraceae bacterium | reverse complement strand
GAAACTGGTATATCGTCTGAAGATACCTAACCAAGAGGTTCGACTGGCTTTGAATGACTATTTTATCGAAGATTATACCGGTATTTCAGCGGATTTAAAAAGTAGGCAGGGTGACCTGTGTAATGCCTTGTCAACTGGAAATATAGCCTTGTTTGAGCAACATATTCGTTCCCTTTTTGCGGGCATCCCCTGGCGTAATTTCACTAATAATGACTTGGCCAATTTCGAAGGGTACTACGCCTCGGTCTTGTATGCCTTTTTCGCTTCAATCAATGCACAGGTAATCCCAGAAGATATCACCAACCATGGTCAGGCCGATATGACCATTATCTTTAGGAATCATATTTATGTAATGGAAATAAAAGTAGAGGACCACCTTCCTGAAGGAAATAATCAAGCACTTCAGCAAATCGTCCAAAGGAATTATGCAGAAAAATATCGAAATAGAGAGGGCATGACCGTTCATGAGGTAGGCCTTGTTTTCAACAAAACCGAACGCAATCTGGTACAAGCCGATTATGTAACCACCCTGTAGAGACGCGATGCTTCGCGTCTTTCCCCGACAGGTCTCAATGTTATATTTCCCTCAACCCATGTTTCTGAATCACGGATTTTATGGATTAAGGGATTTCACAGATGTTTTCAGCGATACGTTGTCTGGGTTTTGGTTCGCTTTCAGCTGGGGCTTTGAATCAGGATTTACAGGATTTATAGGATTACAGAGGACGTCTTTGGCTTGGGAGTAAAGGTAATTTATAGAGAGTTACTTTTTACTCACCTTTTCGCCGACGTGTTAACGCATCGGCGAAAAGCCTTGAAATGAAAGCACATTTAATAATAACCTTCCCACTCTGGCCAACGACGTTATAGTTAATCCTAAAAATCCTGAAAATCCTGATTCAAAACCCTACGATGCTGCCCATTCATCGAAAAACAAACGCACCCATTTATAATGTTAATAAAAAGCAGCTGGAATATATCCAGCTTAATGTAAATGCCGGTAACCGAAAGGTTTGGTTCCCATAAACCCAATTAACCCCGTTGCGACTGTACCGTTATAACGGCGTTATAAATCGTATGAATATTTGGAGACGATTCTATGATTGAATCTATGATAACAAGATGGTTGAAAAAACTGTCGGGTTCGTATTTTAACATCATGTAATCGATAAGAAACTGTTTTTCTTCAAAAAGATCTTTGCATTTTAGCAGATGAAATAATTCCGTTCTGGGGTCAAAAGAGATAAGTAGGTAATTAGTGTCGGGGATAAGCAATACGATTGGGTATTCGAGATAATCACTTTTGCTTACCAAACCCAGGCTGACCAAATTTATTTCAAAGAAGGTATAATACATTTTTTTTGTAGGAAAATTTTTCCCTGTGAAGTATTCCTTCATAGAGTCTATCTTCCTGTCAATTTGGTGAATAGGAATATTTTCCATATTCAAAGTACTGTAATCTATCCAGGTTTCAGATTTTAAATCATAAAATGCTACTTGACCAATCCTGAGTTTATAATCGAATCGTTTGTTTCCTGGTACCACATACCCTGGATAAAAATAGGTGTATCCATGATTTTTTGCATAGTCAATTTCAGCGAGTAGGGTAAAGTAGCCCAGGCTATATTTCTCATAATCGGGATGGTACATGGCAAAAATACTGGCAATCGATGAGAATCCACGGTCGAAAAAACTACAGGCGATTAAATTTCCCCGGTCATAAATGGCAATTTCCCAAGTGTCGTAGATACTTTCTTCTGAAAATTCAAGCAACATATCATTAAGATTTGGAGCCAAATTACCATCAAAATTATCGGCGTAAATGTCGTATAGATTATCTTTTTCGTCGTTAATCTCAGCAGGCCTTACAATAATTTTAAATTGTGAGGTAATTTTATTCAATAATTTACGATTAGTACCTTTAAATTGATAATTTAAAAGGGGTAAGCGTATCCAAAGGGCGGAGTAAACATTGGAACCAAAAAAGAGAAAGTGGGTGGTAAAAATAACCTGCCCCATTCTATACCAGCCTTTTTCAAGGTATTGGTCTAATTCCCAAAGGTTTAAATTTTCCGGATAATGTTTATCTGCAAACATATTTATCATTTAACCAAATGAGGCTAATTCACCCCCATTTTTAAATAAAGTATCAACCTTTTTCGCTACGTTAGCATCGATTACCAAAGGTGGTGCGTGATGCGGTTTTATCCGTGCATCGAATAGCAGCGTTCCCCTGCATCCCCAGTGTTTATTCTCTGTGAATGCATGTACTCCATGAATATCATGAGAAGGATTGGTTCTGGTAAAAGTAGCCCATATAAAATTAGAAACAGTATGGCTCAAAAAATCACTGTCGTCACAAAGAATACATAGAGGAAATTCTTGCAAATCATAATTCTCAAGAAAGCGGCTAAGTGTGGTATGATCTGCGTAACTATCATTATTTTTAAAGCCTGGAGCTACAACGGCAAAAACACCGGGAATGATTACTTTAGGGTTAGAAAAACCTGGGGGTAGCATATTAAATGGTGGCAACGTAGTACCCAGATCTCGCAATTTAGGTCCGCAGGCAGCGATAATTACCTTTGAGCCTGCATTCCAGCCATCGCCAGAATAATCAAGGGTATCAATAGTTGTTTTAGTTTGAAAATGCAGATCTCGGGTCCAGTCTGTTCTTTCTAACATGTGCGAAAGAAAAGGGACATAATCGTGAGCATCTAAATGGGGGTTATCAGAACCGTCGGCAATAAATAAAAATTTCGCCAATGAGGTTTGTCCGGAACCCAATATACGATTTGCCTGGATGAGAATTTCTTCGGGTCTTTTTTCTCTGAAAGGCATATATCGCTCACTTCCAATAGCTAATAAAAGGGGGTGTACCCCGGCGTCATCTACCGCGTGAATTTGTTTTACCCCTGGAAATTCTCCGGAAGTTAAATCTTTTACCAGCTCATGAATTAAATAACCAAAACTGGAGTCTTCCTGAGGTGGCCTGCCCACTACAGAAAAATGCCAGATTGGATTTTTTCTATGCCAGACATGCTCAACATCCATGACGGGAAAAGGATGTTCTAAGCTATAATACCCCAAATGATCGCCAAAAGGTCCCTCTGGTTTAGTTGCATTTTTCCTTATGATGCCTGTGATGACAAAATCTGCATCACCAGAGACCACATAATTATCTTTCCAGGCATATTGAAATCTTCTGCCAGCCAATAATCCGGCAAAAGTCATTTCACTGAGTCCCTCAGGTAAAGGCATGATGGCTGAGAAGGCGTGAGAAGGAAGCCCCCCAACAAAAATGGATACTCTAAAGGGTTCCTCTAAGGAATTATATTCCGTGTGATGAACGCCAATTCCTCTGTGTAATTGATAATGAAGTCCAATTTCTTTGTCCGGTACATATTGGTTACCAGATAATTGAACTCTATACATACCAATATTTGATTTCATCATGTTTTTTCCACCGGGAGGTAACGAGAAGACCTGCGGAAGCGTAATGAAGGCACCTCCGTCCATTGGCCACGATTTTATCTGTGGTAACTGGCTAATGGTGGTTTTGCCCCATGTGCTTGCGGGGAAAAATGTTTTTTGTGGTAATGCCGTTAAAGCTGTGAAAGGGGCTTTCCAATATCTCAATGGATTGCGTAAAAAATTGGTTGGATCTGCTTTTAGCTCAATGATTTTTTTTACATCGGCTAAGGTATCTTTGAACAAAAATTCAGTGCGTTTTATGGTTCCATATACATTTGATAATGCCGGAAACGGGCTACCTATCACATTTTCAAATAAAATAGCCGGTCCACCCTGATCATATATTCTTCGATGGATTTCTGCCATCTCCAAATTTGGATCAACCGGAGATTTAATACGTATAAGTTCTTTGTTTTTTTCGAGATCTGCTACACAAGACCACATATTCTTATATCCCATGGCAATAATTTATATCAATGATTATTTTTTACAGATAATTTTTCGGCCAAAAAAGGAGCTGTTGGGGAATCTTGGCAATGAACTAAATCTTCAGGCGTGCCTTGGAAAACCAAAGTACCACCCATTTTTCCACCCTCAGGACCTAAATCAATTACCCAGTCAGCCGATTTTATGATTTCCATATTGTGTTCAATAACCAAAACGGTATGACCTTTCTCAACCAAAGCTTGTAAGGCTTCTAATAATTTTCTTACATCGTGGAAATGAAGTCCCGTTGTAGGTTCGTCAAAAATAAATAAATATTTCTCTGTTGTTTTTTCCTGGCCTAAAAATGAGGCTAATTTTACTCGTTGTGCTTCTCCGCCAGAAAGAGTGTTTGATGACTGACCTAAGCAAACATAGCCAAGACCTACTTGCATCAGAGGATTTAGTTTTGTGATAATTTCCTTTGAATCTTTGAAAAATACTAATGATTCCTCAACGGTCATTTTTAGAATATCGAAAATATTTTTTTCGTGATACCGTACCTCAAGCACTTCGTTTTTAAATCGTTTTCCACCACAACTTTCACATTCCAGTCGCATGTCTGCTAAAAACTGCATTTCAATAACTTGTTCACCTTCACCCTTACAGGTATCGCAGCGGCCACCGTCCACATTAAATGAAAAGTGCTTTGCCTTATAATCGCGAAGTTTTGACAAAGGTTGACTGGCCATAAGTTCTCTGATGGCGTCGTAGGCTTTAACATAAGTTACTGGATTCGATCTCGATGATTTACCAATAGGATTTTGGTTTACCATTTCCACCTGGGTTATTTTTTTCAAATCACCACTTAATGAAGAAAAAGAGCCTACTGATTTTACACCTACCTCACCTAATGCAGCTTTCAAAGCAGGGAATAAAATATGTTTAACCAAGGTCGTTTTACCTGAACCAGACACTCCGGAAACAACAATAAATGTATTTAAAGGAAAGGTTACGGTTATATTTTTTAGATTGTGGTGGGTAGCACCATGAACTATTATTTTGTCGATGCCCTTTCTTCTGAACGACGGAATAGGGATTGATAATCGGCCGGTTAAATATCCAGTAGTTAAACTATCTGAAGCTTCAGTATAAATATTTTCGTAAGCACCAGCAAAAATTACTTCACCTCCATGTACTCCGGCATGGGGGCCAATATCAATTAAATATTCTGATTCTTTTATAATATCTTCTTCGTGTTCGACAATTAATACCGTATTTCCCAGGTTTTTCAAATGTTTAAGGACATTTACCAGTCTTTTTGAATCTCTTGGATGTAGTCCAACGCTGGGTTCGTCCAGAATATATAGTGAATCGGTTAGATTACTTCCTAAAAGTCTGGTTAAATTGATACGTTGGGTTTCCCCTCCACTTAAAGTGGCGGAAATTCTATTTAAGGTTAAATAGCTGAGGCCCAATAAATTCATAAATTTGAGTCTTGTCCTTAACTCGTGCAACAATCTGGCTGAAACTTTAGTATCTGTTTCTGATAACTGTATAGATTCAAAAAAAACAGCCAGTTCATCAATCGGCATATCCACTAAATCACCGATTGTTTTACCATCAATTTGCACATAAAGCGCCTCTTTTCTCAATCTTGCACCATCGCAGGCGGGACAAACTGTCTTTCCGCGATACCGGGAAAGCATCACTCTGTTTTGAATTTTATAATTTGCAGCTTCCAATTCTTCAAAAAAGGCGTTGATCCCACGAAAACTTTTACTGCCCGACCAAAGTAAATTTCTATGTGTTTTTGAAAGTTCAGAATATGGCTTATGAATAGGAAAATCGATGAGGGTGGCCAGAGAGATAAATTCTTCTAACCAAAGACCATTTTTTTCTCCTTTCCAACAAGCCACGGCACCTTCGTAGATACTTAAAGATTTATCAGGAATCACTTTTTCAGCATCGATACCCATCACCATACTAAATCCTTCGCAACTGGGACAGGCACCAAATGGATTGTTAAAATTAAATAATTGGGGGGCAGGTTCAACAAAAGAAATACCGTCTAATTCAAAACGATTATTAAAATGCCGGTGTAAACCATCTGGGCCGATAACAAAACACTCACCTTCGCTCTCTGTAAACGCTGTATTTATGGAATCTGCTATTCTGCGCATCGATTCCTCAGAGGTATCTAAAATGAAGCGATCTATTAAAATCAATAGATTTTTTTCCTTTAAATCAAGAATTTTACTACCCAGCACAGGGTCTTTCGAAGCTATAAAATCTTGAATATCAGTGAGTGAATCCTCATTTAAAATTCTTGTAAATCCTTTTTGTAAAAGTAAATCAAGTTCTTGGGCAAGACTTCGTTCACCATATTTGTAAGGGAGGGGGATAAAAACCTGAACAGGGCTGCCTGTAGGTATGGAGAGAATAAAATCTACTACATCGCTAACCTCGTGTTTTTTAACCAATTCATTTGAAATGGGTGAGTAGGTTTTTCCAATTCTGGCAAACAAAAGTCTGATATAGTCATAAATTTCAGTCAACGTACCTACAGTGGAACGGGCATTGGAGACACTTACTTTTTGTTGAATGGCAATGGCTGGGCATATTCCTTTGATGCTATCCACTTCAGGCTTTTTCATTCTCCCTAAAAATTGCCTGGCATAAGAAGACAAGCTTTCAACATATCGTCGCTGACCCTCAGCAAATAGAATATCCATCGTTAGCGATGATTTTCCAGAACCTGAAACGCCTGTAACGACAATTAATTTATTTTTAGGGATTGAAATGCTGATATTCTTTAAATTATTGGCCCTGGCTCCCCTAATTTCAATGGAATGGTCAACGATTTTTTTTATTTCAATGCCTTTGTCTGTTTCAGTTTTTAGCTGGGTCATAAAGTGTTTTTCATTCAACCTTTTCAATTAGCGCAAAGCTAATACTTACTAACTTCTTATTGTCGAAAATTACAACAAAGGATTAGCCGAAAGGATTAGTGAATATGAAAAATATTGCTCTCAACAGAGAAAAATGAAAAAATATAAAAAAAAATGAAATATAGGTTGAATACTTAAATATGTTTTCCTATATTTGTAACTCATTATTCTTAAATCACTAAAGCAGAATCTATCGGTAGCAAACTTCTACACTAAAGTAATTACGATTTTTAACGTAAACCAATTTAGGTATGACAGTTAATCCCATTAGTGATCAAGATCTCATTATGCTTTATTTAGGTGGTAGTGAGAAAGCTTTCGAAGAATTATTACTTCGCCACAAGCAAAAAATTTACGGCTCAATTTATCTTTTTGTTAAGGATTCCAATCTTGCTGAAGATATTTTCCAAGAGGTATTTATCAAAATAATTGATACCCTCAGAAAAGGAAAATATAATCACGAGGGAAAATTTCTTCAATGGGCTCTCCGTATTTCCTATAATATGTGTGTGGACTATTTCAGAAGAAATAAGCGCAAACCTAAAACAACAACGACTGATTCCTTTGACATTTTTGATGTCCTACCTCTTTCCGATTTGAATGCGGAACAAGCTATGGTTAGGGATCAAACCCATGACAAAATCAAGGATTTACTTGATTTATTACCTGAAGAACAACGTGAAGTAGTTATACTTCGACACTACGCTGACATGAGTTTCAAGGAAATTTCAAAACTTACCCGAGTAAGTATAAATACTGCTTTGGGTAGAATGAGGTACGCCTTGATCAATATTCGTAAGATTATAGAAGAAAAGGAGTTAGTCCTGGTCTAAAAATACAAAACGGGGCAACTTTCGTAGTTGCTCCGTTTTATATTTCAATTTAAGCTGATAGATAAATATAATAGAAGAGTGGTTGTTTCAAATAGATTTAAAGAACTTTAAAGGACGGTTAATTTTCCTTATATTTTAGAAATTAACACAATCATTACTTCAATAAAGCCATTCTTTCTGCATATTCACGGGCAAAATAAGTGATAATAATGTCCGCACCTGCTCTTTTGATACCCATTAATGTTTCTTCAATAGCTTTTTGTCTGTCTAACCATCCATTCTGTGCCGCTGCTATGAGCATCGCACATTCACCGCTGACATGATATGCCGCAATAGGTATATTGGTATTGGTTTTCAATAAATGGATGACATCCAGGTAATGAAGGGCAGGTTTTACCATGATGACGTCAGCGCCCTCCGAAATATCCAGGTGAGCTTCTTTTAAGGCTTCCTGTAAATTGGCAGGATTCATTTGATAGGTCTTTTTATCTCCTGCTTTTGGGGCAGAATCTAAGGCATCGCGAAATGGGCCGTAAAAAGCACTGGCATATTTAGCCGTATAAGCCATGATGCCAGTATTTGTATAGCCCTCATTGTCAATATATTCCCTTATATATTGTATTCTTCCGTCCATCATATCTGACGGGCCAATCATATCAAAGCCTGCTTCTGCTTGCGCTGCAGCCATTTTTGCTAAAACGGGTAAGGACTTATCATTTAATATTTGACCATCTTCCACCCAACCGTCATGACCGTCAATAGAGTAGGGATCCATGGCAACATCGCTAATGATGCAAGAGGAGGGAAATTTCTTTTTAATGTTTCTCGCCGCTTTTAAGTAAAAATTGTCTTTCGAATAGCTATAAGTGGCACCTTTGTCCTTTAATTCTTCTGGAATAGCGGGAAAAATTAGAAATGTTTGTACCCCAACAGCCATGCATGCACCAATCTCCTCCAGCAAAAGGTCTTCAGAAAAACGAAATATGCCCGGGAGCGATTTTATTTCCAGTTTTATGTTTTCACCCGGCACTAAAAAAAGAGGCTGAATTAAGGAGGAAACCTGAAGATGATTCTCTTGCACTAAATTTCTTAGGGTAGGGGTCAAACGATTGCGACGTGGTCTTTGTAACATGATTATTTGATTGATTTTTCAGGGACAGGATCATATCCGTGTCCACCTAAGGGATGACAGCGACCTATTCGTTTTAAACCCATGGCTATCCCTTTTCCTGGGCCCCAAATCTCAATAGCTCTTAACATAAAATGAGAGCAGGTTGGGGTATAGGCACATTTTGGAGGAAATAAGGGAGAAATGAATAGTTGATAAAAACGAATAGGAAGTATAAACAAGGATTTCATAGCAAGACATTAAGGACTAAACGTAAGTAATTCTTCTGTTTTGGCATTGGCAAATATAACTGTTCCTTCCTTTTTGTTTGGTCCGATAACATGAACCAGATTTTTTTGGTCGTCAAACTCTCCTATAAGTAACGAATTTTTTATGTTTATGGTTTTAATCTTACCAGTAACAGGTATTTCAAGGTAAATCCACACCGCACTCATATCCGACGATCCTTCTTTCCCGACGAAGGTATAAGAGGTTGATTTACCATTTAAAGAGAAAGAGAGATTCTTTCTAAGGTACGATTCAATATGTTTTTCAGCCTGTGTGGCTTCTCTTTCTGTGCAAATGAACAATTTAGTATGACCCTCTTTTTTTAAGGATTCCTCTAAATCATCGATGAATAAATGAACACTAATTTGAAGGGATTTTTCTTTTTCATTATATTCTACCATGGTTTTACTTACATGAAATGTATGTGCGAGGTAGAAAAAACTACTAAGAAAAAGGAGGTATGGCATATCGTAGGCTTAAATTAAAAGGGCATTCTTTCTATCATCAATAAAAATGCGATACCTGCAGCGGCACCTGAAATGAAAATATTCCATGAACGATTATTCAATTTAAACAATACATGGATAAGATAAGAAATAGTTAAAATAAATCCGACAATGATTAATTGCCCAACTTCAACCCCAATATTAAAGGAAAAAAGTTGAGGAATCAAGTCATTTTCTTGGGAAGGCATAGTTAATTGCCTGAAAAAATTTGAAAATCCCAATCCGTGAACGAGTCCGAAAAAGAGAGCAATGATATATTTGAAAATCATAGGTTTTGAAAACCCTTTTTTTTCATTACTGGCCATCGCCGCTGGATGAGTATTGGAAATGGCTGTTATGAAAATAGTTACGGGGATTAAAAACTCAATGGTAGCTGCCGAAATATTTAACACATTCAGTGCGGCTAAAGCCAGCGTTAAAGAATGACCAATGGTAAAAGCAGTAACAATTATAGCCACTTTTTTCCATGAAGTCCAAGTGTAAACGGCACAAAGAGCCACTAAAAAAAGAATATGATCATACCCTGCCAAATCGGATATATGTTCGAAGCCAAGAATGAAATAGGTGGAGAAAATGCCATTCATTGTATAAAAAAGTTAAAAAGGCCGGTAAAATTCACTTACCGGCCTTTTTTTAAAATTAATAACGATAATATTCGGGTTTAAATGGACCTGTTACCTCTACGCCGATGTAGTCAGCCTGGTCTTTAGAAAGTGTTTCTAATTCAACACCGATTTTCGCTAAGTGTAATCTTGCTACTTCTTCATCAAGAAGTTTAGGTAACATATAAACTTTATTTTCGTATTTGCCTGGATTGTTGAAAAGCTCAATCTGGGCAAGGGTCTGATTTGTGAATGAATTTGACATTACGAAAGAAGGATGGCCGGTAGCACAACCTAAATTCACTAATCTACCCTCAGCAAGAAGGATAATATCCTTACCTTTCAATGTATATTTATCTACTTGAGGCTTGATATTCATTTTGACAGCATTTGATTGGCTATTTAACCAGGCAACGTCAATTTCATTATCAAAATGACCAATATTACAAAGAATCGTTTTGTCCTTCATCATATAAAAGTGCGCCTCTTTGATAATCGCACTATTTCCCGTTGCAGTTACCACGATATCTGCGCGCGGAATAGCCTTAGCCATCGTAGTTACTTCGTAACCGTCCATAGCGGCTTGTAACGCACAAATTGGATCTATTTCAGTAACAATAACCCGACATCCTGCGCCTGATAAACTAGCTGCTGAACCTTTACCTACGTCACCGTAACCAGCGACAACGGCAACTTTTCCAGCCATCATGATATCGGTTGCCCTACGAATAGCGTCAACCAAAGATTCTTTACAACCGTATTTATTGTCGAATTTCGATTTGGTAACGGAATCATTTACGTTAATAGCAGGTACAGGCAGCGTACCTTTTGCTACTCTTTCGTAAAGACGATGAACGCCCGTAGTTGTTTCTTCTGAAATACCTTTAAGCTCTTTAACCATTTCAGGATATTTATCCAATACGATATTGGTTAAATCACCCCCATCATCCAGGATCATATTCAGGTGTTTGCCATCTTTGAAAGACCTAAGGGTTTGTTCAACACACCACCAATATTCTTCTTCGTTCATACCTTTCCAGGCATACACAGGAATACCTGCCGCAGCAATGGCAGCGGCGGCGTGGTCTTGCGTAGAAAAAATATTACAAGAAGACCAGGTAACCTCAGCACCTAAAGCGACTAAAGTTTCAATTAAAACAGCTGTTTGAATAGTCATGTGTAAACAACCAGCGATTCTGGCGTCCTTTAGAGGTTTTGACTCTCCATATTTCTCACGAAGTGCCATCAATCCTGGCATTTCAGCCTCCGCTAATTCTATTTCTTTTCTGCCGTAATCGGCTAAAGCAATGTCTTTAACCTTGTAGGTTAAGGTACCTATCGCTGTACTCATTTTAATTATTTTTAAGGTATGTTTAATTATAGCAAATAAAAACGCTGCAAAGCTACAAATTAAATAAATTTCAGGTGGTAAAAGTTGTAGATAAAAGTAATGTTATTCGGGTAAACCTGGAAAATCTTCTTTAAGGGACAATACAAATCGCGACGCAGCGGCTGGATTGGTAGCCAGTGGAATATTATGTACATCACATAAACGCATGAGCATGCTGACATCTACTTCGTGCGGATGCTTACCGAGAGGGTCCCGAAAAAAGATAATCATATCAACTTTCCCTTCTACCATTCTACTGGCAATCTGGGCATCTCCACCTAATGGACCACTGAGCATTCTTTCGACATCAAGTCCAGCTTTTTCTAAATACGATCCTGTTGTTCCTGTGGCAATTAAGTGAATATTTCGTTCCCGAAAAAAAACTATGTGATCACGGACAAACCCTACCATATCCACTTTTTTGGTATCATGGGCAATGATGGCAATGGTGAAAGTGGTTTTTTGGGTCATCCTGTTCAAAATTTAACCTTTGAAAAAATTAATAGTGCAATACTACCTTTAATGTATTAATTTTGCAAAAAAAATCTGTAAATCTTTAAAGAAAACCAAGTTATGAGTAAGAATTTCTTAGTAAAATGTGTGGTTTGTCTGTCAGTATTGGTTTATACCAATTCTATAGACGCTCAAATCATGGCTCCGGCAGCCAGTGTAACGGCTGAATTAAAAACAAAGGTGGGTTTAACGGACGTTACCATTCTTTATTCTCGCCCTTCAATGAAAGGAAGAGGCATCTTTGGTAAGGAAGTCGTTCCTTTCGGCGCAACCTGGCGTACTGGTGCTAATTCAGTTACTAAATTAAGTTTTAGTGAGGATGTAAAATTAGGTGGTGCAGAAGTAAAGAAAGGGGATTATGCTATTCTTACCGTTCCAAATGCGGCAGAATGGAAAGTAATGATTTACAAATATGAAACATCTAACTGGGCCAGCTATGTTGAGAAAACGCCAGCTGCTTCTTTCTCAGTGGCAACAAAGTCTTTAGGTGAAAGTGTAGAATCATTTACTATGGACGTAAATAATTATACCAACGAAAGTGCTACCATTGATATCAGCTGGGAAAAAACAAAAGTGAGCTTGCCACTTAGCGTAAATACCGATGCCAAAGTAATGGCTTCTATTGACAAAATAATGGCAGGGCCTTCTGGTGCAGATCTTTATGCTGCGGGTGCTTATTATCATGACGCAAAAAAAGACTTGAATAAAGCCTTAGAATGGGTTCAGAAAGCAAATGCTTTAAGTCCTCAATACTGGACATTACGCAAAGAATCTTTAATTTTAGCTGACTTAAATAGAAAAGCTGAGGCTATCGCTGTAGCGACGAAGTCTCTCGAACTAGCTAAAAAAGCAGCAAATGACGACTATATTCGTATGAATGAAGCATCTATTGCTTCATGGAAAAAGTAATGGATCGGGATATACGAAAGTATATCCCGTTTTCTTTTTTATTTTTTCGTTGCTTACATACCTTTCAGGCTCATTTCCCCAAATAAAAGTAGCCTCCTGAGCACCTACCTTCAGAGCTCTCTGAGGGTAGAAAATGCCCCTTGCCGGATGTTCATCGGCGCAAATATTAAAAGTCCCTTCAGGGGTTTCCTTTAAAATAATGTGCTTCATTATTTCCAGTACATCCTGTTGATGAACTAAGTTAATGGAGATTTCGCCCCCGGGAATATCTTTCTTGTCCTTAAAAAAGAATCCGGGCTCTCTTCCCGGGCCCGCTAAACCGCCTAATCTTAATACATAAACGGCGTAGTTTCCCGTCTTTTGATTTATTAGTCTTTCTGCCTGAGCTAAAGTTTCTTCCGATGGGGTGTGAGGTTGTATGGCAGTTTCTTCTGTTAAAATGCCTTTAGCAAGTCCATATACACTGGTGGAGCTGGTGAAAAGTAATTTTTTTAAATGGACTAAGTGAGTGGTTTGGTATATAATTCTTTGTATAATGTCAATATAACTGAGTAATGGAGCCTGTTTGCCTAACGTGGGAGGTAAGGTGATAACTAAAATTTCCGTTTGATGGGGTATTTGAATGTCCGTTTTTGATTCATTATGGGTGAAAATCATTTTATTACTCAGAATCCCTTCCGCTGTCAAAAGCGCTATTTTTTCTTCCCTGGTAGTCGTTCCAAATACTTGGCAATCGGCCTGAATCAATAATTTGGCAAGGGGTAAACCTAACCAGCCTGTGCCGATGATAGATACAAATGGATGCATGCTAAGATGTTATTTTATCTGTTCAAAACAGCCTATGTCAGGATTTGCGCTATCCCTGTTTTTATTTAAAAGATCAATTAAAATAGGGTAAGGTTTGAGAATAGGAAGGCCTTTATTGGCCGCAACGGATAGTGAGTCTAAGGTATAATCGTCTTCTGAAGGGTTTTTAAATACTTTACTTTGTATGCTTCCGTTGATACAATTTTTGCACTGGTCGGTAAGGAAATTTGAAAATTGTTTATTCTGTCCTGTTAATAAATCTTTTACCCTAACCAAGCAATTTTCAAATAAAATATTAAAAAGGGCCTTATTTTGACCACTCGAAATATCGGATAAATTTATTTCATCCTGATCGGAACCATAGAAAATACTATTTCTGAAAGTAGCATTTAGCCTGTACTGGCTTCTTCGTTGACAGGTTATGGGGTCATCGTAACAAATATAATTGGTCATTCCCAAGGCAGAAGAATTACTTCCATAACTAGCTATAGTGCAATAATTAAACTGGTAATCGCCCCCATTTATACATTGAACAGCACTCCCACCATTATTATAAATTAAGCAGTTATCGGCTTGAATAGTAGCTCGAACACCCACTAAACCATTCGACGCCGTATTAAAAATGCGTGCATTTTTCAGCGTACATTCCGCCGTTGAATCTACATAGAGACCAACAATACTATTTTTTATAGTGGTATATTGAATTTTATTGCCTTTTGACCCACGCCCCAGAATAATACCATACCATTGTCCCGCAACATCTTGATATTCAGGTTCAAGTCTGTCTCCTTGAATAACAATTGGTTTTTCGAAAGTCCCGTTCATTAATAGCTTTCCAAAGGGCAAAGTATAGAGAATGCCATCATTGAACACGCCAAAAGTCTTGTTTTTAACAATGCCACCATGCACATAAATGCGCGTACCTGGAGGAATATTCAACGTACAGCTGTCAATAAATATTTCGCCATACAGGACATAAGGTTTTGGGTCGTTCCAGTTAATTTCTCCGTTATTACAACTTAAAACAACGGGTACGCCCTTATTAAAACGAGAGGGAAAATAATTGGCATTTTGCCCCCAGGCTTCTAAAGTAACCACCTGTTTATTACCATTAACTTCCAAAATGAGGTCTTCATTAAAAATAAAAGGACTAACCGAAAGAGGGGAGTTTGGATTAATAGTAACTGTAGCAAATAAATAAATACTATCTTTCGGATAAATGGGAATATCTTTTAAAGCCTTAGCCCCTGGAAACCCATCTACATTGATTTTAAACTTACTATTTGCACCAGCCGCTAAATAAAGTGAGCTGATATTGATAGCTTCCTTTGACGGATTAAAAATTTTTAAAATTCTGGTGGAAGATCCAATTTGGGTAAAAACCGTATCAAAACGAAGCGTATCAGAGGAAAAAGTAACTTTATCCGCCGGTGAAGTGGTAAATACCCACTCCTTTTGACAAGAAATTAGTAAAAGAAGGGAAATATAGATGGTTAAGCCTAAAACTAGGCGATAGATGTGCATGTTTCCTGTTTAGACTGCAAATATAATGGAAGATGAATTTAGTATGGCTTATATTTTTAGATTTACATTATTTCTTTATCATTTTATCAGGTTATGACTACTTATCGGAAGCAAAATATAGTCCTTATTATTCCAGCATTAAATGAAGAACTCGGTATTGCAGCCGTTCTTAAGGGTTTACCTCCTTCTATTTTTTCAGAAATAGTAGTGTGCGATAATGGAAGTACAGATAGAACAGCTGATGTAGCTTCCTCCAATGGAGCTACCGTAGTTTTTGAACCACGAAGAGGGTATGGATCCGCTTGTTTGCGTGCTATAAGTTATCTTAAAAATAAAAATTATTCAGATCCTATTGATCTGGTTGTATTTCTTGATGCCGATCATTCAGATAATCCGTCTGATATTTATGCTATAATTCAACCTTTTGATGACAAAAAAGTGGAACTTGTCATCGGGTCAAGGGTTTTAGGTGAAAGAGAGACAGATGCCCTATTATTTCATCAAAGATTTGGTAATCTGCTGGCGACAACATTGATTCGGTTATTTTACGGCGTTCGTTTTACCGATTTGGGCCCATTTAGAGCTATTCGCTGGAATACTTTATTAGCTTTGAATATGGAAGACATTGATTTTGGATGGACGGTAGAAATGCAGGTTAAAGCGGCTAAAAATAAATTGGGTTGCGTGGAAGTCCCAGTTAACTATAGGAAAAGGCTCGGGAAATCAAAAATTTCAGGTACTATAAAAGGGAGTATTTTAGCAGGGTATAAAATTATATGGACAATCTTTAAATTATTGTAAATTTGCGTTCTAAATTGTGACTTTTTACGACAACTGACCTCTAATTTAGGAAAGGTTCTTTTTTCATCTACAACTTTTTTCTACTATGTCCATTTTGGCCTACGTTTTCATGGGAATTTATGCAACTTGTTTGTTGTATATCACGCTATATTGTGTCATGCAATTTGATCTCCTTGTATATTACAAGAGAGGTCTAAAATCATTATCTCCTGCTTTAGGTGGTAACTTGAAAAATGAAGTAGATGACCTTCCCGCTGACTATGTCTGGCCAATGGTCACGGTGCAATTACCATTGTACAATGAACAATATGTTGTAGAAAGATTGATTGACACTATAGCTGAATTTGATTATCCCAAAGATCGGTTTGAAATTCATATTTTAGATGATTCTACCGACGAAACACTGGACATTGTAAAAAGAAAAGTGGAGGAATACAAAGCAAAAGGATTTCAGATTGAACAGATTTTAAGGACGGTTCGTCAGGGTTACAAGGCGGGGGCTTTAAAAGATGGGACTGTTTTTGCTAAAGGTGAGTTTCTGGCTATTTTCGATGCTGATTTTATGCCCAAAGCAGATTTTCTTAAAAAAACAGTGCCTTACTTTCAAGATTCAAAAGTGGGCGTTGTTCAAACGCGTTGGGAACATATAAATCAGAATTATTCTCTTATAACTAAACTTCAGGCGCTTCAATTGAATGTTCACTTTACCGTTGAACAAGTGGGAAGGATGCAAGGCGATTATTTTCTTCAGTTTAATGGTACCGCGGGTGTTTGGAGAAAATCAACCATTGAGGACGCGGGTGGCTGGGAGGCAGATACTTTAACGGAAGATTTAGATTTGAGTATCAGAGCGCAAATGAAAGGATGGAAAATTAAATTCCTCGAAGAAATTGGTTCTCCTGCCGAACTGCCAGCCGAGATGAATGCGCTAAAATCGCAACAATTCCGCTGGATGAAAGGAGGGGCTGAAACAGCAAGAAAAATGCTGCCTACCCTTTGGAAATCAAAAACCTTAACTACTAGACAAAAAATACACGCCACCCAGCATCTTTTTGCCAGTAGTGTGTTTCTCTTTGTTTTTGCAACCGGTATTTCCAGTGTTCCTTTACTTTATTACATGGAGGAATTTATAGCGAAAGGATTTAATAAAGATGTTTTTACTTATTTTTTCCTCGGTATGATGTCCGTAACCTCCGTTTATTTTGTAGCTAATATCCAATCACCGGCAAGGCAAAAATCAATAGCTGACGCTACCGTCGAGTTTTTCCTTCTTTTTCCCGTCTTCCTATCGCTTTCAATGGGTCTTTCCTTCCATAATAGTATAGCAGTCATTGAAGGTTATCTTGGAAAGAAATCAGCCTTTGTTAGAACACCAAAATTTAATATTACCAATGCGGGTGATTCTTTTATGAAAAATAAGTACATCATTAGAAAATTAGCTCCCTCGACCATTGTGGAGGGTCTTCTGGCTTTATATTATATTGGTGGTATTGCTTTAGGCATTCATTTAGGGCTATACATCTTTCTGGTTTTCCATATCATGCTGGCTTTTGGTTTTGGTGCTATCTTCTTTTTTACTGCTAAACATAGTTTAAACGGGTAATTAAATAAGACTTAATCAAGTTCTTTATGTATTTAAAATACTTGATTGGTGCCCTATTTTCCTTCTCTTTGGTCTTTGGAATGCTATCTGCTAACCAATCAAATTTCTTTTCCATCCTGTTATGGCTTGTTCCAGTTAACTTAGGTTATTTTCTGTTGCTGTACTTGTCAAAAAAGGATGATTCCTTATTGTTTTACCTATTCATTGCAGTGGTCATCAGAATATCGTTGGTGTTCACAACCCCCAATTTATCTGACGATTACTTCCGGTTTATTTGGGATGGGCATCTTTCTTTAAATGGTGAAAATCCTTTTGAAAAAAAACCTTCTGAACAAGATTCTTTGATAGGAAATTCGAGGGATTCCTATTTATTTTCCCATTTAAATAGTCCCAATTATCATAGTGTATATCCGCCTTTTTTACAATCAGTATTTAAGTTTTCAGTTAAATTAGGGGATAACAAGCTGGACGGTGAAATATTTATATTGAAGTTATTTTATGCTATTTTTTCAATAGCTATGGTATTTCTTCTACCTTATTTATTGAAATTATATGGGGTTAATGCCTGGCATGCTGTTATTTATGTATTGAATCCTTTGGTGATTCTGGAAGAAATGGGGAATTTACATGCAGAAGGAATTATGGTATTCTTTTTAGGCTTGTTTTTAATTGCCTTAAAAAAGCAACCAAAATTAGCTTTTTTACCCTTTTCCACCGCTATTGCGGTTAAATTAACACCCCTGTTACTTATTCCTGCCATTTTATGGAGACTAAGGCTTAAGCAGGGTATTTTCTTTAGCTTAGGTGTTTTTTTAACCTTAGACCTATTTTTTCTTCCTTATGCAGGTGGGATAATAAAAGGAGGTTTTTTTGAAAGTCTTTCCTTATACTTCAATAAGTTAGAATTTAATGCATTTGGCTATAATATCTTTAAAGCTTTCGGATATTTGACCCATGGATATAATAAAATAAAAACTTTAGGACCACTAACGGCTATTTTATCCACCGTACTTATTCTGTATTTTTCATTTCAAAAGCGAAAAGAAGCATGGCATACGTTTCCATTGCAATGTCTGATATTATATTTTATTTATCTTTTTTTCAGTCCGATAATACACCCATGGTATATTATTCCTCTTATATTTTTCTCTGTATTCCAAAAGGTACAGTTTGTTTTTATATGGTCAGCTCTTTCATTATTAAGTTACAGTCATTATCATGAGGGCATAAATAAGGAAAAATATTACCTCGTTTTTTTTGAATACTTCGTTGTTCTCCTTTTTTTAGGAATGGATATTTATAAATTTTACAAGGATAAGAATAAAATGACAAGCTAAATTAATCAAGTAATTTAGCTTGTCATACCTTTTTATTAAGCAAATAAAGCAGCAATTTGCCTCCAGGATCCTGCATTATAGGCATCAAGGCCATTTTTACGCAGTAAGGAAACGGCCATACTGCTTCTACTACCAGACTGGCAGCAAGCTATAATTGTTTTTTGCTTAGCTTTGAGTTCAGAAATTTTACCTGACAAATCACTTAAAGGAATATTTACTGATTTTGGATGATGACCATTTTTAAATTCTTCCTTTGTGCGAACGTCAATAATGAGGGCACCATTTTCGGCAAATGCTTTTAAATCGGGGCCAGTGAATAGATTTTTTAACCAGTTTAACATTGTTTATTTTTTTTCAAAATTAACAGTTGTACTTTATAAACATTGTGACTATAATCACATTAAAAGGTAAGAAGGGAAAATGGAAGGAATAGAGGAAAAAATCAGAGAACTTGAGAAATGGCTTACTTTGGAAAAGCAGGAAGATTTAAGACAGTTTCAGTCTTACCTTCTGCCTTTATCATTGGCTGAAAAAAGAGACAGGGGCTATTTATGGTATCCTTTAACCATTTTACATCAGGGCTTTTCGATAGGAGAAAATATAAAAGTA
The DNA here is from genome assembly GCA_027488135.1 of Saprospiraceae bacterium. Classification (GTDB taxonomy): domain Bacteria; phylum Bacteroidota; class Bacteroidia; order Chitinophagales; family Saprospiraceae; genus BJGN01. The sequence goes on along the minus strand of JAIYCH010000095.1, from coordinate 14,146 downwards.
TCGGTTGAACGAACTAAAAACAAGGGAAAAGCGCACGTTTTTAGAGCAGGGAATCCTATTCGTTTATGTGAAATTACAGATCAAAAGGAGGGGACTTACCTGGTAGGTGTGGTGCATTTTGTTAGAGATGATACGATGCAGATTATTTTTGGGCAATCATTCCTTCCCGATTGGGTTTTCAAATCTTCGATTGCTATTCTTCCGGAGTTTGATGAAAAGTCATACAGAGAAATGGAATCGGTACTAAAAACATTAAAGAATACGCATAAAGGAAGGGTTCAGCATTTCAAAGAGATTTTATTTGGGGATAAATTACCCGTTTTCACTCTTTTGAAAGATGAAGTATTAAACCCATTACTGAATAACTCTCAGAATGACGCAATTAATCATATTATTTCAGCAAAGGATATCTCCATTATTCACGGTCCTCCTGGTACTGGCAAGACCACTACGCTGGTGTCGGCTATTGCACGTTTATGTGACATTGAATATCAGGTTTTAGTTTGTGCACCAAGTAATACGGCGGTAGATTTATTAACGGAAAGAATAAGCAAAAAGGGGATTAACGTGGTGCGATTAGGAAATATTTCCAGAGTCGATGAAGATATTTTGAATCATACGCTCGACTATCAAATATCAGCGCACGAGGAATCTAAAGCTATCAAGAGAATGCGTATTGAGGCTGATGCCCTAAGAAAAAAGGCTAATTCTTTTCGTGCGCCTTTAGATTATGGCCAAAAAAGGCAGAAAAGGGAATTATTGAGTGAGGCAAGTGATCTTTCTACCTGGGTAAATCAATTGGAAAAAAGACTCATTGAACAGATTTTAGACCGTGCACAAGTAATTACCTGTACTTTGGTGGGTGCTGCTCATTCTTTATTGGCTGGAAGGAAGTTTACAACAGTCCTTATTGATGAAGCAGCACAAGCGCTTGAACCAGCTACTTGGATACCTATTTTAAAGGCCGAAAGGGTAGTCCTCTGCGGTGACCCTTTTCAACTTCCACCTACGGTAAAATCAAGAGATGCCAATAAATCTGGCCTGGCATTAACCTTAATGGAGAAAGTCATACAAAAAAGATTTGTGCACCAAATGCTGGAAGTCCAGTATCGTGGTAATGAACTAATAATGGGTTACTCAAATCAATATTTTTATAATAATAAACTAATAGCTGCTCCTTCAGTAAAAGATAAAAAATTACCTTTTCAGGATAATAGCCCCTTGATTTTTATAGATACAGCGGGAACTGGTTTCGAGGAAAAGCCAGAACCTGGTTCTGGAAGTCTCTATAATGCCGATGAGTTTAGTCTCTTAAGGGAGCATATTTATCGTATTATAAACGAAACACAATCCTTGGTTAATTTTGATTTTCCCTCCATCGTAATACTTTCCCCTTATAAAGGTCAAATCAATTATATGGAAAGAGAAATTCGAGCTGACGATAAATTAGTGAATTTAGCTATAAAAGTGAAAACCATTGATGGTTTCCAGGGCCAGGAGAGTGATATCGTAATTGTTAGTTTAGTTAGGTCAAATGGAAAAAATGACATAGGATTTTTAAAGGATTATCGTCGGTTTAACGTGGCCATAACCAGAGCTAGATGTCAGGTTGTAGTGGTAGGAGATAGCTCAACTATCGGTAAAGACTTATTTTTTGCCGGTTTCCTGGATTACTGCGAGTCGAACGCTTCCTATAGAACAGCATGGGAGTACATGGCATAAAAAAAGGGGGAAGATTAAAATCCTCCCCCTTTTTATTCTTTATTTAGTGAACCCAAAGATCATTTTCATAATTGAAAATGGATTGTTTCAACTTTTCTGATTCTAAGAGCATATCTCTACCAGAACCAAATTGGTTTTGTAATCGCTGGTCACCCACGTTGGATACCTTTATAATATAGGAAGAGAAATACCTCATCTCCATTAGATCTTCCCAGGAAATTTGTGAAGCGTCATTGGCAGGGTTGAACACCATTTCATTTACTAGATACTCTCTTGCTTCAGGGTAATAAACCCAGAATAAGGGAGTTTCACCTATCGTTCCACCTTGATCGGACTTTACCTGAATGAGTGGTGCTATTCCCAAAATTCTAACTTTTTGGGTAGAGGACTGTTTGTCGAAATACCATATCTCTTTTACCCTGTAGCGTTTGATATCTGCGAAATTAATATCATTTTTAACTTCTTTGACGGTAATCTCGTAGGTAACCGGGTCCTGAATAGGAACGGAATCGATTTTGAATAGTTGCTTATCGATTTGTTCTTGAACCATCTCTTGTTTAAAATCTTCGTCTGCGAAAACACGCATTGGTTTTTCCTCGTTTTTAATGGCATCCAGTAAGATTTGGAACAGAGGTCTTACAGGATAGGCAAAAGTCTGGTTCATTTTTTCACGAACATCAATGACTCTCCAAACTCTCTTTTTCCAGAAAACATCTGATTCTCTGAGTGGCTCATAAGGAAGTAACTTTTTAGTTTGCCTTATGCTCGAACCAGTAATGTCGTCGAGAGGAGCTTCCCTAAGTATAGTTCCTGATTCAGTCATAATATTGTCCGGCACCTGAGAAAAACCACTTACACCTATAAAAGTGAGTAGAGACAGGATTAGGAATGGACTAAAATTTTTCTTGAACATGGATAAACTTTATTTAATTTGAAATACCAAAGAGTTTATTTTTCTTCCTGCAACATCACCTGGGCAACGTGCTCTAACATTATTGAAGTAATAAGCATCACCAGGTTTTGCTAAATTCAACAATCTTTTCGATTCTGCGGTAAACGTTCCACTTCCATTAATGACAACGATAGGATCCTCTCTTTTTGGAGCATAAACTAACTCAAATCCGGCAATATCGCAGCGTGCGTCGAAATCAAAGCCTGACAGTTCTGCAATGACACCTAATTGCGCTTTCATCACCCCATTACCTAAATCTCCACCTGTTGAGCCTCCCAGTTTGGCCACTGGATCAGGAATAGGTTTGATTCTGAAGTCAAAAGTTGTAGGATTTAATCCACCACCAGAAATAGTGAGTTTTGCTACGCCACCTCCTCCAGTTACTTTAGCGATATATTTACCAGCACCATTGGGCGTTAAGGTAGCATTTGATGCAGAAACACGTAAATCGTTACTTGACACACCCGCGGCAACAACAGAGAGAGGATTTTCAACACCTGTGTAAAAAACGTTCATTTTATCAGCGGTAACAGTTACGGAACGACGGCCTACTTCATACTCAAATTCTTTAGAGTAGGTTTCTTGTTCCCCAGTAGTTGGATTTTTCAGACTCACATCTACTTTATACCTTTTTAAACCCGTTCCAGAAGTGGTAGAAGTAAATTTACCGATACCGTCAGTAACACTTAGAGGAGAACCATTTACCCTGATAGACATATTTTCAGTGATAGATTTTGAGGTTGCACCAACAGATATTTCAGCATTGTAGGTTTCACCTTCAATAACATAGCTTTTTACAGCTGATGATATTGGGATAAAGTTATCTACTTTAAAAGAAGTTAAACCCACTTGATTGACCAAAAAATTGATGACAGCACTTTCAGAACTCTTCATATCATTTTGCATCTGAGTAAGCAGAGGAAATACTGCAGCCAGGGGCATTTGTTTAAAGGTAAATTCAGACCAAGATTTGGCTATCTTATCCTTTTTCCAGCTTTCAGAAATATTTAGCGAAATAGATTTTGACAATTCCTCAATACTTGTTTCGTTTATTTGAGTACCAGGCAAACCAGAAAGCGTTTTAATTCTGGATAAAATTTTATCACGATCCGCTAATATTCTTTTTTCTAATTCATCACCTCTCTTTTCATCCACTAAAATACGGGTGGTTATATCTTTATTTTTATAACCTTTAGGATAATTGGCATGGTCGCGATCATCTGCTGGGTAATACCCTGAAGTTGCGTCAACCATCTCCGTTCTAACAGACTCAACGTAAGCATTAAACTCTTTAGAAATTTGAGCTACATCCTTAGCTACATCTAATAGAGGTTGATATTTCCCTCTGTCTTGTTCTACATTTTTTTCTAGGGCGGTCATGGTAATAACATGAGAATCATCAAAAATGCTATTACTATTTTTTATACCATCATTTATGACAAAAAATGCGTTGATAATCTTAGCAGAAACGTTTAACGCCAGCATAGCCGTTAGGACTAAGTACATTAAGTTAATCATCAACTGCCGCGGTTCCTTTGGAATGGACATACTATTCTATTTTCTAAATAAATAAAAAAATTCAGTTCTAATTTTAACCGTTCTGACGAACATTTGCCATTGCTGACAACATATTGCCGTACACTTGATTTAGAGAAGTGAAAGTGCGATTAAGATCGCCCAAATTTTTATTTAATTCAGCTAACTTAGTTTTATATGCTTTTGCTTCTTCCGTGGAATCTTGAAGATCCATCATAGCATCATTTATTTTAGAATAAAAGTTTGTCATCGAACGAAGTTGTTCTTTCGTACCTGAAAAATCCACTTCTTGAAGTGCCTTCAAAGATGAAAGACTACCTGAAATAACCTGTAATTCGCCAATCATAGAACCCAGATACTTTTCAACCATTTCTTTAGGTACTGGATTTTGTTGTGCAACCTGACCTCCCTGAGAGATAGGATTTACTGCGCCGGAATAATCATCTAAACCTGGATATAATTTTTCCCAGTAATAATCCTTATCTGGTCCTATTACTCCAAGGAAGAAAAATAAGCCTGCCTCAGTTAACATGCCTACAATCAACAATTCGTCAGCATAAGCCCATGACATAATTTTGAACAAAGCACCAATTAAAACGACTGATGCACCAACACCGATAAGAAGGTTTTTAAGATATTTGAAACCTTTACTTTTCAATACATTACTCATTTGAGAAAACTTTAAACAGGTTAATGATATTTTTACACTAAATTATGACTAGAAGTCATTAATGGATCTTCCTAAGAAGGTTAATACATTTCTAAATCCAATATAAGATTTAGTGGTATCTTGAAATTCGTAAGTTCTGGAACTATTTTGTAAAAAGAAGTGAGAATCTTTCCATGAACCTCCTCTGATTACTTTCCTTTTATTACTTGGATTTTCTTTATCATCAGCATCATAGCGATAATCAGGGTTTAAATCACTTACTCTGCTAAGAATATTTTCAGAATATGCTGTTAAGGTCCATTCCGCTACATTTCCTGCCATATTATACAATCCATAATCATTTGGGAAATAAGCATCTGCTTTTACAGTGTACATTCCGCCATCCTCTGGATAATTACCACGACCAGGTTTGAAATTTGCTATTAAACAACCTTTGGCATTTCTTATGTAAGGACCACCCCAGGGATACATGGATTGTTCATGACCGCCTCTGGCTGCATATTCCCATTCAAATTCAGAAGGTAAGCGAAAATCTTCTGTATTTACCTGATCTTCTCCAAGGCTTTTATTATACAATGCAGTTCTCCAATTAGAGAAGGCATTAACCATGTTCCAATCAACACCGACAACAGGATAGTCATCATAATTTGGGTGATCAAAATAATTTCGCGTCATCGGTTCATTGTAAGAGTAGGCGAAATCACGTACCCAGACAAATTTGTCAGGATGTACTTTTACCGTTTTCTTTTTAATAAACTTATTTCTGGCACTTTGACCTTTGTCATGAGCGGCAGCTTGCCAATCATACCATTCATAAGTATATTTCAATAAATCGATATTTAATTCCTTTTTACCAGACAATTTGTTGTTACCCTGGTAATACATATCCTGGAGCTCCTCAGCTTCCCAGTCAATCTCCATGTCCCAGTCAATTTCTGGATCTTGTTCTTCGACAGCATCAGGATCCGCCTCTAAAAAATGTTCAAGTTTTTCATGGGCCATTTTATCCTTTACCCAATACACAAATTGTCTGTATTCATTGTTGGTAATTTCAGTGTCATCCATGAAAAAACCTTGAATTGAAATTTGTTTCGGACGTTGAACAAAGGTTGCACTGATATCCTGGTCGCTCGGACCGATTAAAAGTGTCCCAGATGGTACATAGACCATTCCATAAGGCTGAATCCCTTTCCAAACGGGTCGGTCTTGCACACCTAATAATTCTCCTGTATCGCTTTTTCCGCAACCTACTACAGCGGCAAGCATCAAAAAGAAAATTCCTTTTTGCATTTGTTTCATGTTTATACTTCGGTTTTCCTACAAAATTTTCTTCTTAAAAAAAGAAGTGGGAGCAAAGATAGATTGTTTCGGCGTACTACAAAAACAACTTATTTATTTTAGCACAATTTATTATATGCAACCCAAATTCTTTATTCAAACGACATCTTAACATTCTTATTATAATAAATGTATGTAATTTATAAATTTCTTGGATTGTAAATAATTGGTGGTAATATCCCTTTACCTAATTTTTGGTTAATGGTATATCTCAACATTACTTCGTGGCTTCCAGTGGTTGCTGTCCGCAGAGAAGATAAAGGAATAGTGTAAGTGTAATAAAATGAAATATTTTCAGCCATTTGAATTCCAGCCATTGTCATTAGTCCGTCCAGGGTGTTGGGGCTAAATCCTCTTAGACCAGTTCCTAAAGTGAATTTTTCCCGGATATTCCCCAGAACGTAGCTATCAAGTTGCAAATTTCCCATTACATATCTCATGATAATGCCAGGCTGTATAATTAATTGCGTAGTAATTGGTATAAAAGCTTTTGATGAAAAGGTGTAATGTGGTTGTAGTGTTATGCCAAAATCACCTTGATTTAGGACAATGGGTAATACATTTGACCCGGAAAGTCCCGCCTCAAAAAAGTTTGTTTTAAAATATATCCCTCCTTCATAACTCATACCACTTAAAGCAATATCACCATTGGGCAAAAGATTGTCCTGATGATCAATGCTGGTTGAGCTGTAATTTCCATCTGGCGTTCGCAAAATACCCCCATTTAAACTATATCTTTGGTTACCAATACCAAGACCTATTGATAGCGTACTATTTTTACTTAAAGTTCTTGAATAACTCCAGTTTAATCCAAGAGATACTTGCCGGCTTGCCCCAAATTGATCTTCCTGTATTTTTATACCTATTCCACATCCTAAGGCTGGGATGGGTGCATCTACTAAAAAATAGCGGGACGACGGATTGCCGGGTATCTTTATCCATTGATCCCGGAAGCTTCCCTGTATCGTTATTTTATCGTCTAAACCTGTGTAAGCTGGATTATATTGGAAAGGACTGAAAATTACTAAAGAATACGGATCTACCTGTTGACTAACGCTTCTGTAAGTCATCATTATAAAACTGAAAAATAAAATATTCTTGAGGTTCATCCTTGAAATTTTATTCAAAATACAAAATTTTAATTCCTTATGTATGTTTAAATGTTTTTTTGTACGAAATGGTTTTTGTTTTAAGCGGTTAATTAATAACGACAAGTTAGGGTTTACTTTCTAAAGAAATTTTTCCTTAAAAGGTTGGGATGCCTGCTTTAAATAAAACAGCGCTTTCTTCCCCTTTTTGTTCCAAATGTATTTTAGTGTTGTGTGCAATGAAAAAGGCCTCACCGGAAGTTATAGGTAAGGTATCCTCTGTCTTAAGACAAATGCTTCCATGGAGACATAATATAATAGACGGACCCTCCGATGATTCAATGATTAATTCATCACCTTTCTGCAACTCATATTCCTTAAGTTCAAAATCGGTGGAGGGTATGATAAATTTTTTTTCATTTTCATTAATAACTGCGGGTTTTAGAATGTTGGGTAAGGTAGGATTGAAGTCTAAATGATCAAGAAGCAGCGGAATATCCATATACTTATCAGTAAGTCCTCCTCTGAATACATTATCAGAATTGACCATTAATTCGATATTAGAACCCTCCAGATAAGCATGCAGAAGTCCTGAATCCTGAAAAATAGCTTCTCCGGGTTGAAGATGAACAATATTCATCACATATATCGAAAAAATGCCTCTATCCAAATGTCCATCCTCACGACTAAAATCATGGAAGGCCTTTTTTGCCCAAAAATCAGGAGAAGTTTTTTGCAGAGATGTGTCGGGCTTATCAAGCAACGATTTTCGCAAAGGAGCCAATATTTTATCTATATCATTTTGGGGCAGTTCCATCCATTTTTGATACCCATTTTTAATACCCTCTGTTTTAAAAATGGATGAAAATTCTTTTAATGAAGGCACCATGTCTAATTGTTCAGCTGCTTTTTCAGCGGGTAAAAATCCATGTAAAAGCCAAAACGGTGACAGGGCGACCATCATTTCAGGTTTTGGATTCTGATCTTTGAAAACCCTATGTGGAGCATTTAATGGAATTTGTCTATTATTTTCATCATTGAAACCTTTAACAGCGGCTTCTTTTGATGGATGGGCCTGAATAGACAACATTTTGTGAACATCCAGAATCTTCAGAAGAAAGGGGAGGCGTCCCCCATCTTTTATATATGTTTTTTCGCCTAAAAGAGAGGTTGGATTCAAATCGATGAACTGCCTGAGATTCTCTTCTTTTTGATGGTTACGAATAAGTGGGGAGGTTCCACCAGAATGATCCCCAAACCAAAGTTCTGCGAAGGGCTTTCTTTCGTTATTATCAATTGATAATATTGAAGGAAGAAAATGATACCCACCCCAGGCATAATGTTGAACAAAACCTTTTATCTGTTTTATCATATTAGTATTATTTGCTTCAAATTTGCTATAAATTCGTTAAATTTGCGAAAATTATTTGAATTGGCTAGAATTATTGGTGTTGATTATGGATCAAAAAGGGTTGGTATGGCGGTAACTGATCCATTACAGATTATTTCGTCGGGTCTGTGCACGTTGACCAACAAGGATTTTTTTGCCTTTTTGTCTAATTATATTTTAACTGAAGAAGTTGAAGCCATCGTTTTAGGAGAGCCATTCTACCCCGATGGCAATCCCGCACAAACACATGGTGAAATTATGCAAATAGGAAAAAAGATACAGCAGCTTTTTCCATCCATACCTGTGTTTCTTCAAGATGAACGATTCAGTTCAGTTGAAGCAAAAGATACCATTTTGGCCAGCGGTATTGGGAAAAAGAAAAGAAGGGAAAAGGGTATCGTTGACAGGGTAGCGGCTGCCATTATTTTAGATGCTTTTATGGAAAGGAAAAGAAATGTTTCTTCTGTGAACAAACCCACTCCTGCATTTTTATAAAAATTAATTTTATACGGAACGACTATGATTTTACCTGTATTTGCCTTTGGCCAACCGGTGCTGAACAAAAAAGCTGAACCTATAACAAAGGATTATCCTGAACTTAAAGAAATTATTGAGAATATGTGGGAAACCATGTATGAAGCTTCAGGTATTGGATTGGCAGCACCTCAGATAGGTAAACCGATTAGATTGTTTATCGTGGATACCAAGCAGATGAAAGACAAAAAAAAGGAGGAAAGTCTAACGGGTATTAAAACTGTTTTTATAAATCCAGTGATCATTGAGGAGTTTGGAAATACCTGGTCTTATGAGGAGGGTTGTTTAAGTATCCCAGATGTAAGAGGAGAGGTAGAAAGAAAGTCAGGGGTAAAAATTAGTTATATGGACGAAAATTTTGAACCTAAAGTGGGCGTTTTTGAGGGGATGGAAGCCCGCGTTATTCAGCATGAATACGATCATATTGAGGGCAAACTATTTGTGGAATATCTGTCGCCAGCACGAAAAATAATTTTACGGGGTAAATTGGAGAATATCAAAAAGGGTAAAGTAAGTTGTGATTATAAAATGAGGTTTGTGGTTAAATAAGCGCCTCATTTTCTTCCAAAATCAGCAGGAATTTCTCCCCATCTTTCAGTTTCCCACTTAATAAGCTGGTTTTTCCATGTGTTATTTTTCAACCATTCTTCAGCTCTGGCTATGGTTTCAAATAGCTCTGTAGTTTTATTATTTTTAACCAGGGTTGTTTTGCATTTTTTATTTTTAATCCACAATAATGCATTCACAGAGTCTGAATAAATAGGAATATCACTGCCGTTTTTCTTTAAAAAGGCTAATCCATGCACGAGAGCTAAAAACTCACCTATGTTATTAGTGCCCAGTGGATATTTTTTGTGAAAAAGGACTTCTTTAGTGTGGGTATCTACTCCTTGATATTCCATTACACCCGGATTTCCACTGCAAGCTGCATCAACAGAGATACTTGGCGTTAGGATAACGGTTTTTTTTGAAGAGAGAGTTGATTTTGAGCTTGACTTTAGGCTCTGTATTGGACTCGAAACTGCGCCAGATTTTGATCCGTAAGCATTTTCAGCTTCTAGTAGAGAGGTGAAACTTTTAAAGGAAGCTCCATCGAAACCGTCCACCATTTTTTTACAAGTTGCCCAATCCTTATAAATTCCAGGCTTCCGTCCTTTCCAGACCACATAATACTTGACCTTAGCCATTTTATTTTTTTTGCAAAATGATAAAATTATTAATTAATTCATAAGGTTGAGGATAAAAAACAAGAGAATTGATTTTTACCTTCCATTTTTAATGGTTAGAACGACACATTTATTCATATTTGCAAAAAATATAAAAATGGAATTAATTGACACCCACGCCCATCTGTATGATAAGGTTTATGATTCAGATAGATCAGAAATGTTAATACGTGCAAAAGATGCAGGCGTCTCTCTTATTTTAATTCCTAATGTAGATGTTGATACCATTGAAATTATGTTGAAATTAGAAATAGAAAGCGGTGGTTTATGTAAACCGATGATGGGTATTCATCCTTGTTCTATACATTCAGATTATAAATCAAAATTGGAAATAGCGGGTAAATGGTTAGAAAAACACACCTTTTATGGTATAGGTGAAATAGGCTTAGATTTTTTTTGGGACAAAACCTTTAAAAAGGAGCAGGAGGATGCATTTATTGAGCAATGTAAATGGGCTAAAACGTTGAATTTGCCGGTTAGTATCCATTCAAGAAATGCCACTGATGAGGCGATTTACCTACTTGAACGGGAAAATTTAGGTATTGACGGTGTTTTTCATTGTTTTTCAGGGAGTGTAGAACAGGCCAGAAGAATAAGAGATTTAGGGTTAAGTATGGGCATTGGGGGTGTTTCAACCTATAAAAATGTAAAAATAGGGGAGGTGATTGAAGACATAGGATTAGATCATTTTGTGTTTGAAACCGATGCACCCTATTTATCGCCCGTTCCAAAGAGAGGAAAAAGAAATGAATCAGCATATTTGACCTTTATTTTAGAAAAAATATCAGATGACCTAAAAGTGAGTGCTGTAGCCATAAGTGAGGCATTTTCTAATAATTCAAAACGCATTTTTAATAATTGTTTTTGAAAATCTGTTTTTTTTTTGCCTAATTACTTGTTTTCAATTCATGTTTGATTATTTTTGTCACATGCGGAGACAATGTCTAGTATCTTGCTCTAGGGAGAGGTGCTCGAGTGGTTGAAGAGGCACGCCTGGAAAGCGTGTATACCTTAATCGGGTATCGAGGGTTCGAATCCCTCTCTCTCCGCTTTTTTTGTTAAATTTTATTTTGGAAAACAAACGTTAAAAACCTTATTGATTATGCGAAATTTGTTTGTTCTATTGCTTATTCTAGGATTGGCTTCATTCGCCACGAATAATGCAGTATTTGCGCAAGACGCTACCGCAACCGAAAGTACTGAACAAGCTGCTCCAGCTGAAGAGGCTGCACCAGCTGAAGAAGCTGCGCCAGCCGAGGAGGCCGCTCCAGTGGTAGCAGAAGAAACTGTTGCTGAAATTGGTGGTTACCAGTTGCTTAAGAAGTACTTTATCGATGGTGATTGGCGCTTTATGAGTATCATTTTATTCCCTTTAATTTTGGGATTGGCATTTTGTATTGAGCGTGTAATCACGTTGAATATTGCATCTGTCAATACAGACAAATTACTAGGTAGAATTAATGAGAAGTTAAAAGGAGGTGATGTTAATGGTGCTATGGATGTGTGTAAAGCAACTCCTGGTCCTACAGCAAGTATCCTTTATGAAGGTCTTAAAAACAAGGATAATGGTCCTGAAGGCGTTGAGAAATCAATCGTTGCTTACGGAAGCGTTCAAATGGGACTTTTGGAAAATGGTCTTATCTGGATTTCTTTATTTATCGCTCTTGCCCCGATGCTTGGGTTCTTAGGAACGGTTGTGGGTATGGTTCAGGCATTTGACCGTATTGAGGAAGTAGGTGACTTATCTCCTTCAGTCGTTGCGGGTGGTATTAAAGTGGCCCTTTTAACTACAGTATTTGGTCTTGTAGTTGCGATTATTCTTCAAATTTTTTACAATTATATCGTAAGTAAAATTGACGGTATTGTAAACAAGATGGAAGATTCATCTATTGGTTTATTAGATATCATGACCGAAAACAATATTTTCAAAAAATAATTAATCCCCACCTTATGTATAAATTTCTAGCCAAAAACGGACAGGCATTGGCCTTTGGTGTGGGAACTCTGATTACGGTGATTTTCTTTGCTATCGCAGCCGGAGGATTAGAAGAATTCTCAGCCCTTCCACTCGAAGAACAGCGTAAGACTACTATTTTTGATTTTGGTTTGGTGGCTTCTTTGCTTCTCACTGTTTTATCAGTGGTTCTGCTTTTGTTTTTCGGTGTCTTTCAAGTTGCAATGAATTTCAAAGAATCATTTAAAGGTCTTTTAGCCCTTTTAGTGCTCACTGGAGTTTATGTAGCAACGATAGTCGCAGCACCTAGTGAAGTAACAGGTATCATGGCTAATACTGTCGAAAAAGTTGGCGGAGTTTCACCTTTTGCCCTTCAATTTATTGGTGGATCTATCACTACCTCATTGATTATGTGTGCTATCGCAATCGTAGTATTTGTGTTAAGTGAAATTCGTAACTTTTTCAAATAATTTAGTTCATGGCAAAAAAGAATTCCAGAGATAGGATGAGTAATGAAATCAATGCAGGCTCTATGGCTGATATTGCTTTCCTTCTTCTCATTTTCTTTCTCGTGACTACAACTATCGCAGAGGATAAAGGTATCACAGTAAAATTGCCGCCCTGGTCTGAAGAGGATCCAGATGTTACTAAGTTAAAATCAAGAAACGTTTTTGCCGTGCTTGTAAATGCCCAAAATGATTTGCTCGTAAGAGGAGAACCTATGGACATTACCATGCTCAGAGAAAAAACGAAAGAGTTTATCGTTAATCCAACTAAAAGGGAGGATCTTTCGGAAAGACCTACAAAAGCCATTATTACACTAAAAAATGACAGAGGAACCAATTATGAGACCTATGTTAGTGTGTATAATGAATTGAAGGCCGCTTATGATGAACTTTGGGACGAGATGTGTCTTAGAAAATACGGCGTTAAATACAGCGAAGATTTGCCCCTTGCTTGGAGAAAATCTATAAAGGATGAAATCCCGATGGTTTTATCAGAAGCTGAACCTACTAATTTTGGAGAAGAAAAATAATTAGATTTGAACCTTATCCGTTCAATCTCATTTTCCCGCCTTAGGGTGGGAACAAAATGATTAACTATGTCTAAGTTTTCAAAAGGAAAAAAGAAGCCTCAGCCGGCTATTAGTACGGCCTCGTTACCCGATATCGTTTTCATGTTGTTGTTCTTCTTCATGGTGGTTACAAAATTACGTGATTCAGAATTGATGGTGAAGGTGGCTACCCCCTTCGCTACACAACTTACCAAGTTGGAGGACAAATCCCTTGTAAATTATTTGTATATTGGAAGACCAGTGGAGAAATATAAAGCTACCTACGGTACTAAACCAAGATTACAATTAGGGGATAAGTTTTCTGATGTAAATGAAATTCCTATTTTCCTGGAGCGTTTCCGCGTTAAAATTCCGGAAGCACAAAGATCTAAAATTACCACTTCCATCAGAGCTGATGGAAAAATAACAATGGGTATTGTTCAGGATGTAAAAACGGAACTGAGAAAGGCCAACCAACTCAAAATAAATTACTCGGCTAAAAAGAGACCTGAGTAATTTAGAGGTAAAACTTTTAAAAGCCTTGCATTTTAAATGCAAGGCTTTTTTTGGTGTGCCGTGCATGGCAATCAACTAGGTGGTGCAAGTCCACTGTGGGGGTATGTAATCGCCAACCACTAGCTTAAGGCAAGGGTGTCCATCGTGAGGTGGAATCTGAAGGAAG
>JAIYCH010000124.1 GCA_027488135.1 Saprospiraceae bacterium | reverse complement strand
TTTTGTGAAAACCGAAATATCCAGGTAATGAAAGAAGCTTTTGACAAAGAACTGGGATTCGGTCAACCCGAAAAATACAGGCCTTTGGTACGGAATCTTTTGCATGCTTTTCAAACTGGTGCTGACATGGAACCTCTTGAAGTGTCTGCTCCCTGGCAGGAACATGGACCTGCTTTTCCTAACCCTTACTTCCCGCAAGTGGATGGCGTTAAGTTTTTAACGCATGAAATGGGCTGCGGAGGTACAAACCAAGATTGTCAGGCTTTAGCCGCCGTTTTTGCTGGATTTTGCATCAATCCTAATGTCGCAGGTATTACTATCCTTAGCCTTGGTTGTCAAAAGACTAGTTTTGATGACGTGAAAGACGAAATTAAACTTAGATCAAATAATTTCGATAAGCCTATACTTTATTTTAATCAGCAAAGTTATGGGACAGAACAAGCCATGATGTCTGCCGCCATTAAAGAGACTTTTAAAGGGTTGATTGAAATAAATAAGCTTAAAAGAACCTCAGTTTCTATCCAAAAGTTAAATGTAGGTCTAAAATGTGGTGGATCTGATGGATTTTCAGGTATTTCCGCTAATCCTGCCCTCGGTGCCTTATCTGATATTTTAACCACTGTTGGCGCCACTACGCTACTGGCTGAATTTCCGGAACTTTGTGGCGTAGAACAGGAATTGATAGATAGGTGCACGGAAGTCGAAGATGCGGAAAAGTTTATTTCCCTCATGTCCGGCTATGCGAAACAGGCAGAATCCATGGGCGCTGGCTTTGATATGAATCCCAGTAAGGGAAATATTCGCGACGGACTGATTACTGATGCCATCAAATCAGCTGGAGCAGCTAAAAAAGGTGGAAATGCTTATATCCAGGGGGTATTAGATTATACGGAACAACCTGAGCATTCGGGGTTACATCTTTTGTGTACCCCGGGGAATGATGTATTAGCTACAACAGGAATGGCCGCTTCAGGAGCAAATATCATTTTATTTACCACCGGTTTAGGAACCCCTACGGGAAATGCGGTTTCTCCTACTGTGAAAATTTCTACCCATACCTCTCTCCAGGAGAGAATGCCCGATATTATTGATTTCAATTCTGGCAAAATTATCTCCGGCGAGGAATCCATTGATGAAAATGGAGAGGCTTTGCTGGAGTATATCATCAAACTTGCCTCGGGGGAGGTTAGAACCCATGCGGAACGTTTAGGACAGGACGATTTCATCCCTTGGCGCAGAGGTCTAAACTTGTAATACCTAAACAAATGCTTACTTTGAAAGATAAAAAAACGATTATTACGGGTGCAGGAAGTGGCATTGGAAAAGCCATTGCGCTACTTTTTGCAGAAAAGGGAGCACATGTCATTTTACTGGACCGAGATCTGGAAGGAGGAAAATTAGTAGCTGAAAGCATCGAAGCATCGGGCGGTAAAGCTACTTTTTTGCCCTGCGATGTGACCAGTCAACAAAAAATTAAAACTTTGTTTAACCTGGTTGCTCCTTTTCATATTTTAGTAAATAATGCGGGCATTGCGCATATTGGAAATGCTGTTAGCACCACAGAAGAGGATTTTGATAAAGTGATATCGGTCAATGTCAAAGGCGTATATAATTGTTTACATGCCGCTATTCCTATTTTTTTGACGCAAGGTGGCGGAGTCATCCTCAATATGTGTTCCGTAGCAGCCAAAGTTGGACTTCAAGATCGCTTTGCTTATTCCATGAGTAAAGGAGCTGTCGCAGCTATGACCCTTTCGGTTGCCAAAGACTATCTGCATCAAGGAATACGCTGTAACAGTATTTCGCCGGCAAGGGTTCATACCCCATTTGTCGATGGATTCATTGCTAAAAATTATCCAGGCAAAGAAGCAGAAATTTTTGAAAAGTTATCAAAAAGCCAACCCATTGGAAGAATGGGTAAGCCGGAAGAAATTGCCGCTTTAGCTGCCTTTATTTGCAGTGATGATGCCGCTTTTATTACTGGCACCGATTATCCTATAGACGGTGGTTTCTTAACATTAAACACTTAATTTTTTCAAATATACCCTCATGAAATTATTTACTTTCCGAGAAAATCAACATATTATCCCTGGTGTTCTATCCGGAGATATCTATTACAATGTATCCACTTTATTTCCCCTTTACGATGCTCATTTTTTTGAAAATGACGGCTTAAAATTACTCCAGGAGGCCATAGACACCCAAAACACTCAACTTTCTGTGATACAACATCCTGAAAATCTGGTGTTTGGTGCTCCATTTGCCACGCCTTCAAAAATAATCTGTATTGGTCTGAATTATGCAGACCACGCCAGAGAAACAGGTGCTGATATACCAAATGAACCCATTATTTTTATGAAAAGTAATACTTCTTTTTCCGGCCCAAATGATCCTGTTATGATACCAAAGGATTCCGTAAAAACGGATTGGGAAGTGGAACTCGCCGTGGTTATCAGCAAAAAAGCAAGATATGTTTCGGCGGAACAATCTGCAGATTATATTGCAGGTTACTGTGTGCATAATGATGTTTCCGAAAGAGAATTTCAACTGGAAAGAGGTGGCACCTGGGACAAAGGCAAAGGTTGTGATACTTTTGCCCCGATGGGACCTTTTTTGATAACGCCCGACGAAGCCGGCGACGTTCATAACTTACCCATCTGGCTTTCTTTAAATGGGGAAAAAGTCCAGAATAGTAATACCTCAAATCTGGTATTTTCCATCCCTGAACTCATTTCTTATATCAGTCGTTTTATGACCCTTCTTCCAGGTGATGTTATTTCTACAGGAACGCCTCCAGGGGTAGGTCTCGGCTTTAAACCTCCTGTATATCTTAAACCTGGTGATGTGATGGAGCTGGGTATAGAGGGTTTTGGTACCATGAAACAGGAGGTCATCCCTTTTTCTATCGATTATGTCATGCCTAAAGTTTAATTAAAATGGATTTAGGTCTTAAAGGAAAAAATATACTGGTTTCAGGCGGTGCTAAAGGAATAGGTGCTGGAATTGTGCGTGTTCTGGTGGAGGAAGGAGCAATACCTGTCATCATAGGTCGAAATGAAGCGGATAATTTAAAAATGCTGGTCACCATTGATAATAAAGGTTATGCCATTACCGCCGATTTAATACACCCTGAAGCCTGTGCTGATGCCATAAAACAAGCAGTACTATTGGTAGGAAGTATTGATGGTTTAGTGAATAATGCAGGGGTAAATGATGGGATAGGTCTCGAAAAAGGAAATTATACAGACTTTATGGCTTCTTTACACCGAAATCTGGTGCATTATTATCTATTAGCGCAAAATGCTCTCCCTTATTTAAAAAAATCAAAAGGAGCTATCGTTAATATTACCTCCAAAACAGCTGAAACGGGTCAGGGAAATACCTCCGCTTATGCTGCGGCAAATGGGGGTAGAAATGCTCTGACCAGAGAATGGGCCGTTGAACTGTTACCCTATCAGATTCGTGTAAATGCAGTGGTTGTTTCTGAAAGCTGGACGCCTCTTTATGAAAAATGGCTAAATACCCTACCCGAGCCTGAAAAAACACTTGAAAAAATAAATAAAAGAATTCCCTTTGAAAACAGGATGACCACTTGTGAGGAAATCGGACAGATGGTAGCCTTTCTTTTATCGGAAAAATCAAGTCATACTACAGGTCAGTTAATCCATGTCGATGGAGGGTATGTGCATTTAGACAGAGCCATTGATTAATATCATTCACCT
>JAIYCH010000151.1 GCA_027488135.1 Saprospiraceae bacterium | reverse complement strand
TTATCCCTTTCCGATATTGATTTGGTGGAGCTTAACGAAGCCTTCGCCGCTCAGGCACTGGCGGTAATAAAAGAGGGTTGTCTGAACCCGGAATCTGTAAATGTTAACGGTGGTGCCGTAGCATTGGGTCATCCTCTGGGTTGTACTGGTGCAAAACTGACTACCCAGCTAATCAATGAACTCGGAAGACAAAATAAAAAATACGGTATGGTCACTGCCTGCGTAGGTGGAGGCCAAGGTATTGCTGGAATCTACGAAAAATTGTAATACTTTTTCAAAAAGTAAGTTTAATAAAAAAGGTTTCGCAAATTTTACTTTGCGAAACCTTTTTATTTATGGATAAAAACCAGATTATCGAATAATCGTTACATCTCCTTTTTCAATTTTACCATTTGGAACATTTAATCTGAGGATATAATAATAAGTTCCATCAGGCAGCGGTTGATTCATAGAATTTACTCCTCTCCATTCATTTTTGTATGGTCTTTGAGTAAATACAATATCACCCCACCTATTAAAAACAATTAACTCTGCATCAGGATAGTCCGCTGGAAATTCATCTAATATTTCAAAAGCAAGCGCGTCATTTTTACCGTCATCATTCGGAGTAATTGTATTAGGAATGATTGGCAGTGGCGCCTCGGGATCGAAAGCGATGGTAACCCTAACCGCTGCTGTGTCACATAAAGTAAGGCAGGCATTATTGCATAGTTTATAAGAAAAACTATCATCTCCACTTCCCCCTGGCTTCACTTTATAGTTGATATTCCCCCCTGAAACAGAATCTATTAAACCTTTAACCGGCTGATTCAACACGGATAGTTTAAAACCACCCAACTTGCTCACCTGATCATTTTGAATGGCCACTAAAACAGCTTTTCTTGTCCCCGTAGGAATAGAAAGTAAATCGTCAGCTGCAACAGGATTAGTTTCACGGGTAATAGTGACAGAATCAACACTATAAGCATCACAATTTGCCGTTGAAATCGTCCAGATGAAATTATTTTTACCTACTTTCAATCCGAAAGCAAAACTACGCGCATCACCAGGAAGCTCAACCTGAGGTCCTCCGGATGCGGACCATTTTCCGGTATTTAAAGAAGATAATTTAGCATTCAGATTAATATTTTCCCCACAACTAATGGTATCAACCCCTGCATTGGCCAATGGCAAAGCAGGGTCGAGGATAAAGACCACGGTATCTTTCGATGTACATCCTGAAAAAGAATTAACTATATCTAAGGTGTAAGTACCTACTTGTTTTACTTGTCCATTTAATAGCGTATTGTTTGTTACCGTATCTTTTCCAGACAGTGTCTTCCACAAATACTTAAATGAGGCTCCACTACTTGTACCCTTTGTATCTATCAATGTGAATTTGCCTGGACAGGCCAAAGGTTGAGGGGTAACTAAACTAACTAATGGACGCTGCGTAGAATCGGGAATATTAATTTTTGTACTACCCACACAACCATTTCTCTTGTCCTTTATATCGAGAGAATAATTTCCTGGTTTATTGACTTTTACTAAATAGGCGTCGGTTGTTAACTGCACAGCATTCACCTGATTGTCTAAAGGAATCCACGACACCTGATAATCTGACCCAACGGAGGAACCATTTTGACCGTTAATTTCTACTACAGGATTGTTACAAGTTATTGGGCCCGATAGCACAGCAAAGGCGTCTGGCAACCTTTTATTCTCTGTAATAACTATTGAATCAATGGCCTTACAACCTGTTAAATTATTGGTCGTAATAAGTTGATAAGTTCCTCCTTTTTTAACTTTATAAATAAGACTGGAATCTAATTTTAAAGGATCTCCCTTCGCATCGACCCAAGCGTAAGAATCTCTTGCCGCATTATTATTAGTAGTCATCGCTTTCAATTCTATCGAATCGCGAATACAGGTAATCTGGGTTTCGTTAAATACAATTTTCGCCTCTGGAGCTAATTTATCTAAGCCTACTAAAACATCAATGCCACCTTCACAAAGCGTTGTCTTATTCTGAATCTGCAAAATATAGGTTCCAACGGTAGCCACTTTTGGATTGGGAGAGTCAAAGCCAGAGGCAATAGTGCCGTCTAATGTCAACCAATTATAGGTGTAATTTGCGGTTGGAGAGACAGCCACGGATATATTTCCCTGAGGAAACTTACAGGTAATTTTAGGATCTGTAATTAAAGTAACTTTTGGAGAATCCAATTGTGAAATAATTTTAACGGAATCAACGCCTTCACAAAAACTAAACTTATTTATTGCTTTGAAAGAAAACAAACCGCCTGCTTTTACTTCATAATCTAAAGTGTCTTTGGCTATCTGGGTTCCATTTAAAAACCAGAAATATTGTAAGTCTTTATTTTCAGTATCCGCTACCCCTTCCAATAGCATTTTAGGATTCCTACAAGTTAAGGTATCCCCAAATTTTATAATATCGGCTTGAACCACCTCCCTAATATCTTTTAACAAGGTACTATCAGAAAGCACACAGCCGGTAACCAGATTTGTTGTTTTAATGGTGTAAATACCCGTTTTTTCAACCTTAGGTTGTTGAATAGTATCTTGTCCAACGGGAAGAGTACCTCCAGCATTGGCAGTCCACAGAATACTATATTTATCTCTTTGTGTATTAAACGCAGCTTTTAGTGTCGCTTTTGGCTCGAGGCAAGTCCAAGCCGTTGTATCTGCCAAAGTAAATCGGGCATAATCGGCATTTGGTAAAATATTTATGGTATCTCTTGTAGAACAACCAGACGTTACATCACGCACCAGGACAGAATAACTTCCCAGCTTACTCACTGTCACCGAAGAATTCAAACCTAAAAATGACCCGCTGAGAGTTTCCCATAAATAATCCAAATTATTGGGATGTGGTTGTACTGTTGCTTTAAGAGTTACTGATTCACCTTTACAACCTGTTTCTAAATCATTACCAACACTAACTATGGGTTTAAGAATATTGTTGATAACCATAACTGTATCGGAACTGGTACAGAAACTCTTTGTATTTTTAACAGTAACAATATAAGTTCCCCCAAAGGTAACCGACGGAGCATCGAGTTTTTCCTGACCTGCGTCTAATTGACCGCCATCCATAGCCTTCCAGGTTACCGTCAAAGAATCTCCTTTTGTTAAAATAGGAACGCCTAAAAAGGAAGTTGGTGCATTACAAGTCAATTTTTTGTCTTGTCCTGCATCTGCCTTATAAAAAGGAATGGAAGTAATGACAATAGTATCTTTTGCTACACATCCAATGGCATTTTCTACCTGATAGATATATAATCCCGGTTCAGTAATGGTTACTACAGATTGCTCATTATCACCCACTATAAGACCATTTGATGTTGTCCATTTTACATTAATTCCTGACCCTGGGGTTGAGGAAGTACCTGTACCAGTTAGTGTTAACGACCGTGGGAGACACTTTAACAGGGCATCAGGTCCGGCAATGGCCGTTGGTTGACCTGGTGCAACACCAATGTTTATCGTATCGGTGCCTCTGACGCTTGGATTTGATAAATCGATGACTGTTAATACAATTTTACCCGCGGGTAAATTTTTAATGGCATTGGTAGAACCTAGATTCCTTCCTGTTGCAAGGGATATCCAACTATAAATAAACGGACCTTTTCCACCTGATGTTACAAATACCTGAGCGGTACCATCATTCAGATTGGTACAAGAAACATTAGACGAATTTTTTGCAATAAGCAAAGTATCGGTAATACAAATGGGAATATCCTTGTAGAATAACTGACCTGCTCCTGTTAAGGTGGTTACTGTGGAAGGTGGCGCCTTATCTACTTTAATAAGATAGCAGGTATCTGGATCTCCTATGACCTTATAACATACTGAAAATAAAATAGCACTATCTGCTAGTGTTTTTCCAGCTGTATTGAGCCAGTTGAACTCCAAAACACCAGAACTTGCCGCGCTAACATCGAAATTTGTAGTCAAATTTAAATTTATACCGGCATTAAGATTCTTTAACCCTGTGTAAGTCAATCCAGCCGGCGACCAGCTCAAAATAAAATCGGCTTTCGTAATATCTTTGAAATCATTGACTTTTAAATCGACGCAATGGCTGGCTGTTCTTTTTGTTTCATTTTTTTCACTAAAAAGTACAAAACCATCTGGATTTAAAATACATATTTCCCCTGGATCATAAAGCAGGCTATTTTCAAGCCTTTGACCGCCAAGGAGAGAACTGGTTGAATAATTGGAGCCAATGGTTGCTATATCTAACAAAGAGCAATTGGTAGCATCGCCAATTTCAAAGGGAGAAAGACCAATCAGTTCAAAACAAATCTTAAATATTTCCGCTTTATCTGCGGCGAGAGATACATCAGAAGGCGTCGCACTTTCCCAGGATAAACCCAATAATCCAGCATCAAATGCGTTTACATTATCTGATTTAAGTCCGGTTAATTTAGAATCCTTAATATTAACAAATTTTAATCTTGAAACATCCCAGGCCAGATTAAATTTCAAACTATCTTTTTTATTAAAATTTGACACAGACACGGGAACACAAATGGTTTCTCCCTTTTTTCCTTCCCCATCTCCAATGGTAAAAACCACTCCCGGAGGTTGCTTTATTTGAATAGCACAATTGGTTGCATTCAATTCATAATTTATGGGAAAATCATCGTATAAAACAGAAGCACCCGTATTAATTATTTTTAACGGCGTAACCTTGACGCCAACCCCCAGCACATCGAAACAAACTTTGTATAAAGTGTCTCCTTTATTAATCGTTCTTGTACCTAATTTATTAACCCAATCCAATGCAACTACCCCATTTTTAATTGTGAATTTTGAGGCATTCAGTGAAGAGAGTTTCGATGAAAATTTTTCGGTACGAACAAAGCTTAAAATTTCAGGATCGTAAGTCATCTGGTATTTCAGGGTATTCACATTGAGTAAATCCTGATCTGCGATAATAGCCACACATTTCTCGACGCCAACCTCAACTTCTGGGCCACATTCAACGTGAATTTTAAGCCCATCAGGATCACATCTACTAACGGTAGTAACAATTTCTTCGCCTACAAGTGCAATCACATCCAGTCTGAAAGTATCTTGTCCTGTGGTTGGAGATACGGTCCTACCCTCTGAGGTTGCCTCCATTTTAACGCCAAAATTTGAAACGAAATCAACAGAAGTAACTTTTTGACAGGGACCTATGATTTTATAACAAACTTCAAAAATTTCAGAGTTATCTTTTAAGGCAGCAGGTTTTCCAGAACTACTTTGCCAGGCAAAAATCAATGCGTTTGACCTCTTTGTGTCCTCTGGTAACCCGAAACTACCTCGCGAAAGACCTGGGATGGTAGAATTACTAATTTTCAAATCCACGAATTCCAGCAAAGTATCTTGCCATTGCATAACAAACTGAATACCGGCGATACTATCTAAACCGGTCACTTTCACAGGTGTACATACAATCTCATCTTCTTTTCCTACCATGGGTTCACCAGCTATAGTAAGTGCGCGGACACAGGTAGATATATTACCCCTTTTTTGAAGAAAACCAACATCTGTGCAACCCACATTCTTGTAAATTTCAACAGGATAAACATCATTATTTTTTAAAATGGCAGGATCAGTAGTAATCCCTATGGTTGTAGATGAACCATAGGTAGAGACAGGTTCAAAACATAAGGAAAAAATTTTATCCCCGTCTGGAAACAAAAAAGTTGGTAATTTAGGGCTGGAACAATCATCGTACTTCCATTCGAAGAAAAGTAATCCTTCTGTTAAAGCTCTGGATTGATCGAAGTCTGAAAGTTTAATATTTCTTAAAGTTCCTAAATTAATACTTTTAAGTTTTACAATCTTTGGATCCCATTTAATGGGCATCTTGACATAAAGTACATTGGAAAAATCGTCAGTAGTGACATCTACACAAGCTGTACCATTACCACAAGGAGCAATAGAAGAGAATAAAAAAGTAACGGCAGCCTCTTGAGACAGAGCTCGAACCGAAAACAAAGACAGAAAAAAAAGAAGTTTTATACTACGCTTCATTATAGAGTGTAAATAAGAATGATTCAAAAGATTATTTATTCAGGGAGTAGGAAATATTAATTTCGTGTCCGCCACCAACAAAGGGGCCAAAGTTTTTAAAGCTGTACCCATATCCGTAGCCTATTCTAATGGAGTTATCGAGTCCAAGATTTTCACCTAAAAGTACCCCAGCTTCGAGATGCAAAGTACCAGAAGTTGATCCCCCAGTTCCAACCCAGAGACTTCCTGGCATCTGATAACGAACGTTAACATCGACATTCACAGGAGCATTCGGCGCATATTTTACCCAGACAGATGGTTCAATAAAACTATTATCATCAAAAAACAGGTACATTCCCAGCAATCCATAAAGATGCCTGACCCTCTGGAGATAATAATCACTTGAAGTGTTTTGGACTTTCAAATCCAGACCCAATACTTGTGGCATAGATACCCCTCCGTAAACATAAGAGGAGGCCGTACGTCCTGTGGACATATATCTGTAAGCATAAATACCTACCCCGACATCGGGGAATAGTTGATTTTGACCTGCCATTGCTAAATCATCTGTTTTATCTCTGACAACGATATTATCCGTATTTATGCCAAACTGAACCAAGCCGGCTGTAAGTCCTAAAATGACACCACCCAGGGTAGGATCAGAGGTAATGACCCCGGCTATTCTGCCATAAGCACCGGTAAAACTGATAGGTCCTGTTTGATCTCTCATCAAATAACCACCACCCATCATCGTCACCCCCGCATAATCATCGGCATAATATGTACCTCTGATGGTCATTGTTCTGGGTGCTCCGGATAGACCATTCCATTGAGAACGGTAAGACGCCCCCACGGTAAAATTATTAGAATAAGCCAAATAGTCAGGTTCAAGTGCCGCAGGATTAATCAAGCCCGTATTTTCACGATACTGTGTAAATAATGGAAGTTGTTGACCAGTGAGCCTGTTAAAAAAACAAAAAAGGATACTCACCATCAAAAAAGTTATTTTGTTGGAATAACCCGGGACATAACCATGCTTTATTTGGACTGATATAGCATTAAGTCGTTCAAGTTTTTTGTTTAACATCATAGACAGTGATATAATAAAAGTATAAGTTTAATCAATTTAGGCAGTTAGCCTCCATTTTAAATAATACGGGACAAATTTAGCTTTTTTACCACGTTTGCCGACAAATTAACAATGCGAATTTTACTATTTTATTTTAGAATAGTCATCAAAAAGATTAAAAAACCTTGTATTTAAGATATTTTAACTAAAAAGTCCTCGCTGAAAATAATCAACAAGGACTTTTAGACAAGGACAAAAATAAATTATTGTCTCATAGCCACTACGGCGTCCATTTTTGAGGCTTGAGAAGCGGGTATCATTCCTGCCAGAATACCAATAAATATGGATAGTCCAAGGCCGAGTAATATATTATTTAAAGAAAGAACAAATTCAAAGGAAGTAAGTCCATAAGATAGAGCAAACATAGCAATATAAACCAGCGCCAGACCAAATACACCACCAACAATGCAAAGTATAACCGATTCAATTAAAAATTCAAGCAGAATCATGTATCTTTTGGCGCCGAGTGCTTTTTTAATACCAATGATTCTGGTTCTTTCCTTAACAGAAACAAACATTATATTGGCCACGCTAAACATACCTACCAGAGTAGCAAAACCACCCAGGAAGATGCCCAAAATGTTTAATGCGTCAAAAAAGCCATTTAGGAATTTGGATATTATAGAAAGTTGGTTCAGCGAAAAATCATCTTCTTCAATAGGTCTCAATCTACGTTGAGCCCTCATTGCAGCAATGAGATTGTCCTCCAGTTCATTTAATGAAACGCCTTCTTTTGCTTTTACACCAACAGATGAATCAGGCCAGAAAGAGTTTTGATTTAAGTTGGCGATTTTGCGCGCCAAGGGATAAGAGATGATAACGATATCGTCGAAATTCATAACATTTATGATACTCTCTCCCGATTTTTCTAAAACGCCTACTACTTCTAAATTTCTACCACTCAGACGGATTATTTTACCAATAGGGTCGATAGGACCAAAAAGTTCTTCTGCGGAATTGAACCCTAAAATCACTTTATTAGCACCAAAATTATATTCTGAGGGAGAAAAGAATCTACCTGCGCTATAATTCAGATTAAACAAGTCGTTGCACTCTTCAGAATAGGCTTGAGTATAAGCGCCTTCAATGGAATTATTTCCATACTTAACAATTTTGGAGCCAATTCCCATCCAGTAACCAACGACATCGGCATTTTTCATTCTTTTTTTAACCCCTTCATAATCAGCATAATTAATGTTAGGTCTGCGCATCCATTTAAAATAATTTTCACCTGGATCCTCTCCCCAGGAGAATTTTTGAATATAAATTACTTCTTCGCCCAATTTAGCGATACTTTTACGAATATTGTTTTCAAGGGAATCTACAGCAGAAAACACGCCTATGATACAAAAAATACCAATGGTGATACCTAAGAGAGAGAGGAAACTGCGTAGTTTATTACCTACGAGTTGTTGAACTGCCTGTGAAATACTTTCAATGATTACTTTTATAATCGTCTGCATAATATTTATTTTTCGCCAAATGGTTAAAGGACAAAGGTACGTTGGTAAAAATAATAAATGCACTTGTTTAGATGAAAGACAGTAATTAATCTATAAAATTCAACCGACACCATTTTTTTTGAAAATGGAGCAAACTATTTTTTTTTCTTTAGCGTTATCATACATTGATTAAATTTGTTAATTTTGCACACCAAAAGTCAAAAACCGTTTCATGCGAACCAAACTATCCCAATTTAGTTTTGATTATACCGAAAACCAAGTTGCCTCCTATCCTACCCCAAATCGCGATGACGCCAGATTAATGGTGATTGATAGAAAAACAGGTAAAATCGAACACAAAATATTCAAAGATTTGATTGATTATTTTGATGAGGGAGATATTATGCTTTATAACAATACCAAAGTATTTCCTGCCAGATTGTACGGCAGAAAAGAAAAAACAGGAGCAAAAATAGAAGTTTTTCTACTTAGAGAACTCAATCATGACACTCGCCTGTGGGACGTGTTAGTTGATCCTGCCAGAAAAATTCGGGTTGGTAACAAATTATATTTCAGTGATGATGACGACAATGACGTTCTAATAGCTGAAGTCGTTGACAACACAACTTCCCGCGGCAGAACCATACGATTTCTTTTTGACGGTACAGATGATGAGTTTCAAGAAGCCTTGAATTTTTTGGGTAACACTCCTTTGCCGAAATATATCAACAGACCTTGTGAAGCAGGTGACAGAGAATGGTATCAGACTATTTTTGCAAAAGATATAGGTGCTGTTGCTGCACCCACAGCGGGTATGCACTTTAGTAAGGAATTAATGAAACGCATGGAAATAAAAGGGGTGGAATTTGCCCCCATCACCCTTCATCTTGGTTTGGGTACCTTCCGCACCATTGATGTAGAGGATTTGTCCAAGCACAAAATGGATGCTGAATTCTATAGAGTTCCGCCTGAAACCGTGGATATGGTTAATGTGGCTAAAAATAAAGAAAGAACGAGCAGAAATAAGGTATGCGCTATTGGTACCACGTCATTACGAGCGGTAGAATCAGCCGTTTCAGCTGAAGGTCAACTAAAAACCGTAGAGTCTGGATGGACAAATAAATTTATTTTTCCTCCTTTCGATTTTAATATTGCCGATAGTCTTATCTCAAATTTTCATCTACCAAAATCAAGTTTGCTGATTATGGTCGCCGCATTTGGAGGTCACGAACTTATCATGCACGCTTATGAAGAAGCACTAAAAGAAAATTACAGACTTTTTAGCTACGGTGATGCCATGTTTATTAAATAATTAATCAAAAGAATAGAAATTATTACTTTTGTGGAAAGTCAACTTATTTTTCATTAAATTGAATTAAACCAAAATACTATGTATTGGACTTTAGAGCTCGCTTATAACTTGGAGGAAGCACCCTGGCCTGCCACTCGAGATGAATTAATTGACTATGCCATCCGTTCTGGTGCACCCATTGAGGTCATTGAGAACCTACAGCAAATGGAGGACGAGGGCGAGATATACGAGGGAATTGAAGATATTTGGCCTGATTACCCAAGAAAAGATGATTTTCTTTTCAATGAAGACGAATATTAATTTAACAATTATATGAGACCAGAAAGAGGCTATTCTAAAAGGAATTTGCCTCTTTTTTTATATCTTGAATTCTTACTATGGGCATAAGTATAGCCATCGACGGTTTTTCATCCTGCGGAAAATCAACCTTAGCCAAAGCAATGGCAGAATCACTCCAATTCTTATTTGTAGATTCCGGAGCTATGTACAGGGCCGTGACGTATTATTTTTTGAAAAATGAGATTCCTATTAATCAGCCTAACCTTGTTTTAAATGCTTTGGAGAAGATTAATATAACCCTGGAACCCTCTCCAAATGGTAATGTAACTTTCCTGAATGGTAAAGATATTAGTCTAGATATTAGAGACATGGCAGTGGCTGAAATGGTAAGTAAAGTGGCTGCTATTTCCAGTGTAAGATCTGCCATGGTAGAACAACAAAGACAAATGTCGTTGCATAATAATCTTATTATGGACGGAAGGGACATAGGAACCGTAGTTTTCCCTAATGCTGTATTAAAAATTTTTTTAACGGCTGATATTGAGGTTAGGGTCAAGCGCAGATACCTTGATCTTATATCAAAAGATACCCATGTTTCTCTTTCTGAGATAAGACGAAACCTTTTTCTGCGAGACTACATTGATTCTACCAGAACAGATAGCCCTCTTTTAAGATCAGAGGATGCCATAGTTCTGAATAACAGTAATTTAAGTAGAGAAGAACAATTAGAGATTTGCTTATTACTTGCTAAAAAGAGAATGAAATAAATATTACCTTAAATATCCCTTACTGAATGTCTATCTAAAAGAACATCTTTTAACTCTTTTATCCATTTATATTGTTGGGGCATTACTTTTTTTAATGCATCCTTAACTCTAAGATAAGTACCTGTTTCATCTGAAATAAACTTATCAGAAATATTTTTTGCATCTTCATACAACAGCCATTTCAAAGAAGGAATATCCTCCTCCTCTATTTCTAAAGCCCAGGTTTCCTCATTTACGCCCGATTCGTGAACATCGTTGGAAATGAGTGTTGCCTGATCCTTAAACTTATCAGAAAGAACTTTCCCTTTATCCTCCTGAGGCAGATATAAAGATTGAGAATCTTCTGCGTCCAAAAGAAATATTTCTAATCCACGTTCTCTGAACCTGTATAAAATAAGGGTAATTTTTCTTATGAAATCCATATAAACCGCTGCTTAAATTTTCCATTTTTCTTTCCAGAACAAGAGCATACTCATAGCGAGAATAGTTGCTTGTTCTTCTGCTGAAATAGACTGATTCAGGACAACAAAAGCCCTTTTAGATATCTGTTTTGAATCCTTAAATACATCTTTAGGGAATAAAACCATTTCTCTATCCTGAATATAAAGGCTGGTCCCTTGAGAGGGGTGTTCTTTTAAATGTAACAAAGTGGCACCCGTCCTTACGCCTTTCAATAATTTTTCATCCATTAGGAATACGCCCAATGCTTGATTATCAATAACTATTTCAATATCATTTGATTTGAAAAGAAATCTATACACATGATTTTTATCTTTAGCGACTACCATTGCTTTGAAATCAGCGGAACCAAATTTTTTAACAGCGAAAGCGATACCAGCTTCTTCGAAAAGCGTTGCTATTACACCTACTTCAATACCAGAAATCTTTGATTTGGCGACACCTTTTAGTTCGTTTGCGGAAAGAAGTTCAATATTAATTTCACCCAAAGGAGCCAATTCACTTTGTTTCATTGGAACGGCCTGATCTAATTGTAAAAAAATCTCCTCTATTTTTTTACCCCCCGGTTTCAGCGCACTGAGATTATTCTTCATCAAAATGAAACCAGATCCCACAAGAATTAGCGCTGAGAGAGCTAATAAACCCATAATATTTTAATTTTGTGACAAGATACGCAAAAGGATTTACAATGAAAAGCAAGCGAAAGAACCTTAAAGGTATGATTTAAGGGCATTCCTATTATAGGATTTTCTTAATCGTCGAATAGCTCTTTCTTTAATTTGGCGTACTCTTTCTCTTGTAAGCTGTAAAAACTCACCTATCTCCTCTAAAGTTAAAGGTTTTTGACCGTCGAGACCATAATATGAAGAAAGAACTTCGACTTCCTTTTCGGATAAAATACTCAGACCTTCTTTGAGATCTTCCTTCATAGACTGTGCCATTAGATTTTTGTCCGGCTCATTTTCAGCTGCATTGGGCATAGTTTCAAGCATGGTTAAATCGCTATCTTCTTGGCCAATGGGTGCATCCATGGAAATATGTCTGGCATTACTGCGCTGCATATTAAGAACGTCCTTAGGCGAAATATCGAGGATAGCCGCTAATTCATCGGTGCTGGGTTCCCTTTCATACTTTTGAATAAAATTTAGGACTGCTTCATTAATTTTATTATAAGTACCTACCTTATTTAATGGCAGCCTAACAATTCTTGAGTGATCTACAATAGCCTGAAGGATAGACTGTCTGATCCACCACACGGCATAGGATATAAATTTAAAACCTTTGGTTTCATCAAATCTTTTTGCCGCCTTCATTAAACCGACATTTCCTTCGTTAATCAAGTCACTTAAAGAGAGACCTTGATTTTGATATTGTTTTGAAACAGAAACGACGAAACGAAGATTTGACCTAATCAGTTGATTTAAAGCCTCCTCGTCATTTTCCCTAATCCGTTGAGCCAACTTAATTTCATCATCGCCAACCAACATAGGAATTTTAGAAATATCTTGTAGATATTTTTCAAGAGAGAGACTTTCTCTGTTGGTAATTTTATTAGTAATTTTTAACTGTCGCATGGGTTTATTCATTTACAATAACTATATACGAAAAAATACCCCTAAAAGTTTCCTTTTTTTAACAATTTTTACTAACAAACCCTTTTTTTTACTATTTCCAATACCTGATCCACTTCATCGGAAGACGTATAGGCGGAAATACCCATTCTTACCACACCATCCAACGCTCTTAGACCCAATATTTCCACGGTTCTCAATGCGTAAAAGTGACCATTCCAGGCAAAAACACCATTTTCTCCTAAATAACTACAAAAATGATTTGGCTTTTCATTTAACACACTGAATGATAAGGTAGGAGCTCTATCAATGATATCAGGAGGTAAACCCCATAACTGAATGCCCTCTATGGCTTCCAATCCGCGGTACAATTTTATGAATAAATCCCTCTCATGCTCATGAATCATTTCCATAGCCCTCACCAAACGCTCTCTTTTACTCTGCCCAGAACCATTGCTTTCTAAAAAATCAATGGCTGCGGTAACACCGGCAAAGGCGGCAAAATTGGGCGTTCCCGTTTCAATGGAATCAGGTGCTGCCTGACCAGCGGTACGCAATCTATCCGTTGGTAATCTGTCTAACAAGCCCTCTCTTGCGTAAAGGATACCTACATGCGGACCATAGAATTTATAGGCAGAACAAAGTAAAAAATCACAATCTAATGCTTTAACATCCAGGCTAAAGTGTGGTGCCCCATGGACGGCATCCACTAAAAGCCAGGCGCCCACCCGATGACTTAGATATCTTATTTTTTTCAAATCATTAACAGTGCCCAAAATATTACTTGAAAATCCTACGGCTACCAATCTGGTTCGTTCATTTATTTTAGATTCAAAATCTTCATAATCCAGTCTTCCTTCGGGTAAAAGACGAACTTCCCTGACAATAATACCCTTTTCGCGAAGGGCAAGCCAGGGCCCTCTATTTCCTTCGTGATCCAGTTGAGTAATCACTACTTCATCGCCGGGTTGAAACAAACGGGCAAAGGCGCGGGAAAGCGAGAAGGCTAAACTCGTCATGTTAGCACCCAGGGATATTTCTCCCCCATGATTTGCTCCTAAAAAAGTAGCCATTGACGATCTGGTCTCATCTACCACAGCATCGGTTAATGACGAAGTTATAAACTGACCATGCGAATTGGCATTTTTATGTAAGTAATAACCTGATATGGCATTTATTACTTGGGCGGGCACTTGTGTTCCTGCGGGTCCGTCCATAAACACATAAGGGGCACCGTTCTTCATCGTTCCCTGAAGGGAGGGAAAATTTGACCTAAAGCTTACATTCATTTTTTCGCTTTTTTATAATCATTGCGTTTGTTTGCCTAATTTTAGCGCTTAAACCAATAGAATGAAGTTAATTAATATTTTGCTGCCAATATCGTTTATTTCTCAAAATATGTGGGGACAATCCGATACTTTAATTTCTCTTAACCAGGTGGAAATTATGGCAGACCGATTAGCTACCCCATTTTCCAAGTCGGCTAGAACAATACAATTGCTTTCTAAAGAGGACATTAGCCGTTTGCCAGCTAACCAAATAGCTGAAATTCTTTCCTACTTCCCAGGTTTGGATATCAGACAGCGCGGACCTCAGGGCGTTCAAGCAGATCTGTCTATCAGGGGTGGATCTTTTGACCAAAGCCTGGTGCTCATCAATGGCATTAAGTTGAGTGACCCTCAAACCGGTCATCATTTATTGAATTTGGTTCTTCAACCAGAACAAATCGAACGGATAGAAGTCTTAAAAGGTCCTGGAACAAGAATTTATGGTCCAAATGCTTTTGCAGGCGCTGTAAATATCATTACCAAAGTGCCCGATAAAAAACAATTATCAGGCACGGTCACCTTAGGTGAATATGGATTAAAAAGAGCCGATGTGTCTCTTAGCCTACCCTTCGGAAAATGGAAACAATCTGTTTCCGGTGGATTTAGCGAAGGGGATGGCTACAGGTATAACACCGATTTTAAGCAGCAAAATATTCTATATCAATCTCAATTATCCTTAGCTCGGGGCACCTGGCGTATTTTGGCTGGGTTCAATAACAAGGCTTTTGGTGCCAATGGTTTTTATGCCAATGAAAATGCGAAGGATCAATATGAAGAGACCCAAACCATGATGTTTTCGATGGCTTATAAACTGGAAAAGGATTGGGGACGGTTTAATTTTAACGCCTATCATAGAGATCACCAGGATATTTATCTTTATCTAAGGCAAAACCCCTCTTTTTATAAAAATATTCACAACACAAAAGT
The DNA here is from genome assembly GCA_027488135.1 of Saprospiraceae bacterium. Lineage (GTDB taxonomy): Bacteria > Bacteroidota > Bacteroidia > Chitinophagales > Saprospiraceae > BJGN01. Next base: position 1,020 of record JAIYCH010000151.1, on the reverse strand, counting down.
TAGCGGACTGGAAGGTAATTTTCAAATCAACAATGCTTTAGGTATTGGAGCTATTGGATTTGAAATACGCCGGGAACAAATAGAAAGTAACAATCTGGGCAATCATTTTCGAGATCACGTGGGTATTTATCTCGAGGAGAGAATTACACTTGGAAAATTCCAGGTTAATCCTGGCATATATAATCATTATATGAATGATTATGGCTTGAAATTCTATCCGGGTATAGATGTAAGTTATACTCATAATGATCATTTTTCTGTTTTCACGAATCTTGCCAGGTCTTTTAGAGTGCCTACTTATACCGATTTATATTATGTTGGTCCTTCAAATATTGGAAACATAACATTACTCCCAGAATCGGCATGGACCTATGAAATGGGCGGTCGTTTTGACAAAGGAAACGCGCATCTGACTGCCTCCCTTTTTCAACGCGATGCCTCCAGGATTATTGAGTGGGTAAGGATTTCCAACGCAGAAAAATGGAAACCTGAAAATTACCTGAATGTAATGACGCGAGGGGCTGAACTTACTTTAAAATATGACTTTCAACGGGGATTGCTGCATTCTATCCAGCTTAATTATGCATGGTTACAAGCTGACATGGAGTTGATTCCAGGGTATCAATCCCGATATATTTTTGAAAATCTAAAGTACCAAAGTAGTGCCATTATTGCCTTTAATTTACCCGGAAAGATTCAGGCGACTACCGCATTCCGATACTTTCAGAGGATAAATAATGAAAAATCCACCTTTTTAACTGACGTTCAGGCCAACAGATCTTGGGGAAAATCTTTCAATACCTTCCTTCAGATAACCAATTTTTTTGACCTGGAATACAGAGAAATTGGCACCGTTCCTATGCCAGGAAAATGGGTAAGGGCAGGTATAAAGTTTAATTTATAAGCTCAATTTTCTTTTATCCATTTCCGATTTCCTATAGTTAGAGCCAAAACATCTTTGCCATTTAAACTTAATTCGAAAATTATTTTTTCATCATCAAACCAAAAGTAATCAAGATA
>JAIYCH010000028.1 GCA_027488135.1 Saprospiraceae bacterium | reverse complement strand
GTATTTTTTAATTCTTCTTTAATAATATTTTCTTTTTCTGTGATTTGTCCTTCAATAACTGGGTTTTCATTAAAGTCTATATAACAGATTTCAGCAAGTTCCTTCAGTTTACTTAGTTTTTCAGTTGTAATACTTGAAACATTAGCTAAATCTGTTTGAATATAGCCACTATTAAAATCAAAATTTTGTATGTTGAAAACATCCTCAACCTCTTTCTTGAATACTTTCTTAAAAATTTCTTGGTCAATAGAAAGGTGCAATTTTAAACCATTTCTTTGAACGCTTTTTGTCGTGTCAATTACAATAGGTTTAGATTTATGCTCTAATATTTTGGATTGTGCCGTGATGTATTTTTTCCAAACTTCTCTCTGATCCATATTCTAATACTTTTTATTTTCATTTTTTATGTTTTGAATTAACCAACCAAAAAATTGACATTTATTGATTTTACCAAGGTATTAACTTTTACAATTAATATTAGTTGAAAAAGAAAGTTTTTCGTTTAATCCCCAAAATTCTTTTATGGTTGCTGATTTTAGCAAATTATTCTCTACACTGTTCTTCAAACTATGATCTTTACTGAGGATTATATTAATTTGGCTATAACCAGTAGCATTTTAAAAAGTTACTAACTTTTTATGGTAATATACCCTTTGCCTATGGCGCCTTCTTTCCTGTTAAGTAGAAAGTTGAACTTATCATTCGAAATATTGAACGGTTCAAAGTAAGAATACCAAGGCTTAAAGTTTAAATCTTCTACAAGGATAGAATTCGAACCTGATAATTTTATATGGACATAAATGATCAATTCGGATATAAGTGGGTTTGTTGTTTTTAATGTTTGTCCTTTGACATACATTCCCCTTTTGGGGCGAGAGATGATGCCACAATCAATAAATAAGGGAATGGTTTCATCAATTCCTATGTGCATAGCACGATTTGACCCATATATGGCACCTATTTTTTCAATAATTACTCGTTTACTTATTTTTTCCTGTACTTTAAATCCAATGGAGAAAGCGTTCAAAATATCATACACAATGGGAAAAGTTAAGGAATATAAACAAATCAAGAAGGCCCTTCTATCGGAAAGACTTAAAGACTGAAAATCTCCTTTTGTTTGTTTTGCCAACAAATTTATTAAAGAAGTATTTTTATTTATTATTGAAACTAAGTGCCCCAAAGTTTTTTTTGCCCTATTCTCTCCTTTAGTAAATTCAAGTATGTACTTCAAGTAGGCTGGGGTATTCACCTGTCCAGTAGTGATGAAATCAGCTATCGCATATTCCAAAACAACAAATGGAATTCTATTGCTAATTCCTATGTATTTTCTTTTACTGCTCATTGATACAAATAAAAGGGACTATAACCTCCCATATATGAGAACCGCCATGCGTAATTACTAGGGTATTCTCGTTAGTAAATGCCTCTTGTTTCTTAAGGTAAAGAGATAAACCTTTTTTACCCATTTCAATGGTTGAATTCAACGACATAAAATTTTCCATCAGCGTTTCGTTAGTAAAATGTAAATGCCTTTTTCCACGACTAAGTGCACCTAATTTGTCCTTTATCGTTAGGTTCTTTAAACCAGTTGCTTCTATATTCCCATGGTCCGCGGTTATGTAAACCTGAAATCCTTTGGCTTTTAAACCTGCAATAGACTCAGCAATCTTAGATTTTACTATCCATTGCTCGGTAGACGTTTTTAATTGCTCGTTCCCAAGTATAGAACCATGCATGATATCATCTAAATCATTACAAACCAACGCCAGCATCGTTGTGTCAGGTGAAATATCCTCCAGGATTATTGGATCTTTTATGCCGAATTTTTTGTAGGTAATTTGAAAACCAGATAAACCATGTTGTTGCCAATAGGTCTCAAAAAGCTTCATCTCTTTCGAATTATCCGTTGACAAATCAGGTTTATCTCCTTTAAATATGGCTTGCCTTGACCATGCTGTAATGGTTGGAATATATGCTAAGGTGGCATTGGATGTATAACCAATACTGGCATCTGATAATGCTTTTCCAATGATATTCCACTGCCAATAATTCATACCATCAATGACTACTAACGCTTTTTTATTGGCTGGTTTTGATTTTAAATGTTCCAAAATACGAGAAACAACAACAGGCTTTCTCACGCCACTTAAAGAGAATAAACTGCCATAGTTATTATCTATAAATCGTTGAAACCGAAGATTTAAAATGACCTCAATTTTCCCGTATTCTTTCTTTAAATGATCATTTTCAGATAATAAATACTTCAATTTTGCATTCGCCAATACATGAATGATTTTGAACCATTGGTCGGCCATATCTTCAATAATTTCAACCTGCTGCTTTAGATATTCAATTAATCCTTCCAGTTCATTATCGATGTGTCCATTTTCATCAATAAATATGCCGATTTTCAGCGGTTTGGAGAATGAATGGTATTTTTCCGGGGATACTTGTACTGGTTTTATATATTCGAATGTAAAGAGGTATCCTAAACTTTTAATTAATATAGATTCATTAAAATTAAGTTCTGACATTGAATGGTTTACATACGATGCCCATTGCTCCTGAAGGTAGTTAACAAGATGTAATTTAGTTAATCCTTTTGAAACAAGTAATGGAAAAAAAGGCCTTGTTATATGGGATATAAATTTTGTTAATGGTTCATTTATTCCATTTTTTTCAAGAAAAATGGTAATAAGTGCGTTCATTATCCTTTCTTTACTTTTATTACTTGTCAATGTGTCGAAATCAACGTTGTATAAGTTCTCCAACAAAAATTTTAAAGTTTTTTCATGGCTAAGTTCTTCGTATGGTTTTATGTTACTTAGAACACAAAGGGCATTGAAAGTTAATCCTTTGATTGCTTTAGCATCTAAATTGGGAAATAAACCTAGTAATCCTACCGATTGAAAATGGACCAATATTTCCATATCTGGTGGAGGAAAATAATTATTTGGTGCAATAATTAAATATCTATCAGAAGAATCCCTGACTTTAAGTTCAAAGTCAAGCCTTACGGATAAAGCTGTTTTACAATTCAATAAGGTGTATCCCTCACTTAAGAAAGCCTGCTGTAACTCATTATACTCAAATAAAAGATCTTGGTCAGCAATAATGAGGTGCTTTTTGTGACTTGAAATGACCAATTTTTTATATTTATCAATCCAGTTACTCATTTATGATTTTTACCATTAATAAACAAGTAAGGGTAGGCACTATTTGGACGGCAGATTGAAAGGTATCTTCCCAGGTTTCTTTTTCTTTGTGAAGTCTGGTTAGTCTTGATTGTTTTATGTTTTCTATACCAATTCGGTTCATTTGTTTTTCTTGAAACAAAAATGAGTTTTCTTTATTCGCTTTAATTTTATCAGCATTCAGCAGGATACTACTTTCAAAGGCTTCGTATTTCTTTTGCATCAGTTTTTCTGACTTTTCTGAAATATCTTCAAATACTTTTTTAGACTCCTCCAGTGATAGTGCGCCAGTACAATTAAAATAATCGTTTTCCTGAATTACTTTATCCCAAATACTTTGTGCAAATGCGGAGAAATTTTCACCTTCAGAAGAAATAAAAATGGGTTGAATAATCTGACCTGACTCAAACTGATTTTTTACCTCTAAATGCCACAAAGACCAATATCCTGAAGTAGCGTTACTTTGCTTCATTTTCACTGTTGGAATTGGCTGAGAAGTTGTATATGGTATCGCTTCTCTCAACATGGTTTGAATAAATTCGTGCTGCAAAGATACCGGTTCAGGAATGGGATTATTCACACTTTCCTTCACATTGAAAGTGTAAATTCCCTCTTTATGACCCGGAAACCTGAACCTCATTCCATCTATTAAATATTGATAAGTGATCCCTTTTGTCATCAGATACTGTTTGGTTAGGTTTTCTAACCAAGCGGGTAGCGGACTATGTTTAATGGCATCCACCTTATCTGCTCTTATGTCCGAAGAAGATAAAGTAGGTAATGCACCTTCTGTACTCTTATAGGATTGTAATTTAGTTTTTATCTCTTCTAACCAGTCATTACTTTCTTGTTCAAATTTTGTTGGATTTAATAAAGAAGTAAGATATAAACGGTTTAGTTGATCTCTTTCTAATGTGCTATCTAATACATCGGACGTTTTATCAATACCAAGTTCATTCATAATCTGACTAAGCTTGGTTTCAACTACTTCATACACCCGTTTATCTACTGAATTGTCCAACATCATATTTAGCGCAAGCACTTCAAATGATTGTCCAATACGGTCAACTCTGCCAATTCTTTGCTCCAATACCATGGGATTCCAAGGCATATCATAATTAATGACAATATGGGCAAACTGCATATTCAGGGATTCCCCGGCAGCATCTGTACAGATTAAAATTTGTGACCCTTCTTTAAATTGTCTTAAAGCATTTACCCTTTGATCAAAATCCATGGAACCATTTATGGCATCGCAGATATAACCACCCTTTTCTTCCAATACCTTTTTAAGCATGAATTGAGTGCTGGTAAATTCTGTAAAAATCAGGAACTTGACATCTGGATTTTGTTCATAACGTTTTAATTCGGAAAGTTTGGTCATCAAAAACTCTACTTTGGCGTCCGTTTCCTTATCCAAACAATCTTTTGCATCCCGAATCAAGCCTTGTAAAATACTTAGTTCTGTGTCATAGTTTGCCTTAGCTTCTTCAACGAGGGAAAATAGCTTTTGCTCAAAATCCAATTCCAACTGGCCTTCGTAGCCAAAATCCTCCATGTTATGAATGAAATGATCTTTATTTACCTCCTGTCTTTCCCCTGAAAGCCTGTCAGCCCGTTTTTGCATAGCATCTAAAATGGCTTGCGTTGAACTACTCATCATTCGCTGAAAAAGGATCATTACAAAGCCATAAGAGGTGTTTTTAGTCTGCTGAGCCAGATTAAAACCACTTACCACATAGTCTGTTACGTCGTCATATAGGGCTTTCTGTTTACGGTGATTGACTTCATGCAGTATTACTTCTATTTTTTTGGTATGCCGTTTATTAAATAATGGTTTACCGTTATAATCTATGGCTTGTCTCTTTTCAGTTCTTACAACATAAGGTTCTAACTCAGGTATGGTAGGCATCCCTTCTCCGGCAAAGGCATCGCTATTAAGCAATTGTAATAACCGCCTGAAATGATCACTTTTACCTCTGTGAGGAGTGGCTGAAAGTAATAATACATTAGGTATGGCATTGCATAAAATATCTGCCATTTGAAAACGGCCAACCTGTGTACTACTTCCACCAACTTTGTGGCATTCGTCAATCACCAAGAGGTCAAACTCTGCTTCTATGACACTTTGAATGCGGTATTTATTGTATTCCTCGATTTTTTGTTTATTCCAGCCTTGCCGGGTTTCAATTGGTTTTAAGGCATCCATTGAAACGATGATCTGATTATGCTGGGTGAATAGATTAATCTCGTTATCAACTTCAAGCCTTGCAAATGTTTTACTTAAGGTATTGATATAATCGGTATCATAGATATGGAACAATTCATTAAAATGTTTTTTCATCTCTTGCTGCCATTGTCCCATGGCCGATTTAGGAACGACAATTAAAATTCTTTTTGCAATCCCTCTTAGTTTCAATTCTTTAAGAATCAAACCAGTTTCTATGGTCTTGCCCATACCGACTTCGTCCGCTATAAGAAACCTTAGAAACTGTCCTGCCATGACCTTTTCTAAGGCTAATATCTGATGAGGTAATGGAATAATGTTACTCTCAATGGGAGCAAGCATGGCTTGCTTAAAAACCTCATTTTTAATTTTTGCCGCAATGGCCTTAAATGCTATATCAGCAGCTGTTGGAAATTTTGTTTCATCAGACAGTTCAGAAAAAGGAACAGATTTTATTTCTCCTGTAGAAAGTATTATAATATCGGCTATTTGTTTTCCAAACACCGATTTTCTGGATAGTATCTCTATTTCTTTCCCTTGGTAAATCATAAAACCCAATATTGTTTAGCCCATTTAGCAATCTTTACAGCCCTATCATCAATGTCTTTTTTCTGCCAATTGCTTTTTGGGTCGGCTGTTATTCTAGCAACTGACCAGTCTTTTAGATGTTCTTGATAAAAACTCTTTTTAACTGTGTATTCAAAATTCTTAACTTCATTATTCGTGGTAGGGTCTATCACGAAAAGGTTACCGATATTGTTTACTATACTATTATAAGCATCGGTATCAATTTCACTGGCATCATTAACCACACCTGCTTCAGCATACCAAAAATCAGTACCAGTTTGAGGCATCAGATGCTCCAACTGAAAGTCTAAAATGCTTCTATTTCCACGTTCCCCTTCTTCATGATGTCTTAATATAATACGAGCAGGATAATTGCCATGATATCCTGCTATTTTTACCAAAGTTTCAAATGTTGTATCATCCGGTGCATCTGCTCTCAGTGTAAGTGCAATCAATGCATTTATTCGTTGCTTATAAACCTTCTGTAATTCTATTTCATCAATGGAATCTCCGTCTTCCTTTTTCTTAAAATCAATACCACTGAACCAACTTACAAACTTTCTTTCTCTTGATCGCTTCTTTGAAATAGCCATCCTGATTTGATAGGAAGCCATCATTCGTAAAAATGTTTCATCAAAAATTACTTTCTTTCCAAAAGCCGCTGCATATTGAAACAGCAATGATGTAAAATCTCTACGACCTAAATCACGCAATACTCTTAAAGCTTTTCTTGCATCTGATGTGATAGTCATTCCATCAGAAAAATGCTTTGGAATACTATCAATATCTACAAGCCAAAACAAATGAAAAATTTCACTATTTTCAGCTATATCAAGTGTAGAAATGGTAGTGGGATACAACTTAGTGATTTCTTTAAACAAAGCATTCTCAGTAACAAATTTCTTAGCCTTGTATCGTGTCAGGAACAACAGATAAGCAGTTGAATCTGATTTCAAGGGAAGTATTTTCTCCTCCCATACTTGACCAGCTTGTTCGCCAATATCGGACCTGCCGCATACATATGCTTTCACCAAATCAGTTGGATTCAAAGGCTCTCCTTTCCCATTTAAGCCAATAAATAAGTCCCAAGCTTTCCCATAATCATCGGCAACAATCACAATAAACTGTGTGTACTCTCTAAGAAAAGCTGAGAATGTATCAGGAGCGTCTAATTTATTCATCCTTGACCTAAAGTAATTGGCACTTTCAACCATTCTAGAATTACCTTCAATCTGTTCATTGATTTTACTTTCTCTGATTTTTAGATAAGTTGCAGCATCTTTTGCCGATACTTTTAGTTTTGATTCTTTACCCAGAAATGTCAAAATGTTATGAATACGGGCTTGTTCCGTTTCATCTTTTAATCGCTTGTGCAAATACCAAAGCAGAATATGAAAGGTAGTGATACGCTGTTGCCCATCAATTATGTCAAAACTTCGTTTAACGCTATTTTTTACAAATACTACAGGTCCTAGAAAGTAATATTCGGGGGTGCGGTTTTCTGCCAATGCCCTTTGGTATTCTGAGTATGCATCGCTTAGGTCTTCCCACAAAACTACATAATTTTCTGTACTCCAAGTATAAGGACGCTGATATTGAGGGATGGTGTATACATCCACTTCTGAATTATTTAAAGTAGCCGCAAGGCTTAATGCATCTGCTTTCATTTTATTCCCGGTCTTTAGCTATATCGTAATACATTAACAACTGCTCGTCTTCTAACAAAATATTTTGGGGAATTTTATCACCCAGCGTTACGATGGTTTTAAAATCTTTTTGTTCCCAACTGTTTTTGAATCCTGCTCGTAAGGCTTCAACCCGAACTTCTTTGAGTTTTTTAGCCTTAGGCTGGTTGATAGCTGTTACATACCCTGTAAACTCTTTCAATAATACTTTAGTACGCAAGGCCTCTCTGTCTTTGGCTTCATTTGGGTCTGGTGTACGCCACTTGCCATCGGGTTCTTGTATAAAGCTTTCATTGAGTATGTCCTGTAATTCCGGTAAAGTATCACCTTTGCGAAGGGATTGCGTCGCAATGCGGAAATCAGGCATGATGTCTTGGTATTTCTGTGCCTCTTTACGCAATCTTTCTTTGAGCCATTCTATGGCATCACTCTCGTTGGTTACGATTAATGACAACTGCACAAAAATGGGCGTTTTGGCTTTTTTCTCATCATACTCAGCTGCTTGTTCAGCCGTGAAATACATACCATCTCTTTCGATAAATCTTTGCTTTAAGCCTTCTTGAAAATCTCTTGCATCAATAGGTACTGGTAAACCTCTCATCAGGTAGAATGTGATCAACCTATCGAAAAGTATTTTCGGACTTCTTTCAACAATTGCGGTTGTGTTATTATCTTTCTTTATATGCGTTGGTAAATGATGTAAATGTTCCGTTACAAAATCCCATACAGCAATTTCGCCACTAAGAGTTTTGATTTTATTTTCAAATGCAAAAGAAGGTTTGTAACAACTTATAACCAAATCTTGTTTTACAGATGTTGCATTCATTACAGCATTATAACTACCTTGTTGTTTATCTAATGCAGCAATGTTTGCTATAACAAAACCAGCTCTTTGAAGAGCTGTTTGAATACCATTCCATACAGCAGCACTTGTGTTGCTAAATTCAACAGTCATCCATTTATTAGGCTTTAAAACCCGAAAAAACTCTATAAAACATTCAGTCATAATTAACTGATAATCTAATGTTGTTTTATTTTGTGTTCTATTTTCAATAGCCTCCTCTTTAATGTTTGTGCGCACTTTGAGCCAATTTTCCCAAACATTGTTTAATTCTGAATACATTAAATTGGCTCCAAAGGGTGGATCCGTAAAAATATAATCAATAGTATTATCTAAAATTGTTTTTAGATCAGATGCAGATGAACATTGACTTGTGTTCCCTGAATTAGCAACTGAATTTAAGACAATAGAAATGGATTTTAATTTTGACTCGAACACTCTAAAGACATTACTTTCAGCTTGTAAGGATGAAACATAAATAGTCCCTGACATAGGTACATTTCCAGATCTTTTAAATTTATACCTTGAAGTTTTTGCTAAGTTTACAATTGCCGCAGTGAATAAGAATTTATCTTCTTTGTTTGTTAGTTCTGAAAATATTTTACTAATTATAAATAGCGTTCTCTTATAGTATAGATCATACATTGAATTTATTTTCTTATTCTCAAATTCTTTTGTTTTATCACCCTTAATAAATTCTTTTATCAATATGTCCTTATTTTCAAATTGTAAATCATCTAATTTTTTGATTGTATTTATATCAAATTCATCAGGTATTTTTTCATAGTTTTTATTTTGAAATTTATAATTAATGATTACGGGGACAAATTTTAAAGATTGCGAAACATTTAAAGTAATAGGGTTATATTCTGTAATTATTTTTTTTGAAAGACTTGATTTCTGCAAATCGACTTTACAATTTTGGCATTTAAAATCATCAAGCACTTCATTTTCTTTTACTGCTACATCCCAAAAAACAATATCATTACTACAATTAGGACATACAAAAACTTCACTCCAAACAATATAATTTATTTCACCAACTTTATTAGTGGAATGAATTGTTTTATATAAATCGCCATATTCATTTCTTATTCTATCTAAAAGAGCAGATGCTCTATCAAAAAAGTTATCCGCTTTAAAATTAGTATTATAATTAGTACTTATAAATGTTGCAATTGGCGATAAATCATTACAAATAGCTTTTCGTAAGCCCCATTTTGGCTGTTTCATTAACTGTTTTTCAAATTCCTTATCAATAGTAAATTTTAATTGAGAGTCAGGATTTGAGCAAAAGCTAGCTGCTACACCAGTCATTCCAGTGCCAGCAAAGCCATCTAGTATTATATCCCCAGGCTCAGTGTAATATAAAATATACCTCATTATTGCTGGATGGGGCACTTTTGTATGGTAGCTGTGAGCATTGTAAATAGGATTATTTTTTCCTTCACTTACATCACTAGCATAGGGTTCATCTACATGGAAATCTTTTTTTCTACCTTTAATATTTTCTTTCTCCTTTTCCCATTCTGCAATAAAATCATTCAGCCAAGGGTTAGGGCAGGCTGTATAATAGGGAGGATCGCTTAGGTTAATAATATCCTCATCTTCCCCAATAGGAAAGCCTTCTATTTCCTTTAACTCCGGAAGTTTTATTCGTAGTTGGTTACGGAAGTATTCTCTCCGTTCTTCTTCGGAGTGGAATGTTTTACCCAGACAAATAACAGGTCCTTTATCAAGATTTTCTGATTTTTCAGTAAATAAATTTTCTTGTACCATGGAGGTGAGTTACTTAATGATAATACGAACTTTGTTTCTTTCTTTACCCATGCACAAACCATCTATGTAACGGGTGAGTGTGTCAATGGCCTCTTGTGGGGTCAATGGTTTGTTCAATTGACTTCGTATTTCTTCCATAGTTATTTCCACTTTATCGATACCCTGAGCAAATTGGGCAATTAAATTTCTAAGCTTTGCCGCATTTTCGACGGTTAGCTCTACGGTACCATTTCTAAAATCCTCCACCAATTGTTTATCATTGGCTTGTAAAATATCCATGTTTTCTTGCACCGATGGGTCTTTGAAAACAGAACGCATGGCATCGGTCCATTTTTCTAACAGATTATTCAATTGCTCTTCTAATTGATGGATATGGTAAGTTGGTTTGCCATAATATTCCCTTGGATTAAAATCGTGGTAAGGCTCTGCCAATACTTTCGCTTTTGTTAAGGAGGTATCGGCTTCGCGCAGGGATGTGATACTGTTTACCCAATTTTGATATTCGGTAGCAGTAATAAATTCCGAATCTTTGATTATGTCGCAGATACGTTTTTCCTCACTTCCCAAAATCCTTACTTTGGCTAAATCATCTTGTTTAGATAAACGACAACGTGTGTATTGATGTAAGTAATAATCGGCATAACGATCAATCAATGAATTAAGGAGTGCTTCATATTTTTTAGTATCAACGTCTTGTGAAGAGGCAACCACGGCTGGCAAGTTATCAATGGCTGCTTTTATGTCATCAAATAAGGGTTTTTCCTCTTGAACAACATAAGATTGTGCGGTGTAAAGATATCCAACCAAACGTTCAAACTTCTCTGCTTTTTCCTTTAACTTATCTATCTGTTCGCAATAAGACCAGCCTTTAAAAGTGGAATTGAGTTCTTCCTCTGTATATTTGAATGCCTTTAATTTTCCGTAAGTATTGTAAGATTGGATGCTATCCAACATATTACTTAATGTTTCCAATGCAGTTTTCATGGTAGCCATATCAACCTCATTGAGTAAGGGCACATTTCTGCATTTTAAACCTTGAGTAATAACAGCCTTAGTTCTCACTGTCCTTTCAGCTTTTGTTTTAGCCTCAGTAATAATCTTACTAATGGTTTCAGGCTTTTCAAGTTCAGAGGTAAAATCGGGTAATCCCAAACAGGTAAACAATGCCTTTAAGTTTTTAATGGGAATACCTTGGGGTTGCTTTATATGTTGAAAGGTAAAGTAATCTTCTTCTGAAAGAGAGAGTACTGTTTCGATATTAGTAGCTGAAAGATTTTTGCTGCCGGACCAATTAATTTCAATATCTCCTTTATAGGCCAATACAGCCAAAACAACAAACTCCAATGGGTAGTCGATATTAAAATCGGTAGAATACCAAAGGTTTGCAGGTGAATAATGTGGCCAAATAATGTCTGACTTATTTAGTACCGCTGTTTCACCAGCTTCCTTCATTTTTTTCTTTATACTTTCTGCATATTTGCTGTTATCGCATTGTATATTTTGACCACTCCATAATCCAAGACCACTTAAAATGGCTTCACCATTTCTATTGGCAATGGAAGGATTGGTAATTTTTTTTAACGCTGCATTTATGGTTCCACTGTAATTATCTTTTGTTAAAGAAAGTTGTAAATCGGTAAATGCAGGATAGTGAGGAAATTTATCATTAAAGGCTTTGTTCAACACTTTCGAAGCAACCGTTCGGAAAATCATTTCTTTGGTGGAACCTTCCCCTGGAAGTGGAAATGATTTTAGTGATTTACTTTCCCCTTTGTAAATCATATTGGTCTTATCGGCAAATTCCTTATCGAAGATCGCAATAGCCTTTCGCTGATATTCTTCAATTTGACTACTAAATAAAGATTTTTGGTTGGTAGGTGCTGAACCATGTTTGGCTTTTGCAGCGCCATATAGACATATAACATCTTTAAACTCATCTGATAAACCAGCCACATCAAAATAAACCTCGTCGGATTCATCATTCCGATTAATGGCGTTGAATAAAGGACAGAAAAAAATATAATATTGCTGTATGGGTTCTGTGGTGCTTCGCTCATTTGGGTTTCCGAAAAAGATATATCCCAGTCGAAAGCTTTTCTTATCTATCCATTCTAAAGAATGCTGCCAGATTTTGAATCCCGAACGATAAGAGTCCTGTTGAATTTCCAATACATATTGGAGAAAATCAAAATAATATTGGTCCGCTAAATCTGTATTTTTCTTTATAACCTCGTCGGCATAATCCCGAATAATTTGAGGTATATTGATACCACCTTCCGTGCGAATAAAAAAATCGGCACTTATAGTGTCCTGATCAACGTATTGACCCGCAGTGGCAGTCACCAATTGTTTGGCTGTGTTATCAATTGCAGCCAAAAGTAATTCAGGATCATCTACATTTGGAATACTGACACACAAATCTTCTTTTAAACTAAGAGCACTGGCTCCATTTCGTTTATCTAAGTCATCACATAAAATTCTAATCGCCAATGACTGTGCGATGCGCTGTGCAATATCCTTTCTGTTGGCTCTGGCACCTACAAAATGATTAGTTATTCTATCTGTAATAATTTCTACTTTGTCGCGAACGACTCTAATGTCAGGAATAGCAAGCATGGCAGGATTACTGGCCAAATCGGGCCAATAGGAGTCATAAGTAATTAAACCCGGATTATTTGTTGGCACTTCATTTTCTAAAATATCTTCAAACTTTACAGAAAGTACTTTCAATATTTCACGTTGACTTTTTCCATGTTTTATTTTCTCAAAGTAGCTTACATAATTGGGGTGAACAGGAAAAAGGTCAATAAATTCGTTTAAATTAGTATTAATCCCCTCGAAAAGGTGTGCAAATTTCAATAGATGTTCCCGTATTTTACCTTTCTGATGTATATCCTTTTTTAACAAACGTTCTTTGACCACAAAAGATACATCATCTCTGGTTATGGTTAAATCGGAAAAACGGTCTTCAATTTTATTGAGCATGTCTGCCTGAAATTGAAATTCCGGAGAACGATATAAAAGCTCTTGTACGCCAAACATCAACTTGAAACGTGAATTATCGCAAGCCTCTCCAAGTTGTCTAAGAAGCATTAAATCATTATTCAAAGAGGTTGGATTTCTACCTTTCAAATATTCCAGCATCTCATCTATAACCACCAAAAAATGAAAGGTCGGATATTTTTCCTCAAAGGCAGCCATCATGTCTTGAAGTAATGACTTCCAACTTTCGTTTGATTCTTCATTGAACCTGTATTCTAAGCCATTTTTTTTCAGAAATTTTTCAATTTGAGAAAATACAATATCTTTTAATGGTCTATCTGTTCCAATTTCAAAACGGAGTACTTTGTATCTACCTGCGATGGGCTTAAAAATATTTAATAATTCTTCGTTTTGAAGGTGATTAACTAAATCGGCATTTTCCGCTATAGCTGAAATCAATGACATCAAGTGAGATTTACCTGTTCCATAACTACCTACTATCTGAATACCTTTCGTTTCAATTTTTGGTTCTGGCGGAAATTCTGTTATGAGATTTTTAATAATAACCACCTTTAAATCCTCTATCATTTTCTTAGAAAAAACAAATGTTTTCACCAGTTTTTCAGCTACAGATAGCTCATTAGCATTTACAAGTTTTACTACCGTAGTTATTGGTTCAAATTGGATGAGTTCTTTATATTGCATCTTGAAGTTTTTTTAAAGGTGAATCTGAAAAATCTAAGTAGTAATTATTTTTTTGTGTTGCCCAATTCAACCTATCAGGAATATCATATTGATTTTCCCAAATGATAATTAGAGCAGTTGATTTCGAAAATGCTTTAAATAAAGTAACGGGGTTTAATTCAAGAATAGGTTCCATTAAAATACCAACGTTATAAATGGCCACCACATCATTTCCATATCCATTTATTTTTACTTTATTTTGCTCTAAAAGATTTTTACAAAAATCGTACACATCAATATTAAGGTAAGTATAATCATCTAGTCCATCAATATATTCTGCCAATTCTTTCCCCATATTAATGACTTGGATGTTCTGAGCTTTAACAAACTCGATTTTATCCTTTAGTTCACTGGGATTACACACCGAAATATAAATCTTATATCGATCAGTAGTGGTTGAAATATGGTTAAAAGAATAGTTACTCATACTTTTCAATTATGGTCGATATTTTCATATTCTTTATTAAATTCCGCTAAATATATGGTACTATCTTGAAATTTCAACCCAATAGGTACGCTTTTTGGTAAGATAATAGGCAATAATTCCCCTTTATTATTGCCTGAAACTATATTCGTCTTTATTAAAAATGCTGCATCACCTGTTTTGTCATTACTTTCCATTTTATTAATCGGTTTGGTGTCAATATTATATTCGTCAGTAATTTGATTTTTTATTAAATCTGCTGAACCTCTTTCAAATATATGGTTTTGTTTTGGATTAACTTTTATTAGTTTGACAGAAAATTTGAAAATGGGGATTTAATTTTAATTCCTCAAATAATACCCTCGACATACGAAATTTCTTACATATAAATCTAATGAATAAGGTTGAAATTCACTGATAACTGTCCGTAAATAAATGAAATATTGATTTTTAACCTCCTTTTTTTGAGGGAAAGCAGTGTTGACGGACTAAGTTTTAACTTTTACTTCCTTTTATTATTATCTGTTGAAAAGGATTTTATCCCTCTAATTTGATTATTCCACGCTATTAAAACCGATTTACGAATACTTGAATGAGAAAGTATCTTATGATGAGATAAAAATGTGTCTCTTGTTTTTAGATGAGATTCAATGAGAAATAAGTCGTTTTCCCAACTTGCCTTGCGCCTCTTATCACAAGCGGTTTTCGGGGCCTATTTTGCCTCCAGTTTTCAAGCTCCAATAATAGCTGTCTTTTGAACATGTCATAAAGTTAGGGTAAAATTCTTAATATTATGTAACAAAATGAGGGTAAAACCACTAATTATTTATTTTACGTTTGAATAAATGTAAACAGATACATTTATTCAAACGTAAAAGTGTAATTGTAACCACATAATACAAAGGATATGGAAAGAGAGTTGTTGAAAAGTTTATTTCAATGGAAGGAGACTTATATGATGGTGAAGTAAGATGAATGAAAAAGAATTACCTTAAATCGTGAGTCCTTTTTTGTTACGGTATGAGGTTTTTCTTAAATTTATACCATGAAAAAAACGATAGCAATTCTTGGTCTGCTCCTTTTAATTCTTTTTGAATTTGCCAGAGTATATTTGATTATGCCTATGCCAGGCAGTCAAAATTTTAATTCCATTGAGATAGCCTATTTTTTAGGCTCTAATAAATGGATTATTCGACTCATCGGTTATCTTTTGGTGTCTATTCCATGCGTTTTGATCCTTAGGAATGCTACTAATTCAGAAAAAATAATCATAGGAGGATTGACTGCCATTTATTTAAGCGTTTTTTATGTCTTCACATTTCAAATGGAAGCAGATAAAATGTTCTATCAGCCAACCAAAGTGGTAAAAACTTCTTTATCAAAAAATAAAATTCCTGATAATAAATTAGTCATTGGCGTGGTGATTGATAGTGTCGCGAGTGCTTATCCAATTCAATTAATAGGTTATCATCATCAAGTGGTTGACAATATAAATGGTAATCCTATAATGGTTACTTATTGTACTGTTTGTAGAACGGGCAGGATTTATAGTCTCATGGTAAATGGAAAGCAAGAGACCTTCAGATTGGTTGGAATGGATCATTTCAATGCGATGTTTGAAGATGCTACTACAAAAAGTTGGTGGAGACAGTCAACCGGTGAATGTATAGCTGGCCCTTTAAAAGGTTATAAATTACAAGAAATCGAATCTGACCAACTTATTTTATCATCTTGGGCCAGAATTCATCCTAATACAAAAATCTTACAACCTGATGCTCTTTTTAAGGAGGAATTTGAGGATATGGATTCGTATGATAAAGGAATATCCAGAGGAAATTTAACTAAAAGAGACACAGCTTCATGGAAAAATAAATCATGGATTTTAGGAATTCAGGATGAGGCCAATGCTAAAACTTATGACTGGAATCAACTTTCTAAGCAAAGAATAATACAGGATTCTCTCCCAAATAATCCCATTGTTATTCTTTTGGAAAGCGATACGGCATCCTTCCATGCTTACAGTAGCGTTATTAATAATGAAATTTTGATATTTCGTATAAAACAGGATTCAATTTGGGATGTAAATACAGGATCAAAATGGAGCTATGAAGGAGTTTGTATGGATGGAAAATTGAAAGGGAAGGTATTAAAAAGCGTTCGTTGTTATCAAGAATTTCTTCATTCGTGGGAGTTTTTTCATCCCCAAAGTATTAGATATAATTATTGACATTACTCCTTGAGGAAAACACCCCCTTAATTCGGTAAAATAAGTTGATTCCTGGTTTTTTAAAACTTAATACATTGCAAAGCATTATATTAACTGAAAAATAATATTCACAATTCGTACATTGGGAGTTTAAGTCTCCCTTGTGCTAAAAGTTTGAAAGCGTATTGTTTCTACAATCCTCCCTTTCTTTTAAACCCTACTTTAGAAATTGCGTTATGTATTAAATAAACTTAAAAGGGTCATGAGTCAGCATTTTCACCGTTTACAAGTCAAAGAGGTAAAAGAAGAAACCCAGGAGGCTTTCACTATAAAATTAATAGTTCCTGATGAATTAAAAGATTATTACGTTTATCAGGCGGGTCAATATTTGACGCTAAAACTTAATATTAAAAGTAAGGAAGTCAGGCGTTCTTATTCCATGAGTTCCAGTCCTCTGGAAACTGATTTGTGTATTACGGTCAAAAGAGTTAAAAAAGGATTAGTTTCAAACTTTCTTGCTGACAATATTGCCTCGGGTGATTTTTTGGAGATATCCCAACCAGAAGGAAATTTTCATCCTGAATTGAATCCTGAGCAAAGGAAAAATTATTTCCTGATTGGTGCTGGTAGCGGTATAACTCCTTTATTTTCTATTGCAAAAGCAGTGTTGGAAGAGGAACCCCAGAGTTCAGTTCATCTGCTTTATGGAAATAGAAACGAGGAATCTATCATTTTCAGGAATGAATTGGATCAAATGACCAAACGATATGCCGGGCAATTTTTTTGTACTTTCACCCTTTCTCAGCCTAAAAGAGAGAAACCAGGAGGTCTGGGTGGTTTATTTTCAAAGGGCAAACTCACCTGGGATGGTGAAATAGGAAGAATTGATAAAAAAATGATCCAGCGTTTCAGATCGGAAAATGTGGCGTCGGGTGTAAAAAGTGATTTTTTTATTTGCGGCCCTGAAGATTTAGCAGCTACAGCAGAATCCTCTTTGGTTGAAGATGGCATAAATAAAGAAAATATAAATAAAGAGTTGTTTTTATCGGGTGACGTATCAAGCGCAAAGAGTAGTAAAAATGGGGTAAATGCCGTGATGAAAGTCGAACTGGGCGATGAAATACTTACGCTCGAACTTCCTGCACAAAAAACAATTCTTCAGGTTCTTATCGCCGCCAAGAAAAATCCACCCTATTCATGCACCGCAGGCGCTTGTTCCAGCTGTATGGCCAAAGTGATTTCTGGTTCTGTTATTATGGATGTTTGTCACGCTTTAGATCCAGAGGAAATTGAACAAGGATATATTCTTACCTGTCAGTCGCGCGCTAATTCAGAAGAATTAGAGATTACTTATAAAGTTTAAATGGAGTCATGATTAAAATAGGTTTTAATATCCAGTTTTTTTACTTATGCTGTTCGCTAAGCCTATTCGCTCAATCTACTGTATCTAGAATTCGTGTTTTTCCAAATTTAAATTACAATCACTCAGCGCCAATCTTGTCACATGACGGGAATAAATTGTTTTTTAGCGTTGATAAACACCCCATTAATGTAGGGCTAAATAAAGGGAAGGATGTTTGGGTGAGTGAAAAAACAGACCAACCAGGGCAATGGTCGAAGCCTTTTCCATTATCAGGTGATGTTAACTCACCAGAAGATGAATCCGCCGTGACACTGCTTAACCAGTCAGACGTCCTCTTGGTACGCAGGGAATCTGTTAGTTTATACTGGTCTTTCTTTGACTATAATGGTAGAATATGGGTGGAGGGTGACATTTTATCCATGCCTCCTGTTCATCCATCAGCAAAGTGGATTACTTATAACCATTTTAAAACAGTATGTTTTTTTGGCATAGGAGATTCAATTCAGCAGCAAATTTTTGTTTCTTCCCTTGATTCAACTTATTCCTGGACAACTCCCAAGGAGTTAAAGGGTTTTGGAAAATTCAAACAGGTCAAAGACCTCATGATTTCTTTGGATAACAAAACGATTTATTTTAGTGCCGAAGGTGATGCCAGCTATGGAGGTTTCGATATTTTTACCTCAAAAAGGACAACGGAGGGTTGGTTAAATTGGTCAGAACCAGAAAATATTGGTCTTCCGATGAATTCTTTATTGGACGAATATGAACCTACCTTATCAGCGGATAGAAGAAAAATTATGTTCACTGTTAAAGACAGGGATGGGGTAGCATCGATTTATCAGGCAATATTACCAGATAATTTTCAAGCAGAGCCTGTTTTGGAGATCAAAACAAACGGTCAGATTTTTTCAAAAAATGAGTTTTTTGACGGTAAAATGAAATTTTATGGTTTCAATCGTAAAAAGAATGAGCTCCATTTTATAAATAACGACCCTCTTTCATTTGGGTCAAAAACCTTCCTTCCAAAATGGGACGATATCCTTTTAGTGTCAGTTAAACCTGAATACTTTATTCCTTCTGTTCAATTACCGGTAAGGGAAGGCAGAAATATTTATTCAGGAAAATTTCAACGAAGTAGTTATCTGGAAGAGTTTGATATAGAATTTGTAAGACTGGAAAAGCAATTATCGGATCAAAATAATCTTATTTTAGACGTTCAAAGCGAAATCGACAGGTTGCTCCAAAAGGTTGAATTGAGTACATCGTCCATTTGGGAAAATATCAAAGATTTATCTGACGTTGACGTGAAGCCTATTGAAAATGAATTAAAAATTCTATCGAATTCTTATTCACTTACCTTAAAATTAACTACCGAAAAGAAACCCAATGTGAATGTTGCCTTTTCAGAGGGAATCCATCGTATTGAATTTTGGAAAAATGAGTATGCCGCTAAAACTGTGGATGAAGATGAGGACACTTTACAAAATTTTCAATTATTCGTAAAGGATATCATTAATTATCAATGGTATGCCAATCAACTTGAATATGTAAAAGAGGTAGAAGCGGAGTATAAAAAAGAAGCATTAGAAGGGCTAAAAAAGTTATTGTCAATGGATGACTTAGCTCTTTCTCAAATTTTAATGGAGGAGTATCTTAAAAAATTAGAATCAACGAAACAACCGTCTATATTTTATAGTAGCCCCAATGACGAGGTGGTTAATAATCTACGCTGGCCTGTTAAAAAGTCATTACAGCTTCCATTTTTCAATGAAGTAAGCTTAAGGTTAAAGCCTTTGATTGAGCGAGAGATAACAAGTAAGCTAAAAATACCGATGATTGATTTGCTAAGTCATCAGTATTATTTACAGTTTTTAAAGGAAAAGAAACAGTTACTTTTGGTAAACAGAAGGGAGATTTCACATAAAATGGAGGCGTTAGAAATGAGAAATCGTGCCAAAAAGAAGGATTATGTCCTCAAAGATACCCTTATTTATCAGCCCTTAAAGATTGTAAGAGACACCCAGGTAAATGTGGTGGCATACCCTTTTTATTATACTGAATTGATTCCCTTAAATGTACCTTTTTTTCCAACGGATAGCATTGAACCAGATGCCCTTGGATTTTTTGAACTACACAGGATTCGGCAAATACTCTCTGAATATCCAGGTTTGGGCGTTGAATTAGCGATTCAGGTTCAGGACAGAGGGGGAGTGTTTTTAAAGGAAAGTAGGGAAGCAGGGGAAAAACGCCTGGGTTTCATCAATACCTTTTTTGAAATGTCTGGTATAGGTGCAGATCGACGAAATATTTATCTCCTGCAAAATGCAGAAATGATGGCAAATAATAACTTACCTATTCAGGTATTGATTCGTTTTTTTTATCGAAGTTGACCTTTGTTTTTTATATTTTTGCATTTATTTATCTTATGTTAAATGTTTTAATATGTACCGTACGCATAATTGTGGGGAATTGAGAATTTCTGATGTTGGTAAACAAGTTAGACTTAGTGGCTGGGTTCAGGCAAATAGAGATTTTGGGGCAATGACGTTTATGGATATTAGGGATCGTTATGGGATCACTCAAATCGTCTTTTCTCTGGAAGAAGATAAACAGTTATGTGAATCTGCCAGGAAATTGGGTAGAGAATTTGTCATCATGATTGATGGCAAAGTTAGGGAAAGGACCAATAAAAATCTGAATAGGGATACCGGAGAAATTGAAATTCAAGTGAATGGGTTACAAATTTTGAACGCTTCTAAGGTTCCTCCTTTTACCATCGAAGACGATACTGATGGAGGTGATGACATTAGAATGAAATATAGATATTTGGATTTAAGAAGAAATCCAATTCAAAAAAATATTCTTTTTCGTTCAAAACTATCTTTGGAGACCAGGAAGTATTTATCAGATTTAGATTTTGCTGAAATTGAAACGCCTTTTCTTATAAAATCTACGCCAGAAGGAGCAAGAGATTTTGTGGTGCCAAGTAGAATGAACGCGGGACAGTTTTATGCCTTACCTCAATCGCCACAAACCTTTAAACAGATTTTAATGGTGGCTGGCTATGATCGGTATTTTCAAATTGTGAAGTGCTTCAGAGACGAAGATTTAAGAGCTGACAGGCAGCCTGAATTTACACAAATTGACTGCGAAATGGCTTTTGTTACCCAGGAAGAGGTGCTAAATACTTTCGAGGGTTTAACCAGACATTTATTCAGACATACCCTTGGTTTAGAACTGGGTGACTTTCCTCGCATGAAATACGACGATGCCATGAAATTTTATGGCTCTGATAAACCAGATCTAAGATTTGATATGGTTTTTGTTGAATTAAATGAGGTTGTCAAAAATAAGGGCTTTAGTATTTTTGATGAGGCCGAGTTGATTATCGGAATAAAGGTTCCTGGTAAAGCCGATATGACCAGAAAACAAATCGACGAACTTACAGATTGGGTGAAAAGACCTCAAATTGGGGCAAAGGGATTAGTGTCGGTTCGTTATAACCAAGACGGAATTAAATCGTCGGTAGATAAATTTTATGACCAGGAGGCTTTACAGCAATGGGTAGATTTATTTGGTGCCACGCAGGGAGATTTAATGCTTATCCT
>JAIYCH010000010.1 GCA_027488135.1 Saprospiraceae bacterium | reverse complement strand
GATAAATACCCCTTTTTTATACCTATTCATTTCTACAAATTCCAGCCCGCTCTAAACCGAGGTAGCAATAATTCATTCGCTTCTTTGTCGTTTTTGAACTTTTCCTTCTTCGGATTCCAAGTTAAGGGGCGTCCTAACTGATAAGCAATATTGGCAATGGCTGACACCGAATTACTGCGATGGCCAACCTCCGCCGGACAAACTGGCGTTGTTCCATTTTTCGCGGCATTGATCCAGTCCAGATAATGGTCATCAGTGGTATATAATCTCTTCTCTCCTTCTTTAATAACCGCAGAAACAATGGAAGCTGGATTACTATCTAAAAATCCTCTGGAAATATCAATCGTACCCGTTTCTCCGATAAATCGAACCGCGTAATTCCTACCAAAATCCTCATGTTTCATCACAATTCCATTTTCATAAATCATCTTCAATCCTCTTACGGCCTTAGGGTCAGAGGGTGGAATTAATGAAACAGGTCCTGAATCATCCATACCTAATCCCCATTGGGCAATATCGAACATGTGAGCACCCCAGTCAGAAAGTATTCCGCCACCATATTCCCTGTATTTTCTCCAGTTAGGGAAAATATCTTTCTCAACGGGAGGAGATAATTCGGAATGGAAAGGACGATATTCTGCCGGGCCTACCCATCCTTCCCAGTTTAAATAAGCTGGCAGCGTTTCTTGTCCAAGATCGCAGGCAATGGCAGGATCCCCCACATTGACCAAAACCTCTTTAATTGCACCGATATAACCATTTTGAACTAATTCGCAGGCATGTCTGAAATTTTTCCATGAACGTTGCATACTTCCAGTTTGCAAAACCACTTTGTTTGCCTCTGCTGCATTGACCAAAGCCCTCCCCTCAGCCACCGTTCTTGTCAATGGTTTTTCACAATAAATATGCTTCTTCGCTTTTGCAGCATCAATAGCTTGTTTGGCATGCCAATGATCTGGGGTGGCAATAACGACCCCATCGATCGCTGAATCAGCTAATATTTCTCTGTAATCAACCACATCTTTAAATCCGCCCATAGACTGATTTCCACCAGATTCTGCAAAAGCTTTTTCCGCCAGTGCTTTGAATTTAGCCAATTTCAAGGAATCAACTTCAGCGCCAGAAATGATCCTGACGGGTTGTTTTTTGAAATTATTTAATAATCCTCTGGCTTGTTTTCCTGTGCCAATAAAGCCGATGGTAAACATATCGCTGGGAGGAGTGTATCCCCTGCCTAAAACGTATCTGGGGACGATGATAAAACTTGCGGCAACGCTGGTTGCCTGGAGTAAAAATTTGCGACGAGAAGTATTTGACATCTTTTTTTTTCTCAAAATACACGTTTTTTGGGAAATAGTGTATTAAATGGAGAGGAATAATTAGTCTTGAATCAGGATTTACAGGATTTTTAGGATTATAGAGGACGTCGTTGGTTGGGGTTGGCGGGGTAATATTGGGTTTTGAATCAGGATTTACAGGATTTCGAGGATTAGGGAGGACGTCGTTGGTCGGGGTGGCATCGTATTATTGGAAATGAATGCATTTTATGTACATTTCGTCGATGCGATTATCGCATCGACGAAGAGCAAAAGCAGGTATTTTCATTTAAATTTTATGCTGCTGCGCGCACCATCTGAACCAACGCCTATTGCTAAAAAATCCTCGAAATCCTGATTCAAACAATTGGCTGCTGCGCGCACCATCTGAACCAACGCCCAATGCTATAAAATCCTCGAAATCCTGAAAATCCTGATTCAAAAGCAGGTTTCAACCTACACTTCCAATTACCGACCAGATGAAAATATGTATGATAAAGAAATAATTCTTACTCCGAAACCTTTGCTTGATGGCAGTTGTTTAAGAAGTTTTGTAAAATTGCTATTATGTCCTTTAAAATTGTGGCGCCATTTAAACCGACCGGAGATCAGCCAACGGCCATACGAAAGTTGTCTTCGGGTATTATCAACGGCGATAAATCACAAGTGCTTCTTGGGGTAACTGGTTCGGGTAAAACATATACCATTGCCAATGTTATCCAGGAAGTTCAGCGCCCTACCTTAATATTAACACATAATAAAACACTGACCGCACAACTTTATAGCGAGTTTTGTGCTTTTTTTCCTGAAAACGCAGTAGAATATTTTGTTTCCTATTACGATTATTATCAGCCGGAAGCCTATATTTCGTCATCTGACACCTTTATTGAAAAGGATTTAGCCATAAATGAAGAGGTTGATAAATTGCGATTAAGGGCTACTTCCTCCCTTCTTTCTGGTAGGGACGATGTCATTATAGTAGCGTCCGTTTCCTGTATATATGGTATGGGAAATCCTGAAGATTATAAAAGCAGCATTATTCGCATTCACACCGGACTGAAGATTTCAAGAAATGCGTTTTTAACCCAATTGGTCGATTCTTTATACGCAAGAACAGAAACAGATTTCAAGCGATCGACCTTTAGGGTTCGTGGTGATACCGTCGATATTCATCTTCCTTATGTAGATTATGGCTTTAGAATCACGTTTTTTGGAGATGAAATAGAAGTCATTGAGCGCATTGAACTAGAAACGGGAAAGCGTATTGAAAAAATGCAGCAGGCAGCCATTTTCCCGGCTAATCTTTATGTTGCGCCAAAAGATAGAATGGGTCTTATTATGGAGGAAATTGATGCCGAACTAAAGGAGCAGGAAGCATTTTTCGAAAAAGATGGCAGAATTCTGGAAGCCCGCAGGATTCACGAAAGGACTTCTTTCGATATGGAAATGATGCGCGAATTGGGGTATTGCAGTGGGGTGGAGAATTATTCAAGATTTTTTGACGGTCGTCGCCCAGGAACCCGCCCATTTTGCCTGCTAGACTATTTTCCAGATAATTATCTAATGGTTATAGACGAAAGTCATGTGACCATCCCTCAGATTCGGGGTATGTTTGGCGGGGATAGAGCCAGAAAATTAAGCCTGGTGAGTTATGGATTTCGACTTCCCTCAGCGATGGACAATAGACCCCTGAATTTCACGGAATTTGAAGGCGTCATAAATCAGGTTGTTTACGTCAGCGCCACGCCAGCAGAATACGAATTGGAACAAACTTCGGGTGAAATTGTGGAACAAATTATTAGGCCAACGGGCTTACTCGATCCTCCCATTGAGGTTCGTCCCAG
This sequence comes from Saprospiraceae bacterium, assembly GCA_027488135.1. Classification (GTDB taxonomy): domain Bacteria; phylum Bacteroidota; class Bacteroidia; order Chitinophagales; family Saprospiraceae; genus BJGN01. The sequence goes on along the minus strand of JAIYCH010000010.1, from coordinate 965 downwards.
TATTAATCAGATTGATGACTTATTGGATGAAATAAATAAAAGGGTGCTTAAAAATGAACGGGTATTAGTGACCACGCTGACAAAACGTATGGCCGAAGAGTTGACAAAATACCTTAGTAAAGTACAGATTAAAGTGCGATTTATACATTCTGAGGTAGATACGATGGAACGGGTGGAAATACTTAGGGACCTAAGAATGGGTGGATTTGATGTATTGGTAGGGGTGAATTTACTTCGTGAAGGATTGGATTTGCCAGAAGTATCTCTCGTCGCCATTCTCGATGCAGATAAAGAAGGATTTTTGCGAAATGACAGATCATTGACCCAAACTGCGGGTCGTGCGGCGAGAAACGCTAATGGTTTAGTCATATTTTATGCGGACAAGACGACCGATTCCATGCAAAGGACCATCGATGAAACAGAGCGTCGGAGAGTTATTCAAATGGCCTATAATGAAAAGGAGGGCATTACGCCTGAAACGGTTTTCAAAAGTAAAGAGGAGATTATGAACCAACGCTCCATCCTGGATATTCGAGGTGGACGTCCGACAAATATAGCTGATTATGCCAATGATAAGGTGGCAGAACCAGAAATGGCCTATATGGATCGAGATCAGGTGGAAACAAGAATAACTCAAGTTGAAAAGAAAATGAGAGCCGCTGCAAAAGATTTAGATTTTATTTTAGCTGCCCAATATCGGGATGAAGTGGTGCAATTGAAAAAGAAGTTGTAGAGGGGAGGATTGTTGGTGTTGGTGTTTCAGTGTGGTATTTTCCGTAATTATTATGTTGATGTTGGTGTTTCAGTGTGGTATTTTCCGTAATTAATCATGCTGGTGTTGGTGTTTCAGTGTGGTATTTTCCGCAATTAATCATGCTGGTGTTGGTGTTTTAGCGTAGTATTTTCCGTAATTAATCATGCTGGTGTTGGTGTTTCAGTGTGGTATTTTCCGTAATTATTGGTTT
>JAIYCH010000064.1 GCA_027488135.1 Saprospiraceae bacterium | reverse complement strand
GCAATTCTTTCAGAAAAAGTGCCAACATACCATACGTTCTCATCATTTAATGGTAAAAGGGAACGCCATTTTTTATTTTTTGGCAATAACTGATATCCTTTTTCAGGAATGACAGGTTGCAATCTCTTGTAATAAAATGCATCCTGGCAAGCTATATCAAACAAGGTGGGTAAAAGCAAAACGGGAACTAATCTATTTCCTTCCTTTACCATGTTAAACAAGGCTAACTGGATGTCCAGAAAGCGGTTATTTTTAAATATTTTTTTAAGATAAGTGAGTTCTTGAAATGAAATGATTTTTTCATTTTCTGCCAAGGTATTGACAGCGAAATCAGATGAATTATCGACGAATGAAGCGCTTGTTTTTTCGTAAGTTGGTATGAAAAGAGCGGGAGATATCTTCTTACATCCAACATGCATGGCCAAAGAAATGCGCATAAATGCGGTATCATTCAAAGAAGAATCTATGCCAGCAGTTGCCCAGAATGCTCGTATTTCAGGGGTTACAGGTAGATGATCGGTGCCAAGTATCAATATCTTTTCCCAATCGTTCATTTTTTACCTTCTTTAAATACAGTACTATTTTTACCCTGAATTAACATGCGAAAAGTACTCGCAATAACGAAGAGATATAAAAAAAGAGCAGGGAATCCACCAAGATTAGATGCCATTTTGACACCATCTATGCCTGCTTGGCTAACCATAATCCAGGCAGTGAGTCCAACAATGACACCCCAAATAATTTTGATTAGGTAAGGTGCCTCTTCTTCATTTTCAGAAATACCTTTAGTACTCAATGCGCTCATTGCCGACGTATTAGAATCAGCAGCCGTTACAAAAGATATAAATACTAAAAGGAAATAAAAAATAATCCACCAGGTAGCCAATGGAAGTTGTTTTATTATTTCAAAAATAATGGTTTCCGGACCTTTTTTTAACAAAAGTTGATATAACGCGCCATCAAATAGCTGGTCAAAATAAAGGGAATACCCGCCAAATAGAAACATCCAGATCATGGAAAAAAGACTTGGAAAAAGGAGGTTAAACCTTATGAAGGTCCTAATATTATAACCTCTTCCCAATCGGCCTAAAAATAAGGCAGAAATAGGGGTCCATGCCAGCCAATTGGCCCAATAAAAGATAGTCCAGCTATTTGCCCAGCTTTTATCAATGCCTAAAGCTAAACTTTTTGGGATAAGCGTAGTGGCGAAATTAGAAAAATACGAGCCAAAATGGTACCATATTTCGTTGAATGGGCCAAAAAAGATGAACCAGCCAATAAGGATGATAAAGCCAATGATATTAATATTCGATAATAATTTAATCCCTTTTTGTAGTCCCGATGCAGCAGACCATATAAAGGTTATGGTTAAAAAAAAGGCAATGAACCCGAGGTTTGTTTGCGTTTTTGCCGTAGGAAAAAATTGATTTATGCCGCCGGAAAGGGTAAGTAGCCCGGCACCCATGGAGGCCGACATGCCTGCCACTAAACTAAATAAACTAATGCTGTCAACGTAAGGGGAAAGTTTCTGTGATCTTTTTTCACCGAGTATTGGCATGAGTAAACTGCCAATTTGAAAGGGTTGTTTTAAATTATAAAAGCCGATGGCAAACATGAGGGCAGTCAGGGTGTAAATGCTGTAGGGTATAAAAGTCCAGTGTAAAAATAAGGTGGAAATGGAAAAAATCTTCGCTGACTCGCTTCTAGGCTCAATACCTAATCCATCGGGTGGTGTGTTGAAGTGATAAAGTGGCTCGGCAGTAGCCCAAAATAAAATGCCCACCGCTATGGTTGTACATAGTGAAATGGAAAACCAATGTAGTTTATTCAGCAGTGGCTTTGCGTCTTTACCTCCTATGATTATGCCGCCAATGGGTGAAATGTAAAGGAGAATAACCAGAATTAAGCCAATAATAGCAGCAGAAGCAAATAGCCATCCAAAATGATTCAATATCCATTGGTTGGCAGTATTTGTAATGGTTAAGAAGCCGTTCCCATCTGCTAAACTGTATATTATAGTTAGCATCAGTAATATAACGGGCACTCCAAAAACTGCTTTGCGAAGGTTCATTTTATGAATTTAATACAAAGAAATGGTAAACTATTTATATGCCATGTTAAATTTTAAATTTCAAGGTGCGTTTGAGTACCTGTTAGCAGTTTTTATGCCAAAAAAATAAAAATGTTTGATGTTGTAATAGCCCAATTTTTTTCTTCGTACCCCGCCATCTCCACTTTATTTCACGAAGTAAACAGGCTTTGAAAAAATTATAATGTTGCTGCTTATCTTTGTGCAATCTTAAATATAACTTCCCCATGAATAAAGCAAAAGAAACCCATACTTCCCTTTCCTATTCAGAACCTGGAGATCCGTGGATGACGAAATTGATTATTCAATGGGTGGAGGGCCTGACCGGTAGGAATCTTATTGAAAAAAAATATAATGAAGTATTGAATAGAGGCCTGCCTGGAAAAGATCTGATGAGTGCCGCCCTTAGGGAGTTAGATATAAACTTATGCTTTGACGGTTTTTCAATCATGGATATTCCCCGTGATGGTCCAATCATCTTTATTGCCAATCATCCGTTTGGCGTCGTTGATGGTCTGGCTCTTGGAGAGATTATTTCAAAAGTTAGAGACAAATTTGCTATCCTGGTAAATGCCGTCCTATGCAGAAATCCGCAATTGGATCCATTTTTACTGCCCATTGATTTTAGGGAAATACCTGAAGCAATGAAGACAAATATTAATACCCGACAAGAAGCAATAAATAGACTTTTAAATGGAGAAGCCATCGCTATTTTTCCATCAGGTGCTGTCGCAACTGCCCCTTTTCCAGGGAAGGAACCCATCGATTTAGAGTGGAAAAGATTCGTAGTTAAACTTATTACTCAATCTAAAGCAACCGTAATTCCTTTGTATTTTCATGGAAATAATAGTTTTTGGTTCCAATTGGCCAGTTATATTCACATGAATTTAAGGTTAGGCCTCCTATTGTTTGAGGTGAAAAATAAAATGGGTAAACCCCTTTTTGTATCTATCGGAAAACCAATAACACCGGCAGAATGGCAGTCAAAAAATGTCATTTCAGAATTATTGCCTTTTTTACGTGCACAAACGATGTCTTTGGGTGAGAAAAACCCTTAATTGCTTACTTTTGCATTAAAATCCTATTTTACTATCTTTCTTTTTCCAAAATAAACAATATGTTTAAAGAGTTTAAAGGACTTAATCTGCCTCAAATTGATAAGGAAATTCTTGAATATTGGGATAATGCTCAAATTTTTCAGAAAAGTATCGATCAAAGAGATTCTAATCAGCCTTTCGTATTTTATGAAGGTCCCCCTTCAGCAAATGGTATGCCTGGAATTCATCATGTGATGGCACGTGCCATAAAAGATATTTTTTGTCGCTTTCAAACGATGAAGGGTAAAAGAGTGGAGAGAAAAGGGGGGTGGGATACCCATGGTTTACCCATTGAATTAAGTGTTGAAAAAGAACTGGGCATTACTAAAGAGGATATCGGCAAATCAATTTCAGTAGAGGAATATAACGATAAATGTCGTGAAACCGTCATGCGTTATAAAGATAAATGGGATGCCATCACCAAGCAAATGGGGTATTGGGTAGATCTTGAGAATCCTTATGTTACTTATACTAATGAATATATTGAATCGGTTTGGTGGTTGATTTCTCGGTTATATCAAAAAGGTTTACTTTATAAGGGTTATACTATTCAACCTTATTCTCCCGCAGCAGGTACCGGTCTGAGCTCTCATGAGCTGAATATGCCCAATGCTTATCAGGAAATTACAGATATTTCAGCTGTCGCTCAGTTCAAAGTTAAAGGGGAAGTAAATACTTTTATTCTTGCATGGACAACAACGCCCTGGACTTTGCCGTCCAATACCGCGCTAGCCGTTGGAAAAGATATCCGATACGTTAAAGTTCACACTTTTAATAGATATACCAAGGAAGAATGTTTTGTCATTTTGGCCAAAGACAGATTTTCATCCTATTTTAGCGAGCAACAGCCCGATTTACAACCCGATCAGATGAAAGCGGGTAATCAGCCTATTCCTTACATAGAAATAGTGGGTGAATATACGGGAAGAGAATTGGAAGGTATTCATTATGAACAGCTTTTGTCGTATGTCATTCCTGAAGGAAAGGCTTTTGAAGTCATTTTGGGCGATTTTGTCACAACGAGTGATGGTACAGGTATTGTTCATATTTCGCCAACTTTCGGTGCGGACGACTTTAAAGTAGCCAAACTAAATGGTATCGCCGCGCTTACCGTTCCCGACGTTAATGGCAATCCAATGCCTTTAGTTGATAAACAAGGCAAATTTGTCTCACAGGTAACTGATTTTGCAGGACGATATGTGAAGGATTATGGGCAAAAAGAGGAAAGATCAGTAGATACCGACATTACCATAAAACTTAAAACTGAAAATAAATTATTCGTTTCTGAAAAATATGTTCACTCTTATCCTCATTGCTGGAGGACAGATAAGCCGATTCTTTATTATCCTTTAGATTCCTGGTTTATCAAAACGTCGAGCCTGAAGGAAAGAATGGTGCAGTTAAATCAAACCATCAATTGGAAACCAGCTTCTACCGGGGAAGGCCGTTTTGGAAAATGGCTTGAAAATCTTCAGGACTGGAATCTCTCACGTTCCAGATATTGGGGTATTCCTCTGCCAATTTGGCGTAGTAGTGATGCCAAAGAAGAAATTTGTATTGAATCCATTGAGCATCTAAAAAATGAGATTGAGAAGGCAAATACAGCACTGGGGTTGAAACAATCCGTTCCCGCCGATTTGCACAGGCCTTACATGGATGAAATCATCCTGATTTCCTCTACAGGGGAAAAGCTTTACAGAGAATTAGATCTTATTGACGTTTGGTTCGATTCAGGAGCCATGCCCTACGCTCAATGGCATTACCCATTCGAAAATAAAGAAAAATTTGAACAGAATTTTCCAGCCGATTTTAT
>JAIYCH010000112.1 GCA_027488135.1 Saprospiraceae bacterium | reverse complement strand
TCTTTTATTACCGTAGCTACTTTCTTAGACGATGCAAAAGTGCAACAAGCTGCAGCACAAGCATGTACAGATATTTCTTTGCCTGAATCGGGTGGTAAAGCCGGGCTTTTTGGTGCCACCGTGAGACCAGTTTTAGAAAAATGTATGACCATTTTAAGTGGTGCAGAAAGTGATTATACCAGAGAGAATATCAAAACATGGTTAGCTCAAATGCCAGCAACTGAAGGATTTGTACCTATGTTTAATGGAAAAGATCTTTCAGGTTGGCAAGGCCTTGTGGAAAATCCTATAGCTCGTGCTGCCATGACGCCTGATGTTTTAGCCGCAAAACAGAAAGAGGCTGATGCTAAATTACCGCTTAACTGGACAGTTGTTAATGGCGAAATAAGATTTACAGGAACAGGTTATGAAAATCTTTGCTCTATTAAGGATTATGCCGATTTTGAAATGTGGGTGGACTGGAGAATTTCTAAAAATGGAGATAGCGGCATTTATCTGAGAGGAACTCCACAGGTTCAAATTTGGGACACTACCCGTGTTGATGTTGGAGCTAACGTAGGTTCAGGCGGTCTTTACAATAATAAAAATAATCCTTCCAAACCATTAAAATTAATGGACAATGCCATAGGCGACTGGAATACTTTTTTCATCAGAATGGTAGGTGAAAAAGTAACCGTATATCTAAATGGAGAATTGGTGGTGGACAATGTTACGCTGGAAAACTACTGGGACAGAAAATTACCTATTTTTCCTGTTGGACCTATTGAGCTTCAGGCACATGGTACCGATTTGGCATTCCGTGATGTGTATGTAAGGGAGATAAAAAGTAATCAGATTAGTCTGACTCCGGAAGAAGAAACCAACGGATTTGTTTCTTTATTTAATGGAAAGGATTTGAAAGGTTGGGTAGGAAATATGACCGATTATAAGGTGGTAGATCAAACGATTCTCATTGACCCTACCGCGGGTGGAAAAGGAAATTTATATACAGAAAAGGAATATGATGATTTTATTTTCCGTTTCGATTTCCAGCTTACCCCAGGCGCGAATAATGGTATTGGCATAAGAACTCCTTTAGAGGGAGACGCCGCTTATGTGGGAATGGAAATTCAAGTCCTTGATAATACTTCACCTATTTATGCGAATCTTGAACCTTATCAATATCATGGTTCCGTTTATGGTATAATTCCTGCAAAAAGGGAATTTCTGAAGCCAGTTGGCCAATGGAATGAGGAGGAAATTCGTATCGAAGGGGATAGAATCAGAGTGACTCTAAATGGGCAGATTATCGTTGATGGCGACTTAAAAGAAGCCTCTGAAAATGGTACCCTGGATCATAAGAATCATCCTGGATTACAACGCACCAAGGGACATATTGGTTTTCTAGGCCATGGCTCAGAAGTTCGATTTAAGAATCTGAGAATTAAATCATTATAAAAATTATCCTGTATAGACGTGATGTATCGCGTCTATACAGGATAACCTGTAAATATTAATTCACAATAGCATATAATATTACATTAAATAACGATTCAATCCATAAAAATCCTCAATATGTAAATTCTTTACTCCGATTTTATCGATAGCAACCATGGGTGCGGTATGATAAAAAGATGAAAAAACAGGTTTTATAGTTGACAGCTAATAGAGATGCTTATCATAGGTTCAAAAATACATATTAGTATCAAAATACTACTTAGAGGTGAAAAATAGGAAGGGTTGGAAGTGGTAATAATTCAACTGCTACTTTCGCTTGTATTTACTTTGTGTTACGCCATTAGGAAAGCATCTGCTTGCGATACATGTGAAGGAAATGCTCCCGTTTGTTGGAACAAAAAGTGGGATACCAGAACCAAGTAAAACGGGAATAGTGGTTAAAGTTATCTCATCAACCAGATCCTCTTTCAAAAAGGAACGTATGGTCATTCCACCATCTATATAAAGGTTATTATATCCTGATGTCTTCAATTGTTGAACTAAGTTACCTGCGCTACCACTAATCAGATGAACCTTTCCTTCCAGGAGGGATGGAACTTCCCTAAGTTCAGTGGTCCAGACAAATACTGGAAGGTCATAAGGCCAATCAACATCAAATCCAAGCACCGTTTCAAAAGTTTTGCGACCCATGACCAAAGCGTCGATGGAAGCTATAAATGCAAGATAGCCCATATCCTCTCCTTCAGTATCCGGATAGTCGTATAAAAAATCTACGGAACCATTCAAGTCTGCAATATAACCATCCAGGCTTGTGGCTATGAATACCTTTATCAATTTTTATTTTTTTCTTGTTGTCAAGGTAAGCTATTTTTCATAAATGCTGGTGCCTCATTTAGAGGAATAGCATTTAGACATAAAAAATAGGTACATTGATATCCATACATTGGCAGTAACTCCATTAAACCCAAACCGAAAAAATCTTTTTCCCATTGGATTCAATCCATTTCGAATCCCACTTCTTCACCTTAGCATGGTCAAAAATTAATAAATAGCCTTCATCTACAGCTTGCCTGTCCAAATAATCGGCTAATTGTAATAATCCTTTTTCATGTGCTTTTTCACCATGCCAAAGTTTTAATTCAGCAATATATTTATGATTTATATAGGTTATAACAAGATCTAACCTTTTTTCATCTGATATCTGAACTTCTTTAAAATCATACCCAGAGCCATTAATAATAGGTTTTAAAAATGCCATAAAATTTAATCTGCCATTTGCATAATATCGTCCAATTTTGATGTAAAGATAGGCCAAATGTCTTTTACAAGCCGTAAAAATATCCCCCTACCCCTCCTTTTCTCGCCCTTTATACTTATATTCATTTACCAAAGCCATTTCCGATGATGAATTACAAATATTTGACCTTGTTCCTACCCCTTTTTGTTTTTTCTATCCCCTGTTTTTCGCAATCTCAAAATTTGGGTGTGTTTGATTCAGCAAATGATATTGGAAAACCAAAATTAAGGGGTAGCGCATTTTACGATGTTGAAAACCAAGTGTATAAACTAAAAGGAGCGGGTAGTCAAATTGGGTTGAACAAGGATGAATTCTATTTTCTTTCCAGTAGAATGCAAGGCGATTTTATAGTTACGGCTAATTTTGAGTTTGCTGACCCCATCGCCAAAGATCCTCGTCGTAAACTAGGTTGGATGGTAAGAGAAAGTTTAGAGGAAGATGCAGTGCATTTTACATCCACCATTCAGGGCGACGGTTTAACTATGGCTACCTGGCGTGAAATACGCGGGTCATATATGAGAAATGGGAAAGACGAATTGATATTTCCAAAGAAAAAAGCTCGTACTATCCAACTGGAACGAAAAGGGGATACTTACACGATGCGGATTGCCAATGAAGGTGAACCTTTGCAATCTTATGGTGCTGTGACGTTGGAAAATATAGGTAAAAATCCCTTTGTGGGCCTATTTGTGTGCTCAAATAACTCTGATGCCATAGAGGAAGTTCATATATGGAACGTTAGGGTGGATAAAATGATGCCGCCTTCTTTTAATTTTAATGGTGCGGACAGTCTGGGTAGCAGATTGGAAATGTTGGATGTTTTTACCAGAAATCGAAGGGTGATTTATGAAAGCCCTGTTCGTTTTGAAGCGCCTAACTGGATGCCAGATGGCAAACACCTGTTATTCAATAGCAAAGGAAATATCTGGACCATACCTATTGATGGTAAAGTCGCTCCATCAAAACTCAATACAGGAAATGCCAATAGAAACAATAATGACCATGTGATTTCATTTGATGGAAAATGGTTGGGTATCAGTTCTCACCGAGCCGGCTTATTTGGTGGTGGATCAACGATTTATATACTGCCTCTCTCAGGGGGTGAACCTAGATTAGTTACCGAAAAAACACCATCTTATCTGCATGGCTGGGTAGCAAATAATAAGGAAGTGTATTATGTGGGGCGAAGGGATACCAGCCGAAACTCGCTTTATCATGTGTTTAAGACCAATATAGCATCGGGTGAAGAGACCCAATTAACTCGTTTTACCTTTGGTCATGTGGACGGACCTGAAGGTTCACCTGATGGTAAATGGATTTATTTCAATGGTAGTATGACGGGTACCATGCAACTTTGGCGCATGGAACCCGATGGTACATCATTGGAACAATTGACTTTCGACCAATATAATAATTGGTTTCCGCATATTTCACCTGACGGTAAATGGATAGCTTATATCTCTTTTGAAGATGATATTGATCCAACGCAACATCCTGGCTGCAAACCAGTCAGCCTTAAATTAATGCCTGTAATGGGAGGATTTCCCAAAACCATCGCCTATCTATATGGTGGGCAAGGAACGATAAATACACCGTCCTGGTCGCCAGACAGCAGATTCATCGCCTTTGTCAGTTATTCGGGTAGCGTCAAATAGAACTTTATTGTAATCCTATCTTTTTAGCCATCCTCCATTTTTTAATGGTTTGGTAAAACAGGTCTGTTTTTAATGCCTGTGTCAATGATATTTTCAATTCTTTGACGCTCAGCCCCTTCCAATTTTAATCTTGGTCTCCTCACGTATTCTGAACCTAATCCTGTTTTTGACTCTGCGAATTTTATGTATTGCACTAATTTTGAATGTATATCCAATTCCAATAAAGGCATAAACCACCTGTAAATGTTTATGGCTTCTTCTATTCTGCCTGCTTTAACTAACTTAAATACAGCTACTGTTTCTGCGGGAAAAGCACATACCAAACCTGCTACCCAGCCATCGGCTCCTAATACCAATTCCTCTAATGCTAAGGTATCAACGCCGCATAAAATGCTGAATCTGTCCCCAAACGCATTTCGAAGCCGGGTGACATTGGTAACATCACGTGTTGATTCCTTAATGGCTTGAATATTTGACATGGAAGCTAATTCCGCGAACATATCAATGGTGACATCAATTTTATAATCTACCGGATTATTGTAAATCATGATAGGAAGTGGCGTGCTTTCTGCAACATCCTTGAAATACTGAACGGTTTCTCTGTCATCGGCTTTATACCGCATGGGAGGTAATAACATGAGACCCTGAGCGCCCCAAAGGGATGCTTTTTGCGCCAGTTCAATGGCAACATCCGTGCTTCCTTCTGCAATATTAATGATCACAGGGACCTTACCTTCAACAAATAACAAGGTTTCCTTTACTAAAATTTCCTTTTCATCATTCGTTAATACGCTGGCCTCCCCCAGGGACCCCCCAAGAACAATACCATTTATGCCAGCATCTAACTGAGCACCTAGATTTTTTTTAAACAATCCCAAATCCAACTGATTTTGAGAGGTGAACTTAGTTGTAATTGCGGGAAATACTCCCTTCCATGAAACGGCCATTTATTAAAGAATTTTAAGATGAACAAAAGCTACTTAAAAGTAAGGAAATTTATGCTAGGAACGTTTAAAAGCACGAAGTAAGAGGATGGCCGTATAAAGAATAACGACAATCACTAACCAACGCAAAGATGCCAAAGGAAGAGATTTTACTATAAATGCAGCAATAAAAACGGCAACAATGCCAGGAATGGCCATTGAAAAGGCGGCTTTCCTATTATAAGCTCCTTCTTTGATGAATTTGATAGATGCAGGAGGCATTAAAAAAGCACAAGATCCCATCATGATTGGAAAGGCTACCTGCGGGGACAATCCGAGGGAGAAAACCATGGCCATGCATGGCGCGTATAAACCAATGCCTGCCGTCATTAAAGCCCCCAGTAAGAAATTGACCGCTATGGCAAATACTAATTTATACCCGGATAAACCTATGGCAGTCCCTCCGCCTTTTATCCATTCCATATTTACCGCTACCATAAAACCAGCGGTGATAATTAAGGCAATGCCCATAATTAATCTGACATGATCTACTTTTAATCTGGAAACAATGCCAGCCCCCCAAACAGCACCTACAGCCGCCGATAAGAGCATGGTAATTAAGGTGATAGGTTCCACTTTTATGACTGTAATGAATATAATCGCCTGAATTAAAACAGGTATTGTATTTGCTACATTGAGCGTGCCAGGCAGCAACTTATCCTCCGTTTGACCAGTAAATTTGAGTAGAGCCGTTTGCGGGGCAAAGGCGCCAATGCCTAATACATCAATAAAGTTGACAAAAAAACCAATCAATCCTGTTTTCACCCAACTTACCTTTTCCAGATTATCCTTGTGTTTAAGGAAATCCATGACAAAGGTTATTGAAAACCAACAGGTCAGTATTCCCAATATGATCCATATAAATATTACCATTTCCTTACAATTATTTTTGTTTAAAATTTAAGTGTTTGAACACTATGAATATCTAAGATAAAAAGCTAATTTGGATAAATGAAATGAATTCTAAAATAAATGAAAATGAGTGCAAGCCCTAGTATTTTCAACGATGTCATCGGACCTGTAATGCGAGGCCCTTCCAGTTCCCATTGTGCCGCAGCCCTCCGAATTGGTAGAATGTGTAGGGATTTGATGAACAACGAATTGACTAATATTTATATTGAATTTGATCCAAACGGATCTCTTGCCACCACGCATAAAAGTCAAGGCTCCGATATGGGTATTTTTGGCGGATTCATGGGTTGGGAAGCTTATGATGAAAGACTCCCTTTGTCGGAAAATTACCTGGAATCATACGGCATTTTCGTTCATATCGAAATTAAAGATATTCAGGCAAATCATCCAAATACCTATAAGTTAACCTTAACCAATGCAAAGGAAATTCATTCCTTAACCGCTATTTCCACCGGTGGAGGTATGATTGAGGTAATAGACATCGACCAGCATAAGGTTTCTATGGCAGGAGATTATTTTGAAACCCTTATTTATTGTGATCATCCATCCTCTCTTTTCCCAATTATCCTTGATTCCATAGCTCCAGAATTCATGGAATTCCATGCCGGCCTCTCTTGTTTTTTGGAAATTAAGACCCAGGAATTGATACCTAAAGATTTATTGGATAAGTTAAGCCAACAGGAAGGGGTTGCTAAAATTAAAATCATTCATCCGGTTTTACCTATTAAAGCCAGAAAAGATATGGTAGTTCCTTTCAATAACTGCCAGGAAATGTTTGAATATAATGATGAAAAACAGCTGGAATTATGGCAACTGGCGGTAAGGTATGAAGCACTGAGAGGTAATATTTCTGAAACTGAAGTATTTGAAATGATGAGGAAAATCGTCAGAATAATGAGTCAATCCATTCAAACTGGATTAAAGGGAACTCATTATGAAGACAGGATTTTAGGCAGTCAGTCTTTACAGTTCCAGGATAAATTATCATCCCATAAATTATTAGGCGGTGATGCCAATAATTTAATTACGATGTATGTTTCTGCAGTTATGGAGGTTAAAAGTTCTATGGGCATCATCGTTGCCGCTCCAACGGCAGGTTCCTGTGGCGCATTGCCCGGTGCTGTTTTTGGCATGTCACATTCCATGAACTTGCCAGAAGAGGATATAGTGAAGGCCTTACTCTCTGCGGGATTAATTGGTGTTTTTATAGCGAAAAACGCAACTTTTGCTGCTGAAGTGGGGGGTTGTATGGCAGAAACAGGCTCCGCAGGGGGAATGGCCGCAGCTGCTTTGGTTGGCTTAAAAGGTGGAACTCTGTTACAGGCCATTGGTGCCGCCTCCCTTGCTTTACAGAATTCACTTGGCCTTATATGTGACCCAATTGGTAATCGGGTGGAAGCTCCTTGCCTTGGTAGAAATGTTATGGCCGCTTCCAATGCGGTAGCTTGTGCCAATATGGCCTTGTCAAATTATGCCTATTTAATCCCCCTGGATGAGGTGATTGAGACAATGAAAGCGGTCGGCGATGAGATTCATCATACCTTAAGATGTACCAATCTTGGTGGTTTATCTATTACCAATGCTGCAAAAAAAATAGAGATGAACCTGGAGGCTGTTCCCGCAACGTTTTATAAATCATGCTGATATTTCTATTCAATCTCCAATATGAAATCATCTTTTAATTTACTTTTTGATGGTTAGGCCGGGTAGGCTATGACTTTTTACAAAGAATGTCTTGGTGGCGATTTGAGTCTCAAAAGTATCTGTGAATCTCCCATTTAAATGCATTTTCCTGAATATTTCCAGAAAAAAACCTCTCCTTGTAGTTTACATAGTGAATGGTTGGATATTTCCCCTTCTGAATGGTTATTACCTCATTAAGAGCCTGTTAATGGCAATATGAAATGTCGGTACATCAGTGGCGGAAAAGTGGAGGATACCCAAAATCTATTTGAAATGATGTTCCATGCTGTTTGATTTGTTATACCATTCAAAAAAATAAAATAACCCATCAATTTTTCCTTTTCATTTTTTTCTTTTATCCCCGTTATTTATTTAGAATCTGATGGTACATCAGCCATTTTAAGCTAATTTAAACCATCAGACTTTGCAGTAAGTTAATCTTGAACTGACCTTGGAGAATCCCAAGAACAATTTCAGATATTTGTCAGTTTCTTGAACCTGATCGATTCCCTCTCATTCTTAAACTCAGGCAATCTAAACGCTACTATCAATTTCTCTTTACTCATTGTCGATTTCTTTTATGATACTTGAAACGGAGCTTTTGTCCATCTTTGAAAATGCAAACCATTTTTTACCTAAATCTTTTAACGAAGCCCCCAAGTGGTACACGTCGGTATTGTCAATAATTATGAAGCGGTCATGGCTGCTGGCAAATACTCCGATCTCAAAATTACCATATTGTTCATTGGCTTTTTTTACATCTAAAGTTAATTGATTTGACATGGTTTTGGTTAATAATAGCACCATTACCGCTTTTGTTTTTTTTGATAAATGCGTTAAAGTGCTTTCGTCTATATAATTATCAATTAACACAATACTTGTTTTAGCAGAACGAATGATTTTGGAAGCTAATTCGTAGGCATCGAAAATTTGACCGTCAAAGAATACGCCTTGATTTGGGATAGCGTTTTTACTTTCCAGGGCTTTCAAGACTTTTTCAAATTTTTGGTCAGTTTCTAATTGCTTGCGTTCAATACCATCCATTCGTTGCAATAATCCGCTATGATTAGCGATTAATTTACGCATTTCAACAAAAGCGCTGATTATTTGGATGCTAACTTTTACTGCCATATCACTCCTCAATACAGCGGAAAGCATTGCCACGCCTTGCTCAGTGAATGCATAAGGGAGCGTTCTGCGACCTCCATGTACACTTGATATCACATTTTGTGATTTCAAGTTGTGATTATCAAACATCAAAATTTGTGATTTCCAATTTTCAAACTCAGCTTCAGTTAACTGGAAACGAAACAATTCCGGAAAACGGGCTATGTTTCTGTTTACAGTTTGATTCAGCACACGTGTTTCTACCTGATATATATTAGCCAAATCGCTATCAAGCATGACTTGTGTGCCGCGAAAATAGAAAATTCGATTTTCAATCTCCTTTTGTACGAAGGTTAATTTGCTACTCATAGGCTGCTAATCCTGAAATTTCCCGCCCCAGGGCTAATTTTTTCAACAAAGGCTTTTCTTTAAATGGTTCTCTAAACTCATTTTACTTCTCTCAATAAATCTTTTGCGTTAAATTCCAAATTTTTTGCAACGGGTTACAAATCTTCGATACTTGGTTGTCTAACATTACCAGAATACACGTTAATGGTAGTGTAGCTTTTATCCAATTTTTTTAGAAAACCAATTTTGCGAGATACCTTTTTCTTTCAGAACTTCTTTAATACGGTTCAATGGAGCCTCATTAATTATTAACTCTTTAAATGTAGTAAAAATACACTGAAAAGCAATGTAATCCTTAGTGGTTTCTTCGTTAATATTCGGTTTAATCTGATTTAATAACTATAAATGACTTTAAAAAAGTTGCTCATCCGTTATTTGCTGAACCTTCCTGGTAAATTTATGTCTCAGTTTTCTAAGAATCTTTTGATAACTTTTCTCCTGTGCCAGATTTTTGGTTTCCATGGGGTCATTTTTCAAATCATAGAGCTCCTCCGGCGCATTTATAAATCTATATCTAAAGTATTTCCATTTATCTGTCCTGATCCCTTCACTGGAGGGTATGTCAGGTAATTTCCAAAGATGCTCAATCAAAATGAAATCGCGTTGTAAAGAATAAGTAGGACGATTCAGATAGGGCTTCAAACTTTCCCCCTGATAATTTCCAGGTGATTTTATCCCCGCAAAATCAAGAATGGATTTGGTGATATCGATGTTTAATACCATATCCGATACAACACGGGACTTTTTCGGCATTCTTGGGTCAAAAATGATCAGAGGAATGCGGATGGAAGGATCGTACATTAACCATTTATCTGCCAATTGCCTGTCCCCTGTAAAATAACCATTATCGCCCATAACGATAAAAATGGTATTTTCAGCCAGCCCTTTTTTTTCCAAAATATTTCTTAAGGCGCCAATTTCGTCGTCAATTTCAGTGATCATCCGATAATAACCTCGCATCATACGCTGATACTTTTCAGGGGTATCGAAACGCCATTTCCATCTTACCCTATTGAATCCATTTTTAACTTCAGCTGGCAGTCTGTCAAAATAGAGATCTTCCCCTAAGGAAGGTTCTGGAAAAACGTCCTTTTCGTACAAGGCATCAGATTTTTCCTGCCAAAAATACTGTTCTACTGACGAATCATGTCCGTGCGGTGCACTGAAAGAAACAGAAAGGCAAAATGGTTTGTCTTTTGGCGCATTTGAAATAAAGTCCTGCGCCTGTTGACCAGCATAACGGGTGAGGTGAACCGTATCTGAACCGATTTTTTTATAAAAATAACCACCCTTATCGGACCGGGGACCCCGGTCATAAAAATCGCTTTCATCAAAATATTGCTCGGGACGATCTATCGCTACACCTAATTTTCCATAAAACCCAACATGATATCCATTATCCTTTAAAATTTTGGGATACATCAAGTTCGTGTATTGGCTTTGCAATGCAGGTTGCTGAAAAGTATAATTATGGGTTCGTTCATACAAACCTGTCAAAATAGACGCTCGGCTGGCGGCACAAATGGGGGTAGTTGAAAAGGCATTTTTAAAATAAACACCCTTATTTGCCAGTTCATCCATTTGGGGTGTTTTGATGATTTGATTTCCAGCAACACCCAATGCGTCCCACCGTTGATCGTCGGTAAGAATAAAAATAATATTTGGCTTTAGTTCTTCCTGCCCAAACAACGACAAAGAGATACAAAGAAAAAACAATAATAAATAGGGCATAGACTATTTATTGAAGCTAAATAATCATTCCTGCAGCCACGGTTGCATTGGTACCCTCATCAATCAAAATAACGCTCCCCGTAATTCTATTTTTCCGATAACTATCGAAAAATAAGGGTTTGGTAGTTCTTATAGAAATACGACCTATATCATTCATTCCAATTTTCAGATCTTCCTGATCTCTGTGTAAGGTATTAATATTCAGTTTATAGCGTATTTCCTTTATCACACAACGGGCCTCCCGGGTTGTATGAAAGAGGGTATATTTACCGTTAAGTTGCATAGGTTTTTCAGAAAACCAACAAATCATCAATTCAATATCTTGCTCAACATTAGGCTGATTATTTTCCCTGACAATCATTTCCCCTCTGCTTAAATCGAGATCATCTTCTAACAACAGCGTAACAGAAAGAGGAGGATAAGCCTCTTCCAATTCCCCGTCCATGGAATCAATTTTTGCTATTTTCGATTGGAAACCAGAAGGAAGTAAGGTCACTAAATCTCCTTTTTTCCAAATTCCGCCTGCCACTCTGCCAGCGTAGCCTCTATAATCATGAAATTCATCGGTATTTGGCCGAATCACCTGCTGAATAGGGAAACGGGCATCGATAAAATTATGATCACTGCCGATGTGAACATTTTCAAGGTAATAAAGCAAGGTTGAACCCTCAAACCAAGGCATATTCTGGGATCTATCTACGATATTATCCCCTTTTAGGGCTGAAATGGGAATAAAGTGAACATCCTTAACATCCAGTTTGAAACTGAATTTTTCAAATTCGGCTTTAATATTATTATAAACGTCTTCTTTATAATCGACTAAATCCATTTTATTAATACACACCACCAAATGGGGGATTTGTAGAAGCGAGGCTAAGAATGCATGTCTTTTAGTTTGTTCAATGACGCCATGTCTGGCGTCAACCAAAACGAGAGCGACATTGGCCGTCGAAGCACCCGTGACCATATTTCGGGTATATTGGATATGCCCCGGGGTGTCTGCGATAATAAATTTACGCTTTGGTGTAGAAAAATATCTGTATGCTACATCAATGGTAATACCTTGTTCCCTTTCAGCTTTAAGACCATCGGTAAGGAGTGACAAATCAACTTCATCGCCGCCTCTTCTTTCACTGGTAAGTCTGATCGCTTCTAATTGATCTTCAAAAATTGCTTTTGCATCAAATAACAAACGCCCGATGAGGGTACTTTTTCCATCATCTACGCTACCAGCTGTGGTAAAACGTAGTAGTTCTGCTTTTTCCTGATTCATAATTACAAACTCAAACTTTAAAAATAGCCTTGCTTTTTTCTATCCTCCATGGCCGTTTCAGCCCTTTTATCGTCTGCTCTACCCCCTCTTTCTGTTGTTCTGGAAGTAGCAACTTCCTCAATGATATCATCTAAAGAAGTAGCTGGAGACCGAACGGCCCCCGTACAAGTGATGTCCCCGATGGTTCTAAAACGAATGATTTCATCGAATGGAACTTCATTTTCCCGTCGTAATATGGAGGGATGATTAGCAAGTAGCATTCCATCTCTCTCAAAAACGGAACGGGTATGGCTAAAATAAAGGGAGGGGAGAGGAATTTTTTCTACAGCCAGATACATCCAGACATCCAGTTCTGTCCAGTTACTGATGGGGAATACCCTAAAATGTTCCCCCGGGCGTTTCTTTCCATTGAAAAGGTTCCATAATTCCGGACGTTGATTTTTCGGATCCCATTGGCCAAATTCATCTCTATGAGAGAAAAAGCGCTCTTTTGCTCTGGCCTTTTCTTCGTCACGTCTTGCGCCACCCAGGGCTACATCATATTTACCATCTTCTATTGCTTTCAAAAGAACAGGGGTTTGCAAATAATTCCTGGTGGCATTAAAACCGTTTTCTTCAACCAATTCTCCGGTATCAATTAATTCCTGCACAGAGGCTATTTTCAACCGAACGCCTAATCGGGTGACCATTTCGTCTCGGTAAGTCAGTGTTTCCTCAAAATTATGACCTGTATCAATGTGCAACAAGGGGAATGGTATCTTTGCCGGATAAAATGCTTTCCTTGCCAAATGCGTAACCAAAATAGAGTCTTTACCCCCCGAAAAGAGAATCACAGGATTTTCAAACTGCGCCGCCACTTCCCGAATAATGAAAATGGATTCCGATTCTAACTCCCTCAGGTAATCAAGACGATAATTAAATTGTTCCATAATAAAATATGCCTAGGGTAAAATAATATGCTTTTTCAGAAATGTAAATAAAATATCCACTGCCTCATCAACGCTCAATACATCGGTTCTTAATTCAAGGGCTGGATTTTCAGGTTCCTCATAAGCCTGATTAACTCCGGTAAATCCCTGAATTTCGCCTGCGCGCGCCTTTTTATATAAACCTTTGACATCGCGAGATTCGCAGGTTGCCATAGGCGCATTTATATAAATTTCAAGAAAATCGCCGTCTCCAACGATTTCTTTTGCTATATTTCTCGTCTCTGCGGTGGGTGAAATA
Source organism: Saprospiraceae bacterium (assembly GCA_027488135.1). Taxonomy (GTDB): domain Bacteria; phylum Bacteroidota; class Bacteroidia; order Chitinophagales; family Saprospiraceae; genus BJGN01. Next base: position 10,802 of record JAIYCH010000112.1, on the reverse strand, counting down.
AATGAATTAATGGTAATGATACCACTGGAGAGATACAGTTTAGCAATTTCTGCAATTCTTCGAATATTCTCCTTCCGGTCTTCCTCGCTAAAGCCTAAATTTTTGTTAATGCCCGACCTGATATTATCACCATCCAGTAACTGAGCGACAAAATTTTCCTGGAAAAGCCTTTTCTCCAGCGCTAATCCAATGGTACTTTTTCCCGACCCAGATAAACCCGTTAACCAAATAACTTTACTCCGTTGCCCAAGTTTGGTTTCACGAAATTCTCTGGAGATCATCTGATCAAAATGTGGAAAAATATTTTCAGCCAAGGTTCTTGATTTAGCATTTTAGTAATCCAAAGTTAAATATAAACGATAAAAATGATAACTTTAACCGTTAAGTGCGCAATATTAACACTTTTATTAAACACTACCTAATAAGTAGGATTAATATAAAGACTATATACAGCTTCAAGGTAAAAAACGGCATCATATTAATTCACCATGAGATTTCTCCTTCTGTTCTTCATCTTTATCTTTTTGGGTTGCGAACCTTCGGAAAGAAAAATTCCTACACAGACCATAAACATTGCCGTGTCGGCAAACATGCAATTTGCGATGCGGGACATCGCCTCACTTTTTGAAGAAAAAGAAAAAATAAAGGTGGAATTAATGATTGGTGCTTCTGGAAAATTGACTCATCAAATACTGAATGGGGCCCCATTTCATCTATTTGTGTCCGCTGACACCCTGTTTACCCGAAAAATTATCAAGGAAGGAAAGGGCGTTGGACAGCAACACCTCTATGCTATTGGTTCCCTGGTTCTATGGACCAATAGGAAGGATTTAAAAAACAAAGACTTATTTAACCTGTTGACAGACCATAATGTAAACAAAATATCCATACCCAATCCAACCACTGCTCCTTACGGTTTTCAAGCAAAATTAGCTTTAGAAAGAGCTGGACTCTGGAAGAAAATTTCTTCTAAAGTGGTCCTTGGAGAGAGCATAGCCCAGGCTACCCAATACATTTATTCAGGCGTTTGTGAGGTAGGATTTATTTCAAGATCGGTATTATTTTCACCTGAATTAAAAAATATAGGTTATTGGCAGGAAGTTCCAAAACATTTATATGAACCCATTTACCAGGGTTTAGTCATCACGCAATGGGGATGGAAAGAAAACAGGAAAGCAAGCACATCCTTCAGCGAATTCATGAAAACACCAGCGGTAAAAGATATATTGTTAAAAAATGGCTATCAATTGCCTGATAAAGAGTAAAATCTTGGAAGAAAATTTTTATCAAACCCTATTTTTAACTTTAAAACTAGCTTCATTAACTACGGCTATTTTGTTTTGCGTGAGTATTCCCATTGCTTTTTATCTTTCCCGTAGTCAGGGTATCTTAAAATCCATTTTAGAAATTATAGTGACCCTTCCCCTTGTTTTGCCTCCTACCGTTATTGGATTTTACTTGTTACTACTTCTCAGTCCTGATGGATATATAGGATTCATTTTCAATGAATTATTTGATGTAAAACTAATATTTAGTTTTCCAGGATTAGTATTGGGATCCATCATTTACAGCTTACCTTTCATGGTACAACCGATACACGCCGGACTCGAAAAAATACCAAAACAACTCATGGAAGCTTCTTATTTGATGGGTAAATCGAAATGGCAAACCCTTCTAAAAGTGCAATTACCCAATTGCAAACCAGCTATTTATACTGCTATTGCCTTAACTTTTACCCATACTATGGGAGAATTTGGCATTGTTTTAATGATTGGAGGAAATATACCTGGCGAAACCAGACTGGCGGCCATGGCCATCTATGACGCCGTTGAATCTTTGAACTATCAGCAGGCAAATCAATATGCCTTAACCCTTATTTTTATAACCCTGGTATTCCTTGGATTCGTCCATTTGTGGAGAAAAAAAACCACTAATTAGTAAGGAAATGAATTTTTCAATTGACCTTTTCCACTCCTTTTCGACCTTGCAGGGAATACAAAAAATAGAGGCAAATCTGCAAATACCCTTTGGTGAATATGTCTCCATTTCGGGTATTTCAGGGAGTGGAAAAACGACTTTTTTAAGACTTATCAGCGGTCTTATTCCGCCCCAAAATGGAACCATTTGCTGGGGAGAGCAGGTCTGGCATGACACCAAAAACAAGCAATGTATTCCTCCTCAGGAAAGAAATATTGGTATGGTTTTTCAAGATTATGCCTTATTTCCAAATATGAATACCTTGGATAATATACTATTTGCCTGTAAAAAAAAGATTGAAAAGAAATATTTGCAAAGCATACTCGACACCTTGGGATTAGATAATTATTTGACACGATACCCCCATCAGCTTTCCGGAGGGCAACAACAACGAGTGGCTATTGCCAGGGCGCTCATTTCAAAACCGGCTCTTCTGCTGTTGGATGAACCCTTTTCTGCCTTAGATGAAACCCTTAAAAAAACAGTTCAGTCATTCATTTATGAAATGCATCAACAATATTCAATGACGACCTTAGTGGTTAGTCATCAAATTTCAGAAATTAAGCCCTATGCCCATCGGTTTTTACAATTTGAAAATGAAAAACTAATAGACTACCCGTATATTGAAAAAAATAATTTTACAGTTCAGGGAATTCTTATTTCCAAGGAAAAGAGTGAATCTGAAATGAGCCAGGTCACCCTTTTATATGAGGGCAAAATATACCAGTCTCCTTTCCCCAGTTCCGAACTTGAAAAATTACAAATTGGGGACAAGATACATTTTGGTCTTTTTCTTTGACGCTGGATAATAAACTTAGCAAAACAAGAAATGTAAACTTTGCTTACAAAAAGCGCCTTTTAGAGAAAGACCTAGGGATAAAAAAAAAGGTCCAGGTACTGCTTATCTACTGTTCATTTAAATAAACACAATACCCGGACCGTTTATATTTGCTTTTTTATTTATTATACTTTTTAATTACCTCTTGAAAGCCCTTATTTTTTCTAATTCTTTCGTAATAAAAATAGGTTTCCCCTTCAATACCCCTTTGTCGGTTATAGGCCAATTTCTGGTCTAAAATTTCAGGAGTAACACTATCTCCACTCCCGATACCTACTAAAATTCCAGGGCTAAATATAAGTTCTTTAGCATTGAATGGCGCCATATTATTTAAAGCCTGATCAAAGGAAGCTTTATAATCATTGAAATTATATCTATAAAGTTGTGGATGAATATGATCCACTATACCTCTTCTCAACCATTCCGGCCAGTCTTGCAGATAATTTTGTAATGACCAGCTAAAAGGTGAAGGCGACCAGGAGACCATCTGGTTACCCTCCAACGATTTTATATGCTTAAAAATGTATTCCCCAAAATCGGACAATTTGTCTGCACGCCATTGAAGCCAGTGTGAGTCCAGATAGTTAGAAGGAGCTGTTCGTCCGGTTTCTGTTTTATATCTTGCTGTAACGGAAGCATTATACCCCCCGTTTGATGCCAATGCAGGCAGCCTGTCATCGCCTTGAACACCAGCAAGATCCGGATATTTCTGGACCACTTCCACCATAAGTTTTTTGACAAACTGTTGTACCTCAGGATTGAATGCGTCCAACCAATAAAATTTATTCTTTTCTGTGATACTTCCTGCTGCATCTCTTGAGGCCCAGGACGGATATTTAGCCACTAAGGCCCCTCCGGAATTATCGCCATAAACGGAGGCAAATCCATATTCAAACCAGGCAACAACCTTTATTCCGTGTGGTTTTGCTGCTTCAATCATTTCAGCAAGGGGATCTCTTCCTGCATATTTTGGATCAATTTCCACCCCCATATAATCTTTCATCACTTGGCTATTGTACTTCGTTTTCGCGTCATTGTAAGTGACCACAAAAATGGTATTAATGCCAATGTCTTTACATATATTAACACATTCTGTAATATTTGCTTTGGTAGCAAAAACATCACTACCAACATCACTTACCCAAACACCTCTCACTATTTTCCGTGTAAATGCACTGGTATTATAATTCCCTATTTTTACCGAGTATGTTTTTGATACCTGGTCGTCATATTTCACCGTATAAATGACCTCTTTACTCAGATCGGTAAGTGCATTGGGATCAGGAGTAATAGAAAGCGGCGTAATTTTCGAGGGAAAGGTAAGTTTAAGTTTATATCTCTTTCCCGCTGATTGATTGTAGGAAAGGCCAATATAATCATTTCCTGCCTGTGAGAGTTTTATGTTTGACGCCGAGTTATCATCATTAAGCACATCTATGCGTTCAATGATAAAGTTGGCGGGATTGAACGGTTCCTCATTCAGCGTAAAAGTATATGTTTTTTTTATGGTCTTAGTATATTGAATATCGACGATGACGGGGACTTTAAAATCTATGGGTTTTGACATATCGGGCGTTATACTCAATGGGGTAATACCCTTAGGAAAAACGAATTTAACATTAAAAACCTTACCCGATATACCGTCATTTTCAACCAGGGCATCAATTCTACCCCCATTTATATTATAATTTACATAAAGTGGTTCATTATTTGGACTAAAAACCTTAATACTATCGATATCAAAATTTTCTACATTGTCGGTAGGCAACTCGGCAATTTTACACCCCGAAGACATAGTAGAAAAACACCAGACCAATCCAATCAGCATTTGAAAAACTTTCACGTTATTTTGTTTTTTACACTACTTTGAAAATGGGTCTTTATCCTCCATCGGATAAAGACCCTAATAATTCACTCAATTTAAGTAGAAAAAATTATTCTACCTCATATACAACAAATCCGTTTTGGGCGGACAAACAAGCTAATCTCAGTTTTCCCGCAGAAGTGGTTGCGAAGGCAGTCTGGCAATAAAAATCACCTAATTCCCCTGAAATACCCCCAAGACCTACATCTATTTTCTGCACATTATTCCAAAGGGTAAATTTAGCATTAGCCAATTCCGAATTTATCTCGGTAATACTGCTGCGGTAACCTTTTTTAGTGACATCAAGAAGGACAAATTTGCTGGCTTTCGGATTAGCTGCATTGGTTGACCAGGAAAATACACCCCACATAACATATTTTCCTCTATTGTGTTCAAATGCCTTCATTCCAACGGAAGAACCATTAACCAAAGCTCCTGAAAATGCAGCCGGACTTGCCAGGGAACTATTTAAAATGGTTGGTGTTGACGTTCCTGAATTATAAAAGAACTCATTTGAATTTGGTATAGGCAACAACTCTATATTGGGACCATCTCCTGCACCGGCAGCTAATAATCCACTTATTTTTTGATTTGACGTAAAGGACGTCACCTTTTGACCTGCCAAAACGGAGGCAACGGGAATAGTTGCGACATACATAACCGGATCTTCTTTCGGACTTTTACGCAGCGGCGCTCTGTCCACAAAATAAGCGATGATATTGTTACCCTCCTGTTTTACATGGAAATTTTGAATAATTCCACCCGTAGGCACTGGAATTCTCGCGACCTCCACTGGAGCGTCAGAAGGTCCGGTGGTTGGCCAGGCACTCACGATCACTTCTCCTCCACCCCACGGATTATTACAACCAAGTAAAACAGTCCCTACATTTTGAAGTATTTTAAAACTTGCCTTTTTACCATCTGCATATGCCACATTCAGATCGGTAGGCTCTGAGGTGGGAGAGGCCAAATTGTATTTTTTTATACCATCTGCGTAAGCTACAAAAGCAAATTCTCCTTTCGAATCTAAGGCAATAGAGGTTTCTGACTTGGTTGCGAAAACACCTGGTCTTAATGAAGAAGCAAGAGAACGGTCTAAAAGTTTGGTTATTTTGGTAAAGCCATAGTCCTCCACTTTAATGGTATAAGTTTTCGAAGATCCCCCGTTTTTAACCGTTATAGATTGAGGATTCGTAAAATCCAACGCTTTATCTCCACCTACAATCACCGCCGTTGCGGGTGTCAGGGTTATCTTTGGAGTAATGGCGGTAAGATTTGCACCCTGGGGTACTCTTACACTGATTCTTCTCGCATCTTCCTCAATGACAGTCTGTTCTGCACCTGTAATAGAAAAAGCAGTAATTACCGGAGCCTGCGGCGCTTGTTCTATAATGTTAATAGTATATTTACGAATCGCAGATTCTGTAAATTTAATGGTGAATGTTTTGGCAATAGAAAAGTCTATAGAATCTGTCAACAAAGGAGTTACCGAAATGGGGGTAACACCTGCAGGGTACTCAAATGCTACTTTAAACCTTCTGCCGTCGTTACCATCATCGGGTACAATGGCGTCCACCGTATATTCTGCCTCACTTAATTTGGTAATGGTAGATTGAGCATTCAGGTCTTCTCCTTTGGTAGTAAGCACTATAACTTTCTCTACGATATACTTGGAAAGATTGGTATCAATAACCTCCGTTGCTTCCTTTTTACAGGACATTTGACATAGCATAAATGAGATGGTTCCGATAAGGAGTAAACCCGGACTTTTAATTTTTTTTGGTATTAAAAATGAATGGTACATGTTTTTACTAATTTTAGAGTGATTAAACAAGTTTTTAGTTAGTTATAAACTACGATTAAGTAATCTTTCTTGTCCCCATTTTCTGCTATAACAGAAAATCGATAAGGTTTGGACAGGTCTGTATTTCCCTTAAATGCGGGTATTATGATAGCGGAGGTAGGCACCACAATATTGACGCGCATCAAGGAGAAAGAGGCATTTTGCAAAGGTGGAATTTTAAATTGCAATTCACCTTTCACCAGATCATTAGCTATCGGCGGGTAGATTTTTAATGGATCTTTTGCATAAGCGAGGGAAATACTCAATAGGGTATTATTAGCACTTTGCGGAAAGACCTGTTCCTTTTGGCAGCCAAACAACATACAGCTGGCTACCATCATTATTCCCATAAAATATTGTTTACCAGCCATTGGGTTGCGTTGTTATTTTAGAATTATTATTCAATTCATTAATAGGATAAGGAAACCTATCAAAACGGTCAGGGTAAATGCGCGTATTGATATCAACAGGCACTCTTTCAAATACTAATTTTCCGTTGGAAAGTTTCGTAATTTTAGCGCCATGAAACTTTTTACCATGGAGAACGGAAGCAGCCATTTTCCAACGTCGTACATCCCAGAATCTATGCCCTTCCAAAGCAAGTTCGACCATGCGTTCACGCACAAGTTCAGCTTTAATATCGGGTTTGAGGGTGGTCACATCTTTTTGTAATGACCGGTTGCGTACTTTGAGAATCCACTGTTCGGCTTCGGACTTTTTATTGAGGTTTATGAATGCTTCTGCCAAAATCAGATAGACCTCGGCCAATCTTATCTCTATACAGTCCTGATCACTTTTTCTGTATGCCAGATCAAAATTAAGATTAGATTCATCGCCAAGTTTTCTAAAATAGTAGCCAGTGACGGTCGTATTTGGGTATGGCGAACTATTATAGGCAAGGAAACGATCTAAACCATTTCCAACGGAGGGATTTTCCCCTTGCCAGGTCTGGATAGTCCTTCCTTTCCAGGGCGCGCCATTATAGAGAATCGTCGCATAAAATCTACTTTCTCTTTGTAGATACATCGTAGAATCAAAAGGAGAAGAAGGATTAAAATCAGCCCCATTTTCCATAAAGAAGGCATCGACTAATTCCTGGGTAGGGCACAAACGGCCTCCTTTACCTTGAATATCACCGCTTGGAGCTATGGTTTCATCCAAACCATGAAATAACCCATTGGTGTGTCTGTATTTTTTCACTAAAATATGCTCTTTACTTTTCCTTCTTTTATCATTCAAAAAAATATCAGCATAATTTGCTTCCAGTTCAAAACCACCTTCATCGATTACTTTTTTTGCTGCATCTGCGGCCTTTTGCCATCTTTCTGCATAAAGCATGGCCCTAGCATTCATGGCAAGCGCTGCCCATTTAGTTACTCTGCCATCTGCTGTATTTATCGGCCAGGAAGCAGGCAAATGTGTTGCGGCGAACGCTAAATCTGTTTCAATAAAATCCCAACAATCCTTTTCACTGTTTATTGGGATCTCCACCGGGTCGTTCAGAGAACGCCTGATAATAAATGGGCCGTGACTGCGGTAATTTAGAAAAAAGATGTAAGCTCTAAAAAATCTGACTTCTGCCTCCATTCGCAAGCGAACAGGTTCTGGAAATTTGGAATTATATTTTTGAAGATCATCCAAAAATTCAAGAATTCTGCGATTCCAGGCGTAGGCATTAGCCCAAACACTGAAATGATTAGCCGCAACGGAGGTGTAACCGTCTTGCGTCATGATGAGATTGGCCGTGCCTTCTCCAGGAGAATTGGACGAATATTTTGCCAAATCAGTCAAGCCATCTGACATGGTAGCATCACCTCCAATGGGCTTATTCCCGAAAATAAAATATTCGTTAAAAATCCGGTAAAAAGAATTGATATAAAGATTGACACTTTGCTCGTTTTCCCACACCGCAATTTCATTGTAACTATCTGTAGGAACAAAATCTATGGTATTGGAACAACTCGCAAGAAATATCGATAAAACAATGATGTACTTTCCCATATCCATTAAATTGAAATATTAATACCAACATTATACACTTTCTGCTGCGGATAAAAGCCATTATTTACCGTAGGAGCCTCAGGATCAATATATTTTAGTTTGCTCAGCGTAAACAAATTGGTTCCACTAAAGAAAACACTCATCTTTTTCTGCCCTGCATTTTTGCTGGATTTGAGGCTAAAAGAATAGGAAACCTCTACCGTTTTTAGCCTGATATAGGAAGCATCTCTTTTCCAAAAATCCGTTGACAGATTATTATTAAAGGGTGTTATGGTAGTCAACCGGGGAAATTCTGTAAGATCGCCCTCTTTTTGCCAGGTATTCTCAAGGATGAAATAAGGCGTATTGGCTCCCCATTTAAAAGGTTGTGTAAAAAAAGTGCCATCAGAAAATCCAGCACCAAGATATTCTCCGGTAAGCATAAGATCGGTTCGGGTAGCCCCTTGAAAAAATGCGCTTACGGACAAATTCTTATAATTTGCACTCAGATTTAGTCCTATAATTACTTCAGGAATAGGGCTTCTGCCAATCCAGGTTCGGTCGGCAAAATTAATTACCCCATCTCCATTAAGATCTTTATATCTGATAAATCCAGGTTTAATCTCATAAGTGGTGAGGGCCGCTGTGGCTATTTCTTCAGCATTCTGAAACAGACCATCTGAAACCCATCCAAGAACGGAACCAAGGGGTTGGCCAGTTCTTCGTTGCCAGGGTGGAACATTTGGACTTTCCCCTATTTCCAGATATTTATTCCTTGAGAAAGTTACATTGCCCGAAACCTGATAACTGAAATCTTTCTTTATCTGTCTGCTGTGAGTAATAATGGCCTCAAAACCTCTGGCATCCATTTTACCCGCATTGACCACAGAAGGAAAATTACCTCCAACCGATGGTGGAAATATTCCGGCTACACTTTGAAGAATATCAGAGGTTACTTTGTAAAATGCGTCAAATTCAAAGGAAAACAGACCGTCTAAAATTTCCGCTTCAAAACCTCCATTATAAGTCACCGTTTTTTCCCAGGTTATATCATAACTTGGAACAGCTCCCGTCAAAAGATCGAGATAGGCATTATCTCCGAAAATAACCTCCGGTTGTGTTGACAGATTAAATTGCTTTAAGAACCGAAATCCACCGATATCGTCATTACCCAAGAGGCCTGCCGATGCTCTAAGTTTTAACCTTGAGACGACAGGAAAAAGTTGTTGGAAAAAATTTTCCTTATTCACGTTCCACCCTAAAGATACTGCAGGAAAAATACCCAGGCGATTACCTTTAGCGAATCTGGAGGACCAGTCAGCTCTTCCTGTAAATTCAGCCATGTATTTGTCATTCAACACATAACCTACCCTGGACACTATGCCGCGCGTTCCCCTTTGCCCCCTGCTTCCATACAAACTATTCGTAATGTATTGAGTGGCAAAATTCAATTCGGGTAAAGCCGTTAGGGGTAAATCTTGCCCACTAACACCAAAAGTAGAGGTTTTTGTACTCTGCTCCTCAAAAAGAACTAAGGCACTGAGCACACTTTTACCCCAGGTTTTTTGATAATCAGCCGACAATTGGGTCGTTATTCTATGGTAATCATTGAATCCTTGTGATAATTCGTTTTTATTGCTTGCAATATCCTTTGACATCAGACGGTCAAAATACACCAGCTCCCTTTTAGCATATTCCCAGGTAGCCAACCGTTGTGGGGTACGAAAATGTTTAGTCAAACTGTTTTCGTAATCATACGACAGATTAGCTTTTAAATTCAGCCCTGGTATGGCGGGCAATTTATAAATAAAACTCGCGGTACTTTGAAAAATTTTCCGTTTCTGATTGTAGAATCCCGACTGATCCCTGGCCACTAAAGGGTTTCCCCAACCAAGAGGTGTCCCATCAGGCAAATTAGGAAGAGAGGTGGGTCTAGCCAAAATGGAATAGAAAATAACATTCTTATAATTATCAATCGTTATGTCTTGAGAACCCGGTGATGTTCCCGGCTGTTTTCTCTCCTCTACCCTGCCTGCAATATTTAAAGCTACACTAAAATTGGAATTTACCTCATATTCAACATTGGATCTAAGGTTGATTCTGTCAAAAGATACGCCTTTAATAATTCCATCCTGATGCAGTCGAGCCACATTATTAAAGAATTTTAATTTATTGCTGCCTCCATTAATGTTCAGATTTTGGTATGATTGCGGCGCGAAGGGTTCAAAAATCAATTTAGTCCATTCGGTATTACCCAAAATACCGTCAGGATCTCCATTCTGTATTTTATCGATATCGGA
>JAIYCH010000123.1 GCA_027488135.1 Saprospiraceae bacterium | reverse complement strand
TTACGAGGCGTCAGCATTATTTTCGTGAATGGTGCTCGTTTGCGAGGTTGAAATTGTAATAAAGAAGTGTTTGGAGGTAGAAAGGAAATATCATATTTATGGTCTTTCCTTTCTTCTAAAATGCCCATGTTCTGGCCTAAAAGATTTAAAATCTGTATATGAGCCAATTCCTCAAATGGATGCTCAATGGTGATAAAGTCAAGAGCAGGTTGAGGTGATAATTGAATATGGGCCATTCCTTCCCCAATATTTCTGCTCGACGTGCTCAATCCGTTGATGGTAATATCATATTCCATAGTGGTAAGAAGCGAATCTGGCTTTTTCAAGCTAAAGAAATCTATATAAATTTTACCCTTCCCGGCTTTAGTGGATGGGAATACATGTAAAATAAACTCCCTTTCTTCCCCCGCTTTTAAAGTAACTGGAACATTGATACGTTTTGCCGTATCTATATTGGTACTTACAAAATCTTCAAAACAGGTAATACCATCACACACCTGTGATATCCATCCAGCAGGTAATGCTGGTTGCCTCCTGTTCCATTTCAAGGAAATAGAGTCGCTGGATATATTTTTAACTTTTGTATATATCTCAACATCAATGTATTTATCTTTTAAATCAACAGATGCTACTTTAACCGTTTTCGCTGGATTTAAAGAAATTAACCCAGATGTTTGCCCGTTCAAATAATTTACCAAAAACAAAATAAGGAATAATGGTATTCTCATGGTCATTCTTTTATATTTTACACTTCAAATATAAGACCTCCTGATTGGAATGGCAATATTTTTCACCTTTTGAAGTGAATTACTGAAAATATCTGAAAATGCATATTGTAATTATAGGTAATGGAATTAGTGGTGTTTCGGTGGCAAAATCTTTAAGAGAATACTCCGATGACGAAATAACCATCGTTTCCTCAGAAAATATTTCGTTTTTTTCAAGACCTGCCCTGATGTATGTTTTTATGGGTAAAATGAGATTTAAAGATATTTTGCCGTTTCCCTCAGATTATTGGGTGAGAAATAAAATAAAGCAGGTATATGGCGCTGTCAAGGAGATAGATGCTGAAAATCAATCGATTGTTTTAGATGATGGTGGTGTTCTGAGTTATGATAAACTGGTTTTAGCATTGGGTTCCCAACCAAAATCGCTTGGTTTGGGTGAATTTAATTTACAGGGAGTTCAAGGTTTTTATAGTCTGCAAGACTTGGAAAAACTTCAAGATTCTACTAATAAAATTAAACATGCGTCTATCATCGGCGGTGGACTTATTGGCGTGGAACTAGCAGAAATGTTTGTTTCGCGCGGAATTTCCTTTACTTTTTGGGTTAGAGAAAAATGGTTTGGATCTAATTTTCTTCCTCAAGAGGAGGCTGAAATGGTGACAAACCATCTGATAAGTAAAAATATTAATATAAAGTTTGAAAGGGAAATCATTGGTTTTGAAGCCGATGATTCTAATAAGGTGAAATCGGTTGAATCACAATCAGGAGAAAAAGTAAATTCAGATCTGGTTTGTGTTTGCATAGGTGTTGAACCTAAGGTAGATTGGTTGAAATCAACGGATGTTCAAACGAAGGCTGGCGTTTTAGTAAATGCGCATTTACAGACAAATATTCCATCTATTTATGCTGTTGGCGACTGTGTAGAATGTATAGATCCTGTTCATGGCCGAAAATCAATAGAAACCCTTTGGTACACGGGGAGGTTAATGGGGGAATATTTAGGCAAAAATATCCTGCCTGAAAACTCTCCGCCTTATGAGCCTGGGATTTATTTTAATTCGGCTAAATTTTTTGATCTGGAATACCAGATTTATGGAGATGTTCCCACTTCTTTCTCAGAACCGTATGGTACTGTTTTTTGGAAACACCCCACTAAAGATAAATCCATTAGATTGGTGTTTGACGCCAAGAACGACGAATTTATAGGCTGTTGTGTTCTTGGCATTAGATTCAGACAAGAAGTTTGCGAAAAATGGATTAGAGAAAAGAGGAAAATTTCAGAGGTTCTGCCCCTTTTGTCAGAGGCAAATTTTGATTCAGAATTTTCAACCAGATATGAAAGGGAATTATTGGATATATATAATAATACTGTAATATGACAAGTATATTAAAGTGGAGCCAGTCGCTTTTTAATTTTGAAGTTAAAAATGAGGGCGTTTGGTTTAAAAGTTTATCAAACAGAGGTGTTATTGGTTGGATATTAGCCTTGTTTTTAACCTTTGGTTATATTACCCTTTATTTTTTTCCGGCATGGCTGGGATTAGGCGCTAAAGGAATGCCTAATACTGGATTTATTGCCTGGTTTGATCCTATCAGTTTGTTTTTTAATGGTTCGGCTGCCTCTCAATGGTTTGTGTATGGATTTTTATACACATTAATCATTTTAATAATGGGAGTAAAATTCCTTATCAAGTATAAAAATAATAATTACCAGATAATCAGGACTATATCCCTGATGTTTTTTCAATTATGCTTTGCCTTTATCATACCAGAAATAATGGCATCCTTAAATCAACCGGCCATGGATTTAAAGAACATGTGGCCATTGAATTATTATTTCTTTTTTGACTGGAATATAAAAAAACTGCTTAGTTCTGGTTACTTCGGCTTATTTTTAATGGTTTGGGGTATCGCTTTAACTTTTATTATCTCTCCGGTTTTAACCTATTTTTATGGAAAAAGATGGTATTGTTCCTGGGTATGTGGATGTGGAGGATTAGCAGAAACAGCGGGTGATCCATTTCGCCACTTATCTGATAATTCGGAGACTGCCTGGAAATGGGAAAGACGCATTATTTATCCTGTTCTGTTTTTGGTTTGCCTGATGACTTTAACCATTTTAGATAGTTTCTTTAGGAAAAATCCAGAAACTTACTGGATCACCTTTTCACATTTTAAAGTAATTATTCTTCTTCTTTTAGCAGGTATAATCGCGTTGGGAATTTGGCAAAAAGGATGGCTGAAGGGGGTATCAAAATGGAGTAAAATCGGATTTATTTCTTTAGGAATCATCCTGTTTGTAGCCATTGCTTTTTCATGGTCTTATCAAAAACCTGTCCTTTTGATAAATGCTTTAAAGTTGAGAGAATGGTATGGCTTTTATGTTGGAGCTATTTTTTCAGGAATAATAGGGGTAGGATTTTATCCATTAATGGGAAGCAGGGTATGGTGTCGGTTTGGTTGTCCTATGGCCGCTATTTTAGGGATTCAACAACGGTTTTTTAGTCGCTTTCGCATCACAGTGAATGGTGGACAGTGTATTTCCTGTGGTAATTGTTCAACCTATTGTGAAATGGGAATAGATGTGAGAGCTTATGCTCAGAAGGGAGAAAATATCGTTCGCGCTTCTTGTGTAGGTTGTGGCATTTGTGCCGAAGTTTGCCCTAGAGGTGTTTTAAAACTTGAAAATGGACCATTATCCTTAGAAGATGGTAAGATAAGGTTTTAATTCCAGGCACTGTTTTTTGTTTTTAACCATTTGAAACTGATATACCAATAATAAAGGAAAAACAGGAGGTCTAAAAGGATTACCTTATTTCTTAAATCTTTCGCTTCCATTTTATTCATCAGTGATATTTGTAAGGGTACCATCGTCATCATTCTAACGAAAAAGATAAAAACGGCCAGGTTGAAATTTAAAAAGCAAAGAAATATAATGACGGGATAAAATGTGGCTTGACTCATTGCCAATAATCCTAAAAGCCATTGATGTTTTGCTTTATATTGAGTGGAGGGTGACAAGTGCCTTGTTTTCTGTTTTATAAAATCGGAAAAGGTCGTTTTAGACAGGGATATTACCCTGGCTTTTTCTTCAAACTGGAGCACGGTATTATGGCTGGTTGCCATTGCATTTACAGCTAAATCATCATCTCCAGAGGCTGTTTTTTCAAATTTTTCTTTATTTACAGTTGTTAAAAATTTGCTTTTTTTATAAGCCATATTTCTGCCAACACCCATGTAGGGCATACCTATTTGGGTAAAAGTGCCATAAATAACAGCGGTCATAAAGGTTTCGTATCGGATAAAATCATTCAACAATCCATTTTCCTTCCTATAGGGGCTATAACCAAGTATAATTTCGGTCTTTTCATCACATTTAGAGGCCATTTTTCTTAACCATTGATCACTTTTTGGATAACAATCGGCATCAGTAAATACGAGCCATTCATATTTGGCATTCATTATGCCTTGTTGAAGTCCCTCTTTTTTTCCGTCACTTTTTTTATGTTCTATTTTAATGATGTGCAGATGAGCATATTGACTTTTAAAATGATTTAATATTTCACAAGTATCGTCCGTTGAATTGTCATCAATGATAATAATTTCATAAGTTGGATAGTCTTGTTCCAGGATGGATGGTAAATATTCGATGAGATTTCGAGCCTCATTTCGAGCTGATATGATGACAGAAAAAGGGACAAGTTTCTTGGGTATAATACTTTTTAACTGGGAAAAATCTTTTTTCAATTGGTAGGTCAACAACCAAAATAGGATTTGGACCGAAAGAATAAATATGGAGAAAAGAGTTATCAATCTAAAGGGGTTTTAATTTTCTCTGCTTCTTCATCCCAGATTTCAAGCACTTCATTAAATCTGCTTTCCAGGTGACGCTTTATTTTTTTATTAAAGTTCCTTTTCCATCGGTAGTAATAAACAAGGTCATGAATATTTTTTTCATATTGAAATAAGAACCAGAAACTTGCTGGTAGTATTAATAAATTGATGAAGGCAAGGTGGAGAGAAATATATTTTGATATTAAAAAAAAATGAAAAGTATATGCAATAGGAGCAAGGACAATGGCGGCCAGTATCTTAACTGTCGAGTTATAACCTACATATAGATTTAATTTTTTCTTAATCCAACGGGGAATCCAAATCGCTATGAAATGATTTAAGAGAGAATAGGCATAAATGGGGAAACCAAGAAAAGCGAGTAATTTTTTTTCTTTCAAAGGAAAGGTATTGTTATATATCTGAGATTGTATTTTTAATGAAAGCTTGAAATCTGAAAGCAATTTGGTAAAACCAGTAAATGTTTTTTTCCATAATAGAAATGAGATACCCCTGGAATGTTCCCATTTCCTGATATGTTGTAGCGTAGTTCGGTGTGTATCAAAAACAGTGGTTTCTTGTCGGTTTGTTTTACCATAAAAGAGAGCCTCAATATTTAACAACAGCGCTTCTTCATCTAAATCTTCAGTATGAATGACCAATGCCTCAAGAACAGACCTCATTTCAGTGGTTAAATCTTTAATGGTAGCTTGATTATTGCGGTCGTAATCGACCAGATAATGACTGAAAGGAATGGATTCGCCTACATTTATTTCAAGGTCAAAACCAGATTTGTCATGTTTTTCATAATTTATGCCAATGGGCAAAATATTAATCTCCTGTCCTTTTGCATGACCCGTTATAGCTTGAAAACCGATACGGGCAAAGCCAGTTTTCAAAGGCCTTAAAACACGTTCCATGTAGCTGGTACCCTCTATGGCAATATATAAATTCCCCCCTGCTGCCAGATGTTGGCTACTTTGATCAAAGGCAGCCGTATTATCTAATGATTTACTGCCGGTATCTTCAAATCTTTTTATTTCAATGCAGAATAGGTATCGTAAAAGTTTAGCGGCTATGGGATTTTTAAAAAGCCCCGCATTCGCAAGAAAAAAAATAGGGCTTTTAACATAACTCGCAATAATGACTGGGTCAATGAGCGTATTTGGATGATTGCTCACAATAATAGTTGGTCCTTTAAGTTCAAAATTTTCCTTATTATGAATATAAACCTTCCTGAAGTAAACACGAACGACAAATTGAGCTAAACTTC
Organism: Saprospiraceae bacterium; assembly: GCA_027488135.1. Lineage (GTDB taxonomy): Bacteria > Bacteroidota > Bacteroidia > Chitinophagales > Saprospiraceae > BJGN01. The sequence continues at coordinate 15,598 of JAIYCH010000123.1, read as the reverse complement.
GGAGCAGGAAATAAATGAAGGATTGTAAGCTGGACAAAACGTTGAAAGTTAGGGTTAAAAAATATTTATTCGAAAAATGATAATCATTTTCCAAATTGGTGCGTAAAATTTATTATTTTTTGATAATTAAACGAATAAATGATGTTTTATAAAACGGAAAGGGTATTTATTTTCCTTTTTTTATTGCTCGCTACATCGGTAAAAGGGCAAAATGGAAAAATGGAAATGCAGCCATTACGGCATCAAAATTTACTTTTTAGTGAACTTGCAACTACTTGGGATGAGGGTATTCCCCTTGGAAATGGTATGTTAGGTGCCTTGATTTGGGAAAAAGAAGGAAAATTGAGATTTTCACTGGATCGGGCAGATTTGTGGGATCTTAGGCCTACAGCAAATCTCGATCACAAAAACTGGACCTTCAAATGGGTGATAGACCGTTGGAAAAATAATCAATATCAAGAAGTTCAACAAATGTTTGATCTTCCTTATGACAGGGATCCCGGCCCTTCTAAAATTCCCGCAGGTGCTCTCGAGTTTAATATTTCAGCAAAGGTTAAACGCGTTGAATTGGTTTTAAGCAAAGGTCTTTGCGAAATTGAATGGGCCAATGGCATGAAAATGGAAACCTTTGTCCACGCGACTAAACAGGAAGGCTGGTTTCAATTTTCAGGTATAAAGGAAAATATTCTTCCTTCCATTGTTCCGCCGCCTTATCATTTATCAGCTCAATCAGGAGAAGATAATCCAGTTACAGGGCAGGATTTAAGAAGATTGGGCTATCCTTCGGGTGATTTGAAGGTGGAAAAGGAATTCATTACCTATACTCAGGAGGGTTGGAATGGTTTTACTTATCGTATTGAGGTTCGTTGGAATATGAAAAATGATCTTCTTACTGGCTATTGGAATATTCAGGTTTTAAATAAAAATGAACCAGCATCGGTAGCATTAACTGAAGAAAAAATTTCGACGCCTAAATATCTTGAAATTTTAAAAACGCATAAAAATTGGTGGCACACTTATTGGCAACAATGTAGTATTCAGGTTCCGGATGCTATTTTACTAAAACAGTGGTATCTGGAACAATATAAATTTGGTGCAGCCACTGGAAATGGCGCTCCTCCTATTTCTTTGCAGGCCGTCTGGACAGCAGATAATGGAAAATTACCTCCCTGGAAAGGAGATTTTCACAACGATTTGAATACCCAGCTCAGTTATTGGCCGGCCTATAGTGCTAATAAATTAGATCAGTCTATGGGATTTTTAGATTGGATGGAAAAAAACAAACCTATTTTTAAAAACTATACCTCGCAATATTTTCAAGCAAATGGCATCAATGTTCCCGGCGTTTCAACTTTTACGGGTAACCCAATGGGCGGCTGGATACAATATGCTTTTGGTCCAACGGTTTCAGCGTGGATTGCACAACATTATTATTTGCAGTGGCGATACACTATGGATCGTACCTTTTTGGCAGAAAAAGCATATCCTTGGTTAGAAAATGTGGCTGTTTATTTAAATGAAATTTCCGTTTTAGACGAAAAAGGAATTAGAAAATTGCCCCTTTCTTCAAGTCCAGAGATCTTCAATAATTCCCGTCAGGCATGGTTTTCAACAATGACCAATTTTGATCTTGCTTTGGTGAAATGGCTCTTTTCTAAAACTTCTGAACTGGCCGCCGCATTAAATAAATCGGAAGATGCTGTAAAATGGAAGCAAATAGAAGGGGAATGGGGCGAATTAGATATAGACGATTCAACGGGATTAACTTTTGCTAAAGGTTTTCCTTACGATGCCTCTCACAGACATTTTTCGCATTTATTGGCCTATCATCCTTTGGGCATCATTGATTATTCTAATGGGGTAAAGGATAAAGAAATAATTCAAAACACCATAAATACCTTAGATAAATACGGCTCAAGTCAGTACTGTGGCTATTCATTTGCCTGGTTAGGAAATCTAAAAGCCAGAAATATGGATGGGGTTGGTGCTGCCGAGGCATTACGTATTTTTGCCTCCCATTTTTGTTTGAAAAATAGTTTTCATGCCAATGGGGATCAGTCAAAACTAGGATACTCCACTTTTACCTATCGTCCTTTTACTCTGGAAGGGAATTTTGCCTTTGCTGCAGGACTTCAAGAGATGCTTTTACAAAGCCATGCTGGGTTTATCCATCTTTTTCCTGCTATTCCGCCATCCTGGAAAACCGTTTCATTTAACAAAATGCGGACAGAGGGTGCCTTTCTGGTTTCGGCAAATCTTAGGGGTGGAAAGGTGGAAAAGGTTCAAATTGAGGCAACGGTTTCTGGTGTTTTGAAAATTAAAAATCCTTTTGAACAGCATTCTTTTAAGTCGTCCATTTCATATATAAAGGAAGGGGAGATGCTCGTTTTTAATCTTTCAAAAGGAGATATCGTGACACTTAACCTATGATTTATTAAATTTATATAAAAAATGATTATGATAAATAGCATGTTAAAAGGGATTATGCCCATTTTATGGGTCTTTTTGGGTGTCATCTGTATAAAAACAAACGTTTTTTCACAAGGAACCAGGTTGTTAAGACAACCAACAATCAGTAAGGATCAGATTGCTTTTATTTATGCTGATGATATCTGGATTGTTCAAAAAAATGGAGGTGCGGCGCGTCGATTAACTTCCCACGAAGGAAGTGAGAGCGTTCCGCATTTTTCACCCGATGGAAAATGGATTGCTTTTTCAGCCCAATATGCGGGCAATGTTGACGCTTATGTGATTCCTTCCGAAGGCGGTGAACCGAAAAGATTGACCTGGCACCCAGGAGAAGATCTGGTGCAGGGCTGGTCTCCCGATGGAAAATCGGTGCTTTTTCGCTCAGGAGCTGCAGGGATGCCAACTAAAATTAATCAATTCTTTTATGTTGATAAAGAGGGTGGCTGGCCAAAAGATTTAGGTATTCCGCAAGCTTCTTTTGGGGAAATTTCTCCCGATGGGAAATTTGCAGCCTTCATGCCCATTACTTTCTGGGATCCCGAATGGCGCAATTATAGAGGTGGACAGGCACTTCCTATATGGATTGTTGAGCTCGCAACTATGAAATTAGAACAAACCCCTCAACTAAACAGGGAACGACACACCGATCCGGTTTGGTTAAATGATCAGGTTTATTTTCTTTCGGAAAGAGATTATGCAAATAATATCTGGAGCTATGATCGTAAATCCAAACAAGTTAAACAACATACTTTTCATAAAGACTTCGACGTAAAAAGTCTGGACGCAGGACTCGATGATATAGTATATGAACAAGGTGGATATTTACATCTGTTGAATCCATTAACAGGAAAATCAACCCAGTTAAATATTGAGGTTAAAGGCGATTTTACCTGGTCCATGCCTCGCTGGGAAACGATAAAACCTGACTTGTTAACGAATGCTTCTCTTTCTCCAACCGGACAAAGAGCGCTTTTCGAATATAGAGGAGAAATTTTTACAGCACCTAAAGAAAATGGTTCCTGGCGGAATATCTCAAATTCACCTGGCGTCGCCGACCGTTATCCTTCTTGGTCTGCTGATGGTCAGAAAATAGCCTGGTTTTCTGATGCATCTGGTGAATATCAACTGGTCGTTGCTGATCAATTGGGTACAATTGAAAAATCAATTAAATTAAATACCCCTTCTTTTTATTTTTACCCTGTGTGGTCATCTGATAATCGACATATAGCATTTACAGATAAAGATTATTCGTTATATGTTTATGATACTGAAAAAGGACTACTGAAAAAAGTAGATACAGATCTCTACGCAAATCCAGACAGGAGTTTACTCCCCGTTTGGTCTCCCGACGGGAAATGGGTCGCTTATGCCCGCCGCTTACCTAATCAGCTTCGTTCTATTTTTGTATATGATTTAACGTCGGGCATGACCAAAGCAATAACAGATCCTTTGGCCGACGCAATTGATCCTGTCTGGGATGAGGGAGGTGAATGGTTGTTTTTCTTAGCCAGTACCGATTTTGGTGTCGCTTCTGGTTGGCTTGATATGACTTCTTACGATAAACCTGTGTCGAGAGCTATTTATGCAACGGTGCTTTCTTCTACTGGAAAATCACCTTTATTACCTCAAAGCGATGAAGAAAAATCAACAATGGATTCGACAGATAAATCGGTGAAATCGAAAATGATTAACATCGATTTTAACGGTATTCAGCAACGTGTTGTCGCTTTAAATTTGCCTAAAAAATCATTCCAGCATTTGTATCCTGGGGTAGGTGGCAGTATTATTTATTCTGAAAATACAGAAGGCAGTCCGCTATTAAATATCCATAGATTCATTTTTAATACGCGCAAAACGGATTTATTAATGGGTGGTATTAGTAATATAGCCATTTCACAAAATAGAAAACAACTTCTTTATCAGGCTGGAAGTATCTGGGGTATTACTAAGTCAGAGTCACCAGGTAAGGTTGGAGATGGAAAATTGAATGTTAATATGGGCATGAAAATAGACCCGACATCAGAATGGAAACAAATATTTAAAGAGGGGTGGCGGTTTCAAAGAGATTTTCTATATGTTGATAATGTGCACGGGGCGCCATGGGATAAAATTTATGAGTGGTATCAACCTTGGGTTGAACATGTCAGGCATAGGACCGATTTAAATTATGTCGTTGATATTTTAGGGGGCGAGGTTTCAGTAGGCCATTCTTACACCAGTGGAGGCGATTTTCCCACATTGAATAATCAGGAGGTTGGACTATTAGGTGTTGACTATGAATGGACAGGGGTTGGTTTTAGATTAAAAAAAATATTGACAGGTGAGCAATGGAACCCAGATTTAGTGGCTCCGCTGGCTATTCCTGGACTTGGAGTTAAACAAGGGGACTATTTAATAGAAATTAACGGTCAAAAGCTCAGTTTAGACAATAATCCACACAAATTATTGATTGGCTCAGTGGGTCGTTTAACCCAGATTCGAATTAATTCAACGCCTGCGTCTGAGGGATCAAAAGTAGTGGAGGTAACGCCAATTGCCAATGAAGCAGGATTAAGATTGAGAGAATGGGTAGAGGGAAATAGACGCAAAGTAGATATTTTATCCAATGGGAAACTGGCTTATGTTTATGTTCCAAATACTGGACAGCCTGGTTATACTTATTTCAACAGGTATTATTTTGGACAGCAGGACAAACAGGGAGTGGTCATTGACGAGCGAAATAACGGCGGTGGATCTGCTGCCGATTATATGGTGGATGTTATGAACAGACCTTTAATGGGTTATTTCAACAATAGAGTGGATGGCCATACTGTTTCTACCACACCTATGTCAGGCATTTTCGGCCCTAAAGTGATGATTATTAACGAGCGTGCCGGTTCGGGAGGTGATTTACTGCCTTACATGTTCAAAAAATCAATGATTGGCCCCTTAATTGGTACACGTACCTGGGGTGGTCTGGTAGGTACCTGGGATACACCTCGTTTTTTAGACGGGGGTAGAATGGTTGCTCCGAGAGGTGGATTTTTTGATACAGATGGTCGTTGGGCAGTGGAAGGGGAAGGCATTTCTCCCGACATTGAAGTACTGCAAGATCCAGCGGCTGTTTTAGCGGGCAAGGATCCTCAATTAGAGAGAGCGGTTCAGGAAGCCCTTAAATTATTGGAGACTAAAGGAGTGAAATTAAAAGAAGAACCTGCTCCGCCCGTTCGTTGGAAACGTCCTGGAGGAAACCGATAATCATCGTGTTTTTCTGACGTAGGGTTAATTTATGCTTATAAAAAAAGGCAAAACGTGGGGTTTATTTCCAATGTTTTGCCTTTTTTAATGAGTAAATAACTAGGTTACGATTGAAAATCCAGTAAACTTTGCTTGATTTGCTCGTTGAAAAGGTGGCCATCATTTCCATGAAAAACTACCGCTACGGGCAAAACGAAGATGGGAAGATTCTCTTTTTCTATAAAATCCTTGTGTAACCACATACGGGTGGCATCTTTTTCTGTAGTGAGGATGATTTTTTGTGAACCTTCCATTTCATCCAACTTTTTTCGAAGCTGTGCTATTTCGTAGTGGGTGAAATAATGATGATCTTCATGTACCTGATGCACTAATGAGGTGGTTCTTGGTTTCAAATAATCCTCCAAATATTGAACAGACGCAATGGCCGTTACTAATAAAACGGAGGGGAGCTGACGGGGTAACCATTTTATCTCCGGATTGAACAAGTGATAAGGATTTCCATATTTGAAGGAGGAAAAATATACTTTCTGATGGGGTAATGGATTTATTTTACTCAAAAAATCTTGCCTCATTTCCATTGTCAGCCGCTCTGGACACTTACTTACAATCAATACATCAGCCCTTTTATAAGCATTTCTCCATTCTCTTAGTCTTCCAAAGGGTAATAAATAATCGGTAAAAAAGGGTTGCTGAAAGGTAGTCAGGATAATATCGAGTTCAGGTTTTATGGCTCTGTGTTGAAAAGCATCATCAAGTAATATGACTTGTAAAGCAGGGTTTATGGCGACCATTTCAGAAACGCCACTTACTCTGCTTTCACAAACAGCGACAGAAACATCGGGAAATTTACTTTTGATTTGTAAAGGTTCGTCACCCGCTTCATCTGATTTTAAGTAGGGTTCAACCCAAATGAATCCTGTAGTTTTTCTATTATAGCCTCTGCTTAAGACGCCTACCTGGACATAATTTTTCAAATAATATACAAGGTACTCCACATGGGGTGTTTTTCCTGAACCACCAACGGATAAATTCCCAATGGATAAAATAGGGAGGCTAAATTTTAATGGTTTGATTATTTCTGTCAGATATAAAAATCTATGAATACTCACCCCAAATCCATAAAGTAGAGATAATGGGAGTAAAAGAAATCGAACGAATAGATGTTGAAGCATTTTACTGTTATCTTTATTCCGAAATGCAATATATATGAAAGCCATGATTTTTGCCGCAGGACTGGGAACCAGGTTGCGACCTTTAACCAACAATATTCCTAAAGCTTTAGTTCCCTTAAATGGTATTACCTTATTGGAATTGGCCATTAGAAGATTAAAATACTATGGTTTCAATGAAATTATAATTAATGTGCATCACTTTGGTGACAAAATAATGGCATTTCTTGAGGAAAAAAATAATTTTGACATTGAAATCCATATTTCTAACGAAGAAAAAACCCTTCTTGACACAGGGGGAGGCTTAAAAAATGCTGCCTGGTTTCTGAAAGACGAACCATTTTTAGTGGTTAATGCAGATATCGTTACAAGTTTAAATTTGGCTGAAATGGTTAAATTTCATCTTGAAAATTCCTTTTTGGTTACATTGGCCGTTCAAACAAGAGAATCTTCCAGGCAGATTATGTTCAATGATCAAAATTTGTTATGTGGATGGAAAAATCATCAAACGGGTGAGGAAATTATTTCCCGGTCAATAGTAAATCCAAGGTTCTATTCCTTTAGTGGTATTCATGTTATTCATCCTGAAATTTTTGAATTAATGTCAGAAGAAGAAATATTCCCAATTATGCCTTTTTATTTATCTGTCGCATCAAGCAGGCGAATAGGAGCATTTGATCATACTGGTGATATTTGGGAAGATGTTGGGAAGCTGAATGCCATTGAAAAGGCGGAGGAATTATTACCTTTGGTTCCAGGTATTTAGCGGAATTTTTTTATAATATTAAGTATTTCCGCGAAGAATAGCATGGCCGATAGAACAAGAAAGGCAACGTCTTTTATCACAATATTCGTTTTTCAAGTGTATCAAACTTTGGCTTTCTGCGGCTGAAATGGGAATGATACCCATTTTTTTCCAATCACGTATAAGGAGGTTATCTTCAGCTTCAAGATCATTTAACAAATCAATGGCGTGTTCTTTAACATTGGGAAGTTGATAGATTTCTGAAAATAGAAATTGAAATGGAATAACAAAGTTTATGGCTATTCGCTGTATTAAATCGTGTCCTGCTGCAGCACTCGTTTGGGCTGATATTTTGCCAAATCTAAAATGATTTTTCCAATAAAGGGAGGTGCGAATATCAAAGAAAGAGAATAATTCGGATTTATTTTTTAATGCAATAATTTTACTTTTCAGATGTTCTGTTTGAAAAATGAAACCCGCCAATGCAGCCATTCGCTTTTCGGGAAAACCGGAAGGTCTCATTCGCATATATCGCCATTGGCCACTGGGAATAGGCGTTATATCATGTTTTTGTTTTTGAAAAAGGTACTCAACTTTTAATTTTATTTGATATTCGTCTGTAAGAATCTCTTCCTCTTCACCCAAAAGATTGGCCTGGCCAAATAAAATGGCCTCAATCTGGAAAAGATTTTGCAGTCGCTGTAGTTTTTTTATATCAATGCTTCTGGCAACCTGCAGAAATGGTTCCGTATTGACAATAAGTCCCATGTTATAGGCAAGACGTTGAAAAGCAAGTTGTTCCCAATCTCCGTTTAATAGCGTGTAATGGTCTTTTAAGACAGCCGTTTTTGCTTCTATCCGCTCTACAGTCAGGGTTTCCAACCATTTTCGTTTTACAAGGGGTGACACATGAGGCCAGTGAAAGGAACAGGGAAGCTTATCCTTATGGGTAATGAGTTGGCTGAATAGCAAGGATAAATTTGGAAAAATCCTGTCCTTTAGGACCAGACAAGGTATTTCTGATCCATCTGTGCGATAAATTTTGATAGTTTCCTCATAGACAACATGAAGAATCACATTATTGTAGTGCAAGTTACCAGCGTGACCATGTTTTAACCAATCTGAGGTAGTCAGATGTATTTCAACCTGTCCAATCCACCTGACATCATCTAAGATAAGGTGAGCCTCATAAAAATCAGGGCCAGCATGACTATTTAATTTCCCTACCCTTAAAATGGTTAAAGGATGTCCTTGGGTAGTTGTTAAAGAACGGGTATTGAATTGTTGGTATTGCCAGACAAAATGGAGGAAATCTTCACGCATAATAATTTATTTTGCCTGTAATTTCCTCCTATTTTTATTGGGTTCAAAGGACAGATATCGGGAAATCCAACGGGTCAGGAAGCAGTATTCATTTCCGCAAAATGGTAAATATGAACACCTGGTCTATTGGATATAGCTGTCTGATACATAGATTTTGCGACTTTCGCCGCCTCAATGGGCTTGTATATTGAAGGAACCAGAAAGGCAAGTGGTTTCATAAAAAGGGTAGAAATGATTTCCCCAACCCTGAATTCTTTTCTATTTCCTAATAAAAGGGATGGGCGAAAAATAGTTATGGAAGGTATGTTTCTTTTGACTACATAGTCTTCGACTTCACCTTTTAATGCCAGGTAAAAATTACTGCTTTTACTGTCTGCACCTACGGAAGAAACCAATAAAAAGGTCGTTCCGCCGTTTTCTTCACAAAATTGAGCTGTCTTTTCAGGTATATCAACATCGATTTTTCGATAGGCTACTTTGTCGCCGTTTACTTGTTTTTGGGTAGTGCCGACGGAACAAAATACAACGTCGCAAGAAATTAGCGCATTTTTAAAAGACAAATCGTCAGAAAAATCAATGACTATATTTTTGACTCTTTCATTATCAAACAATAAGGTACGTCTGGTTATTACATAGATTTCGGCAAAATGAGTGTCTTTTAAAAGCAGTGTTAACAATTGATGGCCAATTAATCCCGTTGCGCCTATAATAGCGACATTTTTCTTTTTCATTAGCTTATTTTTTATATCATTAATTACATTACAATGTAGTTGATTTTTATGTTAAACATGTTTAAATTTGTAATTATCTAAATTACTGAATATTATGAGAGGTCAATTAGGAAATTACGGCATTATACTTATGTATATCATACCAGTTTTTTTATTTTTTGTTTTCCTGGAAAAAACATATGCCTGGTATTTCAAAAAAGAGCCATTCAAGCAAATGGATTTAATATCGAGCCTTAGTGCTGGTTTTTCAAATTCGATTAAGGATTCTTTAGGTATCGTATTCGTTATTTTGTCTTATGCTTTTATGGTGTCGAAACTAGCTATTTTTGAGATAAAATCTACACCACTACTTTATATTGCCGCCTTTATTATCCTTGATTTTTATGGCTATTGCACACATCGGTTGGCGCACTCCATCAATTTCTTCTGGAACAAACACGCTATTCATCATAGTAGTGAAGAATTTAATCTGGCTTGTGCATTAAGACAACCATTAGCTCATTTTGTAAATTTATTCACTTTCATTCTATTGCCGGCTGCTATTTTAGGTATTCCAGGACAAGTTATTGCTATGGTGACCCCAGTTCATTTTTTCTTGCAGTTTTGGTATCACACTGTTCACATTGGAAAATTGGGCTTTCTCGAAAAAATTATTGTCACCCCTTCTCACCATAGAGTTCATCATGCCATAAACCCTATTTATATTGATAAGAATCATGGTCAGATATTTATTATCTGGGATAAGTTGTTTGGTACTTTTCAAGAGGAGTTAGACGAAGTACCACCTGTATATGGTATTACAATACCTATGAAAACCTGGAATCCAATACGGATAAACTTCAAACATCTTACCCTATTGGTTCAAGATGCGATTCACACCAAAAGCTGGAAAAATAAATTGATTATTTGGTTTAAGCCCACTGGATGGAGACCAGAGGATGTTAAGGAAAAGTATCCGGTAGATAAAATAAAAGATCCTTATCAATTTGTTAAATATGAAACAAGCTCCTCACCTTTTTTAATGGTTTGGTTATGGTTCCAGGTCATTATCACCTTAATATTCATGTATCATTTGTTTGCAAATCTGGCAGATATTGGTAAACCTCATATATTTATTTATGGTGGTTTTCTGATTCTTCAAATATTCGCGTATACAGAACTGATGGATGGTAGCAAACAAGCTTTTGGGTGGGATTTATTAAAATTAATGGTAGGAATACTTATCTTGTTTTATTTCACAGGTTGGTTTGGTGTTTCCGGCATTTATGCTTCCCTTGTATTTGTTTATTTGTTGCTATCAGCAGGGGTAACTTATTATTTTACCTTTTTAGATAAATTTAGGCTGCCTCTAAAGGTTTCAGAGGCTTAAGCTATTCGGTCATATATAAGGAATTGACTTGGGAATTTATTTTTTTCATCTGGAAGATTGACTTTTTCAGAAATACATTGCCATTCTTTTTCATTCCAAACGGGGAAAAAGGTATCAGCGTAAGGAATAGTTGTATTAACTTTAGTGATGTACATTCGGTCCCAAAGGGAAGATGATTGTTTATATATCTGACCACCACCGATGATAAATGCCTCCGTTTCCCCTTGGCTTAGCGCCAGATTCAACGCTTCATTTATAGAATGGACGGTATGGAAGTCGGAAGAAATCAAAAATGGATCTGAGGTAATCACAATATTCCTCCTTTTTGGAAGGGCTTTCCCAATGGAATCAAACGTTTTTCGTCCCATAATAACCGTATGCCCGATGGTTATATCTCTAAAATATTTAAGATCAATAGGAAGATACCATGGAATCATATCTTTTTCACCTATGGCGAGATTATCGGAAATGGCGACAATAGCTGAAATACGCATCGTTTAATTTATTTTTTGAGTTTCCATTTTCATTATCGGCGGAAGAATCAAATTGGGAAAAACAGGTTTTTCGGGAATCCCATGTTTAGAAAGGATGGGTCTTATTATTTTTAAGTCCTGTTTTAATTTTTCCTTAAGATAAACGGGGATAGGAAAAGGATCTCTTTGATTTAATTCACTGAATAACGTAGCGGGGAGCGTATAATATTTAACGGAGGCAGGAGCTCTATGAACATACCTGAAAACGGGAATATATTGGGTTCGTGTTATACAAGTGGATCCAAAAGGCAATTCTTTTTCAAGTTCTACTTCTACCATTGCGCCAATATCAGTATATGTTTTTATCTGCCCGGAAATAAAATTCCCCAATGAATAGGCAACAACCGTTAGTTCTCCTTTTCTTAAAGAATCAGTTTGGGACTTTTGTTCAATAGATTGAACCACATGTGGATGAGAGCCAATGACTACTTTAGCTCCCCAAAGGAATAATTTTTGTGCCAACTGTCGTTGATAAGAGGTTTCAACCAGTTGGTATTCATTTCCCCAATGTACCATCACAATAATGGCATCTGGATTGGAACCTCTTGCTTTTTCCATATCTGCTGCCATTTGTTTTTCATCTAATTGATTGACAATGACAGGAAATTTAGTTGGTATACCATTTGTCCCATAAGTATAATTCAGAAAGGCCAGTTTAAAATTTCCATGCTGAATAACCAGGGGATAATTCAGAGATCGGTCCATACTGTCCAGAAAAGTACCGGTCTGGTGAAAGCCCAGGTTTCGAAGGGTACGAATAGTATTTTCAACCCCTGTCTTACCAGCATCATTAGAATGATTATTAGCGGTTACCATCATATCGAATCCTGCTTCTTTTAAGGCAACAGCGACGGCATCGGGGCTGCGGAATTGTGGATAACCTGAGTAGGGAGGTTTGCCGGGTAAGGTGAATTCTAAATTTCCAATGGCTAAATCTGCTTGTTTTAATATTGGAGCAACGTATTTGAAGCAATGATGGTAGTCATAGGTACCATCAGGAAGTAAGGCAGCTTTAATCTGGGTACTGTGCCCCATTATATCACCGGCAAAAACAAGTTTTAGTTTTTCTGTAAATATTTGACCATGAACTTGTAAGTTAACAGTGATGCCCAATAAAAGAAGGAGGGTGTATTTCATTAAGGTTTAACATTTAGCAAATTAGCTTCCAACATTTTTTTCTCTAAATTTTTTCTAACGTCGCCTCTAATTTCTCCCTTTAAATATTTTTCAATGATTAGACTGGCAATGGGGGTAGCATAAGTTCCACCAAAACCAGCATTTTCAATGTAAACGGAAAGGGAAATTTTAGGAGTAACTTTAGGGGCAAAGCAAAAGAAAATAGAGTGATCCTTCCCGGAAGGATTCTCTGCTGTTCCTGTTTTTCCGCAGATGGGAATATCGACAATAAAACCACTTTTTGCCGTTCCGGCTAACAGTGCTTTTTCCATACCATCAATCACTGGTTCAAAATGTTGTGTTTTAATTCCAACATTTATCTTCGTTCTATATTTTAGGGGTATTTGTTGATTATCATCATTAAATCCTTTGACGATATGAGGCGTATAATACCAGCCACGATTTGCTATCATAGCAGCGGCATTGGCCAACTGGATATTTGTGGTTAATAATTCACCTTGTCCGATACCCACGGAACGAATCCACACGGAGTTCCAGCGGGGATTTTTAAACCAATCCGCATAAAAAGTAGAACTTGGATAGTTACCTGCTTTCTCCCCCGGGAAATCGATATCAAGTTTTTTTCCAAAACCAAAACGTTCTAAATAGGTATTTAAGGTATCGAGGCCTCTTGAAGGATTGTAAAAGCCGTATTTATCTACCAATTCTCGAAAAACGGTAACAAAATAAGCATTACATGAATTTTGAATGCCTGATGCTACCGTGCGGCAGGTAGCATGATTGTGGCAGCCTGTTAATCGCATGCTCCCGAAATAATAAGCGCCGTTGCATGATATGGTTCTGTTGGGTTGTAAGGTTTCTTTTTCCAATGCCACCAAAGCGAGTAGAGGTTTAAAAAGAGAACCTGGAGGATATTGTGCACTGGTTGAACGGTCAAAGAGAGGTAAATCTTTATTTAATTGAAGCGACTGGAAAAATTTCCCTCTATTAGGATTGGTAATAGCCATGAGCGCCGGGTCATAGCCGGGTGAGGTTACCAAGGCTAAAATTTCGCCTGTTTCAGGTTCAATGGCTACAATGGCACCTCTTTTATTGACCATTAATGATTCAGCATATTCCTGAAGATCAATATCTAAGGAGGAAATTAAATCTTTGCCAGAAACGGCTCTGGTATCCAATAATCCATCTTTGAAAACGCCTTCTTCACGGCCCAGATTATCTTTTAGTACGTATCGGTAACCTTTTGATCCCCGCAACTCATCTTCATATACTTTTTCTAGACCCGATGCACCGACATAATCTCCCGCTACGTAAATACTTTCAGGATTTTCAACTTCATTTTCATTAACCTCTCTGATATAGCCAAGAAAATGTCCTGCAGAATGCGACGAATATTCTCTAACGTTTCTTATAGTAATATCAAACCCTGGGAAAAGATGTAAATTTTCCTGAAAGGCAGCATAAATATTTGCTGGTATTTTACTGAGGAATAAAAAAGGTACATTCTTTGAAAATTGCCCGCTCTTCCAGTCTTTATCTAAATTTTTTATGAACGTTTCTTTTGATATATTTAAAAGAGAACAAAATCTGTTGGTATCCATTGCAGGATTGATTCTTTTTACCGTAGCCAGTAAGTCATACATTGGATTGTTATACACCAGTAATTGTCGGTTTCGGTCATAAATCAGACCTCGGGAAGGATATTGTGTATAACGTTCAACCACCATAGAGGAGGCTCTGTTTCTGAAACCCTCGTCAATAACCTGAAGTTGCAATGCTTTAGCAATCAGAATAATAGTTCCTATCAGGAAAATGATTAGAATGGTTGAAGATCTCTGTTTCTCTTTTTCCATGACCTGATAATTTTTATTAATCTAGGGGGTTTAAAATAATCATGATTAAGAAAATGAAAAGGGTAGAAACGAACCAGCTGAGCAAGGTTTTTATCAATATTGCCCCTAAAAATAAGGGGGTGAATACTTCCATAGAAAAATAAAAAAGGATATGTACGAAAGAAAGGATGCTTATAAATGTGGCAAACCAAGGCCATTTAAATCGTTTTAATGTTGGACTATGTAACTTATCATAACCGCCTCTTGGTTCAAGTAACCTTAATATAATGGGTCTTACTGCGATGGTAAATACTGATGCGCCGGCATGTAGCCCCGGTGACTGCATGCTTAAATCAACGACTAATCCAATACCAAAAGCAAGCAGAAATTGTAATTCTCTGGGAGTACGAAAAGGAAGTAACAAATAAGCCAATGGGAATACTATTATATCAATGTAATAAGGGCCCAAAGGACCTATCCTCACCTGACTGAACACGATGACCTGTAATAACAAAAGTATTACAAAACGAATTCCATTATTTAGTAGCGCAAGATTCATAGAGATTTCGTCTGAAGGTAGAGGGAGTCTAATGCTGGCGTTTCATAATTAATAACTACATAAGCAAATTTAATTTTTGTCATGTCCTGGTAGAGTTTCACTTTTAATTCATAAGTGCTGGAACCTGGAGGAATTTTTTTACCCACAACTTTTCCTAACATGATTCCGCTGGGAAATAAGTTGGAATATCCACTGGTTTCGACTTTATCACCTAGTTTGATGGGTACGTGTTTTGGGATATCATTAAGCGTCATGTAGCGCACATCTCCGTTATTACTCCAAACCAAAGACCCAAAATAGCCTTTATCTTTTATGCGTGCACTAATTTTGGTTTGACTATTGAAAATAGACATAACGGTAGTATAATTGTCATTTACAGCTTTTGTGATGCCAATAACACCATTTTCACCAATAACACCTTGATTTTCTGTAATTCCTGATTTACTCCCTTTGTTTAGAGAGAGAAAATTATTCCTTAAAGAAATAGAATTATT
>JAIYCH010000063.1 GCA_027488135.1 Saprospiraceae bacterium | reverse complement strand
TTAAGTTTTTTGGATGTTTATTATAAAATATTTATTTCTGATGAATATTCACCCACTTCAAAGATATTTTTAATAAATTTGTTTAGGTGCATTTTTGAAGGTTTTTAGGTGTTATATTTTTCTTACATCAAATCTGCCTTATTTCGTGAGATGAAGTATCAAATTTTTGGCATAATATTTTTTTATTGCCAAAATTTTGCACAAAGTTGAATGTCACGTTTGCCATTTTCCAGTCGATAAATATAACTTTTTTTGTCCCAACTTTCTCAGCAAGTTGTTTCTGGGTCATGTTTGAACTAATTTTTGATGCTATTTTTTGTGCATTATTTAATTTTTCCATCCACTCGTACTGACAGGTCTTTAACAATTGCCCTTTATTTTGAAATTGGAAGAATAGCAAACCTTTACTCACTTCCGCTCTCGAAATAATCATTTCCGAGCTGGTGCCATTATAGCCGTGTTCGGAAAACAACGCCTGGGACGCTACTTTAATTCGTTCCTGCTTTTCTTGCTTACTCTTTTGCTTTGCCATAAAAACTGACAATAAGATTAATATGCAAAAAATTCTTTACCTTACTAAAGTTTCGGAGCAAATTATTATACCATTTTTTAAGGAGAATTAAGTTTTTTGGATGTTTATTATAAAATATTTATTTCTGATGAATATTCACCCACTTCAAAGATATTTTTAATAAATTTGTTTAGGTGCATTTTTGAATGATTTGGAAATTTGTTTTTAACTCACTAAAAAACAACAAGTTATGCTCAAAAATGCAACTTTTTTATGATTTTATATGGCTGATAATCAGCTTTTTATCAAATCCGAAACATTAGTTTTTTATATGTAAAATAATGAAACGCAGGGACTTTATTAAGACGAGTGCAGCATTTACTGCGGCTAATTTACCGTTGCCCTTACTCTATGCGCAGGTACAAAACCAACTTTCAAAAAACGACAATCCCCAAACCCTTTTTGATGCCATTGTGTTAGGTGTAGGTAGCATGGGCGCTGCAACCTGTTACTATCTGGCCCAACAGGGTTATAATGTGTTGGGTCTCGAACAATTTGATATACCACACGAACTTGGATCTCATGCTGGCCAAAGCCGAATCATTCGCAAAGCCTATTTCGAGCATCCTGACTATGTGCCTTTACTGGAACGCGCCTATAAAAACTGGCAATCGTTGGAAGAGGAAACTGGTGCACAGCTTTATGTTAAAACAGGACTATTGTATTTTGGGAAACCTGAACACGCACTCATCAAAGGATTACGCGAATCTGCCACCAAATATTCCATTCATGTAGATGATTTCAGTGAGCAACAGCAAGTCACACAATTTCCACAATTCACTATTCCATCTGGCTACGACCGGTTGATTGAACCGGATGCAGGTTTTGTTACACCTGAGCGATCTGTGTTGCTTTATACACAACGTGCCTTGCAGTTAGGCGCGACTATCCGCACAAAAGAAAAAACGTTGGAGTGGAAAAAATCAGGCAGTACCATTCAGGTAAAAACGGCAAAAGGAACTTATCAATGTAAAAAGCTAATCATCACGGCCGGGCCCTGGGCGAAGAAGATGGTCCCTAGCCTCTCTAATAATTTGAAAGTCACTCGTCAGATGATTGCCTGGGTGAAGCCAAAGAACTGGAACAAGTTTGAATTAGGAAATTTTCCTTGCTGGACAATAGCTGATCACGAGAAGCCCGGAATATATTATGGGTTCCCGATTTTACCAATAGATAAATTTGGTGGCCCCATCGGACTCAAGCTGGCTCATCATTTTCATGGCACCGTATCCGATCCGGATTCAATCAACCGCACTCCCACTGCGGAAGATGAAGCCAACTTAGTGTATGCATTAAATAAGTTTATGCCAGAAGCATATGAATCAACTCATGTGATGAAGACGTGTATGTACACCAATACGCCTGATGAAAATTTCATTTTGGATTTTGTTCCCGGTTACCAGGATGTTGTGGTAGCCATGGGTTTTAGCGGCCACGGCTTTAAGTTTGCCAGCGTGGTGGGTGAAATTATGACTGACCTGGCCATGAAAGGCAGCACGGAATTACCTATAGAATTTTTAAGTGCCAAACGATTCAGCTAATGAAAAACTTTTTGATACTATTTCTTTCGATGAGTACTACCACACTTTTTGCGCAACAAGGCACAACGCCTTCGCAGGAGGAGCAGCAAATTCGTGACGTGCGTAGGTTGTCGAATCTGGCTATCGCGCAACATGATTCTTTAGCGATTGCAAACTATTGGACAAATGATTTTCACCTGATTTCTTCGCGCAACAGCGAAGTAGCAGGCCGCGAACAAAATAGAAAACTTTTTGCAGTGGAATTCAAAACCCGAAAGGATGTGCTCTATGTGCGCACACCTGTGAAGATAGAAATAAATGCTACATGGAATATGGCTTCTGAAACCGGCACATGGACGGGTCAGTGGCAAGAGTCAGATGGAGTAGTGAAATTATCCGGTACGTATTACGCCAAGTGGCATAAGCTAGAAGGAGAATGGAAAATACGAGGTGAGATTTTTACGCCACTAAGTTGCTCGGGAAGTTCATTTTGCAAACAGAATCCTAACTTGAATTGAAATGAAGAACCTATTTGCTTTTTTATTAATTTCAAATTTTATTTTGCTATTGTCCTCATGCGAAAATTCAAATGAACTCAAGCTTTCACCTGATCACTGGGGTAACGGAGAATTAGACAAATACCTGCAGATGGATAGTCGCCCATTCCCAAACAATCCTGCTGCCTATGGTGATAAAGGTGCAGTGACCACCACATTCCATGCGGCCGCAGCCCGTGCCGGACTAGAAGCTTTACAGCAAGGTGGCACATCGGTAGATGCAGCCTTAACGGCATCGATGGCACAGGTCACGTTGAATGCCGGAGCCGTAGTCAGTTTCTTTGGGATTATGAATATGATCCATTACGATGCTGCTACAAGAAAGATCGTGAGCCTTGATGCGACATGGAATACTGTTAAAGGAGAAACCGACCCAATGACTATCCCCGGTGGAATAGCCGACACAAACGAGGGAATGTATGCACCACGCACCGTGAGTGGCCGCACTGCATTGGTTGGTGGCTTCATGAAGGGTATAGAAGCGGCACATCAACGCTATGGCAAGTTACCATTCAAGACATTGTTCGAGCCTAGTATTTACCTGGCGAAAAATGGTTTCATCATGAATGAGCGCACAGCCGATTTCTTTAAACGCAGAGATGTTCAACTGCGAAGACTGCCGGAGACAAAAGCAACTCTGATTAAACCAGATGGAACGGGTTACACGGCAGGTGATTTGTTTAAGCAACCTGCACTTGCAGCTACATTGGAAAAGATTGCCACTGAAGGTGTGAATTATATGTACAATGGTGCGTGGGCAAAGAAAGCAGTAGCAGCTGTTCAAAAAGATGGTGGCAAAATGACACTAGAGGATTTAGCGAACTACGAAGTAATCTGGAGCGAACCTGCGCGCGCAATATGGACCTTATGAACTGGCTGTATTAGGTCCACCTTCGAATGGAACAGTAAATCTCATTGAAGGGCTACACCTCGCAGAAGCTTCAAGTCTTTTCACGAAACCTCATTGGTCGAAAAGTGGTGAGTCGTTGAAGATGCTTTCAGATATCACCAGCATGGCCATGCTTTCCTTGCTTCCGGTAGAAACCCGCGAGGTAATTTATCCGGGTCTCAGCCTGACAGATTCGTCACGTATTTTGAAAGCAACGGCTGTTGAATTGTGGAAGCGCATGACGCAAGGTATAAAAATAGTGCAGTATGCAAACGCTGGCCCGAAGCATTCGGATGTAGTGGTAGCGATTGATCAATGGGGAAACATGACGGCCATCACTCACTCCATCAACACCGTGACGTGGGGAAATGAAGCAATCAATGTGGATGGCATTTCTATTAGTGATGCTGCTTGGCATCAACAAGTGGATATAAAACGCGCAGGGCCTGGCACGCGTCTGCCTGCACCGATTGAAGTTGGCATTCTGATGAAGGAGGGTAAGCCGATTATTCCGTTTGCCTCCATGTCAGTAGGGCTGCATCATCAAACCGTTCAATCACTGTTGAATATCATGGCGCACAATATGGATGTGGAAGAAGCGGTGAATGCTCCATCTATCCTGATGCCGCTTGCGGATATGACAGTTCCGGCTTCTCCGAAGTTTACAGTTCGTGTGATGGAAGGTGCTTTTGCGGATAGCGTATTGGAGCAAAGCGGTTTGCCTTTTGTGAAAATTCCTGCCAGTGAAAGACGTTATACGCAAGGACTGTGGGTAGGTATCTATAGGGATCCACAAACCAGAAAACTAAAGGCGGTATCACCTCCGTATGCTACTGGAACTGCGTTGGCATACTAACATATAACGTCAGATTAATCAATGGATATGAAAATGAAAAATAGCATTTTGCTTTTTCTTGCCTTAACACTTATTGCCTGCGGCAGTAAAGACATGGTTCAAAATGACAAAGCACTTCTTGATAGTCTTAGTCAACAGTATTGGAATCGGGAATTGAGAACAGGTCATTCGATTAAAATCACCGGAGGTAAGTCGCCATTGCCCGATAAATTGTATTTCGGTAACAAACAAGACTACCAAGAAGATTCTGTTTACTTTTCAAAACTGCTGCAAACACTCCAACAGATTGATGTAAATAAACTGCCCATGAATGCCAGGGTGGATTATGATTTGTTGCAATGGGTAGCCGAAATGCGATTAGAAGGAACACACTATTATGAAAATATATTTCCACTTGTAACACCGTATGCCAATCATTTAAACACAAATGATTTGGTTTTTAAGCAAGCATCCTTTGATAGCGAGACAGACTTGAAACATTATCTTGAATTACTCAATCAATACAGTGAAGTTCAAAAACATGAATTAGCCAAGTTCCGAAGGATGGAGTCACGCGGTATTCGCTTACCAAAACCAGAAATTAAATTAACATTGGACTTTATCAAAACATTACAAGTTAAGCCCACTGCACACCCGTACTATCCACAAGCAATCCGATTACAAAAAATAGACAAAACGAGTAGAGAGTCGTTTCAAGAGAAAGCCAGTCAAATCATTGAACAAAAGATTTTACCCAATCATGATTCACTTTTTAATTACTTAGGTGGTGATTATTTCAAAAACGCGAGTGAGACCGTTGGCCTCGGACAATATCCAGGCGGCAAAGACTACTATCGCTATTTAGTAAAATGGCACACTACCACAGACCTCACGCCTGAAGAAATTCATGAACTTGGCAAAAAGCAAGTGGCGCAGATTTCCAGCGCGTTGGATAGCATCCGCTTAAGCACCCAATTTAAAGGAGACATGAAAGCCTTTTATACTTTTTTACAAAAGGACAAACGCTTTCTTGCATCCACACCCAATGAAGTGGGTGAGCGCATAAAGAAACCACTCGTCAGGATGGACACCGTCATTCATCGATTGATTTCCGCAAGGCCTAAAGCAGGATATGATGTTCGCAGGTTAGCGCGCACCCTGGAACCTGCCATGACGTTTGGCAACTATCTTCCACCCGCAGGCGATGAACCACTCGGTGTTTATTATTACAATGGCTCTAAGTTAGATCAACGGCCACTTACTGGTGTAGCAAGTTTGGCATTTCATGAGATCATTCCCGGTCATCATTGGCAAGTAAGTTTGCAAAGCGAGAATAAATCACTTTCGGAGTTCAGAAAAAATATGGTTCTAACCGCTTACTCAGAAGGTTGGGGCGATTACGCTTCTTATCTAGGCATCGAATTAGGTTTGTTTGATGACCCTTATGATTACTGTGGCCGTCTGCTAATGGATATGTTTATTTCCGTTCGATTGGTGGTGGACGTCGGAATGAACCACTTCGGCTGGAGCCGTGAACAAGCCATGGAGTATATGCGCACCTATTTGATTGAATCCGAAGAGCAGATCAACACTGAATCCATTCGTTACAGTTGTGACATTCAAGGGCAAGCACTTGGATACAAAATTGGCAGCTTAAAATTGATTGAACTTCGTAAAAAATATCAAATCGCCTTGGGGAAGAATTTCAGTGTGATCAAATTTCACGATGCCGTTTTAAGAAACGGTAATCTGCCTTTAGCCGTGTTGGAGAAAAGTTTAGATAGGGAATTTGGGGTGCAGTAGGAGGTTTTATTACCTGTTACCCGAGATATAATGTCTAGTTTAACCAGTTTATGCTACATCAATTATTTATGAACTATAAAGTTGTAGAAGTAGATAAAGATTCTATTGAAGCAGTTTTCAATACCTTAACGGGTTTAAGCAAAAAAGTTTTTTTAAATCCTACTTCAGAAATATATCTTAGATATATTGGTGATTTTAATGAAGTAATCATTGTAAAAAACTGGTAACTGAATCGCCTATAGTAAAAATAGGTAAGATTTGGGTTCCCTCTTTAGAGAAATTATTATTAGACTGTCTTGTTGATAAACAACTTTTTGCCGCACAACAGAATGAATTGGGTTTTATATTCAAAACAAGTTTGTTACTTACTATCCCAAAACCAAGGCGATTTTCAATAGATATTGATATAATTACCCTTGAACAAAAAGCTAAAATTGAGGAAGTATTAGGCAATGTAGTAAAAGATAGTCCTTTTACTAGATGGGAAAGCGATAATAATCGCACAAATTACGTGGACGCTCCCGTAATACATTACAAATTATTCGGAGCAAAATTACAGAGTTTACGGAACGCTACCTTACCCGAACATTATATTCACTTTTTTACCAAGTCCAGATTCAAAAATTTTATACAATGTTGAAAGTTGTATATCACATTTGCCATTTTCCAGTCGAGAAATATAACTCTTTTTAGTCCCAACTTTCTCAGCAAGTTGTTTCTGGGTCATGTTTGCTTCTTTTCGTGCTTCCTTCAATATTTCACTAATGACAAAATACTGCGCTTTTTCCTCAAAGTTGTCTCGTTTTTCAGCGCCTGTTTTTCCATATTTAATGTTTAACAGGTATTTCCCCCAACAGGCAATCTGTCGCCATTACCTGCCGGGGGAAATATATTATTGTTTGGTCTGCGCCGGTTTGGAATAAGGCGGAATTTTAATATCCTTTGCCGGTTGTTTTTCCAGCATCATCAAGACCTCTTTAACTGCCCTTTCCAATTGAGGGTCACGTCCTTGCTGTAGAGATTTTGCATCCTGACGCACGTCAATATCTGGTGCAACCCCTTCATTTTCAGCAATCCATTTATTGGCAGCCGGATCAAAAATACTATTATCAGGAGCCGTTAGTGCTCCCCCGTCAACTAAGCTATAATGTACAGAACTCTTCACGAGACCACCCCAGGTACGTGCACCAATCAGTGGACCTGCATTTCGGTGACGGAAAACCCAGGGAAAGAAATCACCCCCTGATCCTGCCAGTTCATTGATCAACAAGGCCTTTGGTCCAAGTATCCCTGCTGGCAACTTCATGGGCTTACCACCTGGTACTTCATTCGTCATCGCTGCGCGCAGACTGCGGGTCATTAGGTCAGTCATGTAGTCATCTAATAAACCACCACCATTAAAACGTTCATCAATAACCGCCCCTTGTTTATCTTGCTGCGCAAAATAGTAACGATTGAAAGACACAAATCCTGGTCCACCCGTATTTGGCACCCAGATATAACCCAGTTTTCCACCGGAAAGGCTATCTACCAAACGGCGATTATCTTCTACCCAATTGCGTTGCCGAAGACTTAATTCATTACGCAAAGGTTTAACCGTTTCTGTCCAAGAACCATCAAAAGCGGGTTTATTGTTCAGATGCAATACGGTTTGAATATCGGCTGTACCAGCCAGCATTTTATATGGGTCTTCAGAAGTAGTCAGTTCCTTTCCATTCACACCCACCAGATAATAGCCAGTCTCCACTTTCATGCCAGGTCTGTCCAAAGGGCTTGAAAGACTAGGATTCCAGCTTTCTGTGGTAAAAATCCTGTTGATTTTCCAACGGTTCTGATCTGCTATCAAATCAGCACCAAGTACTGCAGCAGAAGAACGGTCTATGGCTGGAAAATCACCGCCAAACACAAAACTATGCCCAACGGAAAGCTCCCCATTGACCATATCTAGGATATAAGTCAGGTCGTCCCTGTGTTTAACAAAGGGAACCAAGGGTGCATATCGGCGATAGACCTCATCCCAATCTCTGCCATGAATTCCCTGTTGGTCATAAAAATAATCCTTTTCATAGCGCCAAGCCTCTTCAAACATCTGTTTCCATTCAGCTTGCCTGCTGAGTTGCATGGTCAGATCCATTTTCAATGGTTTTGCCTCATTTCCACTGGGACCACTGGTAGCCCCTACTTTCCATTGCCCCATGGCATTTGTAATAAATTTCTTACCATCGGCAGATACCGTCAGACCACCGGAACCAGAAAGAAACTCTTTAGCCTCTTTCGACTCAAGCGTATATTTGTGCACCACCCCCGGTTTATTTGGAATGCGTTCACCGACAAAAACAGACCCTTCAGGACCTGCCACCATGGTCGTATAATTCCGTTTTGGCATACCCAAAGGAATCGTTCTACGATCAATATTTTCAAAATCGATCAGTACCTCTATCTTTTTCTCTTTCGGTTTTTCAGGCTCAGGCGATTTAGCTGGCGCCTTCGGATCGGGTTTTGCTTCAGATTTTATTTCCGGCTTTTCATCGACCACTTCCTTTTTCACCTCTTCCTCATCGCTTTTAGGTTTGAAGGGAGATTGATCCGTTTTTCGTAGATTAATCACATAAGCCTCATATTCAGGATTCGACATTTGGGAACTTGTATTGGCCCAACCGCTACCTAGAGCTACTTCGGTACTGGCCAGGAAGTACAGATTTTTTCCATTGCGATCCCAGGCAGGTGAAAAGGCATCGGCAAAAGCATTAGTCAAAGCCCTTCTGCTTTTTGATTTCACGTTATAGGTCTGAATAGCACGTAGTTGGTTATCGCCCGACTTGGTGTAAGCCAGCCATTGACTATCGGGAGACCAGGTAAGACCCATGTCGCCTCTTTCCAGATTATTTCCTGCCGTATCGACGGTTTCGATGGTACCTGCCTGAACATCTACTATTCTAACACGCACCCTGTTATCGGTAAAAGCGATAAATTTTGCATCGGGCGACCAGACAGGTTCCCAGGCCATTTTCGATTCACCTATGGAGATAATACGTGGTTTATCCATACCATCCTGACCTGAAATGGTCAAGGCATAGCCCTTTCCGTCTGCATCAGAAAACCAGGCGAGCTTATCGCCTAATGGAGACCAGATGGGCACGCGATCAGCGGCACCAGAACTTTGCGTGAGGTTGCGGACGTCCCCATTTTCAACAGGCACGGTAAAAATTTCACCGCGGGCTTCCACCAGGGCTCTTTTACCAGTGGGAGACAAAGAGACATTAGTTGCATTTCGACCCACCTCTTCCCAACGGGTTTCAGCCCAGGGAAAATCGCCAGACACCGTGATATTCAGTTTTCTGCTATTAGAGCCATCGAGCCCAATGACGTGCAGGAACCCTTCGCGTTCGTATAATAGCCTGTTACCATTTCCGGTAATATATTTCACATCTGTATCTTTGAAAGAGGTTATTTGGGTTAATTTTCCAGCGTCGGGCTCATAAGACCAGATATTGGCTACCCCTCCGTTTCTATCGCTAAGAAAATAAATCATTTTACCTAACCAGAGAGGCATAATGTCCGTACTTGAAGGATTCGGCAATAATATTTCGCTATAATCAGCCAGATTCATTAAAATGAGCGGTGTATTCTGCCCACCGCGATAGGCTCGCCATTCCACATCCCACCGATCCATCTTATCTATGATCATCTTTTTCCCGTCGGGAGAGAAGCTGCCATTATTTCCCCACTGTTTGGTCACCAGGGTAGAAGGACCTCCTTCGACGGACACGGTGTACAGCCGGTTATATGCGGTAGGAGCTGTTTCCCGATCGGAGGCATATAAAATCCTGGAACCATCGGGTGTCCAACCCCTTACGGTAGCAGCAGCGGGATACCAGGTAAGCCTTTTGGGTTCTCCCCCAGTCACTGGAACAATATAAACGGCCTGATTCCCGGAGCGATTGGAAGTAAAGGCTATCGTTTTGCCATCGGGTGAAAACTGCGGATTACTTTCTACGGCAGGGGTACTTGTCAACCTGGTTACCTGCTTTCCCTCGAGATCGGAAACCCAGACATCGGCGCCATATATAAAGGTCACCTTATCGGAACTCAAGGATGGCTGTCGCAACAAGCGTGTTCCCTGTGCCATTAATATGCCGACCGACACGACAGATAGCAGGAATACCTGAAAAAATACCGATAGCGATTTTAATCGATTCATTTTAAACTTCATCATATACTTATTTTGCAAAGGCTGTTTTAAAAATATCCTTATAAATATAATGGGTAATTTTAAAATATCCATTTTTATTCTCTGCCGAAAAATTCCTCGATGAGCGCCGATTCAAATCCACGGGAAAGTGCATAACGAAAAGATTTACTTTTACGCTCGAAAGGCGTCAGATCGGGGCATTTTTCAAGTTGTTGAACCAGAATTAAATGCAGCGCTTCCTTATAATCGTCCATATTAATTTCCTTCATTGCCTCTTTGATACAATAATCTGTGATTCCTTTTTGCTTTAGGGATTGTATGATTTTGATACGGCCCCAGGCTTTCATTCTAAATTTTCCCCGGGCGTACGTTTTGGCAAATCTGAGTTCGTTTAAATAATCTTCCTCAATGAGGTTGCCTATTATTTCTTCCAAATGTTCACCATAAATGCCGAGCGAGAGCAATTTTGTGCGAACTTCACGATGGCAACGTTCCTGATAGGCGCAATATTTTTGCAATAAAATAAGGGCTTCCTGTTGACTGATGTATTTTTTCATTGATTAGATCCAACCTTTGTATCTGTAAGTATAAGAAAAATTTCCACAATAGGTGAGAATTTAGTGATAAAGCTATATATTTGCGATTCTTAAAGAGGGCCCATAGCTCAGTTGGTTAGCAGCACCTGACTCATAATCAGGGGGTCGTAGGTTCGAGCCCTACTGGGCCCACATCAGAAAAAACTGTTTTTCAGGGGTTTATGAAGTTACATTCATAAACCCTTTTTTTCTGCCTTATGATACATCTGGATTTCATTAAAATCGTCTAAATCATTCATAAATGATTTGATTTTTATTCCTCTTAAGTAAAATTTCTCGATATCAGCCTTGTTAAATAAGCATTAAAATAATTTAAATTTTTTGAAGCAAACTTCTTGAAAATTTACACTTAATTAAAAAATCCATAATATTCAGTTATTGTAGTAGCAATACTTTTACAAAAAAATAAATCTATGTTAAACAAGAACCTAAACTTAGCAGTTGTCTTCTTTCTAACAACAACATCCTTATTTGTTGCTTGTAAAAAAGACGATAACACAACAACTCCAACTGTCAGTGAGGCAGAATTCAAAAATCGATCTATTACTCCTGCATTTATTAAAATGGGAAGTGAATTTTCAAATGTTGGCATTCACACTTTAGTAAGTAGCGAGGATCTAATTCCTAACTCTGGTACGATGGTATATGGTGGCGCACCCGATGGTCAAGGCTTCATTAAAAATCCTGATGGATCTGGTTACATCATGGTTACAAATCATGAAAACACCTGGGCAATTTCTAGATTGTATTTAGACAAGAAATTAAACATTACAAAAGGAGATTATATCGTAAATACCGATGGAGGTATGTTCAGATTATGTTCTGGCACAATGGCGACTCCTGAAATTCATGGATTTGGACCATTGTTTTTAAGTACTGGAGAATCCAATGTAAACGCAATGACACATGCAATAGATCCAGTAGGCGCTGCAAACCCATCAATCCAAACAAGAGTAAAACCAGCATTAGGAAAATTCAGTGGTGAAAATGCTGTTCCACTTACTAAAGTAGCATATGCTGGTAAAACCGTTATTATTTTAGGTGAAGATTCAGGCAACGGTCAAGTTTATTTGTATGTTTCAAATACAGTTGGTGATTTAGATAACGGAAAACTTTATGTACTAAGAAGAGTTGACCAAAACCAAATTGAAACAAATATGACATGGAACAACAACTACAATGTAGAATTTGTAGAAGTTCCCAATGCAAAAAATTTAACTGGTCCAGAAATGGAAAATTTAAATGCATCGTTAAAAAGCATTCAATTTGCTCGCGTAGAAGATTTAGATTATCGTAAAGGTTCTGCAGCTAATAATAGAGAATTATACTTTGTAGCAACTGGTGTAAGTGGCTCAACAGAAAAAACATACATGGGCAGAATGTATCAACTTAAGTTAGATGCAAACGATCCTTTAAAAGGAGTTTTAAAAATTGTTGCAGATGGTGATGTGTCTCCAACTGGAACTAATGTAAAAGGTACTGATATCATTAATCCAGATAACCTTTGCGTAACTGAAAATTTTGTTTATATTCAGGAAGATGGCGACTCTTTTTGGCCAGAAGCTACTCACAATTCTGTAATATGGCAATATGATATTAAAACGGGTACTAAAAAAGTATTTATGGATATGACGCATAAAGATGCTGCATTCCTAGGCTCAAAGTATAATCCAGCTGGCGCAAACCAAAACAAATTTGGTATTTGGGAACATGGTGCTATGGAAGACATATCTGATGTAATTGGTGTTCCTGGAACATTTACCATTAACATTCATGCCCACACATGGTTGGAAGGAGATAAATTCTTAAATCCAAGTAAAGCAGTTTCTGTACAAACTTATAAATCTGGTGGACAAACTTTACTAATAACTAAAGTTCCTAGATAATTTATTTTTTTACTTCTTAATAAGGCCATTCAAATTTTCTAAATATGAATGGTCTTATTAATTTTATCAACTTATGTAATTTATTTAATATGAAACAGGTATTTGCTGGTGTTTTTTGTTTATCATTATTTTTTGCATGCATCAATTTAAATCAAAAAAGTTTTGATAAAACCGCCTATTCTTTAATTGAAAAAAATATCGATTCTATCATTGGAATTATAAGTAAAACGGAAGGAGTTAGTGATAAGAATACATTAATAAAAATATTTTCCGATAGTCGTAAGAACTATAAAAAAATAGAACCATTCGTAGAGTATTATTATCAAGGACTTACTCGAAGAATTAATGGTCCCGCATTACCAGAAATTAAAACAGATGATAACATGATAAATGACCCATCTGGTTTTCAGGTTATTGAAGAGATTATTTATAATGATAATGTGGATCTTAATGAGTTAAGTAAGCAAACTAAAATTTTAAACACTGATTTATTATTTATAAAAAAAACAATAAAAGACTTACCCATACAAGATCATCACTTTTATGAATTGGTTCAACATCAAATTATTAGGATTGCTACCTTAGGAATTACAGGTTTTGATTCTCCTGTTGCTTTTCAGTCTGTTAAAGAAGCAGGATTTACATTAGAGGGAATCAATGAATGGTACCGTTTATTCTGCAGTATTAAAAATAAAAATGTTAATAAACAATTAATAAATCAAATCAATGATGCCATTTTATTTACAAAGAAAAATAACCATTTTAATGACTTCGACCGATTGCAGTTTATTAAAAACTATTTGATGCCAATAAGCAGCACTTTTGAAGAAGATTTTAATCTTATAATAGCCAAAGTACCCAATTTTAATAAAAACAAAGTCTTTTATGGGACTTTGTCCGACTTAATGCAAGGAAAAAAAATTAATCCAGATGCATTTTCTCCTTTTTCTGAATCAGCATCTACGCAAGAAAAAATAGCACTGGGTGAAATACTTTTTAATGACGTAAGTCTATCTAAAAACAATAACATTAGTTGTGCCAGTTGCCACAATGCTACTAAAGCTTTTACGGACGGTCAGGTTACTTCCGTTACTAACATACATAACAATACAGTAAGACGAAATTCACCAACTGTTTTATATGCTGCATTTCAAAAATCATTTTTTTATGATTTGCGTTCGCAAGATTTAGAAAATCAGATTGAGAGTGTTATGAAAAATCCCAATGAATTCGATTTAACACCTAAAGAAATAAAAAAGAAAATTTTAGCCAATCAAATACTTGCTTCTCATTTTTCTAAGGCTTATCCCCATAAAAAAGAGATTACTCCCTTCGAAATACGTAATGCTATAGCAGCTTATGTAAGAAGTTTAATGCCATTTAATGCAAAAATTGATCAATATTTTAAGGGGCAAGCCAGTTTAAGTGAGTCAGAAAGTAATGGCTTCAATATATTTTCAGGAAAAGCTAAATGTGCTACTTGTCATTTTATACCCATATATAATGGCACAATTCCTCCTTGGTATAATAATACTGAATCGGAAGTAATTGGTGTACCCAGTAGTTTAACTTGGACAAATGCAGTGGTTGATGGAGATTTAGGAAGGTATAATTTAAATCAATTAGAACCATTAAAATATTCTTTTAAAACTCCTACGGTAAGAAATATTGATAAAACAGCTCCTTATATGCACAATGGTGTTTATACTACCTTAGAGGAAGTTGTTAAATTTTATGAATTAGGCGGCGGCAATGGAATAGGTATGAATTTAGAATACCAAACCTTACCTTTTGATAATTTGCAATTAACAACAAAAGAAAAAAAGGACCTTGTTAGTTTTATGAAAATTTTGACCGATAATTAATAAGGGGTTAACTCAGAAATATGATCCTAAATATGGTTAGCTTTTT
Source organism: Saprospiraceae bacterium (assembly GCA_027488135.1). Taxonomy (GTDB): domain Bacteria; phylum Bacteroidota; class Bacteroidia; order Chitinophagales; family Saprospiraceae; genus BJGN01. Next base: position 2,697 of record JAIYCH010000063.1, on the reverse strand, counting down.
TGTCGTATTTTTACACATTAAAATAAAAATATGCCCAAAAAGCCGCCACTGGGACTTCAGGATTTTCGTGGAATTATTGAGGATGGATATAAATACATAGATAAAACAAGATTTATCCATGCTATTGTCACTTCCGGAAAATATTTTTTCTTGTCCAGACCCCGGCGATTTGGAAAGTCTGTCACCATTTCTACCCTCAAGGAAATTTATAGTGGTAGCAAATCCTTGTTTAAAGGTCTTTGGATTGAAGATAAATGGAATTGGAATAAGAAAAATCCTGTAGTGCGTCTTTCACTCAAAGATATAAATTTCGAGCAGCGGGGACTTGAAGATTCTCTTGCAGAGCGTGTTCATGAAGTAGGGCAAAATCATGGCATTGAACTGAAATCATCTTATGCACGCGACAAATTTCGGGAGTTAATTATAACTCTTTCTTCCAAAGGAAAAGTTGTGGTTCTGGTCGATGAATATGACGCGCCCATTCTTGAATATCTGGCAAAAGATATTGGAAAGGCTTATGAAAACAGAGATTTACTTAAAGGATTCTATAGTGTACTTAAGGACCTAGACACCTCACTTGAGCTGGTCTTCCTAACGGGAGTGAGCAAATTTTCTAAAATAGGAATCTTTTCCGGACTCAATAATCTGGAAGATCTATCCATGCATCCAGCTTATGCCACCATGCTTGGTTATACCCAGCAAGAATTGGAAACCAACTTTTCAGGGGAAATAGACATTGCAAAAGATGTTTTAAAGCTTTCCAGGGAAGATTTACTTGAACAATTAAGGATTTGGTACAATGGGTATAGGTTTCACCAAAAAGCAGAAAAGGTCTATAATCCAGTGTCCATAAATAACTTTTTCGATCGGAATAAATTTGAAAATTTTTGGTTCACAACGGGAACCCCTACTTTTTTAGTTAATCTCTTAAAAAAAGAAGGACCCTTAAAGATTAATCTGACGCCTTTTAATCAAAATGGATTTGGTTGCCTTTATTTACATCGCATAAGTTTAGAAACAGTTCTTTTTCAAACCGGTTTTCTAACTATAGGGGAAAAAAATGAAGATGATTTGGTGCAACTTATTTTTCCTAATAAAGAGGTGAAAGATACTTTTCAGGAAATGCACATTGAAATTTTACAACCTGTCGACATATAGTATTCCAATGATCTGGGCGCAGGTTTTTATAGTGAGGTGAATACCACGGAAGGCAGGATAGATAGCATGGTGTAAACAAATACTCATGTGTTTATCCTGGAATTCAAAGTAGATAAAAGCGGTAGGGTTGCGAGCAATAGGGATTTTAACGCGGTGTTCGCAGCGTTCAGGCGCAGAGTTTCGCAGGGTTTCGAGCGGTGGGATGTGTTTCGCGGGGTTATTTTGTGCGTACGGCCTGGACGGTTTGTGCCACTTTTTCAAAATGCAGACCTAAATTTTCGTAGTCTTTGGTTTCCAAAAGAGAGGCCAGAAAAAGGGTGCCGCCCATGCCCAATCCTTTTGCACCCGCCTTGAAATAGGAATATATATTTTCCAGATTTACCCCACCGGTCGGATATAATTTAAGGTGTTGAAAAGGTGCCAAAACGTCTTTGATATAGGATGGACCAAGATGATTGGCCGGAAAAACCTTCACCCCTGTCGCACCATATTTTGAGGCCGTATAAATTTCAAGGGGAGAAAAAGCACCTGGGAATATGGGAATCCCCCATTTTAGACACTTTTTTATGACCTTTTCATCGACCACCGGTGTAACAACAAAGGAAGCGCCCGCTTTTACGGCCCTTTTCAGGTCATTTTTATCGCAAACCGTACCTGCGCCAATATTGAGAGAGGGATAATTTTCAGACAAATGGCGAATGGTTTCCTCAGCACCATTGGAATTCATGGTAACCTCCAGATTGGTGAAACCCGCCTTTATATAAAATGGTAAAATAGCTTCGATATCGGATAAGGGGACATTTCTCAAGATACCAATCACGGGCATTTCGTCAAATTTGTCCGCTTTAAATTCATTTTTCATACCTCCTGATATTCGTTGATAAACCATTGACCTTTCAGCAACGCCAGATCGACCATCTCATCGGTCAGTAATTCTGAGTTTATGGAAATACCCAATGTTTTTGCTGCTTCAAGATATAAAGAAAACAGCATTCCTGAGGAACAAATATAGATTTGATCTAATTTTTTATCGGTCAAATAGTTGCATTCTGCGCCTATAAGCAAGCCACTGAGAAAATAATAATTTTCATTTTTGGAAAATTTCTCAAATAAGGCGTTGGTTCGCACCATGAAAAGTGCGTTCAGGACCGACGATTTTTCAACCGACGTAAGCACCCCTTTTTGAAAAGCAGCTAAAGCCAATGCATCAAAATCACCTTTTTCAATGGAACCGTTCAGGATAGAATGAGCGGCCAAAATATCAAATATTTCACCTGTCATGTAGGTATTAAAGGAAGCAACCTTATCATTTTCCAAAAAAATATGTTTACTGTGCGTTCCTGGCAAGATGAATAAACTGTTACCGGCAGGATGCAACAATTGGTATAAACCAACGAGCTGGGTTTCCTCCCCGCGCATGACATCTTCCTGAGATTTTACGCCGGAGATCAGCGAAATTTCATAAGGAAAACCCTTTGGTTGACATTTTTCAACACTCAACGCGTGACCATTTGTGAAGAAAGGCAACGAGGCATAAGG
>JAIYCH010000006.1 GCA_027488135.1 Saprospiraceae bacterium | reverse complement strand
GTAGAAGGAGCCGAAATGAATTTAAGTGGTGAAATGAAAATGATGAAACCTACGGCCTTAACAGGAAAATATGAATTATCTAATTTGACGGCTAGAACGGATTACACTGTAACACCGTCTTTAGACAAGGATTATTTGAACGGGGTTTCTACTTTCGATTTGGTTACCATGCAACGTCATATTCTTGACTCCAGAAAACTGGATAGTCCTTATAAATTAATTGCTGCGGATATTAATAATTCAAAAACAATTACGGTGCTGGATATGATTCAGTTACGTAAGCTAATCCTGGGTATTAATACGAAGTTTGAAAATAACAGCAGCTGGCGATTTATTTCTGCAGATTATGTATTCCCTAATCCAGCAAATCCATGGCAAGAATCCTTCCCAGAAGTGAAGAATTTCAATAATCTGGTTGGAAAGGCAAATAATGCATCTTTCGTGGGCATAAAAATGGGAGACTTAAACGGATCCGTAATTCCAAATACAGCAGGTGGACAGATCAGAAGTTTCGTGGACAAAGTGACATTGAATCTGAGTGAAATGAAGCTGGAAGCAGGAGAAACTAAAAAAGTTTCTTTCAGCCTTGAAAATATGAAAGATATTGAAGGTATCCAGTTTACGATGGAATTCGATAAATCGTCCCTTGAATTGGTAGATGTAGTCAATGAAATTGCAAAAGACGAACATGTAGCCATTTTTGGAGATGAAAATCTGATGACTGTTAGCTGGAATGGAAGTGTGAGAGAAGGTGCCTTGTTCCACTTAGTTTTAAGAGCGAAAAAATCTGCTTATTTATCAGAGGCCATTCGCTTAAGTGACAGGATTACGAAGAAGGAAGCCTATATCAGTGGTAAACTTCACGATGTGGTTCCTGGCTTCAATGTAAATCAGGATGGACAGGTGTACGCCCTTTATCAAAATGTTCCAAATCCGTTTACCGATGAAACCATCATTGGATTCCAATTGCCAGTGAGTGAACGCGGCACCCTTGAAATTCAAGACGCCAGTGGAAGAGTAGTCAAAGTATTCGAAGGTGAATTTAGAAAAGGTTATAACCAGCAAAGGGTTAAATTAGCCGATTTGAAGGGACCTGGCGTATATTTCTACAAATTGAATACAGCCAATTATTCAGAATCAAAGAGCTTTATCTTGATTAAATAATTAAAAGCTGAAGTAAATAGAAAAAGGGGGGGGATAATTTATCTTCCCCTTTTCTTTTTGTTTCTTTTTTTTATAAGTATATTGGCTGAAAATTCACTCGATTTATAATGAATACTTCTATAGGTTTATTTCCCATTATAGGTTTGGGTTTCTTAGCTTTAGTTGTTTTTAGATACCTGAAAATTGAAAACCGAGATTACAAATTTTATTTGTTTAATTTATTTTTAATTTTTTCATCTCAGAATTATATTACAGTTTATATTGTTCATTCTGAATATATTAGTCATGTTCCGCATCTATTCAGGACGGCTGGTTTTTCTCTTTATCTCATTTCGCCATTGATTTACCTGTATGTTCGGGAACGATTATTTGAGAAAGGATTTCATAAATATGATTTATTACACGCTATTCCAGGTGTTTTTTATTTTATAGATTATATACCTTTATATTTGAAAAGTGGAGAATATAAGTTGGCTTTAATTAAATCGTTGAAGGAAAAAGGGGCTCTAAATTTGAATATGCAAGGTTATTCCAATGATTTTATTTCTCATTTATTTGTCAGAAATTCGTTAACTATTTTATATGCCTGTCTAATTTTAGTTATGTTTATTCGTTTTGTAAGATTAAATGGTTTTATCTCTTTCCTTCAGAATAAGAGTAGCTTGTTTGAACTGGTATTTCTTTTTTATTTGTTATTGATGTTTTCAATTCCCCCTTTAATAAACAGTTTAAACCTTACTAATTATTATCCTGAAGATTTTTTGATGATTATATTTGCTGTATTGGGTTCATTATCATTCATTTTTTATTTACCCAGAAAATTCTGATAGTTTTTATTACTTGTTTTATGATTCATAGTAAAATAGCAGATATTGCCCTTGACGTAGCAGAATGTTATAAGCTGGCTCATTCCAATGATGCAGGTGGTCAGGCGATTTTTGTGGGAACCGTAAGAAATCAAACCCAAAATAAGAAGGTTCTAAAACTTGTCTTTGAGGCATACACCCCAATGGCTATAAAGGAAATACAAAAAATTGCGCTAACGCTGGAGGAAAGATGGGGTGCCTTGAAGGTGGTTATCCATCATCGAGTAGGGGAATTACTCGTTGGCGATATTGCTGTGATTATCGCCGTTTCAACGCCTCACAGAGCAGCCGCATTTGAAGCTTGTCAATATGCCATTGATACCCTCAAGGAAACCGTTCCCATTTGGAAAAAGGAGTTTTTTGAAGATGGGGAAATATGGGTCGCTGCCCATCCCTGATTTAAAATTGAAAATATATAAATGGTACCGTTCTCTGCGTGTTTAATATCAAAACACTGGTTATAACCAATGAGACTAAAATCGCCTGAATGACGAATGACTGCTTGCTAAACCAATGGGATATATTCTCCTTTAGGACAACAGGAGAAAAATGTAGGATAAAACCAAACAAAATCGCAGGTAACACATAAGGTGTTTTATCATTAACTTCCATTATAAAGGAAGGGTCAAACGTAATGGAAGCTAGTTTTGATAATACTTTTCCCAATAAATCTCCGGAAGGTAAAATGGAACCAATCGCCCCCGCTCTAAAAAATATCCAGCAAAATGCGACAAAATGGAAGGTAAAAATTCCGGATATTATCAGGGGTATTTTAAGACTTTTACCCCATTTTTCAATCAAAACACCTAATGAAAACAATAGTGTTGCCCCTAAAGCCAGGTTTAGAACAAATAGTTGCCACTCTATCACCTGCCATTTTTCCAT
>JAIYCH010000101.1 GCA_027488135.1 Saprospiraceae bacterium | reverse complement strand
CCTAAAGATATTGGAACGATGACAATGAGTTATTCAGCGCTTAAAACCCTGTTTAACCAAGATAAAGATGATCTGGTAAATCTGTTTAAACAATTTGAAACCAATAGAATAGCTGTATCCACGCGATTAGGTGAAGGCACACATTCAGATACTACTTTAGCAAAAAATGGATATACTTACGGGTATGGAAGGACACAGCAAGATGTTTTAATCCCCGCATTTATTGCGGCTTATACCGGTGCTGACGCTAATTCCATTCCATTGGATATTTTTGGATTGTTACCCAATATTAACTGGAGACTACAATATAATGGATTAGCTAAAGTCCCTTTATTCAGCGAATTGTTCCAGAATTTTAGCTTGACGCACGGCTATAAATCTACCCTTACGGTGAGTAGGTTCAACTCGGGACTTGATTTTATCAGGACACAAAGCTCGGGAGCTTTAAACGAATTAAATGGTAATTTTTATGCCAGGCTCGAGATACCTGAGGTAGCCATTCAAGAAGGATTTTCTCCACTTATTGCCGTGGATGCAACTTTGAAAAACGGGATGTCTCTTAATGTAAATTATAAAGTTAATCGTTTGCTGGCTATGAGTTTTGTTAGTAATCAACTTTCAGAAACCAGAAGTAAGGAGTTTGTTATTGGTTTTGGATATCTACTTAGAAATCTTGATATTCCTTTTCTCACAGGTTCCAATAAAAAGGGTGGAGGACGTCCCGTTCCCAAATCTACAGATCCCATGGGTAATAATGACCCGGCAGGAAGAAATACCGCAGCACAAGGTAATGATTTAGATATTACCTTCAATTTGAGCATGAGAGATGACGTAACCTTTAATCACTTGTTGGATCAGGGAATTATTGAACCTACCAGAGGTAATTATTCTCTTACTTTTTCTCCCTCAGCAGAATATAAAATAAGCAGACAACTTTCCCTCAGGGCTTTTTTCGATTATAGAAAAAATAGACCTAAAACTTCAGCTGGATTTCCCAGAACAGATGCTTCTGGCGGTTTTATTCTTAGGTTTACACTCTAATATATGAATAAAAAGGTCATTTTTGGAATTTTGGGGCTTATGGCTATTGCCATAGTTGGGGTTATCTGGTCTCAAATACGTCTTATTCAGTCAGCCACGCTGGTGAATACCGAACGGTTTGAAAAAAGTGTTTTTAGTGCCCTGAATGAGGTGGTAAAAAAATTGGAACTCGATGAAGAAAAAGACCTTTTCCTGTCTTCTATGAGCCAAAAATACCCAAATAGTAATGTCCCTTCTTTCAATCCTTTTGGTTCAAAGGAAAAAGAAAAAAATCTGGAGAATCGAATTAAAATGGATTACCTGGATGGAATTCTTAAAGAGGAACTAGCCATTAGAGGTATTAATAGTCAAATTCCAAGCTATAGGTATCATTATGGAATTTATGGCTTCGAAAAGGGTAGTTTTGTCATTCTTGACGGCAAAAAGTTTAATTACGAGGAGGAAAAAGAAAATATTTTACCGGAATACGTTAATACAGGGGACGAGAATACCGCTTTTAGAGTGAATGTTTTTCCAAGGGAGCGTCCGGTGCCAGGGGAGTTAAGGATATTTTTTCCTAATAAAAATGCTATTATTCTAAGATCTTTAGGTAAAACCCTGTCGGCAACCCTGTTTTTTGCTGGCATTATTTTGGTTTGCTTTGGCTACACTTTATACATTATTTTTACTCAAAAGAAGTTGTCAGAGATGAAAACAGATTTCATAAACAACATGACACATGAGTTTAAAACGCCTATTGCTACCATTTCTTTAGCTGCGGATTCACTAAATAACCCCGCTGTACTAAAAAACGAAGATAAAATATTGCGTTTCTCTAGAATTATTAAGCAGGAAAATATTCGCATGCACAAGCAAGTGGAAAAGGTGCTACAAATGGCTCTTTTAGATAAAAAGGACTTTAATCTGAAGTGGTCTTCTATCAATATGCATGACCTTATTCAGGCCGCTATTGAAAATATTTCACTCCAGGTTGAGGCAAGAGAAGGATCTGTTCAAGGATTTTTAAATGCTTCTTCGCCTGTAGTAAAAGGAGATCAAACGCATTTATCCAATATTATTAATAATCTGTTAGATAATGCCAATAAGTACTCTCCTCAAAAGCCGCACATTACTGTCTTTACAAGAAATGTAGATAAAGGCCTGGAGATTATAGTTAAGGATGAGGGTATAGGTTTGGCAAGGGATGTCCGTAAATTTATATTTGATAAGTTTTACAGAGTTCCAACAGGCAATATTCATAATGTCAAGGGCTTTGGGCTAGGATTAAGTTACGTCAAAACAATGGTTGAAGCCCATAAAGGTAAAATAGATGTTCGCAGTGAATTAGGCAAGGGAAGCAGTTTTATACTTTTTTTTCCCCTTCATTGATTTATCATTTTTTCATTTGAAACTCATTTAAAATGGATAATAAGCAAATTCTATTAGTCGAAGATGACCAGAATTTTGGAGACGTTTTAAGCTCCTATCTGGAATTATATCAATATGATGTGACACTGGCAAATGATGGTGTGAAAGGGTGGAATGCTTTTAAAGATGGAAAATTTGATATCTGTATTCTCGATGTTATGATGCCTGAGAAAGATGGGTTTACTTTGGCAAAGGAAATTTTACAAGCTGATCCTTCTATGCCTTTAATTTTTTTAACTGCAAAGTCGCTGAAAGCTGACGTATTGGAGGGGTTTAGAATCGGTGCAGATGATTATATCACCAAACCTTTTAACTCGGAAGAACTGCTTTTACGAATAAATGCCATCTTAAAAAGAAAACGAAGCAGTATTCCTGAAAAACCTGTTTCCCAGGAAGTTAGCAGATATTATACTATTGGAGATTATCATTATGATGCAGACCTCAGAATTCTGGTGTACACCAAGGCTGCTAACCCAGACCAAAAAGTGAAACTTTCTCCACGCGAATCTGCGCTTCTTTGTTTATTTGCTGACAATATGAATAATGTGGTGGCACGAGCCGAAGCGCTAACTAAAATATGGGGCGATGACACCTATTTTACAGCTCGCTCTATGGACGTTTTTGTTACCAAACTTAGGAAATTGTTAAAGGAAGATGCTAATATTGAAATTGTTAATATTCATGGAAATGGTTTTCAACTTCGGGTTCTTTAACATGGTCACCAGCTAAATTTTCGGTTTTATGTTCTATAAACTTTTTATCAAACCCGTTCTTTTCCTCTTTCCCCCGGAAACAGCTCACGGATTAACGTTGTTTTTATTTAAAGTTTTATTGAAAATTCCTTTGATAGGTGGTCTGTTCAAAAGGTATTGCTCATCGGAATCTAATGTTTCATCAGTCTCTTTTTGTAACCTTTCATTTCAAAATCGTATCGGTCTTGCAGCTGGCTTCGATAAAAATGGAGAATGCCTCAATGAAATGCCTGCCCTTGGCTTTGGGTTCATTGAACTGGGTACGGTCACCCCAAAACCTCAAAATGGAAATCCGCAACCACGCCTATTTCGTTTGCCTGGAGATGACGCTCTTTTGAATAGAATGGGGTTCAATAATCGTGGGGTAGATTTTCTTGTGGAGCAATTGATAGCTTTCTCCCGCCCAAAAGGACTAATCATAGGAGGGAATATTGGAAAAAATAAGGATACGCCGAATGAAAATGCGCTGGATGATTATCTCATTTGCTTTGAAAAATTATTTCCTCATGTCGATTATTTTGTCGTTAATGTAAGTTCACCTAACACCCCTGGACTCAGAGCTTTGCAAGAAAAAGAACCTCTTACGATTATATTAACCGCTCTGCAACAGGCGAATAACAGGAGGATAAACAGCAAACCTATCCTTTTAAAAATAGCCCCTGATTTGGAATTATCTCAAATAGATGATATCATCGAGGTAGTTCAATTGACAAAATGCCATGGTTTAGTTATTTCAAATACAACGTCTGATCGTATGAATTTATCTACGGAGTCGTCGTTGCTTGAATCCTTTGGTTCGGGAGGGATTAGTGGTAAGCCTGTTCGTGAAAAATCAAATCAACTGATTGCCTATATTTTTGAAAAAACAAAAGGAATGCTGCCTATTATTGGGGTAGGGGGTGTTTCCTCTGTGGCAGACGCGAAAGATAAACTGAATGCGGGAGCGACACTCATTCAAATCTATACGGGCTTGGTATATGAAGGTCCGTTTTTAGTTAAAAATTTAGTAAGTGGAACAAATAAATAATTTACTACCTGTTTCCTGAATATTTCTTTTTCCCTCGACACAGTCACCCTTGTTATGCAGGTTGAATGCTAGCATTTAACCTGCATAACAAGGATAGATTACCAACTTCCACCGGCACCTCCTCCACTGCTTCTGCCACCGCCCCAGCTACCACCTGATCTTCCACCACCGGAACCGCCAGATGAGCTACTTCTGACCTTTTTAGGAATAATATTTATTTTTTCCCGTTGGTTTCCGCAATGTAAACAAGCATAACGCAATAATTCTTCGCCAGTATTTGAATAGGTTGCTGCTCTTAATGTAGTTGAACTGGTCAACTTCTCCGTTTGAAAATTACAGGAAGGACATTTCGTGTAACTTTTAGGAGATTTTATATACCGCAAAATCGTAGGTTCGACCCCGTCACCTACCCAAACGTCATATTCTGCCACTCCCAATTCAGCCTCTTTAGACTGCCCTGTATTCAAATGGCTATGCGACCTGTTTTCCTGTTCTTTACTTAATTTCACGCCATGGGGTTCCTGAGGAGGCGTATTTCGCCACTTTTTCATTTCCTTTCTGACAAACCACAGAATGCCCAAAAATGGAATAGGAAAAATAAAGGCTAAAGGTGTTATATTATATTTTTTTAGCGTGTGATATTTATTGTAGGGTGTTTCATCTTTCTTAAAACTTCTCCCTAAAAGCAGCAATATGATGCCATTAACGAAAGCAGTCAGGTAGCCATACATTTCCAAAAAGAAACCGCCTTCCCCTTTATTTTCCTTTTCCTCAAATTCAACCGCATTTTCAGGATTTTGAATAATGGTTGAAATGGCATTTACTCCTTTTAATAAACCTTCCCCATAAGCTTCGTTTTTAAAGGAAGGAATTAATTCATTGGTAATAATTCTTTTACAAATGGCATCAGGTAAAACGCTTTCCAGTCCATTTCCTGTTTCAAATTCAACTCTTTTTTGATCCAGAACAAATAAGATGAGTAGCCCATTGTCCGATCCTTTTTTACCTATTCCCCATAAATTAAACAGTTTATAGGCAAAATCCTTGGGTACAGCTTCACCTATGGAAGGTAACATCACTAAAGCCACCTCACTGCCAACGCTATCCTCCAAAAAGGTTAACTTACTATCTATCTGGTTATAAGTTTCCTCATCCAGTATATTGGACGGATCACTGATATGGCTATTATTTTGAATCTTTATATTGGGTACCGATTCGGGGGTAAAGGATTGCCCCGACAGGTTAGCTATCCAAAAGAGAGAAAAAGCAATGCTAATTAAAAATTTACATTTCATGATAAAGTCATTTTCTATTCAAAAACTGATTTTTTCAAACCAACAATTCTGACAGCATTTTGATAATATATTTTTTTCAAAATTTTATCAGGGAGATTGAGTCCATACATTTTCCAAAAGGCATGATATCTTTTATAGTAAGGAAAGTACTCATCGGCAGTTTCCAATACTCTAAAATAGGTAAAATACTCCTCTGGATTATAAGCATCTTTTCCAAAAAGGATCCGGTCCTGGTATTTTTCAAAGAAGGCACTGGCACGTCTTGGTTGTCTCCCTAATTCGGCGATAACAGCGCCAAATTCAACATTTACATGGGGAAAAACATCTAAAAATCTGGACAAAGAGTCTAAATCGTTGGCCATCCAACCAAAATGAGCATTTATAAAGGTTGTTTTTGGATGTTTTTGGAAAACATGATGTTGCTCCTTGATTAGGGTTGAAAAAGGAGCAGGGTCGGAATCACTTCTTTTTCTTCCAGGATGGGTTTTAAGCTCTAACCAACGTTCATTCGTTTCGTCAAAGGGTTCCCAAAACTGAGCGGGATCCGCGGAATGAATCAAAACGGGGATACCAAGTTCTCCACATTTAGCCCAGATAGGATCCAACCTAACATCATCAATAGCGACACGCTGGCCCGCTTTATCTTTTACGCTAAGCCCTAAACTTTTAAATATTTTAAGACCTTTTGCGCCATTTTGCACATCAAATTCGAGTTGTTTTACAGCATTAGATGTCCAGTCAGTGTCATCTATACCGTTGAAGCTAACATTTGTAAAAATGGCAATTCTATCTTCGGCACCATATTTCTTCACATTTTCTACCATTCCTTTCAACGCATTTCCACCTCTGCCACTTAGATTAATACATACGCCCATATTGAGGGAGTCCATTTCCTTTAGTAAAATAGTCAGGTCCTGAGTAGCCATATTCCAATGGTGACTATGAATATCAACAAAGGGGAATTTTGATTTTAATAAAGCATGTTCCTGAACTTTTAAAGAAGAGGGAGGGTCATATTTTTCAAAATCCATCTTGTTTTCCTGCCCCTGAAGAGCGGAAGTTAGGGCTGCGAAAGCAAGGAGAAAAAAGGTGCATTTAAAAGTGGGCATAGTTTAATTTTTTTACAATATACGGATATGTTCTTAATAGATGAGGTTATTAGAGGATTAACAAAGCTTCGTAAACATCGGGATATTTTTTATCGATGGTGAATCCTTTTGCTATAAAAAGTTTAATCATCGATTCATTATTAGGGAGTACAGAGGCCACTATTTTTTTTATACCCCGTTTTTTGGCAATATGTAGAATCTGATCGGTTAACGTAAGGCCAAGTCCCTGCCCTTGCCATTGGTCGGCTACGAGAATTGAATATTCGGCTGATTCTCTCCAGGCATCTTCGATAATACGAACGATTCCGATGATAGCCTCTGGTTTATCTTCTTTTGGAGGGATTGTAGCGACGATAGCTATTTCTCTATCGTAATCGATGTGAGTAAAACGGGTTAACCACGTATGATCTATTTTGGGGATGTAACCAAAAAATCGCATATACAGGGTTTCGCGGGAAACATTTTTGAGCATTTTGGCCAGCCCAGGTTCGTCCTCTGGTCTTACTGGTCGTAAGTGCACAGACTGTCCTAAACGAAGATTTTTATCTAAACAATACTCTTTTCCAGGATAGGGCGAAAGTGCCAGGTGTCTAAAATGTTGATTTGTCGATTCGTTTGTTTTCTGCAATCTTACGGCCACGTGCAAGGCCATGCCACTTTCATTATCCATTCTGAAAGGATTGATTTCTACGGCAGCTATGGCTGGAAAATCCATAAGAAGGTAAGAAAACCGGTGCAACCAGAGGTACAATTGATTTAATTGAACGCCCGCTTGGTTTCGGTAGCCCTTTAAGAGGGTAAAAAGATGGGTTCCTTCTACCATTTGCTGAGCGAGAGCCATATTCATGGGAGGAAGACCCACGCGAATATCTGGAAAAACTTCCTTATCCCAACCGCCTTTTCCAAAGAGCACCAAAGGTCCGAAGGTAGGGTCTTTGTAAGAACCAATAAACAGGTCAAAGCCCTTAAGCACCATTTTTTCAATACGAATGCCCCTAATAACAGCGGCAGGATGTGCTTTTGAGCAACTAACCATCATGCTTGTCCAGATTTCTGTCATTTCATTCACATCCCTGATATTCAGACGAACACCGCCCACGGCAGTTTTCTGTAAAATATCAATGGAATCGATTTTCATTACGATAGGGAAACCTATTTTCTGCGCAATAATTTTAGCTTCTTCTACCGAAGCACTTAAAAAGCTCTCAATGACCGGAAAGCCATACGCCAGCAGTAAATCATGACCCTCTTTTTCGGAAAGTAATAATCGGTTTTCAGCTAAGGCTTTATCGATAATCCATTTAGCAGCCTGTTGGTCTGCATTAAAGTCGGTAGGTATAGAAAGGGGCGTTTCGTACAGTAGTTTTAGATCCAGATGATATTGGTAAAGTCTTATTAATGCATCAATAGCACTTTCAGGATAGGGATAACAAGGAATTTTCGCCTGGCCTAAAATCCTTCTCGCGTCAGCCACCTGGTTTCCCCCCATCCAAACGGTGAATACAGGTTTTCTTAAAGGTTTTAATTGAGCGATGGACTGAGCAATTTTCAGGGCCTCACTTTTTAGATAAACGGAGTAAACGACGATGATGGCATCCACGGCATCATCATTTAAACAAATCTTCAAGGTCTCGGTATATCTATTCGTGTCGGCAAAATTACCCACATGAATGGGTCGGTCAGCGGAAGAAGAATGAGGTAAAAGGGTATTTAATTTTTCAACGGACACCTTAGATAAAACACTATGTTTCCCCCCTCTTTTTAGTAATGCATCCAATGCTAAAATGCCGCCTGCGGCAATATTGGATAAAATCACCATATTATTTCCTGTGGGTCTAACGGAATTGGTGGCAGCCAGACCCATATTAAATAACTGAGCTATGGTATCGACCCTGATAATGCCTGCTCTTTGGAAAGCAGCATCGAAGGCAAAATCTTTTTCTTCTTCCCAGTCCAAAACAGAGGAGTTCCAGTCTATATCCTCTTTTTTTCTATTTGCCTTTAAAATAATGATGGGTTTATTTCTTGAAAAAGACCTTGCGGCACTTAGAAAGCGACGAGCATTAGGTAACTTTTCCATATATATCAGAATGCCGGCGGTATGAGCATCTGTTCCTAAAAAATCAATACAATCTGCAAAATCAATATCACCTGCCAACCCAAGGGAAATCACCTGACTGAAGCCCACTTCACGTTCACCAGCCCAGTCCAGCATGGCCTCCAGCAGGGGACCGCTTTGAGAAAGCAAGGCTAAGTTCCCTTTTCTAACTTCAACAGGCATATTTGTGGCATAAATCATCTTGTGAGGATGAATGTACCCGAGGCTGTAAGGGCCAAGCATTCTAATTTCACCTTGTTTACATTTTTTGTTGATGTAATCAATGGTTGCTACATCCTGCGTATCAAAATCGGGTCCAAAAAATAGAATACTTCCAATTTTTGCCTCGACACATTCATCAACAACCTGTCTTAAGACCCTAAAAGGAGCACAAAAAATAGCTAAATCAGCTGGCTCGGGAATTTTACCCACTTTACTGTAAGCAGGCATTCCCAATATGGAAGAATGTTTAGAACTCACCGGGTACAATGAGCCTGGAAAACCATGTTGGTTTAAATTTTCCATGATCATTCTACCCGCGCTTCCCTCCCTTTCCGATGCCCCAATGACAGCGATACTTCGGGGTTCGAACAACTGTTCTAATTTTTGCCTCATAAGGGGTTATATTTTCCAAAATGGTTTTAAAAAGCCTAAAACACTATGTAAATTCATTTCATACGTTTCCCAGGCTCTCAGTCCTGAAATACTTTTTTCTGTGGTGTAGGGAATATTTTGTCCATTCATGCCTGCGAGAAAAGAATATACTCCTCGTTCTAAGGCGCCGGGATGATACCCACCTTCCAGCACCGCAAAATTATTTGAAAAAGAGGAGGCAATCATTTTACCAATTTCATAGAAAGCATTAGGGGATAAATTTAACTGCAAAAGTGGATCTTCTTCTGCCCCATCGAAACCTGCGGAAATAGCTACAACGTCTGGGTTAAAAGACTTGAAAATGGGTAAAAAATGGGAGAAAGCATCTAGGAAAATATCATCTCCTGAGTTTGGTGGTACGCCCATGTTCATGTTGAATCCTTTCCCTTTTCCCTCTCCAATGAGGTGCAAGTCACCCGTTCCCGGAAAGGCAGGATGCTGATGAATGGAGAAATAGAGGACTTTGTCCGTATCGTAAAAGATGTCTGCGGTGCCATCGCCGTAATGACCATCAAAATCAATGATTAATACGCGTTTTCCTTCTCTGACCTTATGTTCACTGGCAATAGCAACGTTGTTGAACAGGCAAAACCCACTGGCTTTATCTCTATATGAATGGTGACCAGGAGGACGTATTAAAGCAAAATTACCGGTTTCAGCAGCCTGAACCGCGGCACCTACACCATAACAGGCGACCGCATAGCTTTTATTTGAAAGGAAGGTGTCATCGTCAATCTGATAAAAATCTTTTGAGTTATCATGGATTTTTTGGATATGCTCCATACTGTGTACCAGACTCAAATATTTTTCTCCATCTATCCATTCATTTTGGCTCAAGTGCCTGAAAGCGCTCAATCGCAGGGCATTTTCAGGGTGTAAACCTGTGTTATGATCGAATACAATTGAATTGAATGTTAATTCCATTTTCCCTTTTTTAATAAAGATAAAAAGATTGATAAATATTGCTTTGACTTGATGATAAATATCAATACTAAAACGTAGTAAAGAGGATAAATTTGTGTCATTCATTTAATTCGGGTGATTTTAGGGAATTCGTGGAGCATCTTTCGGTGCTCCATTTTTTTTGTGGTCTGGTTAACAAAAAAATCACCTCGAAAGGATTTTACTCCCAACGAGGTGAACGAATTTGTATTAAATTTTATATTTATATATTTGGCTATCTTAATATAAGAACAAGTTGGTCTTCATTTTTATCAACGATGGCTTCTGTAACACTGCCAAAAAGCAAAGAATTTAACATAGAGTGTCCTTGAGCGCCCATTAATATGAGATCGTATTCTCCATTTTTTGCAAATTCCTGAATGTGAATGCCTGGGTTATGATAATGATTATCGATTAATTCCAGTCTTATTCTCTCCGCTCCCGGAATGGTGGCAAATAATTTTTCAAATGATCTGATGGCAGCTTCCCTCAGGGCTTCCCTAAAGGTTGAATCTACCAGGGCCTGATTGTAAAAATCAGCCGGAGGTTGTTCGACAATATGCAAAGCAGTAATGGAGATATCAGGTTTTTTAGCTTGCAAGGCAATAGCCATACTTAATGCTTTTTTTGAAAGTTCTGAAAAATCCATAGGAACTAATATCCACTTGAAAGTTCTCTCTTTTTCTGGTACAATTAAGACACTGGTAGGTGCCGTCCGAGCCAATCTCTTGGCCGTCAATCCACTTTTTCCTGGTTGCTTTTTTTGTCCAATGATCAATAAATCAGCCTCTTTTATATTCAACCAATGTATCAACTTTTGATAGGGCTTGCCTTCTCTGATTTCAACAGAAAAAGCAAAAGATGGATAATTTTCCCAGGTTTCTTCTACCTGTTTTAATATATCTTCCCGCATTCGTTCATCAATGGGCAAGGTAGCATTAAATAAATTATGATAAGTAGCCTCTAAATTTTCAGGTATTGAAAAATCTGGTGAAATATGAAATAAATAGGCTTTTTCCGTTGCAGATAATTCGCCTACCGTTTTTAATACTTTAAGGATCTGCTTATCCTGTGCACTTAGGTCTAATGCAGCTAATATAATTGGAAAGGTATTTTTCATGGCAGTTATATTATATATTAGTTAATATTAATTTCTTCAGTGCCATTTCTTTCTATAGTCTTCATGGAGAAAAAGGTTAGCATTAATTCTTCGTTGTTATATACAGCTTGAATTTCATCCTGATTTACCTCATCGGTCAGTTCAAAAGTTTGTTCAAAAGATATGGTTTTTTCAACCAGGCTAATAAAGTTGTTTTTAATTTCAGAATCAGTAACTTTCATTCCGGTAATTTTTAAGAATTTACCCGAAAGTTCAAGGTGTAGTTCTTCTTTTGCATAGCCCTCAACAGAAATGGTGAAACAGTACACATGATCTTTAGGTACTTCATTTTTATAAGTTGCATCATTTTTAAACCATGGCTCATGTAAAGAAGAGTGTCCTAAAAAGTGGTTTTTATCGATAAGAGTGGCAAATTCACTTCCGAATCGATTAAAACTGCTGTTTTTTAATGTTACCATCCACATAAAATAGGGTTTTTTAGTATGAAATAATCTATTTAACAGGGCAAAAATGATGGTATTTCAACATCTTTTAAGAGACTTTTCTCCATCAATAAGGATGATTTTTGTCACCTAAATGGATTTGCTGAATAGAGGATTTACTGGTTTATTCGCACGGTATTTATCGTCAAAAATTAAACAGATATTTCGAAGGTATGATTTGCCGGCAGGGGTGACTTCCAGACCATTTTCCCTTTGCCTTATCAGGCCATCTTTTTCCAAATCAATTAAGTCAGATTTTATGTGAAGTCCGGATTCACTGTTTAAAAAAGTGGGATCCCAACTCGTTTCGTATTGACAAAGTATATTTCTTATCTGCCTTCCTGTTTCCTGTTCTTCCACCTTTATTATATGTCCTTTCTCAATGGGTAAAAAACCATTTTCTACTTTGTTTTGGTATGTTTCCAAATCTCTGTGGTTTTGAATATAAGTGTTTTCATTACTGCTTATAGCGGAAACACCTAGTCCCAATAAAATAGAGGTATCCTTAGGGGTATAGCCCATGAAGTTACGATGGAGGTCTTTGTTGGAAAAAGCCTTGAACAAATCATCTGTTGCCAGGGCAAAATGATCCATTCCGATGGGTAGATAACCTATCTCCAATAATAATTTTTTGCCCTCCTTAAAAAGTTGCTGTTTTTCCATCCCGATGGGTAAATCCTTCTCTGAATAAGCTCTTTGGCCGGGCTTAACCCAAGGCACATGTGCATAACTATAAAAGGCAATTCTATCGGGTTTTAATCTTTCAACATGAGCCATATTTTGATTGATATGTTCAATGGTCTGACCGGGGAGGCCATAAATCAGATCGTAATTAACGGAGGTATAATTATTTGTTCTGGCTGAATACGTGATATTTTCAATTTGTTCCAAGGTCTGAAATCGATTGATTCGGGTCAAAATATCCTTGGAAAAATCCTGAATACCCAGGCTTATTCTATTGAATCCAATGTTTCCCAGTTGTTCAATATGATCCGTTGTGGTAGAGGAAGGATGTGCTTCGAAACTAAAATCTGCATCGGCGGGAATCTCTATGTCTGACATCCATTTCCCCAAGAAATCAACTAAATTTTCCGGACTGAAAAAAGTAGGGGTCCCACCACCCAGATGTAATTCTTGCACCATCGGAGGTGCTGGAAATTCCTTACGGTATAATTGCCACTCCTTAAGTAAAGTTTCGAGATAAGGCTTTTCAACGCCATGATTTCTCGTTATTCGTTTATTGCAACCGCAATAGGTACATAACATTTCGCAAAAGGGAAGGTGTATATATAAACTTAATGAAGGACTTTTTAAAATGGAATCCATCAGCCTGTTCCGCCAGACATTTTCTAAAATTGGTTCCGTCTGCCAATAAGGAACAGTGGGGTAACTCGTGTAGCGTGGCGTAGGAATATCATATTTACTTAAAAGCTTTTCATCAACCATTGGCAAATCTTTGTAATTTTGACAAAGGTATCTTGAGGGATAACATCCATTTGATGACTTTTAATCCTATTTTTAGCTGATAGAAATCAGTATTTCCACTAGGAAGCTAGCTTTTAGGAAAGTTTTGAGAAAATTTATTAAGTAAAATAACGAAAAAGTATCCTGTTAATATTAGTTCTGGTTATTGGTCATTTCTATTTTTCTTATTAGAAACACGAGTTTTTTATTCATCCTTATACCAAGGTTTTATTACAACTTTCTCCTTTTTGGATTTTGTCTATTTGAGAAAAATGATATTATTTCAATCCGTTCGTTTTCAAATCTGTAATAAAGTGTATTGTATGTTTGGATTACGACTCGACGAATATTTTTTTTATTGTCTGATGCTTGAAATAAATTTGGATTTTGTGAAATCAATACTAATTTCTCTTCAATGCCTTCCGCTAAGGTTCTCAACTCTTTTTCTGTCCAATTTTCTTCTAAATATTCTATTGTTTTTTCTAATTCTTTGAGAGCAAAAGCGGTCCAAAGAATTTTATAGCCATTTTTCATAAATTTTTCTTGCTTTAGAATGAGGATTTAATTTTCCAGCATTAGCATCTTGGATCCCACGCTCAATGGCTTCTTTTTCACTCTCAGCTATAAAATTCCACCAATCTTTGCTTTCTTCTTTTCTCAACGCCATAATCTTTTCGATTATGGTAGAATCTTCAATTGAGGAAAGCCATTGGATTAATTCCAATTTTTTATTCTGCAAGTTTAATTCAATTTTCATAACTCAAATTTTATATTTTCAAATGTACAAATTTATTTATTCTTTCGCTATTTAAAAAGTCAGAACACTATTGATTTTCAAAGATCCTACTAAGGTTTCATAAAAACCTATTCCTAACGTGGCGTAGGAATATCATATTTACTTAAAAGCTTTTCATCAACCATTGGCAAATCTTTGTAATTTTGACAAAGGTATCTCGAAGGGTATTGCCATTTTTTTAATAGATACTTAAAAAATTTTAACATGCCATTAATCAAGTCGGTAAACGGAAATACACCTATTTTTGGGCAGAATATTTATTTGGCTGAAAATGCAACCATTATCGGAGATGTTATTATGGGTGATGATTGCAGCGTTTGGTTTCAGGCAGTTATTCGCGGGGATGTAAACGCCATTCGGATAGGTCATCGGGTAAACGTGCAGGATGGTGCCATTATCCATTGCACATGGAATAAGGCCGCGACGTCCATTGGTGATAATGTAAGCATTGGCCACAGGGCTATTGTTCATGGATGTACCTTGAAAAATAATATTTTAGTAGGTATGGGTGCTATAATTATGGATCACGCGGTGGTGGAAGATAATGTTTTGATTGCCGCAGGAGCTATTGTTTTGGAAAATATGGTGCTGGAATCTGGTTATATTTATGCCGGGATTCCCGCCAGAAAAGTGAAGCCGTTAAGTGAGGAACAATTTTCCCAGACGGTTTCCAGAATTGCCAATAATTATATTACTTATGCAGGCTGGTTTAAGGAGTCCTGAAGATTTAAAATGTCCTTTTGTTATTTTTAAGATGGGTTTAATCGATTTTGAGATATTCTGCAGGATATTATTATAAATTTGTGTCGAAATAGTTGATTCTTAAAAATATATTTTTGAAATATGGAAATTGATGTTTTGTTGGGATTGCAATGGGGTGATGAAGGCAAAGGTAAAATTGTAGATTATTTGGCACCAAAATACCAAATGGTAGCCAGGTTTCAAGGTGGACCCAATGCTGGCCATACGCTTAAATTTGAAGGAAAAAAATTTGTCCTTCATACTATTCCATCTGGTATCTTCAGAGAAAATTTGCAAAACCTTATCGGTAATGGCGTAGTAATAGACCCTATTACTTTTGTTAGGGAATTGAATGAACTCACCGCCGTTGGAGTTACTTTTGAAAACAGGCTTTTTGTTGCAAAGAAAGCTCACCTGATTTTACCCACTCACCGCATGCTCGACGCGGCATCAGAATTAGCTAAAGGGAAAGAAAAAATTGGTTCAACCTTAAGAGGTATTGGTCCTGCATATATGGATAAAACGGGGCGGAACGGTCTTAGAATTGGCGATATTCTGTCGCCTGATTTTCATGCCAGATACCTTTCATTAAAGCAAAAACACTTAAAACTGTTGGCGCAATTTCCTGATCTGCCTTTTGATCTCGATGGAGAAGAACAAAAATGGATGGAGGCAATTGATGAGGTAAAAAAAATACAGTTTGTTGATTGCGAGTATTTTATAGCTGATGCGTTGGCTGCAGGAAAAAGAATACTGGCAGAAGGTGCTCAAGGTACCATGTTGGATATTGATTTTGGAACTTATCCCTTCGTTACCTCTTCCAATACCATTACTGCCGGCGTTTGTACCGGATTGGGGGTATCTCCGCAAAAAATAAAAGAGGTTTACGGTATTACCAAAGCCTATTGCACTAGAGTTGGTTCAGGCCCTTTTCCAACAGAACTACATAATGAAACAGGAGAAAAATTAAGGGCTGAAGGCGGAGAATTTGGTGCAACGACAGGAAGACCAAGACGTTGTGGTTGGCTCGATGTGCCTCAGTTGAAATATGCCATTATGTTAAATGGGGTTACTCAGCTCATTGTCACTAAAATGGACGTACTTTCCGCTTTTTCTGATTTTGCTATAGGTGCTGCCTATACATCAGAAGATGGTTCCCTCTCTCAAAATCTTCCTTTTGATATTAGCGATGATACTTTTTCTGTTTCTTATGAAAATATTCCAGGTTGGAATGTACCCTTAGATGAAGTAATCGACTGGAATAATTTGCCTAAAGAGGCGACTGATTATTTGTTGAAACTTGAAAAAGAACTTAATGTGCCCATAACCATGGTTTCGGTAGGCCCAGGTAGAGATCAACTCATCGTCAAATAATTTCTTTGCCTGTTTTTGTCCCAATGTCTGAAATTCTGTTCGTACAGAATTCATTTCAATAGGATGAATTCTGTACGCCTGTTTTCTTTTCTTCCTTTTTCTGTTGCATTGTCGGCAACAGGTTTTGCTGAACCGTAGCCTTTATATCGAAGACGTTCTCGGCCTATTCCTGATTTTATTAAATATTCATAAACGGTCTTTGCTCTTTGAGTACTCAGTTGCACATTCATTTCCTCTGCCCCTATGTGGTCAGTGTGTCCGTTTATTTGTATGAAAATAGCTGCGTTTTCTGCTAACCACTGGCTTAACAGATTTAATTCGTGGAGAGAATTTGGATTTAGTTGAGCTGATCCCGTTTCAAAAAATACATTTTTTAATACTATCGGATCGCCTTCCTCTGTCATTTTTTCAGTTGAAATGGCATTGGCTGGTTTATTTATTTTTTGCAGTAGAATGTTTAAATAATAAGGTTCTAAAGCAGAATGAGCGTCGAGTAGCGTAAAATGGTTACTGTAAAGGGTATATCCTGGGTAGGAGGCCGACAGGGAATAATTTTGACCACTTGGTAAACAAATAAAAAATTTGCCCGATGAGTCTATTTTTGCTTTAAAAATAATGTCTTCTGTCTCAGTGACACTAATTTCAAGTTGGGCCGGAAGAGGCTGGTTGTTATCATTTGCCATTATTTTCCCTGTGACGAAGGTAACGGGAAAAGGTCTGATTTCCGCATAAAGAGAAAAGCTGAAGATATCAATATTTGTTTTACTGGTCAGGCCTTTTCCGGGTGTATCTCGTTTAGAACTAGAGAAATACGCTGTTTCACCCGTTCTATTAATACAGAGGGCTCCTTCATCAGCAATCGTATTTATTGGGTAACCCAAGTGAATAGGTTTTCCCCACTTTTGGGTACTATCTTTGCGGGAAAGATAAATATCAAATCCACCCATACCCTTATGTCCATTGGACATGAAATATAAACTTTGGCCGTCTGTATGAAGAAAGGGAGCCTGATCATCTCCTGAGGTGTTAATGTTCGGGCCTGCATTTTCAGGGGTAGTCCATTTATCGACAGAAACAAGCCGGCTCATCCATATATCCGTACCACCGTAACCTCCGGGACGTTTGGAAGAAAAAAATAATTTATCGCCCGATGCAGAGAGAGATGGCATTGATTCCCAATGCATAGAGTTTACAGGTGACCCCAAATTTTTGGGAGCTGTCCATTGTTCTCCTTTTTTGAAGGAAATGTAAAGATCGCAACTACCCAGTCCATTTTTGTTTTCACATTGGGTAAATATCAACGTTGAACCATCTGCCGATAAGGTGTGTGCTCCTTCATTAAAAGGTGTGTTTAATTGCGTTAAGGCAATAGGTTTTCCCCAATCACCTGACAATGAATCTCTTTGGGTGTAAAAAATATCTTCCTGTCCATTTACTACACGGGTAAAAAGCAAGGTTTTGTCATCGGCAGAAAAGGAGGGCAGATATTCAGGTGCATCCGTATTAATATAAAAATTCAAAGGAGTGGGGATGAATGGCACAGGATTTTGCACGGCATCACGGGCAAAAACAGCATTTTCCAATAATTTACTGGCTTGTTCAAGTGGCTGTCCCTTTATTTTGTCTGAAGCCACATATAAAGTCAGTTTATCTACGGCCAGGGAATAATCTCCATATTTATAAGCAGATAATCCAAAAGCATAGTTCATCCTGACATCATGCTTTGGGTGTATAAGGGATAACTTTGTAAAGGCGTCCAGAGATTTTTTATACTCGCCGATATCATGATATGCATTTCCCAGCAAAGTCCAGGCTTCTACCAAAATGGGATCTTTTTCAAGGCACTTTAACAATAGAATAATACTGGCATTGGTATTTTCCTTTTGTGCTTCCAATTTAGCCTTTTCGTACTCTTTCCGAACACCCGGCTTTGTCTGAGAAAGGGTTCGAAAAGACTGGGCTTCAATGTGAAGGTGTATAAAAATAAAAAGCGTTAACCCTAAATATCTCATCATTGAAAAAGTTATATGTAGGGTTAACGAAGAAAATGGTCTTTTTAATCTTTTGCTATGTCCTTTCTTTTTGATTGCCAATCGGCAAATCCACCAGAATAATTAAGCACTTTTGAATAACCTAATGACAATAGGAGGGAGGTTCCAATAGCCGTTCTGTCACCAGCCTGACATTGAATAATAAACGGTTTGTCCTTTGGTAATTTTGCTATATTTTCATTTAAAGTACCAAGAAAAAGATGTTTTGCTCCAGGAATATGTCCTTCTTGAAATTCTGAAATGCCTCTCACATCAAATAATTCCATTTCCTTACTTTTAACGGCATTTTCAACAAAAGAAGCATCAACAATGGAAGTTACCTGAAGTTTATGACCCAATTCTTCATACCAGCTGACATTGTCTATATACCCCATGATTTGATCCAAGCCAATGCGCATAAGTTTTCGGGTTATTTCTTCCATGTTTTTTTCCTCGGCAATAATAAGGAAAGGTTTATCGTAAGTTAGGAACCAACCGGCCCAGGTTGCCAGGGAATTATTATGTTGAATGTTAATGGTGCCGGGTAGAGATCCTTTTTCGTAAAGTGATTTATGGCGGGTATCGATGACAGTTACCCCATTATGAAGTGCATCCAAAACGGCTTCTGGACTTAATTTTTGATGCTTGGGAACTTGGGTCAATAAATTCCTGGGTTCCTTATTCCTCATTTTCATCTGCGCAAAATACTTTGGAGGCTCAGGTTGATCACTAAGCAGATAGCCTACAAATCCTGTTTTATCATCACCATATTGGAGTGCCCAATTGCGTATTTTTTCATAACCAACCGTTGTACTGGGCACTGCACCCAATGCTTTCCCGCAAGCGGACCCAGCGCCGTGTCCTGGCCAGACTTGAATAAAATCTGGCA
The DNA here is from genome assembly GCA_027488135.1 of Saprospiraceae bacterium. GTDB lineage: Bacteria > Bacteroidota > Bacteroidia > Chitinophagales > Saprospiraceae > BJGN01. The sequence goes on along the minus strand of JAIYCH010000101.1, from coordinate 5,967 downwards.
GTGTCTGAAATTGCTTGATTGAATGATACATTTGATCAGCTCCAATTTCTTGCGTCCCTTTCATTCCCGCCGCTTTTTCCAATAAATCGGGACGACCTACGTCACCTACAAACACAAAATCACCGGTAAACATCATTACAGGTTCGTTACTGGCAGGATGATCAGTGAGCAAAAAGGTAATACTTTCCGGGGTATGACCGGGAGTGTGGAGTACTTTAAGTGATAAATTACCAACTTTTATGATATCTCCATGGTGTAGGCTGGTATGACTGAATTTATATTGCCAATCGGGGCCTCCCTCGTCAGATAATAACATTTCCGCATCCGTAAGGGCAGCTAATTCGCGTGAACCAGAGAGGAAATCAGCATGAATATGCGTTTCCGTTATATGAGTGATGCGCAAATTATTCTGTTTGGCTATATCAATATAAGTATCCACATCGCGTTTTGCGTCAATGACGATAGCTTCTCCGGTTTTCTGGCAGCCAACTAAGTAACTTGCCTGAGCTAGTGTTTTGTCGTAAATATGTTGAAAAAACATGGTCTTAATTTTTTATTCAATGCAAAATTACGGATGAGGAAATAGAAAGACAGTGATTAATATCACAAGTTTGAAATCCATTCTGTTAAAAGTCTTACACCATAACCTGTTGCCGCCTTAAGCTGTGTCATTTCTGTTTTGTCAAAGGCTACACCAGCTATATCTATGTGTGCCCAAACAGGGTGATTGTCAATAAACTCTTCTAAAAATTTAGCTGCTGAAATAGCTCCTGTGGTGGGTAATCCGCTATAATTACGAAGGTCGGCTACATCTGATTTTAAATCTTCCCTGACAGCATCGAACAAAGGCATACGCCAAAGATTTTCTCCAGATTCATTTCCTGCGGCTATTAATTTTTGTGCTAATTCGTCATTATTAGAGAACAAACCTGCAGCATGATTACCCAAAGTTCCGACAATACTGCCCGTCAGAGTGGCTATATTAACCACCATGTCAGGATTAAAATTTCTGACCAGATAAGAGAGCGCATCGGCAAGTATCAATCTGCCTTCGGCGTCCGTGTCAATGACTTCAATGGTCTTTCCGTTATATGACGACAGAATATCACCAGGTCTTATAGCCTGAGAACCTATCGCATTTTCGGCAATGGGTAAGAACCCAGTGAGTTTTATAGGTAATCGAAGTTTGGCTACGGCTTGAAATGTACCAAGAATGGCCGCCGCGCCGCTCATGTCACTTTTCATATAATGCATGTTGGTAGAGGACTTTATGGATATACCTCCAGTGTCAAAAGTTACACCTTTACCAACTAATCCTATATGCTTTTGATCCTTTTGCCCTCCGTCATAACTCAATTGAGCCAGAATGGCAGGCGTTTTACTTCCTTGTCCCACAGCGAGCAGCGCGTGTAGTCCTTTTTTTTGAAGCTCCCGCGCATTGAATATCTGAACCTTAAATCCTGCATCTTTTCCTATTTCCTCTATGGCTGAGGCAAAATCGGAGGGATTTAAATAATTTCCAGGGGTGTTTATTAATCGACAGATCGTATTTCTTGCATGAGTGATAATATTTCCTTTATGCAGGGAAATTTTTATTTCCTCTTGCATGGCTTCTCCTGAATAAAAGTAAATACAGGCGTTTTCACTTTCCCAGGCTGAAGATGCTTTTTTTATGGTTTTCCAAGAGCCAATGTTGTTTATACCAATTTGAATGCCTTGCCATGCAGCTTCGCAGAGGCGTGACAAAGGGGTGGATGAAATATCCGTCAACAAGAAAATAATGCCTGTTTTTTCGTTAAACCTATCTTTATTTTGAAAGGTAAATTGGCGAAATATTTTCTGAACAGTAGAGAAACGCAAGTCTTCACCCAAGCCGAGAAATAAAAATCGTTTGTTATGCACATTTACTACAAACTCTTTTCCAGCTTCTCCTGAAAAATCTTTATCAGAAATGAAAGGAATATCCAGTGTCAGATTTTTCAGAAGATTTAAATCCGTTTTTCCCTTTACGCCAATAATCCAGTCAGAACAAGAGGAAAAATCAGTAACGATTTCGTATTTTAGCATTTTATGATGGTATTTATGCAAGCGCAAATTATTTAGTAATGTAAAATTAGGATTTTACCTTAATTTCCAAAGGAAGTATAGACTACTACCATTTTTTTATTTATTATTGTTTATTATTTTGTAAAGTTAAAAAGGTAAATATGGAGCCAATATGGGGATTTGATTTAGGAGGTACTAAAATCGAAGGGGTTATTTTAAAAAGTAAGGATGAACCCAATAATATCATTGCCAGAATGCGTGTACCCACTGAAAAAACTAAAGGGTATGATCACATTATAGGTCAAATTGGTCTTTTGGTAAATAATTTGAAGGAAGCAACGGGCTTAACTCCCACCCGTATCGGTCTGGGTACGCCTGGTGCCCTCGATCCTATTACACAAACGCATAAAAATAGTAATACCACAGCTATAAATGGAATGCCGTTTAAACGGGATCTTGAAAAAGCTTTGGGTATTTCATTTGAAATGGCCAATGATGCCAATTGTTTTGCCATCGCAGAGGCTCGTATGGGTGTTGTTCAGGATGTTATGCCCGATGCGAAAATGGTCTTTGGTGTCATTATGGGTACCGGCGTTGGCGGTGGCCTGGTCTTGAATGGCAGCGTTTGGAATGGTCGCCAGGGTATTGGTGGTGAATGGGGACACAGTTTTTTAGATGAATCGGGCGGTGTTTGTTATTGTGGAAAAACAGGTTGCGTAGAAACCGTTATTTCCGGACCCGCTTTGGAAAGATATTACAAAGGATTGACCGGTCAGGATATGCACCTCAACGATATTATTAAAAAATATAAAGACGGTTCTGATCAGGCGGCTACTCAAACTGTGAAAAGACTGATTTATTTCTTTGGAAAGGGTATTGCCAATCTTATTAATATACTCGATCCCGATGTTATTGTCCTCGGTGGTGGATTAGCCAATATTGATCTCCTCTACACGGAGGGTATCGAATCTGTTAAGGAGCACGTTTTTAATCCAAGATTAGACACTATCATCGTTCCTCCAAAATTGGGTGATAGCGCGGGTGTTTTTGGCGCCGCTTTTTTAGTCGCTTAATGTGAAGTAAGTATTTATTTTAAAGGCTTTCTAGCCAAAATAATAATTATAGCTACCTGAATAATGTCGATGTTTAATCGTTTTTGTTCAGGTAGCTTATTTTTATCTATTAGTTAGGTAAATGAAATCTATAAAATCTATATTTTTTATAAATGCCTGTTTATTTGATATTCTTAAAATTTAATATTATATTGCTTTATTATCATTAGGGGAACAATTCAATGCTTTGCATGAATAACTTCCTATATAGGGTCAAAACCAGTCTCTTTTTCTTCCTTTTCCTATGCAGTTTACTACCTTCTCGTCTGAACGCTGCCATTTTGAGAGATTCATTGGTTCTTCCGCAGCCCGGGCAATTAACATTGTTTGGATTTCACTTGTTTAGTGAAAATAATTTACCAGGTCCTGCTTCTTCCTACAACTTGCCCTCAGCGGACTATCGACTGGCACTGAATGACAAAATATCTATCCAAATAATGGGTCGTTCACAAGCTAACTTTATATTTTCCATCGATGAAAAGGGTTTTATTTCACCCGATCAAATGCCCAGTGTTTTTCTTGCCGGACTCCCTTTTTTGCAGGCTAAAAAGATATTATTTGCTCATTTTTCTCGTTTTTATACCTTTTCTTCCGGACAGTTTATAGTTTCTCTGGTTCCTTCAGGCAAAATAAGGGTTTACGTTTTAGGCAATGTACAGAAGGAAGGTTTTTACGAACTTCCCGCCATGGCCAATGTATTTCAAGCGATTGCCGCGGCAGGTGGTCCAACAAATAGCGCTTCCATCAGGAATATCAAAATGATACAACAGGGTAAAGCCAGTAATCTCGATGTCTATGCCTTTAGTTCTTATCCTAATGGAGAAATTCCTAAGCAGCTTCATGATCTTGATATTGTTCATCTGCCTGTTTCAAAAACGGTCGTTTCTTTGACAGGAGCTATCCATCGTCCGCTCAAATATGAAGTACTCGATGGTGAATGTTTAATTGATATTATTCAATTTGGCGGCGGATTATTAGCGTCGGCAAATGTTCAATATGCCAAGCTGTTCAGATATACGAAAAATCTGCAATTACAAATTGATCTTTATCTCCCCCCGTATTTAGCAGGGAAATCTTGTTTTACCTTTCAACCAGGAGATTCTTTGGTGTTCAAAGAGATACATGAGCTATCTCAAAATAGGGTTAAAATAAGTGGGGCTGTTCTTTTTCCAGGTTTTTACGGATTGGATAGTAGCAATACAATCCTTAGTTTATTTAAAAAAGCTATATTATCTGAGGGTGCATCAAAAGATCAGTTTATTCTCCTTAGGAAGGATGACCAAGGGGCTTTGGGTATTAAAAAAATGTCTCTCAAGGCGTCGGATGGGTTTGTTGATGTCGAATTAATGGCAGGTGATGAAGTTATCATCGATTTTAAATCAAAATTTAAGGAGGAGTTTACTATTGAAGTAACAGGGCATGTAAAGGCACCATTTGTCAGGTCGTTTCCCCCAGGGAAGCAACTTCATGTTTCTGAGGCTATTTTTATGGCAGGCGGCTTAACCTCCGGTGCGTCTGATAAGGCATATATTTTCCGAACTCATCCCAATACACCCCAACAAACCATTTATTTGCCTTTGGATATTACTTCAATGCTTGATAATCCATTATCTGTCTCGGATGTATGGCTGGAAACGGGAGATAAATTATTTGTACCTGATAAGACTTACCTGGATTTTCCAACCCAAATTGGTTTGTTTGGGGCCGTGAAATTCCCCCAGGAGTTTACATTTGACCCTTCCCTAAAACTACAGGATTTGTTCCGGCTTTCTGGTGGCATAACAGATGGCGCCGATATAAGTAACGTGGAGGTTTTTCGGACCATTAATAAGGATAAAATACCTACGCTAAGCAAAATAATTATATCATTATCTGATTCATTTTCATTTAAAGATGAAACAAATGCCTTCAAATTAATGCCGGGAGATAAGATAATGGTAAGAAGTAAGAAAAATCTTGCGGCCACGAAAACAGTTTTCTTATCTGGTAATATACATCGTTATGGAAACCATTTCTCTGACAAACAACCTTATTTTCTATCTGATTTGATAGTGGATGCAGGGGGTCTTACCATACATTCAACGATGTTGCATGGTAGGCTGATAAGAAATATAAAAGGGCGTTTTGAACAACCCTTTAACCTTCAATCAGCACTTAACTTCCCCCACGACGTAAATTACGACCCTATTTTGCAGCACAATGATTCTGTATATATTGAGGAAATAAATAATACAATATTTTTAGAAGTTTCTGATTACAAACAATTTGGAATGGATACTTCCATGCAGTTTATTCCAATAGCATTTAAAGGTAATTATGGGGTCAAATGGTATTTAGATCAATTTGGGGGGCCAATCCTAACGTCGAAAATTAATGGGACAGTAACTATTTCAAGATTGACAGGAGAATTGATATCTGCAACCTTAAAGGATTTGTCAAAGAATCAATTAAAGGTATTGTCAGGTGATATCATTAAAGTGTCTGCAGAAAATAAGACAGATAGCCGGACAAGAAACCAAATAGACTGGGGTAAAATAACAGATAGAATATTGGGCATAACCACTACGCTTTCTCTCTTTCTGGTCTATCTGAATAGATGAAAACAATGACTGACCCCCCCAAAGACAAGCATGTAAACTTGAATCCTGGTAAAATCATTACCATTGATTATTTGGTAGATATAATTGTGAGCTGGTATGACCAGTTACTAATAAATAAGTTTAAATTTTTATTGTTTTTTTTTTTTTTTTTTGCCATAGGATTTTCCTATGACTATTTTCTGTTATATGTAGATTATTTATGTTGGCTT
>JAIYCH010000135.1 GCA_027488135.1 Saprospiraceae bacterium | reverse complement strand
TGGCATCCATGCCTTCTTCCATTTTTTGATTGGCAAATTCAACGATCAGGATACCGTTTTTAGTTACAATACCTACCAATACGATGATACCAATTTGACTAAATATATTCAGTGTATGGTCAAAAATATTTAGTGCCCAAAGAGCACCAACGAGAGCCAAAGGAACGGTTATCATAATAATAAGCGGATCCAGAAAACTTTCAAACTGAGCTGCTAAGGCCAGATAAATAAGGGCTAATGCTAAGAGAAAGGCAAAATAAAGACCACTGGAGCTCTCCCTGAAATCTTTTGAAACGCCTGCCAAAGCTGTTTGATAAGACTCGTCCAATACCTTTTTAGCTATTTCATCCATCGCCTCTATGCCTTGACCAATCGTGTAACCTTCTGCCAATGCGGCAGATACAGTGGCTGAAAGATATCTGTTATAATGATAAAGTTGAGGAGGACTGGATTCTTCTTTGAGTCGAACAACATTACTGATAGGTATAAGTTCTCCCCGATTATTCCTAACATAAAGAGAGGATAAATCAGATGGATCATCACGATACCCGCGATCTGCTTCACCAATCACTTCATATTGCTTACCATTTTTAAGGAAATAACCATATCGCTGCCCACTAAAGTAAAGCTGCAATGATTCCGCAACATCCCTGACCGACACCCCGAGTTCTTGAGACCTCTCTCTGTCGATATCTACCCTGATTTCAGGTTTATTGAATTTTAAATCTAAATCGTTTACTGCAAAGGCGGGATGTTTAGACACCTCATCCATAAAAGCAGGAATAATACTTTTTAATTTTTCGAAAGATTGAGCCTGGATTACATATTGAACGGGTAAACTCCTGAAACTTCTACCTACGCTAATGGTTTGCTCCTGAGAGACAATCGACTTAGCATAATTCAAACGGTTCAAATGGGGCATTAAACTTTTTGCAATATCATCCTGACTTCTTGTTCTTTCCGAAGGGGGCGTCAAAGAAAGAGAAACGAAACCGCTGTTTAAAGCCCCTGCACCACCGAAACCTGGAGCGGTTACAGCAATAACCGCCGCTTTTTCGGGAAGAGTATCAACTAATTTCAATACCTCTTCCATATATCTGTCCATAATTTCATACGAAGTTCCCTCTGGTGCCGTGGAAAATACCCTCAATCCGCTTTTATCTTCCATAGGAGATAACTCAGATGGAATGATTTGAATTAATCTATAAATACCTCCCATACAAGCCACAACAATAATTATTGCTAGAAATCTGACTTTCATGAATTTGGACAACAGACTATTGTAGGCATTAGTGAGATTATCCAAACCCTTACCTATAAATTTAAATAAAAAGCCATGTGAATCGTTTTTCTTAAGAATGCGTGAAGCCATCATGGGCGTCAGGGAAAGAGAAACAATGGCTGAGATAATGATCGACCCGGCAACTACAATCCCAAATTCCCTAAAAAGTCTTCCGGTAAGGCCCTGTAAAAAAACAATAGGTAAGAATACTACCACCAAGGTTACTGACGTAGCCACAATGGCAAAAAATATTTCTTCGGAACCTTTGTGAGCTGCTTCCATAGGACTTTCCCCTTCCTCAACCCGTCGGTAAATATTTTCAAGCATTACTATAGCATCGTCAACCACTAAACCGGTGGCTAATACAATACCAAGTAAGGTTAAGATATTAATAGAAAAGTTAAAAAGATACATAATGAAGAACGCGCCAATCAGAGAGATTGGAATGGCGACAACGGGGATAATAGTGGTTCTCCAGTCTCTTAAAAAGAAAAAGATAACCAGCACCACCAGGCCGAAGGCAATAAGAATAGTTTCCTGCACCTCTGAGATAGCTCTTCTAATAGGTTTTGTACTGTCAAAAGCGTAATCAAGAATGATATCTTCCGGTTTATCCTTTTTTATTGCCTCTACCCGACGATACACTTCATCGGCAATTTCTATGTAGTTGGCACCTGGGAGAGGCGTTAAAGCAACACCCACTTGTGGTTTACCATCGTTACCCCTCATTATAGTTCTTGTATTCTGAGCCTCCAAAACTACTTCGGCGACATCTTTAACCTGAACAATAATGCCATTTTGTTCTCTCAATACAATATTTCCAAACTCTTCGGGCGTGTATAATCTTCCCTGTGCACGAATGGTCAGTTCCGTTCTATTGCCCTCAATCTTACCAGCGGGAAGTTCTAAATTTTGTCTTTGGAGTGCATTTCTTACATCCAAAGGCGTTAAAGAATAGGCTGAAAGACGCGCGGGATCCATTTTAATACGTATGGCAAACCTTTTTTCGCCCCAAATTCTAATATTAGAAACGCCTGGAATAGTTTGCAGTCTTTCCTTCAAAACATTATTGGCGTATTCACTAAGAAATAATAAATCTCTTTTAGAGCTCTGCACGGTTACCGTCATAATATTAGAAGAACCGGCGTCCGATTTACTTACAATAGGTGGATCGGTATCAGCTGGCAATGACCGCTGTGCCTGAGAAACTTTATCGCGCACATCATTTGCGGCAGCCTCCAGATCTAAACCCACTTCAAATTCAACGGTAATGCTACTACGACCTTGTGTACTGACACTCGACAGAGAACGAATACCCGAAATACCATTGATGCTTTCCTCGAGTGGTTCTGTAATTTGCGATTCAATAACATCAGCATTGGCACCGGTATAACTGGTACTTACAGAAATGACGGGAGGATCAATGCTCGGATACTCACGAATACCCAGATAGGTGTAGCCGATGACACCAAAAAGTACTATAACAATAGAAATTACACTGGCTAAAACCGGTCTATTAATACTTAAGGAAGAAAAAGTCATTATTTGTCCATTTTAACGAGATCAATAAAATTTCCAGGAATAACCATATCTCCTGGCTTCACAGCCAATAATCCGCTTAAAAGAATAGTATCCCCAATAGAAATTCCGCTGGTTATAGCTATTTTATTGTTTCTGCGGGACCCTGTTTCAACAAGCATTGGGACTACCATTCCTTCTTTAATTATAAATAATTGCTGACCCTCTAAAACGGGAATAATAGCATCGGTAGGTACTAATATTGAGTTTTGAACCTTACTGGTTACGAGCGATACTCTGGCAAAGTTTCCAGGTTGTAATAATCCTTCCCCATTTGGACAAGTTGCTCTAACCGTAAGGGTTCTGGTACTTTGATTAATGACAGAGGAAAGAGCATAAACCGTCGCTTTAAAGGACTGTTTCAATCCTTCGACCGTAAAAGTGATGAGCTGTCCATTTTTTAAATCCCTTGCTTCTCTTTCAGGCACATCAAATTCTAATTTTATAGGATTAGTTTGTTGCAAAGAGACCAGGCGGTCGGCATTTGAGACAAAAGCACCCTCGCTAAGTTGTCTCAAACCCACTTTACCTGAAAAGGGGGCAAATATCTTTGTTTTTTCAATCCCAACTTCCGTTACCCGAATATCTGCCTTCACAAGATTAAGATTAGTGACTAATCTGTCGTATTCTTCCTGCGTGATTCCATCAATATCTAATAAAGCCTTCGCTCTTTTTACTTCACGATCTGAAAATTGCTCATTGACTTTTAATTTTGCCAACTGCGCCTCCAGATCATCCCTATCCAGCTCGGCCAATAAAGCACCTTTAAGAACCGTTCCTCCCTCTTTAAAATATATTTTTTCTAATCTGCCGGCACGTTCAGGCCTTATTTCGACCGTTTCATTAGCCAAAAGATTTCCCGTTGCTAAAATGCTCAACGTCAACTCCTGTCCTGTTGCAATAGTGTAATCGACTACACTCGGCGGCATATCTTTTCCTTTTCCCGGACCTCCACCCATACCAGGTTTCATCTCCTTTTCACATGCGCTGGAAACCAAAAGGCACAAAAGGGATGCAAAAATTAATTTTCCCTTTAACAAAATTTCTTTTTTAAATGTATTCATCGATAAATGGCAGTTAATTGAACTCAAGTATTTTAAAGATACAAAATTATAAAAGATTAAAGCAATAAGCGTACGAACGACATTTTTAAATTCGATTTTTTTTAGATAAATTGATTAGTTTTAAGGCGAATTTTATACATAAATATTCGATTCTTTGTCGTTTAACTGCTAAAACCTATCATATACATAGAAATCTTGCTTTCTGTCGAATTTCACTTTTTATGCCTTGTAACTTATGATGTCCAAAAAATGTAAATATGCTTTTAAGGCACTCGCTCATCTGGCTAAGCGATACCCTGATACTCATTGCCAAACGGCTGAAATTGCCCGATTGGAAAATATCCCCAGAAAATTTTTGGAGCTTATTTTACTCGACCTGAAAAAAGGGGGATTTGTAAACAGTAAACAAGGTGCTGGAGGAGGCTACTATTTAGTTAAAGCACCAGAAACTATTTTACTCGGTGAAATATATCGCCTGTTTGATGGCGCTATTGCCCTTTTACCTTGCGTTTCCCTAAAATTTTATGAAAAATGCAAAGATTGTCCCGACGAAGTAGCTTGCGGCCTCCACAGAGTTTTTTTACAAATTCGCGACCAAACCCTAAAACTTATGTTACAAAAAACAGTTTCAGATATTCTGTAAAATACCCTACTTATTTAATAGAATTTATACCTTTGCATCTTTCGTTAACTTTAACACTGACAAATGAAAGCGCTTAGACTGACTGACCAAAAAGATATCTCCCCATTATTTGTCATTTTATATGTAATTACCTTTTTTCTCATATTAAGTTTTCTTCTTTTTTTATGGTTGCCCATAGGTGAAAACGGCATTAAGTCTTTTGTACTTCACTATGTTGACCCTAAATTTTTTGTTTGGCTGGCCGCTGGGTTTTTAGCTCAACTTATAGACGGTGCTTTGGGAATGGCTTACGGTATAAGTTCTACCACTTTTTTACTCACCACTGGCGTTAGTCCGGCAGTTGCCAGTGCCAGTGTCCATCTGGCTGAAATTTTTACTACGGCGGCTTCGGGTATTTCGCATTGGCGTTTTGGAAATGTGGATAAACAACTTTTTAAAAAACTAGCCCTACCTGGCATTCTCGGAGCTATTCTTGGTGCTGGCGTAGTTTCCTATTTCGATGGAAATGCCCTTAAGCCTTTTATTTCATTTTATTTGATTATAATGGGCATTGTTGTTCTCATAAAGGGAATAAAAAATAAGGTTGCCGAGAAAAAAAATGTCAATGTATCTTTTCTTGGATTTATTGGTGGATTTGCCGACGCCAGCGGCGGCGGCGGCTGGGGTCCCATTGTTACCACTACCCTCTTAAGCCGGGGAAATGCTCCAAGAACTACTATTGGGACTGTTAATGCTGCGGAGTTTCTTGTCGCTTTGGCAGCCTCCGGCATTTTTACTGTTTTTATAGGCATTACAGGGTGGCCAATCATCATCGGACTCATTATTGGGGGTGTTTTAGCCGCACCACTAGGTGCATGGATGGCAAAAATAGTTAGTCAAAGATTTTTGCTCATTGTCGTAGGTTGCGTTATCATCTTATTATCAGCTAAGAATATCTTTGGATTTTAATTAAAATAAAGAGGCTTCCCTGTCTTATATTTGTTTAAAAATTGGGAATGATCCGTTTCTTACCGTGGTGTATTTTATCTGCATTAGTTTACATGCTAAATTCTTGTGCTACCCCTACTACACCTACCGGTGGACCTAGAGATGAAGCACCCCCTGTCATTGATACCGCCTTAAGCACTCCTAACTTTCAAACTAAGTTTTTAAAAGAAGATATCTCTCTGACATTCAATGAATGGGTACAGTTAGAAGATGTATTTAATCAAGTAATTATATCTCCCCCATTACAATATAAGCCTGAAATTTATGTCAAAAAAAAGAGCGTTGTTATTGGCTGGGATGACAGGGAAACACTCCGTGAAAATGTGACCTATACTTTTAATTTTGGTGAGTCTGTAAAAGATCTCACGGAAAAAAATCCCGCTGAAAAATTACGTTTTGTTTTTTCTACCGGAGATTTTATAGATTCTCTTTCCCTTTCGGGAAAAGTGGTTGATGCCCTGGATGGCAAACCGCTGGAGAAAATAAGGGTTATGCTCTATAACTCGACCCAGGACTCTGTCGTAAGAACGCAAAAGCCACTCTATTTGAGTATAACGGACAAGGAAGGACGTTTTACTATGGAAAATATTCGAAGTGATACCTTCTCCCTATTTGCTTTGGAGGATGTGAATTTTAATTACAAATTCGATTTAGGTAATGAACGCATTGGATTTCCTGATACTATTCTCATTTTAAACCGTTCCCGTACCGATTCATTAATGCTCCAGATTTTCCAGGAAAAACCTACCTTACGTCTTAATTCCACAGATATAAAGAGTTATGGCCTAGCTAAAATACTGTTTAACCAAGCGCCTGATGACGTTCTAATTTTTACAGATTCACTGACGCCTAAACTTTACAGAGAAAGCGCAAAAGATACGTTAAAACTTTGGTTCAATCCTACAGGAATAAAAACACCCTGGCAAATAAGGGTACAAAGTGGTTTGAATTCTTTTGACACCTTAAAATTCAATACCTCTGCTGCAATGCCAGTTTTCGATAAATTGAGGGTAGAGAATGCCCCGGAAAGTGGCGTTATACAACAGACTTTAAAGCCAGGGGCTCCCCTTGAAATGTCACTGTCGAGACCCTTATTTTCCTTTGATGCTTCAAAAATCATTCAGATTCAGGACAGCGTACCCCTTTCCGACACGCTATATTTTGTTCAGGACAGCATTTATCCCAGAAAATTTTTATTGCATGGCCGTTGGCAGGAAGGAAACACTTATAAATTGAATATTCCGCCAGGAGCTATTCAGGATATTTACGGTAAAACAACCGATAGTTTGAGGGTTAGCCTAACGGTTGGAAAAACGGAAGATTATGGCAATTTAGTGGTAAAAATAGCGGCTGTTGACTCAAACATGCATTACGTGGTTCAAGTTACGGACGAATCGCAACGTATTTTATTTGAAAAACAGATTCATGGAAATGCGCCGGAAGGCATTTCTCTTAACTTATTGCCTCCAGGAAAATATACGCTGAAGGTTATAAAAGATGGTAATAATAACGGAATTTGGGATACAGGAAATTTGCTGTTTCACCGACAACCCGAAAAAATTGTATTAATACCTGTTGAGGAAATAAAAGCGAATTGGGATGTTGAAACATCTGTTAATCTTCTTGAAATTTTCAGAGAATGACGATGCATTCTTTCATTTCCATTTTCGACCCATGTTCCAACATCCTTAATATAACCTACTAGAGATCAAAGGTGATACCTTGCGCCAGAGGGAGCGTTTTCCCATAGTTTATGGTATTGGTTTGCCGGCGCATATAAGCTTTCCAGGCATCGGAACCACTTTCTCTACCACCACCAGTTTCTTTTTCTCCACCAAAAGCGCCGCCTATTTCAGCACCACTGGTCCCAATATTGACATTGGCGATACCACAATCTGAGCCATTTGTGGATAAAAACAATTCAGCTTCTCTCAAATCATTCGTCATAATGGCGCTGGAAAGACCTTGCGGAACATTATTCTGAATAGCTATGGCCTCCTCCAAAGTACGATAAGACAAGAGGTATAAAATAGGTGCGAAAGTTTCGTGTTTAACTATCCCCATGTCTGGCTTTGCTACGGCAATACAAGGTTTTACATAACAACCACTTGAATAGGCATCACCTGTCAGCACGCCCCCTTCGACCAGCAGGGTACCCCCTTGCAAAGAAATCTGACGAATAGCCTCTAAATAATTTTCGACGGCATCTTTATCGATGAGGGGACCAACGTGCATATTGGCATCCAGAGGATTACCTATTCTTAATTGAGCATAAGCGCGGCTCAATTTATCTTTAACGACATCAAAAATAGATTCATGAACAATCAATCTTCTGGTAGAGGTACATCTTTGGCCTGCTGTTCCGACAGCTCCGAACAGGGCACCGGTAAGAACAAGGTCAAGATCGGCACTTGGGGTAACAATAATGGCGTTATTTCCCCCCAGTTCCAGGATTGATTTCCCCAAACGGGCGGCTAATTTTGTAGCGACGATTTTGCCCATTCTGGTACTACCGGTAGCAGAAATCAGAGGTATTCTGGCATCAGAAGTGAGCCATTCTCCCACTTCATAATTACCTGTGACCAAGTTACAAACCCCTTCGGGCACTGCATTTTCACGGAGCACATTTTCCAAAAGCAAATGGCAGGCAACGGCACAAAGCGGCGTTTTTTCTGAGGGTTTCCACACCACCACATCCCCACAAACGAGAGCAATCATAGCATTCCACGACCACACGGCGACGGGGAAATTAAATGCAGAAATGACGCCAACGATACCCAGCGGATGCCATTGTTCATACATTCTGTGACCGGGCCTCTCTGAATGCATGGTTAATCCATACAACTGACGGGAAAGACCCACGGCAAAATCGCATATATCGATCATTTCCTGAACCTCACCATAACCCTCCTGCAAACTTTTTCCCATTTCAGCAGAAACAAGTTTCCCGAGAGCGTCTTTATGTTTTCTGAGGACATCGCCATATTGACGAACTACCTCCCCTCTTTTAGGAGCGGGAATAGCGCGCCAGATTAAAAAAGCGGCGGACGCCTTTTCCATGACATTATTGAACTCAAGGTCAGTAGTTATGGAAACACGACCTAAGAGAGAACCATCCACAGGAGAAAAAGAATCAATAAACCGATTCGAATCATCTGAAAAAAATAATCCCGTAGAAGTTCCCGCATTTTGTTCCTTCAAACCGAGCTCCTTAAAAAATGTAGTTTCCATGATATTTTAAATAAATTGACTTTACAATGCTGCCAGACACTTTTTCACCATATCCGAAATAGCCCGTCCATCGGCCTTTCCTGCCAACTCTTTAGAAGCAAGGCCTATTACTTTTCCCATATCTTTTACGGAGCTTGCCCCAGACGAAAGGATCAAACCTTGAATAAACTTTTCAAGTTCTTCATCGGAGAGAGCTTCCGGCAGGTATTTTTCAATAACGGCCACTTCCTCTTTTTCCACTTCGGCTAAATCAGTTCTATTTTCCTTTTCAAAAATAGCGATAGATTCTCTGCGTTGCTTAACTAACTTTTGCAACAGCTGAATCTCCCTTTCAGGCGTTATTTCTTTTCCAGATCCATCTGTTTTCAATAAAAGCAAGGCGCTTTTAACGGCCCTTAAGCCACGCATAGACGCTTTGTCCTGCGCTTTCATAGCTACCTTAAGGTCCTCCATTATTTTTTCTTCCAGACTCATACTATTTAACTTTAATACTTACGAAATAATAATACAAAGATAAGGGTATTTACTTTGTGGAATCTATTCTATGTTGTTCAATTTGCTTAGTTAGTGAAATATAATCCTCCAGACTTAAATCTTCTGGACGTTGATTAAAAAAAGGATCCGTCATCAAATCGGCCTGTGGAAAAAGAGATTTCAATGAATTTCTCAGCATTTTCCTTCGTTGATTGAAAGCCTGTTTTACAACAGATTTGAATAGACTTTCACTACAATCGAGTGATAAATTCGGTTTTCTTTCTAAACGAATGACCGCAGACTGCACTTTGGGAGGTGGTTTAAAAGCTGACCTATCTACATCGAACAGTAATTCACCTGTATAATAAGCTTGCGTAAGCACACTAATAATTCCATAATCCTTTGAACCTGGTGGGGATACAATTCTTACCGCCATTTCCTTTTGGAACATGCCAACCAATTCAGGAATTTGGGTTCTGTATTGAATGAGTCGAAAAACAATTTGCGATGAAATATTATAGGGAAAATTTCCAATCATTAAAAAGGATTTACCATCAAAAATCTGAGACAGATTAAGGCTTAGAAAATCTCCCTCTATGATATCGTCCGCCCAATCAGGATGATTTTTCCTCAAGAAGGTGATCATATCCACATCTGCTTCAACCATTTTAAATTCAGCAGGAATATTTTTTAAATATTTAGTTAACATACCTTTTCCCGGACCAATTTCAAGTATCCGTGGAACGGCATCGGTCTGTTTTAAAGCTCCCGCAATGGCCGAAGCAATATCCTCCCTATGCAGAAAATGTTGCCCAAACGATTTTTTTGCTTTCAATCTTTTAGTTTTTAGGGGACAAAGATAAGCGCACTTTAATGCCTTTTGTCCATTCTGTTTTTTAAAAATAAAATACAATCCCTTTTGATTCAATCTATTTAAAAAATAATGTTTGACAATTGAAAAATAATTCACTTTTTGAACAATATTAATTTGCGCCTTACCTTGAAATCATGTACATTTACATTTTAGGAAAATATATATGTGATGCGTTTATTGTTCATCCTTATTGTACTTTTGACTCTGCCGGGAATATCTCTCACGGCGCAGTCAAACTTGCGTACCTCTTGGGGGAACGATCATTTACGGAAAGAATCCCGCATTAATATTGATGTATTCCCGAATCCCGCTACCCATTTTATAAGCCTAAGTGATGTTACAGGTGTTGCAAAAATAGTGCTTTACAATATGGTGGGTGTTCGTGTAAGAGAGTTTTCAGAAATAACACCGGACGCCAGGCATTCCCTGGAAAATTTACCCAGAGGCATGTATCTGGTTCAGATTATAGGCACAAATAATGTCAATCTTGCCGTAAAAAGGCTTTATAAGCAATAACATTTTTTCTCTTTTTTATAATATTGCTTGTCAGATTCAAAAAAACTTTTACTTTTGCGCATAAAGTTTTTGCTTTGAGCCTGGAGAAAATTACAAATATTTCATTTTACTTTTTATTACTCGTCTGTTTTTTTTCTTGCGAAAAAGATAAAGTAAATAAACACACTAAGTCTTTGAATGACAAAGAGTTTTCTTTTTTATTCAAAGAGAAGGAGTTACCTGTGGAAATCGAGGTTGCCTTTGAGGGGAATCTACCTTGTGATGATTGCAAAATGGTTTCAACTTATTTATATTTCGACCTTCAACAATTCATTTACAAAAGAAGGCAGAAGTTTTATATAGACGACCAGACATTCACCACCAAGATTGACAGTGGGGCACTAAGCTTTATACAGGGAAATGATATAGATCCTCATGCTCTCATCTATGGCCTTGAGGCAGATACGTCACAAATTCAATATTTTCTCATTTTAAATGATACTAGCCTGGAGCTACTCAATGATCAGTTGCTTCCGCTAAATATTTCACCCCTTCCTATTCTTCACAAACAAGCCATTCGACAAATAAGCAATAAGCAATGAAAAATAAAAATGTTGTCATTACTGGCGCCAATGCTGGATTAGGATATGAAACAGCCAGAGCATTGGCTAAAATGGATGCTAATGTAATCATGCTTTGTCGTTCCAAAGAGAAGGGAGAAGCGGCTGCGGCTAAAATTAAAGCGGAATACCCTGCTGCAAATCTTCAGGTTTTAACCATTTTACTTGAATCTCAGCAAAATATACGACAAGTTGCCGACCAAATAAGACAGCTTTTTCCCGTTGTTGATGTTTTAGTGAACAATGCAGGAACCTGGATTTCTGAGCTAACCTTTACCGAAGATAAGGTTGAATCTATGTTTGCCATAAACCATCTCGCCTATTTTCTGCTTACCTATGCGCTTTATCCAAATTTAATATTAGCAGAAAATCCGCGGGTGGTCAGTGTGGCTTCCGATTCCCATTTTAAAGGGAAAATAAATTTCGACGATATACATTTAACTAAAAATTACCACGGCCTTAAAGCTTATGCTCAATCTAAAATGGCTAATATCCATTTTATGTATGAATTGAATCGGCGAAAACCAGTGAATCATTTATCTACTTTTGCTGTTCAACCTGGATTAGTGAAAACGGATATAGGGGTCAAAAAAACGAATTGGCTTCATGCTTTAGCGTGGAAATTAAGAAGGAGCGGTGGAGTTAATCCTGACGTAGGTGCACAAACACAAATATTTTTAGCCTCCGAACCATCCGTTCATAATCAAAGCGGCTTGTATTGGGACAAATGCAAACCAAAACCCTCGTCTGCAGATACTTATAAACTAGAAGACGCAGAAAGATTATGGCAAATGTGTTGTGAATTTTGTAAAATCGAGGACTTTTTCAACCCTGATTTTTAAATCGTTCGTCCTCTAAACTTTCTTTAGGTAAGAAGCTAATGCCTATTTTTTTTAACAAGACCATTTTCAAAGAAAGGGGTAATAGCTTATTCATAAAAAGGATCAGCTTATTTATTTTCCCTGGAACAATCACTTTTTTTCCTGACAATAAGCCCTTTATTGCGATAGGCGCTACCTCTTCGGGCATCATTACTACCCATCGGGCTCTTGCCCCATTGTTTTTTATCCGCCGCATACCATCTTCATTCGTAACCACAGGGCCAGGGCATAAAATAGAAACAGAGACCCCGGTTCCTATCAATTCCGTGCCCAACGCTAAAGAAAAAGCAAGAACAAAGTGTTTAGATGCAGTATAAATCGCTTTCACGGGCATGGGTAAAAAGCTTTCCATGCTGCCCAGATTTAAAATATAAGCAGCCTTATTTTTCTTCAACACTGGAAGTAAATGATAGCAAAGTTCAACCATTACCCGATTATTGAGCCCCATCATGGTATGATAAGTTTCTAAGGAGATATTTTCAAAAAAATCGCCTCTGCCAAACCCGGCATTATTTACAAGAATTTTCAAGCAAATACCCTCCGATTCAATATTTTCTTTGATGGATAAAGCGGCCTTTTCATGCGTTAAATCTATAGGGAATTTAATAACCGGAACCTTAAAAGTAACTTCCAGCTCCGCCGCTGTTTCATCTAAAAACGAATTATCAAGAGCGGCGAGAAAAATACCATAACCTCTACCCGCCAATTCTCTGGCGATAGCACGGCCAATACCCTGACTTCCACCTGTAACCAATGCATATTCCATATTTATTTAATATTATTTTGTTTTTTGTTTTAACCAGGCCACTACCATTTTCCTTTCTATAAAAAGCAAGAAAATAAGATAACAAGAAAAAATGATACCACCGAACAAAATGCGATAAATCATCTCATTGGGGAAAAAAGCAGGTATAAAAGTGATTGCCATGTACCCCACTATCGCTCCACCCAGATAATGTGTCATTTTATCCATTGGATATGGAATAGGATTATAGATCCTTCCGGTAATGTAAGCGGCAGCAGCCATGAAGAAATAACAGGCCAGTGCTGCAATGGCGGGGCCCAACATACCCAGATGTGGAATTAAAACTATATTTAAAACCACGGTAATTAAGGTTCCAACAAAAGAAATTCTTCCTCCGATGAAAGTTTTATCCGCCAATTTATACCAAATAGAGAAACTGTAAAACAAACCTAAAAATAAATAAGCCAGGAGCAAGTAAGGTAAAATGTGCAATCCACTCCTAAAATCGGGACCAATGAAAAGACTTATGGGGTCTATAAAACTTAAAATTCCTAAAAAAACAATGCTCCCCGTCAAAGTAAAAGCTCTGGCTACTTGTCCATAAATAATCTTCGAATCATCTCGTTGGGAATGCCTGAAAAAAAACGGTTCAGCTGCGGAATTAAAGGCCTGGGTAAATAATGTCATCAGAATAGCTATTTTTGCAGCCGCGTTAAAAACACCTACATCACTTAAATTCTGAGAAATAGTACCAGGGCCAAGATATTTTAAAAGGGGCGTTCCTATAAATTGATTGATTATGCCCGCGATAGCTGAAATAACTAAAGGTGCGGCATACCTGATCATGTTTCCAGCTAATAATTTGTCAAATCTGGCTTTCAGATTTTTGTAAGCGGTTAAAAACGGAAAAAAAGTTAGCGCACTCGCTATAAGATTAGACAAAAAAACATAGCCAATGCGAAAATCTTCGCTGTAAATATTGTTTATCCAGACAAAATCTCTTTTAATTAAATAAGGACACAATTCAAGGAAAAAGAATAGAAACACTATGTTAATAACAATATTCATCAATCTCAAACCAGCGTATCGCCAAGGTCTGTTCTGCAACCTTAATTGAGCAAAGGGTATGGCCACCAAAGTATCTAAAGCCAATACACCAATAAATATATACAGGTACTCCGGAAACTTTTCATAACCCAGGAGGGCTGATAATTGTGGAACAAAAAACGATAAAATACCTGCTAAGAAGAGCGTGCTGACCAATAACATAATGGTAGAGGTAGCCAATGCATTTTCCTTTGTTTCAGGCCGACTGGCGTATCTAAAAAAGGCCGTTTCCATTCTATAAGTAAAAATGACCGTCAATAAAGCAATATAGGCATATAGGTCGGAAATGATTCCATAGGATTCTGTACTGAAAACCCTCGTCAGGTAAGGCGTCAACAAAACATAATTAAGTAATCGACCTAAAATACTACTTAACCCATAAATAGCTGTTTCCCCAGCCAACTTTTTTAATAAAGACATATTACCTTAGCATTTAAAAGCGTAAGGTATGGATTCTATTTTTTCAAAACTCCAATCTGTCACAGAAAATTATTATTCTGGTTTATCGGATATGTCCATTGTGCCAAAAAAAACAGTGGAAGAGATAAAAAACTATTTAAAAAATAGAGATTTAACAGGTGGAGAAAACATTGAAAGCACCCTGGAGGATTTACTACCCTGGCTACAGGAAGGTAATATTCATGTTCCTCATCCAGGGTACTTTGGCCTTTTTAATCCTGCCACTTCGTTTTCAGCCGTTGTTGGCGATTATTTAACGGCTCTTTTTAATCCACAAATGGCCGCTTACAGCCATGCTCAATTTTCAAATGAAGTGGAACATTCATTGATTCAATTTTATATTGAAAAAATGAAATGGCCAGACAGCGCCACAGGACATTTTACTTCAGGTGGATCAGAAGCAAATTTCACCGCCGTATTGTGTGCCTTAGCGCATCATTTTCCGGAATATTTAACAGAGGGACTGGCAGGAATTAAAGAAAAACCAAGATTTTACATCTCTGCACTAGCCCATAATTCCTTCGACAAAATTGCAAAAAACGCAGGCCTTGGTACATCATCTATTTATAAAATTCCTTTAAATGATGATTTTTCACTCAATATTTCAGCCTTAAAGCAACAAATTAATATAGATAAGGAAAATGGTTATCATCCCTTCCTTTTGGTAGGAACCGTCGGATCTACCCCTATCGGCAGTATAGATCCCCTCCACGAGCTGTCTGACATTGCAAAAACAGAGAAATTATGGCTCCATGTGGATGCTGCATGGGCAGGAGGTGCTATTATTTCACCTGTCATTGCTGAAAAACTACAAGGCATCGAACTCGCCGATTCTGTGACCGCTGATGCCCATAAATGGTTAAGTGTTCCCATGGGTGCAGGCATGTTTTTCTGTAAATATCCGCAAACGGTATATCAGACTTTTCAAACGGAAGCGCTGTACATGCCCTCTCAAAACAACAATGATCCTTATCAGAATAGTTTACTTTGGTCCAGGCGATTTATCGGCTTAAAGGTTTATATGGCCTTCAGGGTAAAAGGAGCCATCAATATGGCCGCCGATATTGAAAAACAACTTTCTTTGGCCGAATTTATGGCTGAAGGGCTAGTGAAAAGAGGCTGGAAACTACCCGTCCAAAGCGCTTTAGGGGTTGTGGTATTTACTCATGAAAAAATAGAAAAATTATCACCAGACGAATTAGCTGCCTTTCACAAAAGGATTATCGACAAGGGAAATACCTGGTTTTCAATACTTAAATTGAAAGAAAATTTATATCTTAGAGCATGTGTTACAAGTATTCACACAGAAAAGCAACACGTAGAACAATTGTTTGTTAACTTAGATAACGCTTTAGATCAGGTACCAAATTAAAATAATTTTATGACTCATTGGAAAGAAGAATCAAATGTACTCATTGGACATTTCAAATTTGATAATTTTTCTATTGCTTTTAGCTTTATGACACAAGTTGCTTTGTTATCGGAAAAAATGAACCACCATCCCGATTGGTCAAATTGCTGGAATAAAGTGGAGATCCGACTTTCAACACATGATGCAGGAAATGTTATTACACAAAAAGATTTAGATTTAGCGGAGGGTATCAACAAAATATATAACGCCTACAACCATTAAGCAATGTATTTTAATTCAAAATTACCCAATGTTGGCACTACTATTTTTACTGTAATGTCCAATATGGCTAAAGAATATGGTGCGGTCAACTTATCGCAGGGCTTTCCCGATTTTGAACCAGACCCCTATTTACTTGAATTAGCCACCCAATATTTTTATCAAGGGAAAAATCAGTATGCTCAAATGACGGGTGTTCCCCTGCTTAGAGCGCGATTGTCAGAAAAATTTAATGGACTTTACGGCGTTCATCTCCATGAAGAAGATGAAATAACAATAACTGCCGGCGGAACCCAGGGTATTTTTACCGTCATTTCTACCTTAATCAGACCGGGAGATGAGGTTATCTATTTTGAACCAGCCTACGACTCCTATCGACCAGCTATTGAATTATGCGGAGGTATAGCCAAACCTATCATACTCGAGGGTCCGGATTACATCATTGACTGGAGCCTTGTTAGAAAAATGTTTAGCGCCCAAACAAAACTGATCATTATAAATACGCCCAATAATCCTACAGGTAGAATATGGTCAGCAAACGATATGCTGAATTTGCAACAAGTCTTATCTAATACTGAAGTTTATTTACTTAGTGATGAAGTGTATGAACATCTCATTTTTTTTTTTTTTTTTTATGAAAGCATTTTAAATTATCCTGAATTAAGAGCAAGAGGCTTTGCCGTGTTCTCGTTTGGTAAAACATATCACGTTACAGGCTGGAAAATCGGGTATGTTGTTGCCCCTCCATTATTGACAAAAGAATTCAGGAAAGTTCACCAGTTCAATGTTTTTTCCGTTAACACCCCTTTACAATACGCCCTGGCAGATTATATGGAAGATCCCGGGCAATACATGAAATTGAACCATTTTTATGAGGAAAAAAGGGATTATTTTTTAGATTTGTTAACGGGGACAGGATTGAAACCATTATCGTGTGAAGGTACTTATTTCCAATGTTGCGATTACAGTGAACTCAGTTCGGAGATTGACATTGCATTTACAGAATGGATGGTTAAAGAGGTGGGGGTCGCAGCCATTCCCCTATCTTCATTTTATCATAATCCACCAAATGCCCGAATCATCCGTTTTTGTTTTGCAAAAAAAGAAGAGACCCTTGCTTTAGCAGGAGAACGCTTAAAAAGATTGCGAAAACTTACTCAATAGGCTCTCACATCTTTTTTCTCCATATAATTAATGAAGGCTCTATTCGCGACTCTTCCACCACCTGGCGTAGGATATTTGCCCGAAAAATACCAATCCCCTTTGTGGTTTGGACAGGCTTCGTGTAAATCGGCAATGGTTTGATAAATCACTTCAATATCAATATTTGTATCTGGCGGGGTAACTATTTCTGCAATTTTATCAGAAATTTCCTGATAGGAAAAAGATTCATATAATCTACTCACCTGATTTTCAGCTAATGCGGCAGATGAAAACTCTACTTCTTTACATTTTACATAAGTTTCCTGGAGTAAATTCATTTTATTATTTTCCTCTAACAACTTCACCAAGGCTTTAAAGGCAACAAATTCGCCCATTTTAGACATATCGATGCCATAACAATCAGGAAATCTAATTTGAGGCGCCGTAGAGGCAATGATAATTTTTTTAGGTTTCAAGGTAGAGGCAATATGAATAATACTATCGCGGAGAGTGGTTCCTCTAACGATAGAATCATCGAGTAAAACCAAAGTATCCACATCATTTTTAACTAAACCGTAAGTAATATCATATACGTGGGAGACCAGTTTACCCCTTGTTTGCGAATCGGCTATGAAAGTTCTTATTTTAGCATCTTTAAGAATTAGTTTCTCGATGCGAGGCTTTAAGTTCATTATTCTTTGCAGCTCCACATCATCTACAGGACCATTTTCCAGAAGAGCCTGTATTTTTTTTGTTTTAACCACATTCAGGCTATCATAAATCCCCTCAATCATTCCAAAGAAAGCTGTTTCGGCCGTATTGGGTACGAAAGAAAATACGGTATTTTCAAAATCGTAATCAATACTTTCCAGAATCTGAGGAATGAGTTTTTTACCTAAAGCCTTTCTCTCCAGATAGATATCCCGATCGTTACCTCTGCTAAAATAGATACGTTCAAAAGAACAGGGCGTTATTTCTCTTGGCTCAATGAAGGGAAGTTCCTCCAGGCTGCCATTTTTTCTTATGATAAGTACATGACCTGGTTTGACCTCCTTAATGTCATGAAAATTGACCTCCATAGAGGTTTGAATAGCCGGTCTTTCCGAGGCGACCACCACGATTTCTTCATCTGCGTAATAGAATGCGGGTCTGATACCGGCGGGATCGCGAATGACAAAAGCGTCGCCATGACCTATGAGGCCAGCCATAACATACCCTCCGTCAAATTTTTTGCAGGCCCTTCGAAGTAGGCGTTGAATATCCAAATTATCATAAATAAGATCATTAATTTGAATATTTGAATGCCCGTCGGGTTTATACCAAGTGTGCAGGCGTTGTATTTCATCGTCAAGAAAATGCCCTATTTTTTCAAGAACCGTAACTGTATCTGATTTTTCCTTTGGGTATTGCCCCAATTCAACCAATTCCTGAAAGAGTTCATCGACATTGGTCAGATTAAAATTTCCAGCCAGTAAAAGGTTCCTGCTGATCCAGTTGTTTTGTCGAAGAAAAGGGTGGCAAGTTTCTATGGAGTTGTCACTATGGGTGCCATACCTGAGGTGCCCGAGCAATAATTCGCCCATATAGGGTTTATTATCTTTCAACCACTGAGCATCTTGTTGAAAATCTTTTAATTTATTAAAATGGTAATAAATCTGATCGAAGAGGTCATCTAAATAGTTTGTTGCGACACTTCTTTTTCTACTAATGTACTTTTCACCCGGCTTAGGATTTAGTTTAATGGTTGCCAAACCTGCGCCGTCCTGACCTCTATTCCGTTGCTTTTGAAGCAATAAACGCATTTTTTCAATGCCATAAAAAGCTGAACCATATTTTTCCTGATAAAAAGTAAAGGGTTTCCTAAGACGAATGAGGGCAACTCCGCACTCATGTTTTATGGCATCGCTCATAAGAGTATCATTTGGTTATTATTTGCGCCGCAAAGGTACACAACTAAAATATGGTAGTGGTAAATTTTTAAAAAAAATAAAACGGCAAACAGATTCCCATTTTAATTGGTTATAAAATCATACTGCATTAAGCTAAATTTAGTTTAATTTTGTTTTCCATATTTAAATTTAAATATCATGTCACTATTTCGATTTTCCAAATTGCCAAAATCAAAGGCTTTTACATTTACGCCCAGATTCTATGATCCGGTAAAGGAAGAATTGGAAGAGCGTGAAAAGCAACGGGAGATCAGAAAACAGGACGATTTGGAAGGTGCTAAAATGCGTATTCGTTCTGGTTTTAAAAATAAATATAAAGCAGATGCTAACTTTGCTCAAAAATCTAAACGTCAACAAAACATTAGATTACTCCTTATTATTGGTATTCTTCTTTTAGGTGCCTACCTTGTCCTTACCGAGTTCTTACCGGTATGGATACAAATGATTGAAAAAACCGAATAGATGTCAGATGTCATCAAGTTACTGTCCGATGCCATTGCAAATCAAATTGCTGCGGGTGAAGTTATTCAACGGCCAGCTTCAGTTCTTAAGGAATTATTGGAAAATGCAGTGGATGCAGGGGCTACTTCTATCATCATTCATGCTAAGGAGGCCGGCCGACAACTTCTACAAGTGACAGATAACGGATGCGGAATGTCCGAAACAGATGCCCGAATGTCTCTTGAAAGACATGCCACTTCTAAAATTAAACAATCATCCGATTTATTTTCTATTAGAACCATGGGATTTCGGGGCGAGGCCCTGGCCTCCATTGCCGCGGTTGCCCAACTGGAACTCAAAACTCGGTTACATAATGCCGAGCTGGGTACCCGATTAATCGTGGAAGCTACTGATATTAAAAAACATGAACCTTGTACCATGAGTCCGGGGACCAGCCTGTCAGTAAAAAATTTATTTTTTAATGTGCCCGCGCGACGAAATTTTTTAAAAAACAATACCATTGAACTCAAGCATATTGTGGAAGAGTTTCAGAGGATTGCCCTGGCAAATCCATCTATTCAACTGCATCTTTCCCATAATGACAGTGAAATAGCTTCCTATGCTCCCGGAAATTTGCGGCAGCGGGTTTCTCAGGTTCTGGGGGTTCAGTCCAATAAAAAATTAGTGCCCGTTGAAGAAGAAACCGATGTGGTTCGAATTACCGGCTTTGTCGGTAAGCCTGAATTTGCAAAAAAAACAAGGGGTGAACAATATTTATTTGTTAATAACCGGTTTATTCGAAGCCATTATTTGCAGCATGCTATTACCAACGCCTTCGAGGACATGCTCCCGAAAGATACTTTCCCATTGTACGTCCTTTACATGGATATTGATCCAGCTAAAATTGATATAAATATTCACCCTACAAAACAGGAAATTAAATTTGAGGATGAATCACTGATATACAGCTATATACGTGTGGCTGTCAGACATGCCATAGGACAATATGGCATATCGGGCAGCTTAGATTTTGAGCGTTCTATCTTAAATTTCCCAACGCCTCAGCAAGAGCCCACACCAAGTTTCGAACAAGCCGCAAATAAGGTTGGCTTTGGAACTTACAGCCCTGGATCAGGATCTAAGCAATGGGAAAAACTGTATGAGGGCATGAAAATTGTTTCTAACGTAGAACCTGATTTCGGAGCATTGCCCGGGCCAGAAGTTGTAACTTACCAGGCCTCCACGGATCAACCTCTTTTTAACGAAACAGAAAATTTCCAACTGAAATCACCCTATCAGATTCATCATCGATATTTAGTGTGTCAAATAAAATCGGGTTTTCTTTTAGTGGACCAACAATCGGCACATGAAAGGATACTTTACGAGCAATTTGAAAATGCAATAAATGAACATCGGGTAAGTTCCCAGCGCCTTTTATTTCCCAGACAAGTGCAATATAGCCCTGCGGACGCGGTTATATTAATGGACCTTTTACCAGAAATGAATAAATTAGGCTTTGACATAGAACCTTTCGGAAATAACGGATTTCTCATAAACGGCGTTCCTGCAGGGATATCTTCATCGGAAGAAGTCAGTTTATTAGAAGATTTATTAGAACAATTTAAGCTGGGAACTAATTTACGTTTGGGAACCAGAGAAAAATTATGTCGGGCCATGTCCAAAGCTGGTGCATTGAAACGAGGAAAATCTTTGAATCAGACCGAAATGCAAACCCTGATTGATGAACTTTTTGCTTGCCAAAACCCTTTAATGAGTCCCTCCGGGAACCGATGTTTCCTAACCTATAATCTATCTGAACTCACTGAATCATTTAAACGTTAAAATATGAACCAACTTACTGATGTCGTTAAAAATCTGTTGATAATCAATATTATAATGTTTTTGGGCGTACGATTTTTTATTGAGCCCAATCAATTGGCTGTCTATTACCCCGGTTCACCTTATTTCCAACCCTATCAAATCGTTACGCACATGTTTATGCATGGAAACTTCATGCATTTATTATTTAATATGTTTGCCATTTACATGTTCGGACCGCCGGTAGAAGCTGTTTTTGGACCAAAAAGATTCTTATTCTACTATCTCGCAACGGGTCTTGGCTCTTTTGTTTTACACATGGCCGTCATGCATTGGGAATTGACGTCGGGTTCTATACCTATGTCAAGTATGGATATACCTACCGTTGGTGCTTCGGGCGCCGTTTTCGGATTATTGGTAGCTTATGGCATGAATTTTCCAAATTCAGTCATACAACTACTCTTTCCACCTATTCCGTTGAAAGCTAAATATTTCGTACTGATTTATGCTGCTTTAGAACTTTACCTCGGATTGAGTGGCAAACAACCCGGCGTCGCTCATTTTGCCCATTTAGGTGGTGCGTTGTTTGGATTTCTCATCATCACTTTTTGGCATAAATTCCCCATTCGATTTAATTAATCAGGACAAATATCATGCTAAATTCTATTTATAACGATTTAAAAGCAGAATTCAGTTACGGAAACAGAGTGAACCAATTGGTTATAATAAACGTAGCTGTTTTTGTTTTTGCCACCATTCTGAATTTCATCCTTTTCTTATCAAATGGTGGAAAACCTTCTACGATATTTGAGAGTTTGATAAAATACCTCGCCATGTCCTCCGACGGAATGTTTTTACTAACACATCCGTGGATACTCATAACCAACATGTTTTTGCATCTTGAGTTTTTTCATATTTTATGGAACATGTTGATATTCATTTGGTTTGGAAGAGTCACAGGCGATTTTTTAGGTAATCACAGAATTGTATTCCTATATTTTTGTGGCGGCCTATTGGGTTCCATCCTATTTTTTATAACGGCAAATTTACTTCCTTACGGTGCCAATGGAACAAAAATGGCTCTGGGTGCCTCTGCTGGAATCATGTCCGTTGTTGTCGCGGCAGGCACGATTGCTCCAGACTACAGTTTTAGATTGTTATTCATCGGTGACGTCAAATTAAAATTCATTGTATTCGCATTATTAATCATCGATTTGATATCCATAACGTCAAATACAAATACAGGAGGTCATTTTTCTCACCTTGGTGGTGCTATTTTCGGTTTCATTTTTGTACGATTACTTCAGGAAGGCCACGATTTATCCTTACCATTTAATAGAATGGCTGAATACATCCAATATTTGTTCTCCTCCAATAAAGCCTCGCATAGAATGAATAATCCACTCAAGGTTATTCATAGAAAAACACAAACTAAACCGAAAAGCCCTCGCGAGAAGGAGGTTAAAGGGGCAAATTCTCTCGATCATCAAACCCAGCTAGATCAAATTTTAGATAAAATCAAGCAGAAGGGCTACGATAGCCTTTCCGATGAGGAGAAAGAATTTTTATTTCAGGCCAGTAAAAAGTAAGATTTGGACTCATTCATACGAATCGTTACCTCATTTTCCGCACTCAGCTTACTTATTCTTTATCTCGGTGCCTATATCAATCCAAATGACTACTGGTACTTTGGCATAGCGAGCTTATTTTATCCTCTTTCCTTATTGGCAAATATAATTTTAGCCATCTATTGGATATTCCGCAGGAAGTGGATTTTTCTTTTACCCTTTGCTAACATTTTTTTGGGCATCGATTACGTTTTCGGCTATTTTAGAATGAAAATACCCCCCAGTGAAACCACTGAAAGTTTTAGGGTGGCCACTTTTAACGCTCATGATTTTAAAGAAATGGATTATCCTCATCCATATATTCAAGACGATGCCTGGGAGAAGTTAATACTGAAAATAAATCCTACTATCTGGTGCCTACAGGAAATTGAAGGCATGAAACTTGTAAAGGGAAGTTTACCTAAATCCATTGGATTAAACAGAGCTGCTCATTCTGCAGAGGCTGGTTTGGCCATCTACAGTTCCTATGATCCCATCAAAACAGAATCTTTCGTTTTTAGTGGCGATAATGGCTTTCAATATGCAGACTTCAGGCATGAAAATGGAAAAATATTCAGAATATATAACGTGCATTTATTGTCAAATCAAATTACTGGCATGGCTTATAAGATTTCAGAAGGGGGAACTGTACCTGAAAGCGAGGACATGCATTTATATAGAAAAATGTTATCACAATATAAGCAATCTATTAAAACAAGAACGCAACAGTCCCGGATACTGGCCGATCACATTGCCCAATCCCCTCATCCTGTCATCATTTGTGGCGACTTAAATGATACGCCATTATCCTACGTCTATAATAGATTGAGAAAATATGCTAATGATGCCTTTTTAGCCGCAGGAAATGGCATTGGAGTAACGTATATAGGACCTGTCAAAGGTATGCGGATAGATTATATTTTGCCTTCAAAAACATTTAAAACCTTATACTGCCGAAGGTATAGTCCTGGTAATTTTTCAGATCATTGTCCGGTGGCTGCCGATATTAATTGGAAATAAGCCATAAAACATATAAAACAATCCTTATTTTTGCCATTTTTACGCCTTAATTCCTTTTTTCAATGACTACAGCACTTCATGTTTATCATAGCGTCACTCGACAGAAAGAACTTTTTATACCTGAAACGCCTGGTTTTATAGGCATGTATGTCTGTGGTCCCACTGTTTATAACGATGTACATTTAGGAAATTGTAGGACATTTGTGAGCTTCGATATTATTTACAGATACTTACAAACCATTGGTTATC
This sequence comes from Saprospiraceae bacterium, assembly GCA_027488135.1. GTDB lineage: Bacteria > Bacteroidota > Bacteroidia > Chitinophagales > Saprospiraceae > BJGN01. Next base: position 5,544 of record JAIYCH010000135.1, on the reverse strand, counting down.
AAGTTAGATATGTAAGAAATATAACCGATGTAGGTCATTTATTGGACGACGGGGAGGATAGAATGAGTAAAGGTGCACGACTGGAAAAAAAAGAACCCATGGAGGTTGCTCAAAAATATACTGTAGGTTTTCATAATATGATGCGCATATTTCAAACCTTACCGCCTAGTATTGAACCACGAGCAACAGGTCACATTCCAGAGCAAATTGAAATGGTAGAAACTATTTTAAAAAATGGTTTAGCCTATATAAAAAATGGGAGTGTTTATTTTGACACCCAAAAGTATATGTACAATAAGGGTGACTACGGTGTATTGTCTGGTAGAAAAATCGATGAGTTACTCTCTGAAACACGAGATAACCTCAAAAATCAAAGTGAAAAAAATCATCCTGCCGATTTCGCCATTTGGATGAAAGCCTCCGATGAACATATTATGCGATGGAATTCACCCTGGGGCATTGGTTTCCCGGGCTGGCATCTGGAATGTTCTGCCATGAGCCTGAAATACCTGGGTGAAGTGTTTGATATTCATGGTGGTGGAAACGATTTGAAATTCCCACATCACGAAAACGAAATAGCCCAAAACATGGGTTCTTGCCAATGTAAAGGTGCCAAGTATTGGTTACACACAAATATGCTCCTTTTAAATGGTAAAAAAATGTCCAAAAGTGACGGAAATACCATTTCTCCTGAACAACTTTTTACTGGAAATAGTGAGCATATCTCGAAATCTTATTCACCCATGGTGGTAAAATTCTTTATGCTTCAATGCCACTATCGAAGCACCCTCGATCTTACAGATGCCGCGCTCTTAGCCGCTGAAAAAGGCTACAAACGCCTGATGGAAGCATATAAATGGCTCCTAAACATAAATCATCCGGGAACTAATGGTGACTTTAGCCAAGATGCTGAGATTAATACCTTAATAGAATCCGCCCACCTGGATATGGCCGATGATTTTAATACCCCCAAAGCATTATCCCGCCTTTTTGAACTGGTAAATAAGTTAAATTCCCTGAAAGATAAACATATAGGTTGGGAACAGATTTCCCCAGCTACTTTCGAAAACATAAAACAGGTGTTTAGTTTATTTATTAATGACCTATTCGCCGTTGACATCGATGTGGAGGGCGATCTAACCGGTAATCAGGATAAATCTTTATTGGACGGGCTAATGAATCTTATCATTCAAATGAGAAATGATGCGCGATTGAGAAAGGATTGGGCCACCGCAGATCTTATTCGTGATGCCTTAAAGGAAAATAAGGTGGAACTAAAAGACGGGAAAGATGGAAGCTCATGGCAGGTAACCGAAAGCTAATCTAATTAATAATAGGTTCAAGTGATTTGAATTACTTGGGAAGTAGTTTTCTATAATCTCGGAGGATATCCTCTGTTCTGAGACTTACCACAAGTTCAATTCGTCGATTTAACGCCTTACCTTCCGGCGTTTCATTTGATTTCATTGGGGAGAATTCTCCTTTTCCTGCAGCAAGAATTCTGGATGGAGATAATTCCCATTCTTCAACTAATGCCTTAGAAACCGCCGAGGCTCTGAGAACACTTAAATCCCAATTATCAGGTAACTTTTTATTTTGTTGTATCGCATTATCGGTATGACCAATCACCTGGATAGTAAAAGCAGGGAAAAGCTGAAGAATTTCACTTATTTTGCCTAGTAACGGCATAGCCGCCGGGTCAACGGCTTGGGTAACAAAGGGTTTAAATAATTTTTCCATAGGTATGGAAATACTGCAATACAACGTAGATTCCTCAATAATAACCATCCCATCCGATGCAAATGAATCTTTAAGAATGGCACTCAATTTACTAACCGGACTATTAAATTTAGTCCAGTAGTTTAAAATAGACTGGGTAAACAGATACTGATTGGCTAATTTTATTTCAAGAGAATCAATATTATCTGATAGGAAATTTTGACTGAGTGAAGAATTTTTATTTAACCGATCAATGTCATTTTGTAAGGAGTCCAACCTATCCAAATACATCTTTTGAACCGATTCATACGTGGATATAGAACCTTGTTTCTTATAATTATCCAGTGTAAGTGAATAATTCAAGGATCGTTGATCTACCAACTGAGAATCTAATTTTATAAGCTCATTTTTGTATTTATCCTCCAAAACAAGGACGTCTTTCTTTGGAATACCGCAAGAAAATAATAAAAACGAAAAAAGAACAAAGCAAAAGATATATTTCATTCCTTCTATATTTTTTTTGGAAAGATTAGGTAAAAACAAACTTAGATTTTTATTCTAATCTAATCTGAAATTGGCAGAACCCAGCATACCAAGATCAGCGTAAACGGCCACCCTGTAAAACCCGGGTTTCAGTTTATCCTCCATATTGTGTGAAAAAGACAATCTTTGGTTACTTGTTATATTAACTTCTTTACCCGAAACGGCGTTTAATGCCATGGTTTGACCATTCACCACAATATTCTTATTAATATTAGACCCAGGAACGGGAACGCCATTATCGTCAGTTATCGCCATATAAATGGTACGAATACCTTGATATTCGTCGGGAACAGAGGTTAAGTCAAAATTAACCACAATACGTCTTGCTTTGGTCGATTTAGCGGTTAACTTCGATTTTGGGGTCTCCACTTCTACCTGGAAGGCAGCTGCCTTAAAATTATTTAAGGTAAGCTTTTTCACCTCTTCCTGCATCGTTCTATTCAAATTAGCCAAAGCCGCTTTATCCTTATTTGCTTCATTCAGATTAGTGGTCAAGGACGTATTCTCCACCTTCAAGTTGTCATTTTCTTCTTGCAGAGCCGTGATAGATTCTTCCAATTCTGCTTTAACGGCCAACAACTGAAGAATTTCCGCTCTGAGACTATTTGCCTCTTTTGCACTATTTTTTTTGTACAGACTAAGCGTTTTTATTTTTGAGGTTAACTCATTTTTAGCTTCATTCAAAGAACCTTGTAAAGACTGGTTTTCCTCTGATAATGCAGCAAAATTAGAACTCAATGATTCAACCTGTGAAACCAGTGAATCTCTCAGGGAAATTAATTCTTTATTTTCGGACTGATAAGCGATATTTTCCTTCGTTATAGTGCTATTTTCCTGTTTCTTGAAAAACGCCCAGTAGCTCGTACCTGCTAGTGCGATAAGTAAAACGATGATTATAGCTATTAAATTCCTTTCTCTGCTAGTGTAAGCATTGGAATTTTCTTGGTAAAAGGGATCTTTTTGCATCTAAAAATATTTAAATATATTATTGCAAAGTTGATATTTTTTTTATCAAATTGATAGGAATCACACTAAAATTTTAATAAAAGAAGATAAATAGTAGTATTACTTTAGTAAATTTATTTATTAATTTACAAAACTTAAAAAAATGAAAAGAAAACGGTTACTATTCCTTTCCATTTGTACCCTTCTGTTTTTTACTAACTATAAATTACAGGCACAGTACAAAATTACAGGAAGCATTACAGATGAAAGAACGAATGAGACCTTGATGTTCGCGAATATTATTATTCAGAACGCTTCAAAGGGCACAGTTACTGATCTGGACGGTAAATTTACACTCGATATTGAAGACAATAGCGAGGTAACCTTAGTGGTAAGTTCCATTGGTTATTTAAGCCAGTTAGTTAAAGCGGGACCTTCGAATAACGTGTTGAATATCAAATTACGTGAAGATGCGACCAATCTCGAAGAAGTAGTTATCACCGGTCTGGCTTCTTCCGTAAAAAGGTCGAATCTGGCTAATGCCGTAGGTTCTGTTTCTGCTAAAGAATTGGTAGGAACTACTACCATTCAAACGACAGATGGCGCCTTATACGGTAAAGTGGCGGGTGTTACCGTTCGTTCCAATGGTGGCGCGCCGGGAGGTGGTTTATCCATTCAACTACGTGGTATTTCAAGTCTTGCCGGAGCGTCGCAACCTTTGATTATCCTTGACGGAGTGTATGCAAGTAATGCAACACAAAGAAGTGGTCGTGCGACCGTAAGTGGTGCTGGTGGTTCAAATCAAGACGACGGCGCAAACAGACTTGCCGATTTAAATCCGGCAGATATTGAGAATATTGAGATTTTAAAAGGTCCTTCTGCCGCAGCCATTTATGGCACCAGAGCCAACGCGGGGGTAATCATTATCACCACTAAAAGAGGGGCAGAAGGAAAGACTAAAATTAGTTTTTCACAAGACATTGGCGATGCGTCACCTCTCAGACTTCTTGGCACCGATGTGTGGAGCGAAGCTAAGATCAATACCTTTTTTCCAGTTGCAAGACGTCCTATTGAACTGGAGCGTTTCAGACAAGGTGTGACCGTTAATTACGAAGATTATTTTTATGATAATCCAGCCATTTTGAGTAATTCAAGATTAACCGTTTCCGGCGGTGATGAAAAAACAAAGTTTTATATTTCTGGTAATGTAACGGCCGAAGATGGAACGGTAAAAAACACTGGATTTGAAAGATTTTCTATCAGAGCCAATGTGGATCACAAAATCTCTAAAAGAGTAAGATTCAGTTTTTCATCCAATTATCTTAAAACGGAGACTGACAGAGGATTTACAGGAAATCAGAATAACGCCGGAGCGAGTATTGGCTATAATATAGCTTATGTTCCCAGCTATTTTGACTTAAGACCCAACGCACAAGGTATCTATCCAGTAAATCCATATTTTTCTGAAAACCCTGTAGCGGTGACTGATCATGGCATAAATAATTCAACAGTAAATCGTTTTATTCAAGCTTTCAATCTGACAGCAGATCTTTTTCAGAATAATACCAGCAACCTAAAGGCCACGCTTTCAGGTGGATTGGATTATCTACAAAATTCGACTATGGTTTACTTACCTGAATTTTTACAGTTCCAAAAAGCGCAGGCCAATCCTGGTGATTTGTTGCTTGGACGTCAGGAGAGTTTCAATACCAATATTCAGGCTGCTTTGGTTTATACTAAAACAGTGGGTAAGTTGAATTTATCTTCTCAAGGTGGTATGGTTCGTTTAGATTTTCAAAACAGTGCCCTATTCAACCGGGGCAGAGGATTGGTTCCGGGCCAGAAAAATTTGAGGCAAGCAAATGTGCAGGAAATCAACGAACACGCTATCAGTAGTATTAGTGAAGCAGGTGTATTCTTACAACAAGAAGCCAATTTTGATGATAAAATCATAGGAACTTTAGGTATTCGCTGGGATAAATCTACATTGAACGGCGATGCAAATAAATTATACGCTTTTCCAAGAGCTTCCTTAGCATTGAACCTTGCTAATTTTGATTTTTGGAACGTAGGTGCCATTACGCAGTTGAAACCTCGTATTGCTTATGGAGCAACCTCTGGACCGGTGGCCTTCGGAAGTACTTTCACCTCTTTGGGTGGAACAAATATTGGTGGACTACTAGGTTCCGTTGTTTCTTCTCAAATTGGAAATACAGGTATTCTACCTGAGACTGCATCGGAATTGGAATTTGGTGTTGATGCGGGATTTTTCAATAACAGATTGTCTATAGAAGCTACCTATTACATAAAAAACACGCAAAATAATATTCAAAATTT
>JAIYCH010000029.1 GCA_027488135.1 Saprospiraceae bacterium | reverse complement strand
TTGCAAAATCAAATAACATTCCCGTTGGCTATGCTTTAAAATGGATTGCTCATCAACCGTCGAATGATATAAAAACATTTTACGAATTAAACAGAGCTAAAAATCATGCTGATTATAAATCTGCCTTATTACACTATGTTGCACCGGCACAGAATTTTATATTTGCCAGTAAGGAAAATGATATTGCCATAACGCCCAATGGTTATTTCCCTTTAAAATGGAAAGGGCAAGGTAAATTTCTTCTGGACGGAAGTAATCCTGCACATGAATGGCAAGGAAGAGTGCCTGCAGACCAAAATCCAACCGTGAAAAATCCGCCAAGAGGCTTTGTTTCCTCTGCCAATCAGTTTTCAGCAGATACCACTTATCCTTACTATTTGCATTGGGAATATACAGGATATGAAAGAGGCGCCAGAATCAACAGACAACTTGCCAATATGAATAAGGCCACTGTGGATGACTTTCGACAGTTACAAAATGATAATTACAGCATTCACGCAGAAAATGTAAAGGATGTATTAATTAAAAATGTAAAAGTTTCTTCCCTGGATGCCCGGGAGAAAAAGGCACTGGCAATCATTAAAGACTGGACCTTTAGATATGATGCGAAGGAAATATCCCCTTCGATTTTTGAATGGTGGCATAAAAGATTAGCCAGTGGAATATGGGAAGATGAATTTTCAGATGCAAAAAACCCAACGGTTATTCCATCAAGGGATAGAACGGTCCAGCTCCTTTTAGCAGATGATACGGCAAAATGGTATGATAATATTACAACTCCTGCCATTGAAACCAAAGGAAATATAATTACTACTACCTTTAAAGAAACGATTGATAGCCTGTTTAAAACCTACGGTGAAATAAGTGATCAGTGGGAATGGGGCAATGTAAAAGGAACAAATGTTGCCCATTTAGCAAAAATTTCAGGATTTGGAACAAAGACCTTATATACCGGAGGTTCAAAAACAGCGGTAAATGCCATTTCTCAAACAACGGGACCTTCCTGGAAAATGATCGTTTCATTGGGTGATAAAGTAGAGGCTTACGGACTTTTTCCTGGTGGTGAATCGGGCAATCCAGGTAGTTTTTATTACGATAATATGGTTGAAAATTGGGCTGGTGGTAAATTAAATTCCCTGTATTTTTATGAAAAAGGAAAGCCAGACTCGAAAAGAATTAAACAAACCATTTCTCTCATTACCAAAAAATAATCTCATGTTAATATTAATCATCATAGTAAGTTGTTTTATAGCTCAAAGTTTTTTACCCTGGTGGATTATTGCACCTATTTGTTTGATGGCCGGTTTTTTCTTGTCATCCTCTAAAAAACAGGCTTTTTGGAGTGGATTTGCTGGCGTGTTCATTTTGTGGTTAGTTAAAATACTCAGTCTAAGTTTACCTAACGAACATTTATTAGCTAATAAAGTAGGTCAGGTTTTCATGTTACCAGCTTCTGATACCAATTGGGTAGTTATTATTTTCACTAGTTCTTTAATTGGTGGAATCGTTGGAGGACTTAGTTGTTTAACTGGAAATTCTTTCCGAAAAAATAGCTAAAAATAGAGATAACCATACTTTCGTCTATTATTACCATTCATTTTGTGAAAATATTCATACAAATGTTATTATTGGTGATAAATCTATTTATATTTAATTTTGTTTTGTAAACAAGCACTCAAACAAGAGATAAAATGAAAAAAGTAAAGTATTACTTTTTATAAAAATAATTCACTCAATTTCTTAATTAACAATAGTCAACTTATGGTACAATTTTTCGAAAAAGTGACGAGAACCATGAAAAAGTATGCTATGCTTTTTTGTCTCTTGTTTATTTCTTCTGCCATGTTTGGTCAAGTCACTGGAACAGTGGTTGATGCTGACAATGGAGAACCGCTTATTGGTGCATCAGTAGTTATTGCTGGTTCATCTACAGGAACCGTTACCGATTTGGATGGATCTTTTTCCATTAATGCCAAAGCGGGAGACGTGTTGGAAATTTCCTACACAGGTTATACTGCTAAAACGCTAACCTTGGGTGCTGAAACGAAACTAAGCATTTCGTTAAGTCAAGGTGTTACCATCGATGAAATCATCGTTACAGGTTACGCCGTTGAGAATAAACGTCAAACAACAGGTGCTGTATCAACGGTACCTGCGAAGCAGATGGCAGCCATACCTTCGGGTAACGTAGAACAACAATTACAGGGACGTGTAGCAGGTGTAACCGTTTTGACAAATGGTCAGCCTGGTACGACCAGTCAAATTCGCGTTCGTGGCTTTGGTGCCTTTGGTGGAAACGCCCCTTTATACATCGTCGATGGGGTTCCTACTGAAAATACTGATTTCATCAACCCCGATGATATTGAGACGGTAACGGTTCTTAAAGATGCCGCTTCTGCCTCTATTTATGGTGCGAGAGCTGCCAATGGAGTCGTGGTTTATACCACTAAATCGGGTACAAGAAAGGCTAGAAAAATGGAAGTAACCTACAATGGTTTGACAGGATTTACTGATCCAAACGTGAAAGGTTCTCCAAAAATGCTTGATCCTCAGCAAATGGCTGACTGGACGCACGTTGCCTACCGCAATAATGCAGCGGCCAATGGAACCGCTGTTAGTTATACCCATCCACAATATGGAAATCAGGCTACTCCACGTATGCCAACCTACCTGCACGCCAATGGAGCTAACGGTGTAGTCGGAAGTGTAGATTTAGCAGCTATCGAAGCAGCATATAAAGCCAATCCGTCAAATGTATTTTTGATTAAGCCTAACTTAGAAGGCACTAACTGGTATGATGCCATTACTCGAATTGCTCCACTACAACGTCATAGCTTAGGTTTTAGTGGAGGAACGGATAATGGACGTTACTACATTGGATTAGGTGCTCAGAATCAATCTGGTATCTTGTATGAAAACGAATTCAAACGTTACTCATTCCGAGCCAATTCTGAATGGGATTTATTACCTTGGTTAAGCGTAGGTGAAAACCTTCAGGTTACCTATAGAGCCGTTTTAGGCCAACAAGGTGATGCTGGTGGTATCGGTGTGGCTGACGACGAATCAGAAGTTTTGTCTGCCTATAGAATGCCTACAATTATTCCTGTATTTGATGAATTTGGAAGTTATGCCAGTACAAAAGCTGCTGGTTTTAATAATCCAAGAAATCCTTTAAGAAGATTAAGACTGAACAGTGGTGACGACGGTGGTTTCAATACCAGTGCCTTTGGTAACTTATATTTGTTAATTAAACCAGTTAAAGGTTTAACTATTAAGTCTTCCTTAGGTGGAAACTACAATAACAACTACTACAAGAATTATAATTACATCTATTTAGGTGATTCTGAGCCAGAAGCATCTAATACATTTAGTGAAGGTGGAGGTTATGGTATGAGTTGGGTGTTATCTAATACAGCCTCTTACAAAGCTCAATTAGGTGCTCATGGTTTTACTGCATTAGCGGGTGTAGAAGCGTTGAATACGGGAAGTGGTCGTTTCTTTAACGGTAGTGGTATTAACCCATTTTCGACCGATTTAAATTTTGTTAACCTATCAACGGTGCAAAGCCCACAAGTAAATAGCGGTAACTATAATGGCGTTAATTTCTATTCCATTTTTGGAAAATTAGACTATAATTTCAAAGAAAAGTATTATTTGACAGGTGTACTTCGTCGTGATGGTTCCTCTCGTTTTGGTGCTAACTCACGTTATGGGGTATTCCCAGCCTTATCAGCGGCTTGGCGTGTAACCTCAGAAGATTTCCTAAAAGATGTTACCTGGATCAGAGACTTGAAAGTTCGTGGTGGATGGGGAGAAATGGGTAACTCTAATAACGTTGACCCAAGTAACCAGTTTTTCTTATATCGTTCTGACCGTGGCTCAACTTTCTACCCTATCAGCGGACAAAGCAGTGGTGTTGATGAAGGATTTGCTTCCAGTAGAATTGGTAACCCTGATGCCAAATGGGAAACAAGTGAAACCATTAACCTAGGATTTGATATCTCTATGTTTGACAATAAATTAGAGGTTATTTTTGACTGGTGGAAAAAGACTACAAGAGACCTTTTATTCACGGTTCCACTTCCAGGTGTTGCTGGTAATTATGCTGCATCTCCTGCTGTTAACGTTGGTAGTATGTTAAACAGAGGTATAGATTTCCAAATTATCAACAGAGGTAATTTAGGATCAAAATTAACCTACGAATTGACATTAAATAATGCCTTCCTACATAATGAAATCACTAAGTTGGCTGATGGTATTCCATTCTTCGATGGAGGATCCTATAGAGGTATTGCCCCGATTAGAAATCAACCTGGTTATGGACTTTCTGAATTTTTTGGATATAAAATGATTGGATATTTCAACACAAAAGCAGAAGTTGATGCATCAAAACAACCTGGTGCAGGAGTAGGACGTTTCAAATACGAAGACGTAAATGGTGATGGACAAATCACACCTGCTGACCGTACCTTCATCGGAAGTCCAATTCCTAAATTTACTGGTGGTGCCAATTTCAATGTTGGATACAAAAATTTACACGCTGAAATTTACTTATATACTTCTATAGGTAACAAAATTTTCAACCAATCAAAATGGTTTACTGATTTCTTCGGTTCTTTCGAAGGATCTGCGAAAGGCATTCGTGCTTTAGATTCATGGACGACTGCTTTAGGAAATGACGCAAAAGCACCTATTTGGGAAAGTGCTTCTAACATTAGTACCAATGGCGCAGCTAACTCTTGGTATGTTGAAGACGGATCATTCCTACGTATTCAAAGATTAGCTATGTATTACGATTTTGATTCCTCTCTATTAAAGAGATTGAAATTATCAAAACTTAGCGTTGGTGTTTCTGCAAATAATATCTGGACACTTACAAAATACACTGGTTTAGATCCAATGGTTGGTGGTGGAGCTGATACAAACTTCGGTATAGATGTAGGTAACTACCCAGTTACTCCATCATACATGCTGAATTTCGCCATTGGCTTCTAATCTTTTATAACTTTAATTTGTTTCTTTAATAAAAAAACAAGAAAATGAATAATATTTTTAAAAGGATGTCAATGGTCATGGCTATGGTTATGGTCCTGGTTGTATCCTGTAAAGATTCCTTTTTAGAGGTAGCCCCAACAGGCTCACTTGCGGATGCTCAGCTAGCTACAAAAGCTGGTGTGGAAGGCGTCCTAATTGGTGCTTATGCCGCACTAAATGGTGTTTTTGGAAATCGTCTTGAAGGTCCAAACCACTGGGTAACAGGTAGTATTTGTGGAGGTGAGGCTAATAAGGGAACGGATCCTGGTGATTATTCTTCCATTAACCCAATGCAGCGTTATGAAACGGATCCAACCCAAGGTGACCTTTCTGCATTGTGGAGAGGCCGTTATGAGGGAGTTAGCCGTTGTAACACGGTACTTAGACTTTTGAGTCAAGCGAAAGATGTCAGTCCGGCTGATGCTGCAAGAATTGCAGGGGAAGCAAGATTGTTGAGAGGTCATTTCTATTTTGACCTTAAAAAACACTTTAACAGTATTCCATACTTTGACGAAAAAACGCCTGCTTCTGAGATTCCTAAAGTAGCCAATTCTCCAGCCGTTTGGGATAAAATTGAGGCTGATTTCCAGTTCGCTTTCACCAACTTACCTGAAACGCAAGGACAGGCTGGTCGTGTAAATAAGTGGGCAGCTGCTGCTTATATGGGTAAAGCTAAACTTTACCAAAAGAAGTATGCAGAAGCAAAAACCTGGTTTGACAATACTATAACTAATGGTAAGACAACAAACGGAAGAAAATATCAATTATTGGATGATTATACTCAAATCTTTAACGCTGAGTTTGATAATCATGCTGAAGCAGTTATGGACGTAGAATCGTCTATGAATACAGGTAACGTAGCTAATGCAAACTACTATGACGACCTTAACTATCCTTACAATACAGGTTTAGATGGTCCGGGTAACTGCTGTGGATTCTTCCAGCCTTCCTTTGATATGGCTAATACTTTCCGCACAAAAGACGGTCTTCCTCTTTTAGATGGATCATATAACAATGACGCCAATGCCTTAAAGCATGACTACGGTGTTGAATCAAGTGCTCCATTTACACCTGATGCAGGTCCTGTGGATCCACGTTTAGACCATTCTATTGGCCGTCGTGGTATTCCATATCTTGACTGGATCGCTCACCCTGGTAAAGCATGGATTCGCGCTCAACCTTATGCTGGTCCTTATTCTCCTAAGAAATATGTTTACTATAAGTCTCAGGAAAATAAATTGACTGACGGTAGCTCATGGACTCGTGGTTATGCAACTATGAATTATACCATCATTCGTTTTGCTGATGTTCTTTTGATGGCTGCAGAAGCTGAAATTGAAGCTGGTTCTTTGACTAAAGCCAGAGAATTAACAAACCTGGTACGTGCCCGTGCCGCTAATAAAACGCATTGGGTTAAAAAAGCAGACGGAACACCTGCTGCCAATTATGTGATTTCCCTTTATCCTGAATCAGCTTTTGCATCTAAAGCTTCTGCAAATGAAGTAGTTAGAATGGAAAGAAAACTTGAACTATCAGGTGAAGGCCACAGATTCTTCGACCTCGTTCGTTGGGGTATCGCTGAACCTGTGCTAAATGCTTACCTTAAAAATGAAGCTAAAATATTAGTGACTAAATTTGGTGGTGCTAAATTTACCGCTGGAAACGATGAGTACTATCCAATTCCTCAACGTGAAATTGATTTACAAGGTACTGTTCTAAAACAAAATCCTGGTTATTAATTAACTCCTTTTGTTTTATAAAAAAGGGTGCCTCAATGCGTAAAATTGAGGCGCCCTTTTTAATTTTACATGAACTCAAAATAATTGTTTATGCGTATTTTAATTAGCCTGTTTTGTCTCTCCCTTATCCTTTCTTGTGATAAAAAAGAGTTCCTGTTTACAAAAATAGATGCCACTGATTCAGGTATCTCTTTTGAAAATAAAATAACCGTTAATGATACGCTAAATGCTTTGGTGAGTGAGTTCGTTTATAATGGTGGTGGTGTAGCCATGGCCGATTTGAATGGCGACCAATTGAATGATTTGTTTTTTACAGCAAGCCAATCAGATAATTCCCTTTACATTAATAATGGGAATTTTAAGTTTACTGAAACCTCTAAAATTTCAGGAACCCAAAAACCTTCTAACCAATTCTGGTCATCTGGCGTGTCTATCATTGATATTAATTTAGATGGCAAAAAAGACATCTATGTGTGTAATACTTTAAATGGAAAGGCCGATTATAGAAAAAATTTCTTATATATCAACAATGGCAATAAATCAGATGGTACGCCCACATTTACTGAAATGGCGGCTGAATACGGCTTAGCCGATACCTCCCATGCTTCCCATACCCAATTTTTTGACTACGACCTGGACGGTGATCTCGATGTTTTTATCGGCGTTAATTGGGTAGAGGAGAAATATCCTCACGAATTTATTGAAAAACGTATAGGAAAAGAGGCCTTAAACAGGGACAGACTATTCAGAAATGACTGGAATGATAAGTTGGGTCATCCCGTTTTTACCGATGTTGCAGAGGAAGCAGGCATTCAATTGGATGGTTATAGTCACAGTACGCTTATCGTCGATTTTAATGAAGATCATTATCCAGATATTTATGTGGCTAACGATTTTGAAAGCGATGACCTTATTTTCATAAATAATAAGAATGGTACTTTTACCAATCATGCAGCGGAAATCTTTAAACATATCAGTCTGACGGCTATGGGAAGTGATGTGGGTGATGTTAATAATGATGGCCTCCAAGACCTTTTGACCACTGAAATGCAACCATTTTATAATAAAAGGAAAAAATTATTTCAGGGGGAAAGCAGTTATCAGAGGGAAATTTTCACCAAAAGATTTGGCTATAATCATCAATTTATGAGAAATACCTTACAGGTAAACCAAGGAGTTAATCCTAAATCCGGGTTACCTGTGTTTTCAGAGCAAGGTATGTTTTCAGGATTACATGAAACAGACTGGTCCTGGACCGCGTTATTTGCAGATTTTGATAACGATGGACTTCAAGATGTTTTTATTTCAAATGGTTATCCTAAAGATGTTACCGATCATGACTTTTCTATTTTCCGGTCCTACGCCAGTCGTTTAGTAAGTACAGAGGAATTACTATCTGCCGTTCCCGAGGTGAAATCTCCTAATTTCCTTTTTAAAAATAAGGGTGATCTCTCCTTTGAAAATATTACCGCCGACGCTGGTATGCAATTACCTAGTTTCTCAAATGGCGCAGCTTATGGCGATTTAGATAATGATGGTGATTTAGATTTAGTAGTGAATAATATTAATGACAAAGCCTTTGTTTTTAAAAACAATTTACTCCCAGAAAAACAAAATTATATTCGCTTAAAATTAATCGGTTCCGATAAAAACCCAGATGCTATTGGCGCATCGGCCATCATTTACCACAAAAACCATAAGCAAAAGCAATCTTTGCTTTCAGGAAGAGGTTATTTATCCCAATCTGAAGTAGTATTTCAGTTTGGTCTCAACCAGGAAAAAAAGGCGGACTCTATTCAAATTATTTGGCCGGGTGGTTTTTTACAAACTATCTATAATGTCAATGCAAATAAAACGCATGTAGTAACCTTTGATATAAAGAAAATATCAACAGAACAAATATTTCCCAAAAGTATTCCTACGATTTTCACTGAAAATGCAGCCGAATTAAATCTTAACTATCTTCACGTAGATAAAGATTTTATTGATTTTAATATTCAGAGAACCCTCCCACATAAACTTTCCCAATATGGGCCCGCCATTGCTGTTGGCGACCTTAATGGCGATGCACTGGAAGATTTTATTGTCAGTGGAAGTAAGAACCAGGACCAGATCATTTTTTACCAACTTGAGAATGGCCAATTTGCATCGAAAAGTTATCATTTTAAAAATACCGAATCGGGAGACGAAGAAGATGCAGGCATTTTAATCTTTGATGCTGATGGAGATGGCTTAAATGACCTATATTTTGCCCGGGGATGTGCTCAATTTGAACCCAATAATCCATTTTACAAAGACCAGTTATATCTAAATAAAGGAAATAAACTATTTGAACCTCAAATAAATGCCTTACCTAACATAACCTCCAATGGTAGTTGTGTAAAAGCAGCAGATGTTGATAATGACGGTGACTTAGATTTATTTATTGGCAGCCGTTCCCTTCCTTTTAGTTATCCCCTACCCGACAGATCCTTCGTCCTTATAAATGAAAGTAAAAAAGGTAAGCCTTCATTTCGTGACGCCACCGCTGAAATGAATAAAGATTTACTTAATCCGGGATTAATTACAGACGCTATATGGACTGATTTTAATAATGACCAATCCATCGATTTAATTCTCACAGGTGAATGGATGCCCATTCGATTTTTTGCCAATCAACAAGGTAAATTAATTGAAATATCTACCGGTTTAGAAAAACAAACGGGTTGGTGGAATAGTATTACGGGGTTTGATAAAGATAATGATGGAGACACTGACTACGTTGTAGGGAATTTTGGTAGTAATCTTAATATGGTTGCCTCGGAAAAGGAACCTTTATCTATATATGCAAAAGATCTGGATAATAATGGTAGCATAGATCCTTTAATATCAAGGTATTGGCCTGACAGTCTGGGTGTTAGAAAAGAATATTTATACCACCCTCTGCAAGACGTCATAACACAATTTTCTGGAATAAGAAAACAGTATAATTCATTTGGAGAATATGGAGCGGCGACGGCACCCGAAATATTCAGCAGATTAAACATGGAAAATGTGATTAAAAAGCAGGTTGTTCTTATGAAATCAAGCTGGATAGAAAATTTGGGCGAAGGCCAATTCAAGATGCATTCACTGCCTATTGAAGTTCAAATGGCTCCCATTTATGCCGCTGTTACCACAGATTTAAATAACGATGGCCTTTTAGATATAAATCTGGTTGGCAATGATTTTGGGATTGAAGTGCAACAGGGCAAAGCGGATGCTTTAAATGGTTTAACATTGATAAATCAAAAAGGTCCTTCGTTTACATCTGTTCCATTTACAAAATCAGGATTTTATGTACCTGGCGACGGTAAAAGCTTAACCTCGATACCTGTTAAAAATGCGCTGTATTATCTGGCTGGTCAAAATAATGATAAGTTGCTGGCTTTTCGATTAAATAGCCCAGGAAATAAAATGATACCCTTTCTTAAAAATGAAAGACATGCTATCATTTATTTAAAAAATGGATCTAAGCGGAAAACAGAATCCTACTTTGGACATTCATTTAATTCTCAGTCAGGAAATTTCATACATGTAAATACTTCTATCTCAAAAATAGCATTTTATGGAAAAGGAGGTATTAAAATGCGAACGTGGTTGAATCAATAATCATTAACTATGAACATTATTTTCAAGAAATGCTTGGTTTTATACATTATAATGTTCAATACATGGTCAGGATATTCGCAAGACTTTTTAAATGTTTACCTTGATTCCATTCATTATGCTGAAACTAAAATAAAGAGGCTACCCAACGGTGATATTATCCTGGCAACCTCAAGTTTAGAATCTTTGCGTAATGGAGGCAAAGAAGCCAGGCTTTTTTGTCAACGAATTAATTATTGTGGACAGGTTATGTGGTCTTATGCTTATAAAGTACCTGACGACCATATTATTATGAATGACTTAGCTATTTTGAATGCTAATGAGATTGTACTTTATGGTAGTATTTATAAAGGCCTCAAGGAATCCATCTTTTTGATGAAAATCAATGTAGCCAACGGATTAAATGAAGAAATGAAAGTATTCAACCCAGGTACGGTAGATCATTTCACCTATTCCATGGATATAAAAGATGATATAATTATTATTTATGGATTACTACTAGATTTCAACACCAAAAAAAATGGATTTATTGCGCAATTTAACGCAAAGCTCAACTTTATGTGGGCTAAAAAATTCTTTCCATTTGAATCTTCAGGAAAGGTAGCCATTCAATATGATCATTTATTTATTGCCTTTTCTGGAAATTATCTTTTTCACCTTAATAAAGATGGTTCACCTGTTTGGGCTTATGAAATGAAGGGAGATAAAACGGTCAAAATTATTGGAGGTCCCCTCTTAACTGCCGATGCTGCCATTTTTGAAGGCGTTGCAGACAGTTCTCATTTTTTATTTAAAATAAATAATAAAGGGGAAAAAATATGGGAAACGCAACGATACAGAGGACTTGGAAAAGCTTCTGCCCTTAGTAATTTAAAAAATGGATCTATTTATGTAACCTTATTAACCCAAACCAGAGATAAAAAAAACCTAAACCAAATACTGTTTTTAAAAGATGGATTGGTTTCCTCGATTTCAAATATTTTATTTCCCTTGAATTTAAGTTCTACCCTAATTAATCAACATGTTAATAATCAATATATAAATACCCTCACAGGATCTATTGACCCATTTATAAGTAAAAAGGGAGATATAAATACTTTCCTTTTTCAATATGATGTTATGGGTGAAAACATGAATTGTTTGGAAACAGAAACATCAGAAATGGTATCCTCAAATTATACGCCCATCAAATTTGAATCTATTAATCCTGTTTTTACCTCTTTTTCATTTACGCAGGAAAATATTTTCAGACCAGATACTGCCACATGGAAAAGAATACATAACCCCTTTTGTTTAACTGAAACAGAAGAATTACCGCTGGTTACAGACACTACCTTGGCTTGCGATGCAACCTGGAAAATCACCTTACCCGGAGAAGAATACATTTGGTGGGATAATTTTCAGTCTAAGGAAAGAATCATTACCGTTCCAGGCACATATAAAGCATATAAACTATCTTGTTCTGACCCAAGTATTCATCATTTTACCTTAAAAAAAGAAAATTGTGACTGCCCATTTTTTATTCCCAATGCATTTAGTCCTAATAATGACGGAATAAATGACTTATTGGAGGTTTATTCTGCTTGTGACATCACGGATTACCAATGGAAAGTATATTCCAGATGGGGAAATTTGATAGATAGTGGAATGAACACGGCGTGGACAGGGGACATTGCAGGGGAAATAATTCCACAAGGTTCATATATTTTCATTATCACCTATACCCTTAAGGATGTGGATGGAAAAATGATTCAAGGTCAGAAGGAACAAATTATAAACCTGGTCCGATAGATATATATGTGACCAATATTACAAATCAATACTGATTTAACGCATATATTCGCGGTAAATAAAAATATAGCTCTATGAAAAGATCGATTTCCCTATTATCTTTTGTTTTAAGTTCGTCACTGCTTATTTCATCTTGTAATTCGTCCAATGCAGGCGGTACAAATTTCCAATTGAATGCACTAGCATTTTCCGATAAAATAGCTACTACGCCTGATGGTGTTGTATTGGATGTTAGGACATCAGGAGAATTTGCGCAAGGGCACATTGCCAATGCGACAAATATTAGTTGGAATGATCCAACTTTCGACGGTAAAATTAATAACATTCCAAAAACAACTCCAATATTCATTTACTGTCTTAGCGGCGCCAGAAGCATGTCCGCGGCTAATTTTATGCGAAATAATGGATATACAACTGTTTATGAATTAATGGGTGGCATCATGAAATGGTCCGCAGCCAATCTACCCTTAACAACGGACAGTTCAGTGAAAAAGGTAGCTGGAATGGATTTAGCTTCTTTCAAAGAACTGACCAAAGGAGATAAAATCGTTTTAGTCGATTTTTATGCCGATTGGTGCCTGCCTTGTAAAAAAATGGAACCTTTCCTAAATGAAATAGCCAACGAAAAAAAGGACCGGGTTACCTTGATTCGTATCAATGCCGACGAGCAAAGTGAATTATGTAAAAGTCTAAAAATAGACGCCCTACCCTATTTACAATTATACAAAAACGAAGAACTATTGTGGGAAAAAGTAGGATTTATAGATAAAATGGGCATTGAAAAAGAAATAGACCTTATAAAATATTAAAATTTATAACCATAAAGATATTTTAAAATGAGTATATTGTTGTGTCTTTTACCAAATGGGCATCAAAGACAATAAACTCATTTTAATTTATTCTTATGCAATCAAGTGTATTATCTGTTGTCCTGTTACCCTTAGGATTAGCTATCATAATGATGGGTTTAGGTTTATCTCTCACCCTTGCCGATTTCAAAAGAATAATAACCTATCCGAAAGCCATTATCATTGGCTTATTTTGTCAGATGATTCTTCTTCCTTTTGTTTGTTATTTCATAGCGGTAGGATTTAAATTATCGCCTGAATTAGCGGTAGGACTCATGTTACTTGCAGCGGCTCCTGGAGGCCCAACGTCCAACCTTTTTTCCCATGTAGCAAAAGGAGATGTTGCTTTAAATGTATCCTTAACAGCCATAAATAGCCTATTATCAGTATTTTCCATTAGTCTGATTGTAAATATTTCCATAGCTGCCTTCATGGCAACAGGAGATGTAATTCCTTTACAGTTTAAAAAGATAATGGAAGTTTGCCTCATTGTTTTAGGTCCTGTGTCCATCGGTATGTTAATAAGGTCAAAAGCACCAAATATTGCAGAAAAACTTAATAAACCAGTTAAAATCGCTTCCGCTCTTTTCCTGGCTATCATTATTATTCTAACACTTTATAGCGAAAAGGAAAAATTACCTCATTATTTCGCCCTGGTAGGTATCCCCGCTTTACTTTTCAACATCTTATGCATGGTTATCGGTTATTATGTACCCAGATTTTTTTCTCTGGAAAAATCTCAAGCCATAGCTATCGGCATGGAAATCGGTATTCATAACGGAACTTTAGCCATATTCATAGCATTAAGTGTTATTGGAAATAATATAATGGCAACTCCGGCGGCCATTTATAGTTTATTCATGTTTTTCACTGCCGCTATTTTTGGCGTATTAGTGAATAAATTTAAATGATTAATCCACCTTTTTATACATCTCCATTTTAAACGCGGGAGTGCAAAAACATAGAAACACCAGATCTTCTGTTCCAGTGTTTTTAATGTACTGAGGTGTATCTTGGGGAATATGAACTGTTTCGCCCCGTTTTACCTCCCCTATGCTTTGGCCATTCAAATACATTTCCCCTATTCCCTCTAAAATATAATACCATTCATCGGTGTCTGACAACAAATGATTTTCAGTGATCATTTCGGGTTTTACTGTCGCTTTTGCAATAGAACCACCTGAATGATTTACTTCATTAAAGAGTTCATTAATAAAACATCCTTCTCCTGAAAAATATGTTTTTGCCGGATCTTCTTTAAAAACAGCTTTTTTCATTATTTCTTGTTTTAGAAAATTAATAATTGTTAATTTTAAATAAAAAGGCAATGAAAAATCTTTACACCTTATCCCTGTTTATTATAGGTCTTTTGTCTTTCAACTGCTTGACTGCACAAGATAATGACAGATTAACCTCGTTAAATCAAATAGTAGATACTCTTTTGCAAAGAAATGAATTTAATGGTATCCTTTTATATGCCGTGGATGGAAAAATACAGTATGAAAAATCATTTGGAAACCTTAGTTTATCTGATAAAACGCCCATAGACAAGTCCTCCAGTTTTAATCTGGCCTCATTAACCAAACAATTTATTGGCCTGTTAACCTTAAAAGTAAAAGAAAAATATCCTTTTAGCCTGGATGATCCCATACAGAAACACCTTCTTTCATTTCCTTATCCTAATATAAAAATAAGGCATTTGCTACAACATACTTCTGGTCTTCAGGAATATTTCTTTTGGGCAGAAAATCAAACGGGCCCTTTAGATACCATTAAAAACAATGATGTTCTGGCATTTTTAGCTAATCAAAAACCAATCTTATTATTCGAACCTGGGTCTAAATTTCAGTATTGCAACACAGGATATATTATTATGAGCCTGGTATTGGAAAAAATAACATCAAAGCCAATCAATGAATTAATGGATTCATTTTTAATTCAACCCTTGAACCTGACAAATACAAAAATTCATACCATTAATACCTATCACCCATTCCCGAACAGGGTTAAAGGGTTTAAAGAGGAAAACGGAAAGTTATTGCCAAATGATTTGTATCGGATAGATGGTGTATTTGGTGATGGAAATTTATACTCCTCCGCAAACGATTTATTAAAATGGACGGAGGCCTGGAAAAAAGAATACTTAAAAGCTAATAACAAGCTGGAAGAAGCCTTCCAGCCTACTGTTTTAAATAATGGAAAATTATCAAATTATGGATTTGGTTTTCAGATAGATACCCTAAAAGTCCAATATTCCCACACTGGATCTTGGGTTGGATTTTACAATTATATGGCAACAAATTTAAAAGCTAAGGAAACCATCATTTTATTGACGAATAATACAAATCCCTCATCATCCAGAGCCATTCAACAATGGTTTAACCATAAAACCGTTGAATTTCAGAAAAGCACATTGATAACCAATGTTCGCATATTAGATGGCACAGGCCTACCTGAAAGAAAAGGCTCCATCAGGATAAAGGGAAATAAAATAGTGGAAATGGGTCTGTTGAAGCCATACATAGGTGAAGAAGTTGTTGACGGGCAAGACAACATATTAGCGCCTGGTTTCATAGATACGCACAGTCATCATGAGGGTGGATTAGAAGAAAATCTGGAAGCCTTACCTGTTTTGAGTCAAGGTATTACTACCATTTGTATTGGACAAGATGGCTTTAGCCAACCAATGGATTCTCTAAAAAGCAGATATGCACAGCATAAACCGGCCATTAATTTGCTTAGTTACACAGGGCATGCCAGCTTGAGAATCAAACAGATGGGATTAAGGGGATTATTTAGGACTGCCTCAGAAAAAGAGGTAGAAGGCATGAAACTGGACCTGGAAAATGAACTAAAAAAAGGTTCTTTTGGCATTTCCACTGGGCTGGAATACGAGGAAGGCTTTTTCTCAAATAAAAAAGAGGTCATTTCTTTAGCTCAAATAGCTGCAAAATATAAAGCAAGATATATGAGCCATATTAGAAGTGAGGATATTCAAATCGAAAATGCGATAGATGAAATCATACAAATTGGCGCTCAGGTTAATCTGCCAGTACAAATTTCACATATAAAAATTGCACAAAAAAGTAAGTGGGGAAATGCCCCCCAGATTATCCAGCAACTGCAAGCTGCAAGGCAAAAGGGAATCAAAATCAGTGCAGATATTTATCCTTATACCTATTGGCAATCTACCTTAAGGGTATTATTTCCAAACAGAGATTATGATAATCCGGCAGCAGCTGAATTTGCGGTGAATCAATTATTTGATCCCAGCGAAAGTATTTTATTACGATTCGCACCTAATAAAGATTATGTAGGAAAAACGATCTCCCAAATCGCTACAATAAGAAAATCAACAGACGCTGAAACCTTACAGCGATTGGTAGCGGATGCCTCCCTTTTTGAGCAAAATAACCCTGATTATAATGGCTCAATTGAAGGAATAATGGGTAAGGCGATGTCGGAAGAGGATCTTAAAACCTTTTTATCCTGGCCTTACACCAATGTCTGTTCTGATGGAGGCTTTACTGGTCACCCAAGGGGAAGAGGTGCATTTCCAAAAATAATTTCAAATTATGTCAGAGATCAGCCATTACTAACTTTACCGACGGCCATTTACAAAATGACAGGCCTTTGTGCTGAGAACCTCGGATTAACAGATCGAGGCATTCTAACATCGGGAAATTTTGCGGATATGGTTCTTTTTAACCCTAACCTTATTCAGGATAAAGCAACCATCACTCAACCTCAAGCGCTTAGTGAAGGTATTTTACAAGTTTGGGTAAATGGTATTTCCGTTTATAAAGATGGAAAATCAACGAATAAATTCCCAGGCATGGTTATTACCAGAAATTAATGGAACCTTTATTAACAGAACGATTAATATTAAGACCATTTTCTTCAGAAGATGCGAAAGATATATTCGAATTGAACGGAGATCCGGAAGTCATGAAATACACAGGGGATCAACCCTTTGGCAGCATAGCAGAAGCCAGAAAATTCATCCTGAGTTATAATCATTTTGAAAAATGGGGAAGAGGACGATTTGGCGTATTTCTTCGTGAAAACAATGCTTTTATTGGTTGGTGCGGCCTTAAATATCATGAAGATACCGGGGAAACAGATTTAGGATATAGATTCAAAAAGCAATTCTGGGGAAAAGGATATGGCACTGAAGCGGCAGCCTTTGCCTTGAAGGATGGTTTTGAAAGGCTTCATCTTAAAAGAATTTATGCAGAAGCTTATTCAGAAAATAAAGGATCCATAAGAATTATGGAAAAAATTGGAATGAAATTTCAAAAAGAAACATTATTTAAGGGAGAACCCGGCGTGATTTATGAAATTTTTAAACCTTTAAATTAAATCTTATGACTTTCCAAAAGATTCAAATCTTTATTTATTTCGCACTTTTTTGTTATGCTAATCAAATAAATGCCCAATTAACACAACAAGGGCCTTGGAATAATCCATTGCAAATTGCCACTTCAACGGATGGAAAAATATTTAATAATGTGACAATTTTTCAAGATTCTTCGGGTGTTCCAAGTGTGATAAAATGGAAAGGCGACACTTTAATTTGTGCTTTTCAGTGGTTTAGAAAGCCAATTCCCTCCCCAACTTGGGATAGGGTTGCGGTTAAATTTTCTTATAATAATGGACAAACATGGACAGACCCAAAGCCAATTAACATACAAGGAATTCCTGCTAATTTCCAAAGAGCATTCGATCCGACGATGGTTGTTTTTGGAAAAGATAGTCTAAGAATGTATTTTTCATCTAGTGTAGGTTTGCCACAAGGAGGGCTGGACGCAACCGTTAATTGTTATTCAGCGAGGAGTTTCGATGGAATCAATTATACTTTTGAACCCAATGCACGAATTGACGAATTACTTAAACAAGTCATTGATCCCGCTGTTATTTATTTTAAAAATCAATGGCATTATACTGCACCCAAAGGTGCACCACAAGATGGAGCATTACACTATACCTCAACAGATGGATTAATATTTAAGCAACAACCAACTATTCCGTCCGATTTTTCCCATAATTGGACAGGAAATTTAATGGTTGATATTCAAGGGAAGTTAAGATTTTATGGTTCTGGAAACCAAATATGGTATAATACTAGTAATGATGGATTTAACTGGGATGGATATATAAATACAAATCTAAAAGGGGGTGATCCCTCCGTTTTACAAGTAAAGGACAATAAGTATATTGCCATCTTTGTAGGCTTACCATACGTGACACCCATCAGGGAAATTAATCATTCAGAAATTTTTGAAGTTTATCCAAATCCATTTGTAGATAATTTAAACCTAAGTTTAAAAGAAATTCATGTAAATAAAAAGCTTGTTATTTATAATAATTTAGGTCAAAAGGTATTTGAAAAAATCATTGATAATATTGACCTTACTTTACATTTAGGCTTTTTACCTCAAGGCAGTTACTACATCGTTATAGGAAATAATCGATTTTCTAAAACAATTTACAAATAAAGGAGCGTTTACCCTTGGGAACTTAAAAAAAAGTAATTACTTTTAGTAGAGCTACTTTAAGTTAGCCAAATATAATTCTGTAAACATCAAAAAACCTGAGTTAAAATGCGAAAAAGTAAAAAGACAGAAGAGTCGCGTCGGGCCTTTATAAAACAAGGACTGGTAGCTTCCTCTTTTTTTATTGTTCCCAGATACGTATTGGGTGGCACTGGCTATACAGCACCAAGTGATCGTTTAAACATTGCTGCTATTGGTGCAGGAGGTAAAGGATCGAGCGATATTTTCAATGCCTCAGTAAAAGGTAGAGAAAGAATTGCCGCTTTATGTGATGTAGATTTTTCTGGCAGTGCAAAAAAATCAGTTGCTAACTTTCCTGATGCCAAATTATACAAAGATTATCGGGTTATGCTCGATGAAATGAAAGATATTGACGCAGTAACCATTTCAACACCGGATCATTCCCATGGGCCAGCTGCCATGTATGCCATGCAAAGAGGTAAACACGTTTATGTGCAAAAACCTATGGCTCATAATATTAGGGAAACAAGAATTATGACTGAGTTTGCGCGTAACAATAAAATTGTTACCCAGATGGGAAATCAGGGTGGGTCAAATCCACTCCTTGATTTAGTCAAAAAATGGGTTGATTCTGGCGTCATTGGCAAAGTAGCCAAAGTACAGGTATGGACCAACAGACCTGTTTGGCCGCAGGGTGTTCCTTTACAGGCTCCAGATGAAAGTAAAAAACCAGCAGATCTGGATTGGAATTTATGGCTGGGACCAGGAAAAGAAACTGCTTATGTGCCTAATATGCACCCTTTCAACTGGAGAGGATGGTGGGAATACGGAACAGGAGCCTTAGGTGATGTTGGTTGCCATTTAATTGATATTCCATTTAGAACCCTTGGACTGAAATATCCAACGGATGCTGAGTGTAGTGTTGCTTCTGTTTTCAGTAAAATGTGGAATGCGGATTATAATCCTGAAGGATGTCCTCCCTCCTCTTTTATTACCCTTCATTTTGCTCCATCCCCTAAAAATGATACGAAATTAGAATTAACATGGAGCGATGGAGGTATCAGACCTGCTCATCCGGAAATAATTCCTGAAAATATGGATATTGGCGGAACAGATAGTGCCAATGGGGTTCTTATGATCGGTGAAAAAGGTATCATTTCTACCAATATCAATGATAGCTCACCAATGATGCCTAAGTTGTTCTTATATGACGGTACGCAAGAATTTGGTCCAAATGCTGCCGATGTAGTTGAATCAGAATATGGCCATCAGCGTAAATGGGTAGAAGCTTGTAAAGCTGGCTTTAATAGTGCCGAACACAAAGCGCTTACTTCTTCTTTTGATTATGCAGGTCCAATGACAGAAACCGTTCTCATGGGTAATCTGGCTATAAGAAGCTATAATCTTAGAAAAGAGGTAAATGGTAAAATGCAGTTTTATGGCAGAAGAAAGTTACTTTGGGATGGTACCAACATGAAAATTACCAATTTCGAAGATGCAAACCAATTCGTTGGCAGAGAATACAGAAAAGGTTGGGAAATGTAAACCCCTTTTTCAAATGAATAATAAAAAGAGGCTGTCTAAAAAGATAGCCTCTTTTTTTTATAATACTTTATAGGATATTTTCTTAATCATAAACGCCTGGAAAAGATCCTCTATAATAAAAAAAAGTTTTATTGTAGAGGTCTGTCCAAGCACATGTAAAATATAGTGCAATATAAAGCACTTTTTGTTAAATTTTTAAAAATTAGTATTATATTTGCATCAATTAATGCTTTATAATGCACTTTTCAGAATTAATAAAAACCATAAAAGAACGTAGGGAAGTTCTACAAGTAACACAAGAGGGATTGGCAGAACTATCAGGTGTTGGTTTGAGAACTTTAAAAGAACTTGAAAGCGGAAAAGGAAACCCTAAGCTTTCAACATTGCATAAGATATCGGATGTGTTGGGCATGGAGATTTGCCTAAAAATTAAAAACTTGACACATACTAAATGAGAAAAGCCAAAGTATTATTCAAGAATGTAGCAGCGGGTATCTTGACCCAACACGATGATGGTTCGTTTTCATTTCGTTATCACGAAGAGTGGGTAGCAAATAACGATAGGCAAAGCATCAGTCTAACTTTACCTAAAACAGAAAATGAATTTCATTCTAAATACTTGTTTCCATTTTTTTACAACATGCTTCCTGAAGGTTCTAATAAGCAAGTTGTATGCAAACTAAATAGAATCGACAGAGAGGACTATTTCGGATTGCTTATGACTACTGCAAAAAATGACAGCATAGGTGCCGTTAGAATTATTAAACTAGAAAATGAATGAGCATACCAGAAATTAAATATTGTCCCGGCACATTATCTGAAGGATTTAATACCTATAGCAGAACAGCTTTAAATAGAGTTTTTCAGGGCAAGAAAGTGTATCATGTTTTGCCTTACGATTCTCAAGCATCCAATCCAGAAACTGCTCAGATGTTTGAAGAGAATCGAAACCGTGTGTCGATATCAGGTGTACAAGAAAAATTTTCTGTACTTCTTGACAAAAACAAGTTAAGGCTAATTAATGAAAATGAGCAAGGTACTTATATTCTGAAACCAATTCCAGGAGCTGGTAAAAAGCCAGATCAAATGCCTGCCAATGAGCATTTAACCATGCAAATCGCCCGTCAGGTTTATGGAATAGAAACCGCAGAAAATGCTATGATATTTTTTAAAGATGGCACACCTGCATACATCACAAAAAGATTTGATGTAAAAGAGGATGGCTCAAAATTAGCACAAGATGACTTTGCTTCCTTAGCAAAAAGAACCTCACAAACCCATGGAGAACATTACAAATATATCGGGAATTATTTAGATATATTTGAACTAATGCGCAATTATTTAACAACTTACAAGATAGAATCACCAAAACTTTTTAGAATACTTGTCTTTAATTATCTTTTTTCAAATGGAGATGCACACTTTAAAAATTTCTCTATACTAGAAACACCTTTTGGAGATTATCGACTAAGTCCGGCTTATGACTTGCTAAATAGTCATATACATATAGAAGACAAAGAATTTGCGTTAGATGATGGACTATTGCCTAGAAATCTAGCCAAAGGCCAAATCGGTTTACAGTTTGCTAAACTAGCAGAAAAAGCAGAAATCAGGGAAAAGACTTTTCAGGAAATTATGGCATTAATGATTTCCAAATCAGAATTAGTTGAAAAAATGGTAGCTGCTTCTTTTTTAAATGATACCACTAAAAGAAATTATTTCCAATCGTTTCAAGGCCGTTTAAATCAGCTGACCAAAGTATGAGATATGATGCTAATAAAGAATTTGGAATTTGGTCTAAAATACTAATAAACATTTATTCTCCATCTTAAGGCTCGATAATTCAACAGGCTGGAAGTTCTATCAGACATTTTAAAAGTAAACTTCCTAAAGATCCATCCATGAATGACTTTATTAAAATCTCTAATCCAATTTATGATATGATGAATAATCTATTCAAACAAAACCCAAGCTACATAAAGCCAGTGATTCCTATGAAATAGTGCCACTAATAATGGCTTTTAAGGTGAAAATGGGTATGTGTCGATTGTGGCTTCGTTCCGGTCGCCATTGTGTATAATATTGTTGGACGAATCATTAAGCAGATTTCACGCAAAGCATGAAGGATTAAGAGTGACCGCAACAATAGGAATTTTAGTAAAAGCAAAAAAGCAGGGACTTATTTAAGGCTCAAACCATTGATTCTCGGACAGAAAGAAAAAGAAGTTTGGTTGTAAAATCAAAAAAAATTACCAGACGGTCAGATGAAGTCTTAACTATTACATATTCTGATAAAATAATTAAACACTAATGCTGACATCGGTTATGCCACATGCTTTATATTCAATTCGATATAAAAAAACCATTAAAATTTGCATTTGGTATGCGCCTGTGCTCGGTACGTTAGCGGTAGCTTTAGAGACGGCTTAGTGACAATTAAATTTTGAGCGTATGAAAAATAAGATGACACATTTTGCAGTTCACATTGAAAAGTTTTTAGACACAGAAGGTAACTTAATTTGTGGAATGCAATACGACAATTCAGCAAGATGATAACAACACGACCTATTCATCCAGACTTTCAATTTCTCTTGGAATTTAAAGACCAAGAAATTATTGACTTGTTCACAGACCTGAGAGAATACATTTTAGCATTATATCCAGACAGCAACGAATTGGTTTATCATACTCACGCCTTAACAGCAGTATTTTCAATATCGGACAAGCTATCAGACGCCTTTTGTATGTTGCCAATATATACAAACCACCTAAACTTGGGGTTTAACAAAGGGACACTTTTGAAAGACCCTAATAAACTTTTAACAGGAACAGGTAATTTAATTAGGCACGTTGACGTAAAGAAAACAAGCGATTACAGAAACCCAAAAGTAAAAGCATTGATACAAGAAGCCATTGACTTTGCAAATAATGATATGGACAAACCGACTAAATCCATTGGACTAACAATATCGAAAATCAAGAAAAAATAGAAAGCCGACCGCATACCAAGGGTTTGGCCAAAGTAGCGGTTCAGTGCACCACAGACCTATATATGGTTAATCAAAGTTTGGTTCTCCAAATCAACATTTGTGGTGAAAATCGCCACCTTAGCCAAGCTGTAATTTGTCTATTAGTTATTAGGAGCATCACACAGCTAACGAATATGTCATTTTAGAAGATGTGGAAAATGGCATTGAAAGATGGTTGGACATATTTTAGTATCTTTGTGAAAAGAAAAAATTTATGAGAATAGCATTAAAAAATACTACTATCGACAAATATTTTGATTTTTTGACCAAACTAGACAACATTTCTAAGAAACGACTGATTGTAAAATTGACAGAGTCTATAGAGGTTAAAGAAAAGAAACATTTAGACTTGAAGAACCTGTATGGTGCATGGGAAGACACAAGAACCTCCGATGTAATTATAAATGAAATTAGAAATTCAAGAGTCGAAAAAAAATCAATTGATTTATAATGAAATATTTGCTTGACTCTAATATCTGTATTCATTTTTTAAGAGGAAAATATAACATAATTGAAAAATTGAATGAAGTAAGCATAGACAACTGTGCAATTTCTGAAATTACATTAGCAGAGTTAGTTTTTGGTGCAGAAAAAAGAGACAATCCTAAAAAGAATCATTTACTAATTGAAAAAATTATTGGACAACTTGTTATGGTACCCATATTTGACGCAATTCAGACCTTTGGAAAAGAGAAAGCACGATTACAGGGCGAAGGAAAAATGATTAGTGATTTTAACTTATTTATCGGATGTACATCCATCGAAAATGACTTAATTATGGTTATTGAAAACATTAAAGAGTTTGAAAGAATCAGAGGTATTAAAATCGAAAATTGGGTGAAACGCTAAGCGCACATTTACTAAATGGATAATCCGGTGGTCAATTTGAACCGGATTACCAGTAATGGAATACTTGGACAGACGGATACGTAATACAGACCAAAATGATTGGCTATACGAAAGATTGTTTCTGTTATAAGCTAGTTAAAGCCATATTTGGAATGATCAAAAGACAAGATTTTTAAATAAATAAAAAGTTAAAAGATGAAAAAATACATTTCATTAATGGTTTGCCTGACTGTTTTCATGTTGACATCTTGTGAGAAAGACGACAGTTTAGAACTTTCAACATCGGACTACCTTATTTTCGGACATTTCTACGGAAAATGTGTTGGAGAACAATGCATTGAAATTTTTAGGTTGGAGAATGAAAAACTATTTGAAGACACCAAAGGCCAATATCCGAATTCAGGTGAATTTTATGAAGGAATTTGGGTTCAACTATCGCAACAAAAATTCATTGACACAAAAGACTTGACAAAATACTTTCCGGCAGATTTACTTAACGAAACAGAAAAAGTAATTGGGCAACCAGACGCGGGAGATTGGGGAGGCCTTTATGTAGCGTATAATTTAAATGGGGTAAGAAAATTTTGGTTATTAGACCAAAAGAAAAGTAATGTTCCGACGAAATATCATAATTTCCATGACAAAATAAATGAAAAAATTGCACAACTACAATAATATCGGTTTGGCAATATGCCGGATGAAGTAGTAACTTATGTTTTCTAAAAATTAGTGCAGCTTGCTCGTTATCAAAAAGCAAACCTCAATGTTTCAACAAAAGGCTATTTGATCTGCTATGGAAGATGGTGTTTTGTTTGCCATTGCTATTCCAAAATGTTTTTAACTCCTTACAACCTAAAATCTTCTTAGCAAGAAATGTCATTAAATATAACCCGCTGCCCTTGACGAACCTGTGAAGGATTTTCCGCTGATTCATTACTTAAAAATTGTCTGAACAATGATTTTTCTGATTAAATGATTTATTATGATAAATGAAGTTTACAAATACTTCGAACTAACCTCGACAATAATTGGCTGTGCAATGACTGTGCATTAAGAATAAAGCAATGTTTTTCACTAAGTTATTTATCAAAGAGCCTTTGAATTTGAAATATCGTCACAAGGAATTGACCTTTCTCGGGAACATGAAATGCCTGTTTATTATAAGAATAATCAGATCAGAACGAGTCGTGTTGATTTTTTAAAATATGGAATTATAGCAGTTGAATTAAAAGCGATAAACTATCTGGAAGCCTCTGATTTAGATTCAAACAAAAAAATCAAAATAATCCAGGAATCAAATGAATCACAGTTCAGACAATAATGATATACTCGATATACAAAATAACCAAAATAGAAGAGTAAAATATAATTCAGACCAGGAGTTATATAATCATCTGAAAAACCGAGGATGACAGCACCAAAATACAGGTGCAACTCAACGAAAATAACGTTGTCAAGGAATACTTTTACAAATGAATACTTATGAATTAAATAGTATATCTTTATTTAGAAATAAAACGAAACGATCCTTCGCTAATACATTCAAAATGAATGGCTAGACGA
>JAIYCH010000055.1 GCA_027488135.1 Saprospiraceae bacterium | reverse complement strand
TTTGGAAACTGAGGTCTTCACTCAAAAATAAAAGTATATCATAAGGATTATATACCGATTCTGGACCTGTCCAATTATACCCATTGTACCATAGTCTTACTTCTTTTGGGTCACTACCAACGAGATAATCATTGAAATGTTCCTGAAGATCATTGTCTGTATATCCGCAAATAGAGGAATAGAATTTACTTATCGTTATATCTTTTAGCTGATTCACCCCACTAAACAGGCTCACTTTTGAGAATTTAGTTACCCCTGTCATGAACACGAACTGCAAATTGGTGTCTTGACTTTTTAAAACGGAATAAAGATTTTTCAATCCATCTCGTAATTCTTTGGCTATTGACAGTTCACTAATATTGTCTAATATAGGTTTATCATATTCGTCCACTAAGACCACAACCCTTTCCCCATATTTCTCCCTTACACCTTTTATTAATGCTGCAAATCTGCCACTAATACTTTTATTTACGGTAGTAACACCAAGATTTTTTTCATTCAAAAATAGAATTTCATTAATTTTTTCGTCTAAATCTTTTCTGCTTTTCAGCATACCCTCTGCAAAATCAAATTTGATGACCGGATATTTCTTTGACCAATCCCATTTGTCATGAATATACAGCCCCTCAAATAACTTTTGATTTCCTTCAAAAATTTCCTTTAAGGTGTCTACAAAAAGACTCTTTCCAAAACGGCGTGGACGGGAGAGGAAGAATGCCCCTGATTGACTTGTTAGATTATAGGCATACTCCGTTTTATCAACATATACGCAGTTGTTTTCTAAAAGTTTGCTTAACGTACTTATCCCTAAGGGAAGATTTTTTAGGGCCATTTTAAAATATTTCCTTAAAGATACGTCATAAATAGCAAATCCTGAAAATGCATCTGTAGCATGGAAGGGCGAATGCCATTCACCCCTACAATAACCTCCTCACCCAAACCGAAGATATCCTCTTTAATCCTCGAAATCCTGTAAATCCCTATTCAAAAATCAGGTGAAAGCCGGTGAATATTACATTGAAACCTGTTGAAGAGAAGACGCGAGGCATCGCGTCACTACGGCAGTTGAGGTGCAACGTGGGCATTGCAACGATTTTCCTATCGATTTACCTTATAAAAAAGCGGAAAATCATTATTTCGGAGAAATATGAATGCACCATTTTGCAAATAATAAATATTGCGGGTATCCCCAGATATGTTTAGATTGCTTTTCGATTGGGATAAATAACGGAAAGTACCGTTGCCATTACCAAGAAAAACCTGTCCTTTATTGGCGTCCATTTTGCCAAATTTTACCCGTTGATAACTATCGTTACCTGCTAATATGATATCTACATTTCCATCTTTATTCCAATCGCCGGAAATGATAGCTGAAACCGTTGAATATTGAGCCTCAATGGGTAATTTTCCTATCGTGAATTGACCTTTGCCATTATTCAAAAAAAGTTGGGTTTCTAAGGTTTCCACCTCATAATATTGGGCATTTTTCCTCTGTTTGTCCGTTAAAAGATCGTTAAATGAAGTTTTTGCATAAGCCTCATAAGTGATAAATCTCTTTTTAAAACCAGGTAATTGACTCAATAAATCATCCCGGGATGCCATCGGATATACCTTGTTGTTATACGAATACCCCATGATCGGATCTTTGGTTCCATTGGCATCAAAATCGTCATAAAGAAGAGTAACTGGCACCTTTAACTGGGTATTTAAGCCTTTATTACCTGCAATGAGATCCGTTAACCCATCACCGTTCGCATCAAAAGCTTCAATACAATGCCAGAATCCCTTTTTGCCTATTGTTTTTCCCGGCACAAGTTGATTGTTTTTAATCTGCCAAGCTTGAACAGGCATCCACTCTCCTACTGTAATAAGCTCATTTTTTCCATCTCCCTCTACATCCATCCATTTTGCATCGGTTATTAAACCAGCCTGATTCAATTTCGGGGCAAATTCCTCTATTTTATTGGTAAAATATCCCTTCCCGTCATTCAATAATAAAGCGTGCTTTGGTTTTGATGGATAATCACCGGGAATGAGTCTTGAGGGTACGAAAAGATCCAAATCTCCATCTCCTTCCATATCCAAAACCACTGCTTTTGATCCACAATATCGAAGATCTGGCAACGCTTCTTTGTCTTGAATAAAATGCCCCTTCCCATCATTCCGATAATACAAATCTTTCAGTATGGGTGCATTTTTTGCTTGGTTGTATGCTCCTGTCACAACGTATAAATCTACATCACCATCGGCATCAGCGTCAAAAAACACGGCATCAATTTCTTCAGCCGCCTTGTTTTTTTCAAAATCAACTTTATTGACCTTATTAAAATTTCCGTTTTTATCTTGAAAAAGAAGTATGCCACCCTGATTAGCGGCACCACAAAGATAAATATCTTCCAGACCATCCCCATTTACATCGCCCGAAGCTAGCGAGGGACCCTGAAAAGAATATTGTTGAGGCAATAAGCCTTGAATTTTAAAATCATTGGCTCGGTCTTCAATGTGCCTCCAGTTTTTTAAAGTATCATTTTGAGATGACGGATAAAAAAGAATTTTGTCCGTTATTATTTCTTCCTTTACTGGCTTACCCGATTTTTTAATTTTTAGTATTTGGTTGGGTAATATATTTCTTAAAACCTGAGTTACACCATCAGGCCAAAGTATCTTTAAGGAATCAATTTTAGTATGCGTTCCAACGCCAAAATGAATCCGAGGAGCTACCGACGACTGAAATCCGCGCACAAAATAAGCTTCTCTGAATTGCATGTTTTGACCGATAAACAGGGAAATTTTTGCCCCGATGGATGCTACTTTACTATTTTCACCTATAAATTCAATTTTCAAATAATTCCCCTGATCATTTTCTCTGGTATTATTTCTGTAAACAAATGCTTTTTGATCTACATTATTAACAACCAAATCGAGATCGCCGTCATTATCCAAATCGGCATAGGCAGCACCATTTGACATGGAAGGAGCAGGTTTCATCCAATGATTTAAGGTTGAAGAAAAGGTAGCATTTTTATTATTTTTAAAAATAAAATTTGGAATTTTTACTTCCGGCATTTTGTTTAAAATCTCAGCTACGTCGAGATTTTTTCCCGATTTTTGAGCGCTAACCTTAGCATCAGCCGCATAGAGCAGAAAATCCATATTGGTATAATCTCTTTTGTATCCGTTGGTTACATAAAGATCTTGCCATCCATCGTTATCATAATCTGCAATCAACGCAGACCAGCTCCAGTCAGTATTTGAAATGCCGCTCAATTGACCTATTTCAGAAAACCCATGAGAACCATTATTCAGATGCAACATATTTCTCATGGTCTGGTGGTAAAAACCCCCATGTAACAACACCTGGTATTTATCAAAATTATCAGGACCAGAGGTCATGCTTTGCCGAAAATGATCAGCTGGCAACATATCTAAAGTAACTAAATCTGGTTTACCGTCATTATTGATATCTGCAGCATCATTTCCCATTGAAAACAAAGATACATGGTCAAAATAAGATGACAAGTCCTCTGTAAAAGTGCCGTTTTTATTATTCAGATAGTAATAATCCTGCTCGTGGTAGTCATTGCCAACGTATATATCAGGCCAGGAATCCCCATTAAAATCGGAGATGGTAACACCTAAACCAAATCCGAGTACATTACCAATTATACCTGACTGCTTCGTCACATCGATAAACGTATTTCCTTCATTGCGAAACAATTTATCGCCATAAAAAGGGTTCAAATCTTGTTTGTAATTTGAGAGATACTGATTAAAACCAGCAAATTGCTGAACAGAATGATTGAGTAAAAACAGATCTAAATCACCATCTTTATCGTAATCGAAGAAAGCTGCCTGGGTAGAATACGCATCATCGTCGATACCCCAGGACGAGGCCATTTCAGTAAAGCCTCCTTTTTTATTATTGATAAAGAGTAAATTTTTACGTTTTTCCGGATAGGCATCGGCTGAACGACAAACATAAATATCAAGAAAACCATCATTATTCACATCGGCCATCGCCACACCTGTATTCCATGCATCATTGGCAGCTACACCGGCAGATTCTGTAATATCTTTGAACTTCAGATTACCTAAATTTTTATACAGCCTGTTTGAGGCCATATTAGATGAAAAATAAACATCATCCAGACCGTCATTATCTATATCTCCAATCGCTACCCCTCCTCCGTTGTATAAATAACCATAATGCAATACATTGAATGATTCAGATTCTTGAATTCTATTATTGAAATGAATGTTAGAATAATTGGGTGAAACGAGCGCAAACTTCCATTTTTTAGAGGAGCCATCTCTTGCATTTTCACAAGAAAAAAGAGTACCTGCAAGTAAAATAAAAGCTACGAAGCGCATGATTAATAGATTTGGGAGATGTAAAATCATTCAAATAAAAAAGCCATCTCTTGCATTACTTCCAATAAAGGAAAAAGCAAGAGATGGCATTTAAATTACCGTTTAATTTTTATCCCACCAAAGAGGGGTATTTGGTTTATCTGGACCTCCTAAGAGTCCTTCAGCTGCTTTAACTGCGGCAGCATTCGTATTTTTTTCCAATACGAGGAATGGTATTCTTCTAATAAAGGTACCTGAAGGTAAGTCCGAATTATCGGAATTAACAACAGGGTAAAGCTTTGGATAGCGGGTACGACGGAACTCTGCCCAGGCTTCAATGCCGTCAGGATAAAGAGCGAGCCATTTTTGAGTACCAATTTGTTCTCTTTGAACGGCTGCAGAACCACCCCATTTAACTGAAATAGAGGCCATTGCGGGAGAATTAACGCCATCCATTGGAGGAATTGGCGTAGCGGCGCTTTTCTGATAAGCGGCGATTGCGGCTGCATCGCTAATTCCCCATTGGCGCATAGAGGTTTCAATTCCCTTTTCGTAAAGATCTTGAGCGGCACCTTGCATATTCCAACCATTTAAGGCACCTTCAGCTCGAAGAAAATAAGCTTCGGCGGCATGCATAATATTTTGTGGGGTAGTATTTTGTCCCCCCCAGGAGGAACCTGACCATTTTGTCCAACGCGTTCCCACATTAGAATTTTCGTCATTTCCATTCCCTGAAATATTCAATTGAGATGGAAGTAGCCCATTTCTGAGACCATCATATTTACCTGTACCAACGGCGGGTTGAAAATAAACAGACATTCTGGGATCTCCATACCCTTTAAGAACAGACTCCATAGAGGCACTCATGCGGAATTCATTCCAAACGGAAATACCTGCGAGACCGTTAAAATCACCTCCATTTTCACTTTTCACCATATAGGCGTCGTCGGCAGTTGTTAGCATAACACCAGAAGAAACAGCTGATTCTGCTTCCGTTTTAGCTTTTGCTGGTTCCACTTTTGAAATACGCAAGGCTAAACGAAGACGAAGGGTATTGGCAAATTTGATCCATTTATTGACATCACCATTATACATCAAGTCGAAGTTACCATAAGGCGTTTTTCCCTTATTGGCATTAAGTACTTTTACTGCTTCGTCTAATTTAGTGAACATATCATAGTATATTTCTTTCTGACCATCGTAAGCGACGCTACTGGCAGGTTCACCCGCCTTAAAATAAGGTACAGGACCGTAGTAGTCAGTCAGACGGTGGAAAGAATACACCCACATAATTTTAGCTAATGCATTTTCAGCAGAATTCACATCCGTTTCCTTTAACAAGGTTTTCAACTGTGGAACAGCTTCAGTATATATTGGAATCCAATGCCATTGTAACCAATCGAATCGAATAGTATATCGATCGGAAGGGAAATAGGTAGCTGATGTAGCAAAATATTGAGAATATAAATCAGAAAACAGATTTTGAGCTACCTGATAGCGCCAAAAGGCGTAAGATGAAGCAGACTGAGCTTTTGAAAAAAGATAAGGTAATTCTGTAGAAGTTAGTACGGTAAGTTTTGTCTTGTCCGTATTAAGCTCTTCAAAATCCTGCGTACACGAGCTCACCGACACTACGATGGCTGTCAGCATACAAAGAACAGCCACGCGGTAATTTTTGATAAACGTATTCATGAACATTTGATTTAGAAAGAAAGATTAAGATTCAAGCCAATACTGCGCGCTGAAGGTAAGGTTCCATATTCAACTCCCTGATAGTTACCAGCACCCAGATTTACATCGGGGTCAAACCACATTTTTCTGGTTGGTACTCCAGGTACATCCATAATGGCATTTCCTTTTGCCAGGAAAAACAAATTTCTGGCTACAATCGACAATTTCGCCTTTTTCACAAAACTGTTATTTACCGTAAAATCATAACCAACAGCAGCTTCACGAATACGGACATTGGTCGCATTATAAGTAAATAACTGTCCCCATGAATAACGTCCGTTAGAAACGGTGGTCCAGAAAGTCTCCGCATTGATAGGTGTAGTATTTGGGGTATAGCTTTCGCCGTTCTTAACGACACCAGGTAAAACCCATCCACCTTCTCTATAAGCTGAAGTATAAGCTGCATTACCGTCAAAAGCAAGATTTGCATCAGAACCTGAGGTCATTACACCACCAATCCTGGCATCAATTAACACATTAATACTCATTTTACCAAAAGAGAAGGCATTATTTAAGCCAAGAGAGAATTTAGGATTAAAATTACCTAAAAATTCTTGCGTTGCCGTTAGTACAGGTTTTCCTGATGCGTCCATAATAAATTGACCATCTGGAGCCTGAGCCCATCCATCAGCATACAAATCACCATAAGCACCTCCCTCTTTCACTAAAACACCTGCTGTTCTGCCGTATCCACTTGAAAGGAAAGTTTGTTTAATATCGGGATGTAATGAAATAATCGTATTTACATTTCTGGCATAGTTCAAGGTAATATCCCAGGAAAAATCGTCTTTCTTAATAGGAGAACCCGTTAGAGTAAGCTCAACACCTGAATTTTCAATATCCCCAGCATTGATGTACTGATTGGAAAAACCGGAGGCGGGGGCTAAAGGAAGACTTAATAACTGGTTTACGGAATTAGTTTTATAAAAAGTTACATCTAAACCCATACGGTTATCAAAAAAGCGTCCGTCAAAACCAAATTCGAGGGAAGTAGTAAGTTCTGGTTTCAGGTCACCTATAGCCTGAGTACCATCTCTGTTAATAAATCCACCTACACCCCCTTGACTAAAGCTATAGGTTTGCGTCAACAAATAAGGAGCCGCATCGTTACCCACGCGGGTATAAGAACCTCTAAATTTGGCGAAGCTAACAAAAGAAGGTAATTCAACCATATCAGATAAAACCGCGGTAAGACCCAGCGATGGATAAAAATAAGAATGAGGGGCTGGTAAGGTTGAAGACCAATCATTTCTTGCCGTTACATCAAGGTATAAATAATCTTTCAGACTTACCTGAACGGAACCAAAAGCTGATTGCAGGTCTCTTTCAACGAATCCAGTACCTACCGAAAGAGTCCGTGCAAAACCAAGGTCAAATTTATTTGGCACTAAAAGTCCGTTGGCGCTTGTTTGCGTAAAATCTGATTTTCTTGCTAAATCGGCTACACCGAAGGTATAGGAAAGTTTCAAATTACTGTTAATTTTTTTATTACCAATGAGCAAAAGCTCAGCATTTCTCTCCTGGACCTGACGGAAATACTTCTGAAAAGAACCCCCAGCTTGTGCAAAAAGTAAGGTATTATTATAGAAAGTATTTTCACCTCTATCTGTGTATTGATCCAAACTCACTCTGGCCAACACCTTCATATCGTCATTTATATTGTACGTTGCAGAAACAAGGCCGGTAGTTCTTGTTCTTTCTTCATCTGCGGAAGTTCTGTTAATCGTCCAATAAGGGTTCATATAAATGGAAGAGGATGTCCAATAATTTGGCGCGCCAGATGCAGACTCGAAATTTTGCATATCTTCAATTCGAATACTTCTTGGTGTTTTATAAAGGTTCATGACTTCTGAACTCTCTTCACCTGATCTTAATTTATTATTCAGGATTTGATTCACATAAGTAACTTTAGCGTCGGTAGAAAACTTTTTACTTAGGTTAGTGGAAATGCGGAGGTTGACCGTATTTCTGTCGAGTGTATTTCCAGGAACAACACCAGCTGCCTGATTATTAGTGAATGAAAAATAAGACTGGACTTTATCTGTACCACCTTTAATACCCACCGAATTATTGAAAGAAGAGCCCAATTGGAAGAAATTGGAAATATTATTTGGTTGAGGCACCATATTCTGAGATTTCCCGGTCCAATCGGTTACTGCCTGATTATTCATTTTTGGTCCCCAGCTACCACTGGCTCTGGCACCAAAAACACCTCCATTTCCCTGCCCGTATTCATTTTGAAGATAAGGCAAAGTTAGGGGAGCATCAAATTGAGCCCCTGAATTCACATCGACAGAAATAGCTCCGGCACCGCCCTTTTTAGTAGTAATTAAAATGACGCCATTGGCTGCACGGCTACCATAAAGCACAGAAGCAGCGGCACCTTTAAGGACACTAATAGATTCAATATCATCAGGATTAATATTAGCGACACCGTCACTTCCATTGTAACCACCGAAATCGTTACCCACTTGTCCTAGCGTTGAGTTATCCACGGGAACACCATCTATAACAAAAAGCGCATTATTGCTACTTTGAATAGAGCGATTTCCCCTTAGATTTACGCGTGTGGCACCACCCACACCAGAAGAAGCATTGGTAACAACTAACCCTGCTACTTTACCTTGTAAGGTATTAGTAAAGTTAGCATCTCTAACCTGGGTAAGCTGACCTCCCTGAATGGTTTGTGCAGCATAGGTCAATGATTTCTTTTCCCGGGAGATGCCTAAGGCAGTAACGATAACTTCGCTCAGTGAGACCCCTTCAATCAGCGTAACATTAATCATAGTCTGAGCACCCACGGTAAATTTCTGGGAAACATATCCCGTGTAGGTGAATTCTAGTATTGCGTTAGCCCCTACTTTTAACAGATAGTTGCCGTCAAGGTCAGTGACCGTTCCGTTGTTAGAACCTAATTCGATGACATTGGCACCGATAACAGGTTCTCCGTCTGAACTAGTCACTGTTCCCCGAATGGATGCCTGAGCAAAAGCTCCAAAAGAGCAGAAACTCATAAGCATCCCAAAAAGGAATAAATGCTTCTTCATTAGTAAAAAATATTAGTGAGAAATATCTTAAAATATAACAATATTAGTTCTTTAAATTCATTACCAATGAGGCCGCACCTAGTATAGCTGCATCATCGCTCCCCAAAGTGGAATAAACTACTTTAACCTTACCTTTAAACATTGGCAACAACTTTTTATCTAATGATTCTCTTACCGTGTGCAGAAAATAATCTCCAATCTTAGAAAGGCCACCAGCTAAGATAATAGCTTCGGGATCGGTAAGCACTACTAAGTCGACCATTTTCAAACCTAGCCATTGTGCAGTTTTCTTTATAGCTATTTTAGCTATTTCATCTCCATTTTCTGACGCTTCTCCTATTTTTAGCGCATCGAGCTGATTGGGCGGTATATCCCGTAAAATACTATGTTGATTAGAATTTGCCAATAAAGAAATGGCTGTTCTTTTTAACCCTGTAGCGGAAACATAGGTTTCAAAACAGCCCCGTTGACCACAATTACACGATCTACCATTTTTCACTAAAACAGAATGACCGTACTCAGCCGCCAAACCATTAGAACCGGACACAATTTTTCCATTTATGACTAAGCCGGACCCCAAACCAGTACCCAAAGTAAGTAAAATGAAATGATCCATTCCTTTGGCGCTACCAAAAAGCATTTCACCCAAGGCGGCGGCGTTGGCATCTTTGGCCACGAAAACTGGTAATTTCCATTGCTCCTTCAAGATATTTTGTAGAGGTATTTCCGTTAAGAATGGAATATTTGCAGCTTCAGGAATACTTCCTGTTTTTCCGTTTGCACCTGGAACCCCCATTCCAACACCAAGTAAGTCTTCCCAAGAAATATCGTGGGTAACCTCTTCTAATGCTCTTGTTAAAAGTATTTGGTAATCTGCAAATCTCAATAGAGGATTGGTAGAAAAATTAACTCTTTTAATTAAATTTCCATTTGCATCAACTAAACCCAATTTAGTATTTGTGCCTCCTATATCAATGCCTACTGTAAATTTTAAATCTTCCAAGCCCTAATTATATTATGCCATTAAATTTCACTAAAATTGAAGTGAATTAAAGCTAAGGTAAAAAATATTTTGCCATTATTCTTCATTCAAATATTATATTACTTTGAAAAAAGTTGAATTTTCTCAAAAACAGAAGAAAATAAATTTTTAATTTTAAATTAAGGTTTAGCTATAAAAACTCATTTATTCACTGAATTATGCCCTAACCTAATGACTTATTAAAACCTTTAGAACTATCTGCTAGTTTGAAATTTTTATTATTATTTTTCATTTTTAAAGCAATTCTATTTCTTCCCTGTTTAAGCCTGTAGTTTGAATAATTAATTCAATCTGTACACCATTATCCTTCAATAATTTAGCCATAATATATTTACCTTCTTGAAGTCCTGCCTGTCTTCCTACTTCGAGTCCTTCTAGTCTTCCTTCTTCGAGTCCTTCTATTTTGCCCTCTGATCTGCCTTCAATAAATGCTGAATCAATGACTGAATATAAATCCCTATATACTTTCAAACTTGATTCATATTTATCCATTTCTTCCTGCCCAAACTTTGCTAATTCTGCCTTTTCAAAAGCTTTTGCAAAAATT
The DNA here is from genome assembly GCA_027488135.1 of Saprospiraceae bacterium. Taxonomy (GTDB): domain Bacteria; phylum Bacteroidota; class Bacteroidia; order Chitinophagales; family Saprospiraceae; genus BJGN01. The sequence continues at coordinate 14,525 of JAIYCH010000055.1, read as the reverse complement.
TCATCAGAAAAAATAGAAGGAATTGATTGAAAATCTTCCAGATTTTTGATAAAAAACAGCCATTTATCAAGTCTTGAGGATAGATTTCCTTCTGGTTTATTGAAATTTGGCATTTCAACATAGATATAAGTCAACTTATCATAGAAGGTTTTTCCATGCTGATTTTTCAATTTTATGGTATGCACCACCTCACTTTTCTCAGGCTCACTTTCATAATCATCAAAAGTAAAATCAAGTATTCCGATACAAAAAACGGCAGAAAGATTATAATTCCATTGTCCCTTTTCTGCTTGCTCCCTAATTGGAAAAGTGGAATAATAAATAGTTCTATCTTTAAAATAATTTTGCTTTGCTTTTTGAAGCTCAACTATAAACTTTTCGTTTGACTCATTTTCGCAATAAATATCAAAAATGGCATATCTGTCTGCTTCTCTTAGACCAAGATGTTCTGTACTCTTAAATTTTAAATCGATTATTTTATTAGCCTGTGGAATTAAAGCATTCAGAAAATCAATGAGAAGTTCTTTACTGGCTTCTTCTCCAAAAATTTTCTTAAACCCAAAGTCTGTAAAAGGATTTATATACTTCGCTTTCATCTTTTTATTGTGTTAATGTAAAAGATGAAGGTACGATTATAAATCAAGAGAAGGGTTTAATTTCCCGAACGCTGTTTTTATTCTGTGACAGCTTATTATAAAGATTAATCGATGATGGGATTTGCTAACTTAGCTAATATTTTACTGCATTGAAATAAAGCTCTGGGGACATGGAAACAGCCTTTCCATTTCCCTCCTTTTAGGGGCAAAAGGACTTCTCCCTGTCTATTAAGATAACCAAACCATTCCCCGTTTTCTGCATCGGGGAAATGAGCCCAGGTGTATTCATGCACTTTATTAAACCATTCTAAACATCGGGAATCTCCTGTATGTTGGTACCCCTTAAGTAGGGCAATCAAGGTTTCTACATGCACCCACCATAATTTTTGATCCCATTCTAATTGTTGGGGAGGAAAATTTTTAACGTCCATAAAATAAAAAATACCCCCGTGTTTTTCATCCCAACCATAAGACAAGGAACGAATCGTTCTGTCAACGGCCAGTTGCATTAATTTTTTATCTTGCCTTCTTTCTGCAATATCCATGATAAACCACATGCTTTCAATGACGTGTCCTGGATTTACGCATCTACCTTCAAAAGTATCAGAAAAGGAACCGAGAGGCCCAACATTTTCAAGGGTAATATCAAATTCCTCATTATAAAAATCAACCATGACCTCTTTCACACATGCATCAATGAGGGATTCAATGTCAAATTTATCAGACAACCGCTCCAATTCCAGTGAAAGGTTACATAGAATCATTGGCAGCGCAAAATTTTTGAGTTCCCTATTTTCCGAGATTCCCTTTGAAAAACGTCCTTTAGGATTGCTTTGTCTTTGTAATATCCGTTCAAAAGTTTGAACTGCTATATTGGAAAATCTTTCATTACCAGTTGCTTTAGCCAATTGAGCAAAAGCCATAACGGCAAAACAATCGGAAAAAATATTATAGGCACTAACCAAAGGTTTACCATCTTTCCTTAAGGAAAAATACCAGTCTCCCTCCTCATTTCTACCATATTTTTCAAGAAATTTAGCTCCATGTAAAGCAATATCTAACCATGATTCTTTGGGTTCCCATTCGTTATACATTTTGGAAAACATCCAGACTTCTCTGGCCTGAAGCCAGATAAATTTATCGGTATCAAAAACAGTACCATCACGAAGAAGGCAGGTAAAATAACCACCATCTACTACATCGAGGCTATTTTTCTCCCAGAAAGGAATTACATTTTCCGTTAAGGAATTCGAATAAAGGCTGTATAAATCGCGCCAATTTGGAACAACTACTGACAAAATTAAGGGTTTTCTACTTCTACAATCATTTCCACTTCAACAGCCATATCATTGGGTAATGAACCCATTCCTACTGCAGATCGGGCATGTTTTCCTTTTTCACCAAAAACGGCGACCATAAGATCTGAATACCCATTAATTACTTTTGGGTGATCTGTAAAAGTGGCGGGTGAATTGACCATACCCAAAACCTTTACAATTCTTTTGACCTTTTTCAAATCTCCTAATTCTGCTTTGAGAACAGCTAATTGATTGATTCCTGTCCAGCGAGCAGCATCATAGCCCTGCTGTATAGATAAATTTTCCCCTACTTTACCTTTTATATAAGTGCCGTCAGATAATTGAGGACCTTTTCCAGAGAGAAATAACAAGTTTCCCACGCGAACTACATTTACATAATTTGCGATGGGACTTGAAGGAGATTGTAAATTAATACCCAAAGCTTTCAATTTTTCCTCTGGATTATAAGTTTCCTGACCCTCCATATTTAAGTAAGTTAAAATGCTAATAAACAAACAGAACCAATACTTCATTTTCAAACATTTTTTAAAAATAAACACTAAGTTAATAAAATTTATTTTATTCTACCTACACACTCTTATTTCGACCAAAAACATTTTAGTTATTTATCCACGTCTTCTTTAAGAGGAATACTACGCCACAAGGTAGCCAGGGAGGAGCCGGAAATATTCATCCAGGGACCGAAAACAGCTGCTGCTAAACCAACGGTGGCAATTTTATTCATGGTGAGCGCAATTCCAGAAGCTAAACCGGCATTTTGCATCCCAACTTCAATAGCGATTGTTCGACAATCCCGCTGATTCAGGCCTGCTAATTTACCTCCGAGATACCCAAGAAAATAACCTAGTAAATTATGAAGTATGGCAGCAAGAATAAGAGCAAAACCCACTTGAAGTAATCCATCACGTCCATTTGCCGTAATAATTGTTACAATAATCGCAATACCGGCCATAGATATAATCGGCATAGCAAGGTCTAACCATTTTGCTTTACCATGGAAGAAGTAATTGAATAATAAGCCCGCTCCAATAGGTAAAATAACCATGTTGGCTATATCCAGCATCATTTTCCATAAATCAATGGGAATGTATTGACCAGCAAGTTGTTGCATTAAAAAAGGAGTTATAAAGGGAGCTGCAATGGTTGCAATAGCTGTAAGCGTGACTGACAAAGGCACATTGGCATTGGCGATATAAGACATCACGTTGGAAGCCAGTCCGCTGGGTGCACATCCAATGAGGATAACCCCAGCTGCAATTTCAGGAGGGAAATTAAATAATTTTGCTAATCCAAATCCAAGCAATGGCATAATAGTAAATTGACAAAGTAGCCCAACGACCACTGCTTTTGGCATTTTAAGAACCCCTAGAAAGTCTTGCATCGACATGGTAGTTCCCATCCCAAACATGATGATTTGTAGTAAAGGTATGATGAGAACCTTATGTTTAAAAGTGCCAATCTGAATAAAATACCCAGGATAAAACATGGCCAGAGAAACTGAGCTAAAAATGAGGACAGTAAAGGTAAATCCTTTCAAAAAAGGGTGTAACCTGATGCCTAATGCGAGAAAAAAAAAGGCAGCGCTCAATGGAATTCCTACTAGTGCCCCCTTTCCCATAACCATTAAAACAGCAATCGCAACAAATAGAAAAATGGAGGCAAACAAACAAATTTTAAAGAGTTTTTTCATTTTAATTAGCATTGTTAAAAGAGAATGGTACATTTTCCCTAAAACGAAGAAGCTTAGTTATGGTAATATAGAAAATAATTATTGTTAATTGAAACAACATGGGTAGATTAAATAAAATCAATGGATACAAAGAGATTCTTCTTTCATTATAATAGCCAGCATTTTAAAAAGACAAAAAGCACCTTTTTTCAATCTGAAAAGTATTGATTCCAGGGTATAAAACCCTCCTAAAAAAGGGATAATTAAGTGTAGGTCAGCCTTTCAAAAAGAATCTAAAAACATTTAAAATACTTTATAATAATATATTACATATTTAAATTCATTAAATATTACAGAGGCTGACTTGTACATATTTTAGGTTGTAAAATACTTAATTAAAAATATTGGTAATCATCGTAAGTCCATAGCTTTTAACATTATTGTCCATAATTTAGTCCAACTTGCACAAAAAATGCCCATGTTCATTAGCTTAATTTTTTGGGGATTTTATGCCCACAGATTATTAAACAATCTGGCAATTTATTCTTTACCTGCCTCCATGATTTCCTTTTACCAAATGGAGGAAACCTATATTATGGAACATGCGGTTGATCCTGATAAACGACGTTATGCCTCTCCTTTTGAAGCCGCACGACACTATATAGATTTTGAAAAATATGGAATTGCCCCTTATGATTCCTTACCCCAAAAATATACTGACGCCATTTTTAAATATCACACCTTATATCTGGTTCAAAATACGGATACCGTTTATTATAAAAAGGAGGGGCTAGAAATGCCGGGATACTATCAAATTTTTAAAAAATATATGGCCCCTAAACTACCCGACGGGGAGTGGGAAATGCCAAGCGATAGTTTATTTCAACTTTTAACAGGCGACCAAGAGAAAATGGGAGAATTCGTCTTTGAAGACCAATTAAATGGGCACGGAATTTTACCATGGCACCTGATGCGCATGCAAAAGAGGCTGACTGAGGCATTTATAACAATGGATAAACCCCGTATTTTACAGCTTTCCGCTGAAATAGGACATTATATTGGCGATGCCCATGTTCCCTTGCACACCACCCAAAATTATAATGGGCAACTCACTGACCAAATAGGAATCCATGCTCTTTGGGAAAGTCATATACCGGAATACTTCGCAGAATCGACCTATCAACTTTGGACAGGAAAAGCGCTGTATTGGCCTGATCCAGCCACTATATTTTGGGAAATATGCAAAGAAAGCCAACAGCTGGTTGCCGATGTATTACTATTAGAAAAACAAGTTCGAGATACATTTCCAACAGACAAACAGTGGTGTTATGTTATTCAGGGAAAGGGAACCATTAAAAAACCATGTATAGATTTTTCTAAAGCTTATCAACATGCCATGGATGGAATGGTCGAAAAACAAATGAAAAAAACAATTCAAGCCATTGGCAGCAGTTGGTACACCGCCTGGGTTGATGCTGGGCAACCAAACCTAAACAAACTGAATGTAAAGCCAATAAAGAAGGGTTTGAAAACGAAACAAAATAAAGTCTAGTTTCGTTTTATTTTGCTAACACCAAAAAGTAACATGAAAAAACTAATCTTTCATCAGGCAAACTCAAGGGGAGAAGCGAATCATGGCTGGCTTAAAAGTTTTCATTCTTTCAGCTTTGCAAATTATTATAATCCTGAAAGAATGAATTTTGGGGTACTTCGCGTTTTAAACGATGATACAGTTTCTGGTGGCATGGGTTTCGGTAAACACCCACATGATAATATGGAAATAATAAGTATTCCATTAGAGGGTGATTTGGAGCATCAAGACAGCATGAACAACACCACCATCATAAGGAAAGGGGATATTCAGGTAATGAGTGCTGGAACAGGGGTTTACCATAGTGAATACAATAAAAATAAAGATGAAACGGTCAAATTCCTTCAAATATGGGTTTTTCCAAATAAGAAAAATGTAACGCCTCGCTATGATCAGATTAGCTTGAATATAGAGGAAAGGAAAAATAGATTACAACAGATTCTTTCGCCTAATGCGGATGATGAGGGCGTTTGGATTCATCAAGACGCCTGGTTTCACCTGGGTAATTTTGATAAAGGACAAAATGTACATTATCAAATGAAAAAAGAAGGCAATGGCCTTTATGCTTTTATACTAAAAGGTTCATTTGTCATTGACGAACAAGAAATGGGACTTCGTGATGGACTAGGTATCACTGGGATGGATCAAATTGATATTATAGCCGGGGAAGATGATGCAGAAATACTACTTATGGAAGTACCGATGAACCTACATTAAAGTAATTTTCTACGCTGCATTTCAGATTTAACGAGATGTAATTCCCTGGACATGTCTCCAGTAACGCTACTGTTTTCTTCAGCACGTCGAATAAGGTAAGGAATTACCTCTTTAATCTGACCGTAAACCACGTATTTTCCAACATTTAAGCCTGCATTGGCCAGATTGAAAGTAAGAATGTCACTCATTCCCATTAATTGGCAGAAAAATAAGTTGTGGTGATTAAATGGAATAGACTTTTCAGCCATTCTCTCCACTTGTAGTGAAACGCTGTAAACGTTATGAGAAGCATTCATAGAAGCCATTTCCTGATAATGGTCCAAACAGAATAGCATTCCATCGTTAAAGGATTGGTCTGTAAATTCTTTGGAAGTGTGAATAGGTGATTCATAATTTAAATCTTCCGCCCTTTTATTTTCCTTTTCCATGTAAGCTCCCCTAACCAATTTAGCACCGAGGATGAACTTTTTTTCTTTTGAAAGATCGAAGCTTTCCTTCAGGAAGGAAAGTCTGTCTTTCCTATACATTTGGAAAGTATTATAAACAATTACCTTATTTATGTTATATTTTTCCATCATGGCATTGGCCAGATCATCGATGGGTTGTTGAATCCATGATTCTTCTGCATCGATTAAAACGGATACATTTTTCTCAGCGGCTAAAGCACATAAACTATCCACACGATTTTTGAATCTGTCGAAGGCGATTTTTGCTTTTTCCGACAATATTTTCCCCAATGCGATATCTTCTAAAATTTCCTGTTGAACAAGGCCTGTTAACTTGGTACTAATGAAGGGATTAAATCCTGAACTTTGAGCAAAATCAATAGCTCTTTTAGCTTCCTGCAAGGTAAAATCGAATTCATCTTCAGAAGTTTTCCCTTCTGCGCCATAATCGAGGACAGAAAAGATCTGCTGCTTGCCCAATCTTTCAATGACAGGTAAACTTTCTTTGAGAGAAGTACCCCCGCAGAATTGTTTAAAAATAGTCTGTTTAATAATGTCTCCTACAAAAGGAAAAGACCAATGTAGAGCAAACATGCCCACTTTAGATCCTATATTTACGAGAGAAGGTATGTTCATACCTTTGAAGAGCCAATAACTCTGCTTCAACTCTGCATTATTCTTATCGCGGAAAGCGATAGAAATGTCCTTAAAGTCGGGAAGAAAAACCTTATTATCCATATTAAAGATCTGATGTCCAAATATCCCATGATTTAATAGCTTGAAGCACAAGCATTTCATGTCCGTTACAAGTTTTTGCTCCTCTGTCCCTACCTTGTTTCAAGAACATCGTTTCCTCTGGATTATAAATAAGGTCGTATAGAAAGTGTCTTGGTGTTAACAAAGAATAAGGAATAGCAGGTGATTCCTCGACATTTGGAGACATACCCAAAGGCGTAGTTTGAATAATCAACCTATTCAAATTCATGATATCAGGTGTCAGATCATCATAAGTAATGCCATCAGGCGTTGGGGTTCTGGAAACAAGTGTTGGGAGAATGCCCATTTTAGGTAATTGATAAAGAACCGCTTTGGCAGCACCTCCATTTCCCAAAACCAATGCATTATTTATCATTGAGGCGTCCTTATGTTGAAGGAATTTATTCAAAGATTCACCAAAACCATAAACATCAGAATTATAACCTACCAGTCCCATCTGAGTGCGTTTTATTACATTTACGGCACCGACGGCGGCAGCCTCCTCATTCAGATCATCTAAATAAGGAATGACCGCCTTTTTATACGGAATAGTTACGTTAACCCCTAAGAGATTGGGATACAAGTTAAACAATTCCGGAAGAAGAGAAATATCAGGAATAGGAAAAACATCATAATAAAAGTCCTGTATATTTTCCTTGGCAAATTTATCGGCAAAAAACTGTTTTGAAAAAGAATGAGATAAAGGAAAGCCAATTAAACCAAGGCCTTTTTTACCTACTGGTTCTTTTTCAAAAGGCAACCATGATACAGATGTAGTCATCAAGTAAAATTATTTTTGAACACGTTTCAATTCTAATCTATCGAAAATGAACATGAGGGATGCCCCCAAAACCATTAAGAAAACGGCCATTAAAAGTTGTGGATTATCAATTCCTAAATGGAAAGGGGAAACACTTTTTTCTAATAAAGGCACTTCCTCTCCTTCTGAATTAATTCTCCATGATAATATAATTTTCCAGGGCCACACTTTATTTAATGAACCAAGCATAAAGCCTGTTAACAAAGCTAAGGTCTGATTCGGATAAATTTTAAACAACCAGGATAGAAACCTCGAAAAAGTAGCTAATCCCAATAAACAACCTAATCCAAAAACAAAGACAATTAATAAATAACCTGTATTGAAATCAATCAAAAGATTTTTGACTGATCCAACAACGAAGGTGTACATACCAAGTAGAAGCAAAATAAATGAACCTGAAATACCAGGTAGTAGTAAGGCAGAAATGGCAATAGTTCCAGAAATAAAAACGAACCAAAGCGCTTCATTTCCATTGGTTGGGGATACCACTGTATATAAATAAGCCAGTACCGTTCCGAGGACAAAAAGACTGATTGTCGTTATATTCCAAGCCGGAATTTGTTTCGCAATAAACCAGGTGGAAGCGATAATGAGGCCAAAGAAGAATGACCAAAGAGGAATGGGATGATTTTCCATGAGATGCGTTATTACGAATACGCCTAATATTAACCCAACGGCCATTCCTAAGAGCAGGTACAACATGAAATCCCCATCTATTTTTTTCCATAATCCTTTCCAGCCATCTGCCTTAAAAGCGAGGAAAGGCTCAAAGCTTAAAATAGCTTTAATGGAATCCAATAATTGAGTATAAATACCGGAGATAAAAGCGATAGTTCCACCAGAAACACCTGGTATAACCTCTGCTATTCCCATGGCGAATCCCCTGAGCATTAGCCCTGTTTTAGATATTTTTGATTTCATTGCGCAAAGGTAATAAATTGAATATAAAAAAAAAGGAGGCAGAACGAAAATCGTAATTCTGCCTCCTTATAAAACACAAGGGAGAAATAATTATTTCACAATATAAGTAAAATTTAAACCAAAAGTTGTACTAATTTATAATCCTTCAGCGATTTAAATGATATTAATGGATGCTTGAGTATTTCTATTTTCAGAAATTATCATATAAAGGTTGCTATAAAAAGTATCTAACAAAAAAACGTTGAAGACTTTCCTAAAGAAAAATCTTCAACGTTTTTAAAAATAAATTTTAACTAATAATTATTGCTTAATGATTCTCTGATTATATATTTTACCATCTTCTGTCGAGAATAAGATAAAATACATGCCAGGTTGAAATTGAAGTAAATCAATTTGATTATTTGTAAAAGGAATCTGCTTAACTAACTGGCCAACAGAATTAGCGATATAAACCGTCTTTATTTTCAATTTTGTATCAATATTAAGGAAGTCTGATACTGGGTTTGGATAAACTTTTATCTGAGCTAATTCAGCAGCAATGATAACCTGATCGTTAATTATTCCATCCCAATAAGAACCTCTTAATAAAGGAGAATTACCAGCTGGTAAACCAGAAACAAGAAGGAAATTAGGTTTTCCAACTTGTTTGAATGCATCAATAAAACCGAGTTGAGCAATAGATGTGGTTATATTCTGTTTTTTAGGATCACGGAACCATTCTGCTTCATTAGCTGATCTCCAGGTACGAACTGAATCTGCAGCATCAACAAAAAATTCTGTTGTTGCCCCTGCGATCACACTATGACCTAATTTCAATAAATTATTTTTAGCGTTATCAACAGAAGCACCCTGAATCTGAATGCCACGAGGGAAACCAGCTATAACGGTGTTAAATATTTGTTTACGTGTATTTCTGCGTAAGTGTGCTCCGTGCTGAAAATTAGGTGCTATAGTTGCAGAAGCGCCAAGAGGTCCTAATAAGGTAAAGTTTGAAAACACACAAGTAGTATAAGGTGCATCACCTGTAGGATTGGTAGCATTAATTCCAGGATTGTAATTATCTGATTCAAAAGCATTTGATCCCGAAACATCGGCAAGTGCAGGGTCTCTAAGTACTACACCAAACTGTACACGACCAGAAAAACCAAAATCTGTATCAAAATCATCATCTATTGATTTGTAGGCGATCAAATACTTGGAGTTTACATTACCACCAAACCATTCAAAAGCGTCATCTCCACTAAAAGATATCTGAACATAGTCAATTTTTGTACCCTGACCAACGCCACCTAATGTTAAACCATTGATTTCCTGATTTGGCTGGAAAGCTACCCCAGGATATTCTAATCTCACATAATTCAATATACCAGAATTATCGTTAGGGTCTGTTCCACCATAAATAGAACGTGGTCCACCCTCGATCTTAGGATCAACTCTGTTCACAGGAGCCTTACCCAACATTATAATACCTCCCCAGTCACCAGGATTACGATTTCCAACGGCTTGGTTTGAAGTGAAAACGATAGGTTCATTAACGGTACCATTTGCAATTATTTTTCCACCACGCTCCACGATAATGGTTCCAACCGTTGTTTTATCTCCACGGATTACCGTACCTGCAGGAATGGTTAATGATCCTCCATTAGAAACATAAACCCAACCACGAAGTAAATAAACCTTATTTTTGTCTAGGGTAACATTGGTAGTGATTTCAAAAGGTGTTCCTGATACCGTATTGCCATTTCCTAGCGTATCTGTTGCTGTACCATAAACTTTGTTACCTGGGTTAAACTCAGACCAACCATTAGTCCAGTCGTTTGCTCCATCAAATGCGCCACGGAATTTTACCTGGGTAAAGAATGCATCATCAATAGAAGGAACAGGACCATTTCCAATACCTTTATCCCAATATGATCCATTTTGTAAAACGGAATTAGAATTCAGTAAAAAATTAGGTTTTCCAATTTGTTTGAATGCATCAATAAAACCAGCTTTAACATAGTTTAATGTATCATTCCTTCTTTGGCTATCAAAGAACCAGTTAGCTTCATTTGCTGATCTCCATGAACGAACTGAATCTGCATTATCAACGAAGAAAGGAGTATTAGCTCCTATAATTACGCTATTATTAATTTTCAATAAATTATTTTTGGCGTTATCAACAGAAGCGCCTTGAATCTGAATGCCACGAGGGAAACCAGCTATAACAGTATTAAATATTTGTTTGCGCGTATTTCTGCGTAAGTGTGCTCCATGCTGAAAATTAGGTGCAATAGTTGAAGAAGCACCAAGAGGACCCAACAAGGTAAAGTTTGAAAACACACAAGTGGTATAAGGTGCATCACCTGTAGGATTGGTAGCATTTATGCCAGGATTGTAATTATCTGATTCAAAAGCATTTGATCCCGAAACATCGGCAAGTGCTGGGTCTCTAAGAACTAAACCAAACTGTACACGACCAGAAAAACCAAAATCTGTATCAAAATCATCATCTATTGATTTGTAAGCAATTAAATTTTTTGAATTTACATTACCACCAAACCATTCAAAAGCGTCATCGCCACTAAAAGATATTTGAACATTGTCAATTCTTGTACCTTGGCCAACGCCACCTAAAGTTAAACCATTGATTTCCTGATTTGGCTGGAAAGCTACCCCAGGATATTCCAATCTAATATAATTAAATATACCAGAATTATCTGTAGGGTCTGTTCCTCCATAAATAGAACGTGGTCCACCCTCGATCTTAGGATCAACTCTGTTCACAGGAGCTTTACCCAATATAATGATACCTCCCCAGTCACCAGGGTTACGATTGCCAACGGCTTGGTTTGAAGTAAAAACGATTGGTTCTGTCACAGTACCATTGGCATTAATTTTTCCGCCACGCTCCACGATAATTGTACCCACCGTTGTTTTATCACCACGAATTACCGTGCCGGCAGGAATGGTCAAAACACCCCCGTTAGCAACATAAACCCAACCACGTAGTAAATAAACCTTGTTTTTATCAAGGGCTACATTAGTAGTAATTTCGAATGGAGTTCCAGACACGGTGTTGCCATTTCCAAGCGTATCTGTTGCTGCACCATAAACCTTAGCACCAGGGTTAAACTCAGACCAACCAGCAGTCCAGTCATTTGAACCATCAAATGCACCACGGAATTTCACCTGAGTAAAGAAAGAATCGTCAATAGATTGAGCGAAATTTTCGTTAACACAGGCAAATAAAAGAACCCAAAAAACAGGTAGAAATCTTTTCATAAAAGATGATTTGAACATTAGTTAAAATATTTTACTAAAACTTTATTATAATGGTTTAAAAAATTGATTTACTTGTTTAATACAAATGAGACACCCAAGGAATAGACCGTACCAGGTCTAAAGGAATAATAATCTAATTTCCTTTCTACAGACTCCCCTCCTTGTTCAAAATCGAAATACTGAACCCAATTTGTTTTATTATTTAAAATATCTCTTACACCACCTTTCAATTGTAAATATTTACCCACTTGTTTAATGATAGTAATGTCAAGTGAATTACGAGGCAGTTCCCAAATATGTGGATTTTCTACATCTCCTATGAATACAATTCTTTTACCAATGCGATTGTAAAGTATGCTTAAGCTTAAACCACTTTTAGCATTTTGATAATAAAGTCCTGTATTAATAATATAAGGAGACTGGCCTTGCATTACTCTGACATCATTCCTTTCCGTCGGACTATCGGTACTTACCTCACTTCCAATAATGGAAGCATTTAACACTAAAACAAAATCTTTTAAGAATCTAAGTTTGCTATTATCTTCAAAGCTCTTTAAACTTTTGCGAACATCCAATTCAGCACCTAAGTTACGTGCCGATCTTGTATTTACATATTCATAGCTTATATCACTGCCAAATTGACGCATTTGAGCCTCAATAGTGTTTGAGAACTGTTTGTAAAATCCCCCTAAAGTGACCGTTTCCCCAGAACTTGGATACCATTCATATCTCAAATCTAAATTTTGAACATAAGCATTCTTAAGGGACGTATTTCCATAAATATTGGCTACCTGCTCGAAATCATAATAAACAAATGGAGCTATTTCTCTAAATTCAGGACGATTGACACTTCTTCCAAAGGCAAGACGCAATAAATTTTTATCATTAAAATTAAATGTTGAATTTAATGAGGGAAAGAAATCTGTCCGTACATTTTTATACACCGGTTCGTCAGAGGATGCAATTTCCAAAGTTTGATTATTATGTTCAGCTCTTAATCCAGCATATAAATTGAATTTATTTTTAACTGGAAGATTGAAAGCTACATAGCCAGCCAAAAGTTTGTTAAACGCATCATAAGAATCTGATGGTGCTGTTTTTTCCGCAACGCTAATGCCTTTATTATAGTTAATATTTGAATCATTAAAAATATTTTCTATTGTATTCGTAAACAAGTCAGGCGCTGGCGTTCCAGAACGAACAAAAGCAATATTTCTGGCATTAAAAGTACGGTTTTTGTTTTCAGCATAAACACCTGCTTTTAACTGAGGCATGAATGAACCTTTGCCTTCAATGGTCTTATTAAAATTCAGATTTGCCGTTAAAATATTTTCTGCATTTTCCAAGTAGAGACGGCCAAATAACCTTGGATCTGGGTCGCGAGTGAATTGGTAAGAATAAGGCTGATTTTTTTCAGCATCTAAAGAAAGTAAACTGGTAATACGACGTGTATCAGGTTGGTCACGATTTGCAATCGAATAACCAAACGTCCAATCAATTTTAGTTAAATCATTGTTGAAATTATGTGTTCCACTTAATTGACCTGAATAGGTGAGGCGACTTTGATAGAATAATTCCTTTTGCAAAAGTCTTGTTGAGGAACCATTATCAATGCCAGCTCTACTATTTGTATATTTTTCACCTGATTGGTTTAATATATTTCTAAACTCAATTTTCTGATTTTTGCCAAATATAAATAACCAGTTCATTAAAGCGCCAAGTCTAACATTGTTAGTTGACCTCGTGTCCATATATGAATGTCTGTAATAGGGCACCTCATTTTTTACATCATAACCGTCGTAAGCAAATTTTTCAGCATTAAAAAAAGTGTTACTATTATTATAAGTTAAAGAAGTAAAGTTTCCTACTGAAACTTTACCCAAAAGAAATCTTTTCGAGTAAGAAAAATTGAATGATTGGTTTGGACCAGGTGCATTATTATAAGTAGTCCAATTTTTATTAAACGATTTTCCAATAGAATTTATCAATTGCTTACTTACATCAGAAGGATTATCAGCTAATGTAGCCATTGCATTTTTATCTACCGGATAGTTGGAAGGTAGATTTCGTAATCCATTATCAAAACCTAACCAATCTGTTTTACTACCTGAATAGGTTTCATAATTTTTATTAAAGGTAGCCTGATTATTAAAGCCTGTGGTGTAACTGAAACTGACACCATTTTCATCTGCATTAGATTTGGTAAATATTTGAATAGCAGCTCCGGCAAAATCTGCTGGAAGTTCCGGTGCTGGCGTTTTGAAGATTAAAATCCGATCTATTGCATTACTGGGAATAACATCAAATGAAAAAGCACGAACATCAGCTTCCGAACTCGGTGTACTTGCATTATTTAACCAAACAGCGTTATATCTTTCGATAAGTCCTCTTACAATCACAAATCGTCCATCGCGAATCGTTACGCC
>JAIYCH010000032.1 GCA_027488135.1 Saprospiraceae bacterium | reverse complement strand
TACAGCGACAGCTAAAACAACGATTCCGATGAGGAGATAAGGGATTTTTACTGCTGCAGCCTCCAGATTTAACACCTCATTTAAGGCTTCAGGTGTCATGTTTGCTGTAGCCTCACTGGATAAATCGGCTCCACTCAAGATAAATAATCCTCCGGCAGCAGGTGCTAAAGTGGCTGCTAAACCGTTAAAACTTTGAGATAAATTTAATCTTTGCGTGGCTGTACTGGGATCACCGAGAACGGTAACATAAGGATTTGCAGCGGTTTCTAAAAAGGTTAGGCCACTTGCAATGATAAATAAAGCCAATAAAAAAAATTGAAAAAGCCGGGTATTAGCAGCTGGAATGAACATAAAAGCACCTAAGGCAAATAAACTTAATCCGAGAAGTATCCCATTTTTATACCCCCATTTTTTCATGGCATAGCCAGCGGGTAAGGCAACTAAAAAATAGGCCATAAAGAAAGCACTGTCAATTAACGCGGATTGGAAATCACTTAATTCGCATGCTTTTTTTAAATGTGGAATGAGGATTGGATTTAAATTATGCGCGAATCCCCATAAAAAAAAGAGCGTTGTTATGAGGATTAGCGGTAACAAGTAGGGGTTGGGTGTTTTCATTCCAGGTGCTTTTTAAAACAATTACCCAATATAAACATTTTTCTTTATTCTCTTTTTCAGAATGGTTGATAAATTCAACAGAATAAATAGGTTTATGATTTTGAGGCGAAAAATGGCCCTGGGTTCCAGATTTTACCTAACGGGTGAAAATTACCTGATCCAGAGGGACACGGGTTCGTTCCCCATGAATACCTTTTTCGGTTCCTTTTCCAACGGCAACAATCATGGTTATTTCGGCATCTTTGGGTAAAGCCAGCAGTTTTTTAACACGTTTAGCATCGAAACCTTCCATGGGACAGGTGTCAAATCCTTCAGAAGCAATGGCCAACATAAATGTTTGTGCCGCCAAAGCACACGATTTGTGAAGCATCACCCTCTGATCAGCATGGCTTTCAAAACGCATAAATGACTTATTGAATCCTTTATAAAAAACAATTCCCTTTCGGAATAGGTTATTAAATCCAAAGGGGTCATGTCGATAAATTATAGGCATTAATTTTTTATAATAGCTTAAACCTCTCTTGTTTAGTTTCGTAGGTTCACCAACAATAGATTTTTTAATATTTTCATAATTCCATTCAGCTCTTTCTTTCCAAAGTCCTTGCCTGGTCACAAAAACAACCAGATGTTTCGCTGTTCTGGCTGCGGATTGACCCATGCAAAGAGGCGTCATCTGTTCCAGCAAGTTCTCTGATTTGATCCAGTAAAATCCCCAAAGTTGCATATTACTGCTGTTAGGAGAAAGGTGGGCCAGTGTTAAGGCAGATAAAACAGATTCTTCTGGCACTTCAATGTCAGGCGAAAAATGTCTGTTAGAACGTCTGTTCTCCACAAGTTCTCTAAAAAGGTCAGATTTTTTCATTTAAAAAGGGTTTATAAGCAATACACAGTTTTACCAAATCTTCCGTTGTTTCTATTTTCTCGTCGGGCAAACCTAACATTTTTCTTGCTATTTCAAGGATGTTAAGTGGAATTTGCCCGTTTTCTCTTAATGCTTTTAAGGATCTGTCACCTGCTGATTTAGATAATTTTTGGCCATTTTCATCGGTAAGTAAATGATGATGTCCGAAATGGATGTGTTGAAAAGCAGTTGCCTTCCAACATTTTGCAAGATATAATTGGGCGGCGGTAGAAGTTAGTAAATCGGCACCTCTGATAATATGTGTTATATTAAAATGCAGATCATCAACATAACTGCCTAATTGATAGGAGGGCAGACCATTTTTTTGTCTCACCACAAAATCTCCCATTTGTTCGAATAAATTTATCTGGATTTGAGACCTGAACATATCAGCCCAATAAATACAAGTATCTGTTTTTATTTTCCATCGCCAGGCAGAATTTTCGAGAAATGAATTTTTCAAGTTCCTACATTTTCCATGATAAACAGCGTTCCCCTCTGATGTGATTAATTCCTTGCGGGTGCAGTTACAGGCATATACCCAATCATTTTCCAGGGATACCTGAAGTGCATCCGTATATATTTTTAATCTATGATGTTGTGACCAATTTTTCTCAAAATCGGAAACAGAAAATGGTCCTTCATCATATTGAATGCCCAGCCAGTCAAGGGAATAAAATATGTCATCTACATATTCTCGTCGATATCTTTCCCTGTCTAGGTCGTCTATACGCAATAAAAGTTTCCCGTTTACGCATTTAGCCAAACAATAAGTGATGAGGAAAGAGACAGCATTTCCAGTATGTAAAAAGCCACTTGGCGTTGGTGCAATTCTAGTTTTCATCCTATTATTTACTAAATAAAGATAGTTATTTATATATTGCTTATAAAATAATTGGGATGAGGTTAGTAAAATTAAATGAAGATAGTTCATGGATGTGGGAATGGGAGGGAATCCGGGTATTGGTTGATCCCTGGTTTACCCCCTCCCAGATTGATTTTCATCCAGCTTTTAGTGAGCAATTTCACCTTACAGCGCAACCCAAAGTGGAGGCATTAGGTAAAATAGACTATATATTTATATCACACCCATTTACCGATCATTGTAATAAGGAAACCTTAGTGCAATTTGATAAGGATATTCCAGTAATTTCCAGACCAGGGACGTTGAAAAAAATAAGTGGCTGGAACCATTTTAACGTGTTGATACCTATTGAAGAAGCACCATTTAAAATAAGGGTTATACCTTCCAATTCGATTTTTGATCCGGTTCATTTTGCCTTTCAGATAGAAAATGAGGATGGTATTTTTATATACGCACCTCATGGTACGAAAGCGACGAACTTGCCTAATGCTGATGTACTAATAACGACAACTACAACCTTTAAACTCCCCTTTTGGTTAGGTGGTACTATTAATCTGGGATATAAAAAGGCATTGAGAGCAAAGGAATTATCAGGTGCCTCTATTTTGGTGGCTACCCATGACGAAAAAAAACAGGGAAAGGGCTTTGTTGAAAAGTTAGCTATAAAAACGTATGAAAGTCAACTCAAAGATGTAAACGTTTTAAGGCAGGGGGAAGATTTGGTTTTTCATCGATAATAATTTGTATGATGTAATGGAATGGGTCATTCGTGCATGAAATGAGTTATTGGTCGAATTTATAGTTGAGAAAATAATTTTTTTCTGTTTACTTATTTTTATTCATTAATTTTGAAGTCCTATTTTGAAAAAATAACAAAATGAAGCATTTATATTTGATTCTGGTGGCTTTAAGCTTTACTTTTATCGCTTGGGCTCAATCGCCAAACACAGACAAAAGTCTCTTCAGACAATTAGGTTCTGAACTGCCTACCCCCAATACCTACCGGACCGCCTCAGGTGCACCCGGTGAAAGTTATTGGCAGCAACGTGCTGATTATGACATTAAAGTGGAGGTTGATGATAACACTCAACGCTTAATAGGTAAGGAAACCATTACCTATACAAATAATTCTCCTCATGTTTTGACTTATGTATGGGTTCAATTAGATCAGAATATAGTTGATCCTGAGTCTGATACCTATAAGACGAAAACCAATACCATGTCAGAGCGTACTTCTTTGACTCAATTGAATGCCATGATTGATAATTCTTTTGATGGGGGTTTCAAATTGGAATATGTTCGCGATGTGATGGGTAAAGACCTGAAATATACGGTCAATAAAACGATGATGAGAGTGGACTTGCCTACTCCTTTAGCTGCAAAGGGCGGTAAAGTAGTACTCAATATTTCGTGGGCTTATAATATCAATGACAGGCAGAATCCTGCTTTATCTGGCGACAGCAGAGGAGGATATGAGTTATTTCCGGAGGATGGAAATTACCTTTACACCTTGGCTCAGTGGTATCCAAGAATGGCTGTTTATGATGATTATAATGGATGGCAGCACAAGCAATTTCTAGGACAAGGTGAATTCACGCTGCCTTTCGGAAATTTCACCGTAGCTATCACCGTTCCTTCTGACCATATCGTAGCTTCTACAGGTGTTTTGCAAAATGGAAAAGAGGTCCTAACAGCTGAGCAATTAAAAAGATTTGAAGCATCAAAATCGGCTGTTAAACCCGTTGTCATTGTAACTCAGGCGGAAGCTACAGAAAAAGAAAAAACAAAAGCAACTACCAAGAAAACTTGGATTTATAAAGCGGAGAATGTTCGTGATTTTGCTTTTGGAACCAGTAGAAAATATATCTGGGATGCCGTTGGGGTAAAAATTGACGGAAGTACGCAGCCTTTAGTTATGGCTATGTCCTACTATCCGAAGGAAGCAAATCCGCTGTATGGCCAATATTCTACAGAAGCAGTGGCGCATACTTTGAGGGTTTACTCCAAGCATACCATCCCTTATCCTTATCCTGTGGCTATTTCCGTGGAGGCCAGCAATGGTATGGAGTACCCAATGATTTGTTTTAATTATGGTCGTCCTGAAAAAGATGGAACTTATTCTGACAGAATTAAATATGGAATGCTATCTGTTATTTTCCATGAAGTTGGGCATAATTTCTTTCCTATGATTGTAAATTCTGACGAACGTCAGTGGACCTGGATGGATGAAGGCTTAAATTCTTTCTGCCAGTTTCTTGCGGAACAAGAGTGGCAAAGGGATTACCCTTCTGGAAGTGGCCCGGCTAAGTCGATTGTTGATTATATGAAAATGGATAAATCGGTGCAGAATCCAATCATGACAAATTCTGAATCTATTATCCGTTTTGGTGATAATGCTTATGGGAAACCAGCAACTGCCTTAAATATTCTTCGTGAAACTGTTATGGGCAGAGAATTATTTGATTTTTCTTTCAGAGAATATGCAAAGCGTTGGGCTTTCAAACATCCTACACCTTCTGATCTTTTCCGTACCATGGAAGATGCATCGGGCGTTGACCTCGATTGGTTCTGGAGAGGCTGGTTTTTTACTACAGATCATGTGGATATTTCTTTGGATAATGTGACACCTTTCAGAATGGATACTAAAAATCCGGACATTGAAAAACCTTTAGCTGGTAAAGCCGTAAAGGAGGAACTTGAGAAGGATATTACTTATCAAAATAATAAAAAGGACTTACCGACCACAGCAGTGGAAAGAAATAAAGATTTAGAAGATTTTTATAATAATTATGATCCAAATGCGATTGTTCCTTCCGACAAAAAAGCCTATGACCAATATATGACTGGGTTAGGTGAAAAGGAGAAAGCATTTTTAGCAAAAGGTTTACATTTTTATCAATTGGATTTCTCTAATAAAGGGGGAGTATTGATGCCTTTAATTATTCAATTTAATTTTGAAGATGGTACGAAAGAGGTTCAGAGAATTCCAGCGGAAATCTTTAGACTTAATGACCAAAAGGTATCAAAAGTATTTGCACTGGCTAAACCAGTGGTGAGTGTAGAATTGGATCCACAGGAAGAAACGGCGGACACAGACAGAGAAAATAACTTTTTCCCTCGCAAAGCTGTTCCTTCAAGATTTGAATTATTTAAGCAATCTGGTGGTGGTCGCTGGAGTGGTGGCGGTGGAATGAATCCAATGCAAAAAGCTAAGGCTGAAACTAAAAACTAGATACTACTATTATTTTCGATTTTTGACAACGAGAGGCTGACCTTCAAAGGACAGCCTCTTTATTTTATGGTCATACCTTAGATTTCTTATGGGTTAATGCCGCTTTCACAAAATGAACAAAAAGCGGATGAGGATTCTCAACGGTACTTTTTAATTCAGGGTGAAATTGTACGCCAACAAACCAGGGGTGATCTGCCAGTTCAATAATTTCTACCAGGCCAGATTGTGGATTTACACCGGAAACAATCAAGCCAGCAGCTGTTAATTTTTCTAAATAGGCATTGTTAAATTCATAGCGGTGTCGATGCCTTTCTGATATTTTTAAACCCCCATAAGCTACGGCAGCTTTCGTTTTTTTCTTCAGTTCACAAGCATAAGCTCCCAAGCGCATCGTTCCCCCTTTTGCGGTAATTTTTTTCTGATCTTCCATCATATCAATGACAGGTTCGGGGGTTTCTGGGTTGACCTCAGTGGAACTTGCATGCTCAATGCCAGCCACATGTAAGGCAAATTCTACTACGGCACACTGCATGCCAAGACATATACCAAAGAAAGGGATTTTATTTTTTCTTACGAATTCAATCGCTTTTATTTTCCCGGCAATGCCTCTTTCTCCAAATCCCGGAGCTACTAAAACGCCATCTAATTTACCAAGAATGTTTTCCAATGCATTATATGAACTATCTAATTCTTCCGCATGTATGGGTATCACTTTTACCTTACATTCATTTATAGCTCCTGCATGAATGAACGATTCGTAAATTGATTTATAGGCATCCTGTAATTCGTTATATTTCCCGACAAGCCCAATAGTAACCTCGTTGGTGGGATGTTTAAGTTTGTTTAAGAACGATTTCCATGTTTTTAAATTAGGTTCCTTTCTGTCTGGAAGCCTTAATTTTGATAAAACCGTACTATCGAGTTTTTCAGACAGCATTAATAAGGGCACATCATAGATGGTAGGTGCGTCAATAGCCTCAATGACAGAGCCAACATCGACATTGCAAAACAAAGCCAATTTTCTGCGGATATCCATATTGATGGAATGTTCCGTGCGACAAACTAATATATCAGGCTGTATCCCCGTATTTAATAATTCTTTAACCGAATGCTGCGTTGGCTTTGTTTTAAGTTCTCCTGCAGCACTTAAATAGGGAATTAAAGTCAGATGAATGACCAAACAGTTATCGGAACCTAACTCCCAGCGCAATTGTCTAAGAGATTCTAAATAGGGCAGAGATTCAATATCTCCAACCGTTCCTCCGAGTTCCGTGATGATAATATCAAAGTTGGAATTTGAAGCCAGCAACATAACTCTCCGCTTTATCTCATCGGTGATATGTGGAATGACTTGTACTGTTTTGCCCAGATAATCTCCTGCTCTTTCTTTGTTTATTACCGTTTGAC